>MGZJ01000067.1:0-28804 GCA_001802645.1 Geobacteraceae bacterium GWC2_53_11 | reverse complement strand
TCGTACAGGCTGTAACGGCTGTTGCCAAGTCCCATCCAGGCGGCAAAACTCTTTGGCCAGCGCTGCAGAGCCGCACCATACCCGCTTAACGCCCCCTGCCACTGGCCGGTCATCTCCAGCCCCGCAACCGCCTGAAGCCAATCCCCCTCTCGCGCTCCAACGGGGAGCCGGTCCGGCGGCAGAACCAGAAGCCCCCAGTAGTCGCTGCGCTGCCAGATATTCATGAACACCCTGGAACTGAGGTATTCATTGGCAGTAAGTCCTGAGTGGAGGACAATCGCATCGCGCTCCTGATCAAAACCGATGACCACGGCATAGTGCCATTTCGGGTACCAGGACAGGCCGAGGTTAACCAGCACGATGACCGGATTGCCGGCTGAGACCTCGGCCAGCAGCGCTTCACTGCCGGTGGTGGTGTAGGCGACCCGGCCATGCCTGCGGGTGGCGCCAATCAGGGCGCTTTGCAGACTGCCTTTGAGGCCGGGGGTGAAAACTTCGGGGGTAAGATCGGAAGGCTTTACGGCTATTCCGCTCCAGCTAAGCGTCATGGCCAGGGCTGCCGGCCCGCACTGCAATTCTTCCTGGGCAAAAAAGGGCACGTTGTCAACCATGGCCCTGGCTGACCCGTCCGGCGTCTTGAACAGGGAGCCTGCCGACAGGAGACCGCAGCCGGATAAAACAAAAGACAGCGCTAAAAACAACAGGCCGGCAAGCGCTTGGCTGCCGACCTGAAGGAAACGCGATTGTGCCTGGCGCTTAGCGTCTGTGGCTAACAAAAGGGAAAACATGGGTGAGGCCAACGATATCGGTGATCAGCAGCACCACAAAGATAAACACCACAGCGCCAATGAGCGTTCCGAGCCCGCTATCGCCACCTGACGGCAACTGATCCATGGCATTGGCAATTTTTGCCAGCTCCGAATTGGAAAGACTGGACACCCGTTTCTGCGCCTCGGCAGCATCGACACCACGCTGCATCATGACCCGCTGCACATCGTCACGACTAAGAAAGGCAGTAACCCGCTCACGGTTCGCTTCCTGCTTTTGTGCCGCAATCACGGTATTGGTGCCGATCATCTGTGCCTTTGCCGTCTGCACGGAAAAATCGAGGAGAAGAAAAGAGAGCAGCAAAAAGTAACTTACCGGTTTGATCATTTTCTGAAACATGGAGTTCCTCCCTTGTCGTAATAATTTTGTGAACCTATGTACCCTTTTGGATGGACAAAAAAAATACACCTGAAGCACGGCAGTGTCAACGCCCATTCCGATTCTAAACAGACTACTGCCAGCTGCTCCTGCCATACATCAACGGAGCGGTGTGATCGGCAATCCAGGTTGCGATATCCGTCAACGGCTGCTCGCCGTGCAAATCCCGCAGCAACATGTGATAACCGTGCTCGTAAATGGCCGTCCGGGTGTTTCCGGACATCTTCTTGAGTATTCTTAAAACCGGTTCCTTCGGAATGATCTGGTCGTTTTTTCCGTACTGGATCAGAGTCGGCAGCCGCAGCTGTTCCGCCCGCAGCAGTGCTTCGTCCATCAGATCGGTCACGCCGTGCATGGTATCGACACGGGTGCCCTTGATGACCAGGGGATCGCGGCCAAGCGCCCGCAGCATGGGCGTATTGTCCGACGGCACGATGTGCAGACTTTTCCCGGTCAGCTCCATCCAGGGGAGCGTATGCGAGGCAACGGCCAGCAGCCAGCGCTGGTACCACGGCATGGTTTCCCGCCCCCACACGGCCGGGGCAACCAGAATAACCCCGTCCACATCAGGCGGAGTTTTCTCCGTCATGGCGGCAATGGCAACCGCCCCTCCCATACTGTCCCCCAGCACATACAGCGGCACGCCGGGATGCAGTTTGCGAACCACCTTTACAAAACTGGCAAGATCTCCGGTGTATGCCGCAGTCCCCGACCAGAGGCCGCGGCCGGGAGCAGCGCCGAAGCCGCGCTGGTCGTAGGCATAGCTGGCGATGCCGTACCTGCGCAGAAAAATCCCTGAAGAGGCAAAAAAGTTGCTGTAGTCGTTGAAGCCATGCAGGGCAATAATAACAGCCTTGGCCGGAGCGTTTCCGGGGAGCCAGCGGCGTAGCGGCAGCGCCACTCCGTCAGCAGTGACAAAGCGGTCATGGTCGATTTTTGCTTCCGTCACCTGTTTTCCGGGAAGGTTAACCATCGGCATGCACGCAGAGACAGCAAGCAGTATCATGGTAATAAGGATTGATGTGATGAGTGTTCTTACGTGTGACATGCGTCGATCCTACAACTCAGGCCGTGTCGAACTAATCCCCGTAATATAGAGCGTCACTTCACCGCCTGGCTTTCTTACAATGACCTCGTCATCAACCTTCTTGTGCAGCAGCGCCTGACCGACCGGCGAATCGAGGCTGATCTTGCCGAGGCTGACGTCGATCTCATCCGGGCCGACGACCTGATAGCATCGTTCAATGCTGCCATCTTCTTCGTAGGTAACCCAGCAGCCGAAAGTAACCTGTTTGGGATTGGGCGGCACCGTCGCCACCTTCAGCACCTTCAGGCGTGAACCGAGATGCTTCAGTTTGCGGTCAATTTCGCGTAGCCGCTTTTTGCCGTAAATATACTCGGCATTCTCCGAGCGATCCCCTTCCGCGGCAGCATCTGAAACACCCCGGACAACCTTGGGGCGCTCCACTTTCCAGAGGTAATCATACTCTTCACACAGCTTTTTCAGCCCTTCGGCAGAAATCAGATTGGTCATGCGGTTACTCCATTAGGCACTTGGCAACAGGTAATTGTTCTGAATCGCGTTCGAATTTGGGTCATATTTTGTTGAGCCAATTGAACAAAACCGCAGGCGTAGCAAAGCTACGTCGAGGATTTTGTGATTGAGGCACAGCGAAAGATGGCCCGAAAACGAAATGCGAGTTGGAATTATTATTTGTTGCCAAGCGCCTTTTAACAAGACAAAAACAGCCCGCGAGATGCGGGCCGTTTCGTGGTAACAAGCTATACGGTTCCAACTATTTCGCGACGTCGAGCAGCTCCACATCAAACAGCAACGTGGCATTGGGCGGGATAACGCCGCCGGCTCCCCGTGATCCGTAGCCGAGCTTGGCAGGAATGATCAGCTTGCGCTTGCCGCCGACTTTCATGGTCATAACGCCTTCGTCCCACCCCTGGATAACCTGGCCGACGCCGATATCGAACGAGAACGGCTCGTTGCGGTCAACCGAGCTGTCGAATTTTTTGCCGTTCTCCAGTGTACCGGTGTAATGGACCTTGACGCTTTTGCCGGGGCTTGGCGATGCGCCCTTGCCAACTACAACATCCACATATTTAAGACCCGATGCGGTTGTAACGGTTTTTCCTTTGGCATCCTTTGCTGCAAACGCCGGAACAGCAAGCAGTGCGGCCATAACTACTGAGGCAACAATCGTGGTGAAACGCTTCATTCTGGTAACCCTCCTGAAATTATTTGTTGTTGGTGCGGGTAAGAATAGATGGTTTAATTCCCTCTGGCAACAGGGATTTTGAACACCGGCAAAACTGCCTTGCAGTGTTACCGTCATATCATGTATCTTGGAGCGTCAATCTTTACCGAAAGGGTTTCCCATGCTTGCAGCACATTTGATCAATGAACTGACATCGATCGTCGGCCCCGACAATATCGCCACCGGTAAGCAGGATATGATCTGCTACGGCTATGACGCCACCCAGATGGAATTCCTGCCCGATGCGGTGGTTCATCCGGCCAACGCCGCAGAAGTTTCCGCGGTGCTGAAACTGGCCAATCGAGAAGGGTTCCCGGTCTTCCCCCGTGGCGCCGGCAGCGGTTTTACCGGCGGAGCACTCCCCAAAGGGGGGGGGGTCGTGCTGGTAACGACCCGCATGAACCGCATCCTGCGCATTGATACGGAAAATCTCATTGCCGAAGTCGAGCCGGGCCTCGTGACTGAGCAGTTCCAGATCGCCGTGGAAAAGCTCGGCTTCTTTTATCCACCCGATCCAGCTTCGCTTAAGTTTTCAACGCTGGGAGGCAACGTTGCCGAAAACGCCGGAGGGCCACGCTGCGTCAAGTACGGTGTGACGCGCGACTTCGTCATGGGACTGGAAGTGGTGCTGCCAACCGGCGAGATCATCCGCACGGGGGGCGAGACCTACAAGGCGGTAGTCGGCTATGACATGACCCGCCTGCTCTGCGGCAGCGAAGGAACGCTGGGTGTCATCACCAAGATCATTTTCAAAATACTCCCCTTTCCCGACGCCAAAAAGACCATGCTGACAATCTTCGATTCCATCGACGGCGCCGCCAAAGCGGTTTCAACGATCATCGGCAACAAGATTATCCCGACTACGCTGGAATTCATGGATTACGCCACCTTGCAATGCGTCGAGCGGCGCTTCAACCTGGGCATTCCTGCAGAAGGGCGGGCGGTGTTGCTCATTGAGGTGGACGGCGACCGTGACCTGATCGAAAAACAGGCGGCGCAGATTTATGATCTGATCAAACCGCTGGGACTGGTACAGTTCCGCGCGGCCAAAGACGCCGCTGAATCCGAAGAGCTGTGGCGGGTGCGCCGGCTGGTTTCGCCGTCACTGCGGGATATCAACCCCACCAAATACAATGAAGATGTGGTGGTGCCGCGCAGCAAGGTACCTGACATCATTCGCACCATCGAAAAAATCCAAGCGAAGTACGACATTCCGATTGTCAACTTCGGCCATGCCGGTGACGGCAATATCCACGTCAACATCATGGTTGACAAGGCTGTTCCCGGGATGGATGAAAAAGCGCATGAGGCGATCCGCGACGTCTTCCAGGCCGCACTGGATCTGAACGGCACCATGTCGGGCGAGCATGGGGTAGGACTTTCCAAGGCACCCTACATCGAACTGGAACTGTCTCCCCACCAGATCGCTGCCATGAAAGCCATTAAAGCAGCTCTAGATCCAAACAATATATTGAATCCAGGGAAAATGTTCCCCTGGAAGGAGAAATAACATGACGCAGGATGGACAAAAAAATCTTCAAAAAGCGTCACTGATCGGACGCATCCTGTCAATGGAAGCGTTTTTGATGGTGATGGGTATTGCATCTCTGGTTTTCGGTATTATCAACGACCTGGCCATGAATATTTTCTGGGGATGCGTCATCATTCCGGGTGTGTTTTTGCTGCACCAGGTGCGCAAGAAGGACTGGACGAAGCACTGGCAGGATATGGAAGCAGAACACAAGGCACGGCTGGAGTTTCACGAGCGGCGGAAGCTCGCTGAAGAAGAAGCACGGAAAGCGGCTGAAGATGAAAAATAATCACGGGAGCATCATTCTGGCATCCGCCTCGCCCCGCCGCACCGAGCTGATGGCGCTGGCGGGCATCGAGTTCAGCGTCATCCCGGCTGATATCTGCGAAGACGCCCTGCCCGGCGAAGCGGCAGCCGATCATGTCCTGCGCCTGTCGCGGGAAAAAGCCGATGCGGTCGCCGCAGCTAACGACGGCCGTTTTTTCATCGGTGCCGATACCATTGTGGTGCTGGACGGCGCAATCCTCGGCAAACCGGTCGATGCCGCCGACGCGATGAGGATGCTCTCCGGACTGTCAGGAAGGGATCATGAGGTCATCACCGGCTTCACGGTGTTCGACAAGATCAGCGGTATTCACATCAGCCGCAGCGTCTGTACGGAAGTGACCTTCAAAAAGCTAGAAGAGCAGGAGATTGCCGCCTACATCGCCACCGGCTGTCCCATGGACAAGGCCGGAGCATATGCGATCCAGGGTGGCGCGGTGCACTTTGTCCGCTCCATCAACGGTTCGTACACCAACGTGATCGGCCTGCCGATGACCGAGTTGTATGAAGTGCTGCAAACCATGCAGGCCGTAGAGTAGGCATCCCATGACCATCGCCATCAACCTTGCCCGGATCAACGGACGCATCCAGGCTGCAGCAGAGGGTGCCGGACGCGATCCCGCCACTGTCCGCCTCGTCGCCGTATCAAAGACCCGTCCGGCGGCAGATATTATCGCCGCGTTCCACGCCGGACAGGTGCTGTTTGGCGAAAATTATATCCAGGAACTGGTGCCGAAACTGGCTGAAGTGCAGGAACCGGTGCAATGGCACGTTATCGGCCACCTGCAGAGCAACAAGGTGAAATATTTCGCCGGCCAGGTGGCGATGATTCACTCGGTTGACCGTCTTTCGCTGGCAGAAGAAATTGACCGGCAATGGGGAAAACTGGGGAAGACCTGCGACATACTGATTCAGGTAAATATTTCCGGCGAAGCGAGCAAATCAGGAACGACCGAGGAAGGCGCGATCCAGCTGGTGCGTGAATGCGCACTGCTCCCCAACATCAGGGTGAAGGGGTTGATGACGATGCCCCCCTTCTTCGATGACCCCGAAGCCGCACGACCATATTTCGCCGAACTGCGTCAACTAGGGCAGACCATTGCCGCTCTGAAGATTACGGGCGTGGAAATGAGTGAGCTTTCCATGGGGATGTCGGGCGATTTTGAAGCGGCTATTCAGGAAGGCGCCACGCTGGTGCGGGTCGGCACGGCGATTTTCGGGGAACGCTGATTACAGCTCCGGCACCGCTCTCGGAAGCGGCATGCTGTCCGGACGGTCCATCTCCTCAAGGTATTTCAGGACAAATCGCTGGGCATTTTCAACAGCCCTCGGAATATCCCACTTTTTCAGATCCCGCTCTTCCACCAGGTTACTGATTCCACGGATTTCGAGACAGTCAACACCGCAACGCAGACAGACCTGCGCTACCGCCGCCCCCTCCATGTTTTCAATCAATGCGCTCCACCGCTGGGACAGCTCGGCGCCGTACTGGCGGGTACCGCTGCAGGTAGAAACCGTCGCAGAGCGGCCGCGCATCAGGAATACGCCATAATAGTCAGCCAGCTGCATCGCCTTTTCGGAGGCGTGCCGGGACAGCGGCAGCAGGTTATAGCAGTTCATACCTCCCTGGTCAACCGACGGCAGATTCATATAGCGCAAATCCTTCCAGCCATCGGCAACCAGCACGCCGTCATCAGCCAGAACCTCCTCGCTCGCCACGACCAGATTACCAACCGCAAGCCCGCTGCCGACATATGCTCCGGCACAACCGATGTTGATCACCAGCTGCGGCTGGTAGCGGTCAATCATGACAGCCGTTGCTGCAGCCGCGTTGATCTTGCCGATCCCGCCGGCACAGACGACAACCCGCAGATTGCCGATGGTTCCCTCGACGTACTCATAGCCGCCTGCCTTGACCCGGCCGGAATAGCCTAAAGCCTTTTCCAGCAGTTCAACTTCCTGCGGCACAGCAGCAATGATAATTATCGGTTTCATGGGGATGTCCTTAAACCCTTACGGTTCTCTGCAGATACTCATTCAGATCGTCAACAGTATCGATGTCCTGCCATTCCGGAAGCAGCGCAGTCGTCAAGCCCGCGCTGTGGGCCGCCGCCACGCTCTGTTCAAGCACAACGGCACTGCTCCAGGAGATGTCAACAAACAGCCCGGCGCACACCCGGCGCAGTCCGAGCAGATAATAGCCGCCATCCCTGCTCGGTCCAAAGACGGCATCGGCCTGCTCCGTCACCAGCAACTCATATGCTTGCTGAATATATGCCGGCGGAAGATCGGGAGCATCGCTGCCGATAATACAGCAGCACTCGCAGCCGTCGGCAAACATCTCTTCAAAGGCGGCCAGCATCCGCTCTCCCAGATCGCCCGTACCCTGGCGGCGGGAACAGCACTGGTACTGTTCAGCCAAGCGCGGAAGCGCTTCATCTTCACACGCCCAATACACGACTGTCTTGACACCGGCCAGCTGCCGGACAGTGTTCAGCACGTCCCGCAGCATGTTTTCATATCGTTCAGCCGCGGCCTGCTCACCGATGGCAGCTGCAAGGCGTGTTTTTACCCGCCCCGGCAGCGGCTCACGAGCAAAAACGATGAGCCCTTTGCTCATCGCCGATCCAGCTCAACGGCAGCGTAAGCGGAATGGTTGTGAATCGATTCGAAATTCTCCGCTTCAACGGAAAACCAGGTAACATTATCAAGCGCCGCCAAGCGGGAATGGGCTTCACGCACCATATCTTCCACGAAACGGGGATTTTCGTACGCCTGTTCGGTGACGAACTTTTCATCGGCACGTTTGAGCAGGGAGTAGAGCGGACTGGAGCCGCACTGTTCGATAAGCTCAACCAGATCCTCGATCCAGATGAAGTCGCGGTAACGCACCCGTACGGTCATGATACTGCGCTGGTTGTGAGCCCCAAAACGGGACAGTTCACGGCTGCATGGACAGAGTGAGGTAAGCGGCACCTTGATGCCAAGGACAAAATCCAGGCCATCCGTCATGGAAGCGCTGAATTCACAGGTGTACTCCATCAGGCTTTTGGCCCCGGAAACCGGCGCGGCCTTGTCGATAAAATAGGGGAACTGGACCTCAAGATGGGCACTGTCCGAGCCGAGCTTTGCCTTCATCTCGTCAAGAATCGTTTCCAGTTTATCCAGGGCGATCTGTTCACGGTATTTGTTGAGGATCTCCACAAAACGGCTCATGTGGGTGCCCTTGAACTGATGCGGCAGATCGACGTACATGTTGATTTTGGCCACCGTATGCTGGAGGGTACGGTTCTTGTCCATCACCACGATCGGGTAGGTAATATCCTTGACGCCGACTTTTGAAATCGGGATACGGCGGGTGTCGGGGCGTTTCTGCATGTCCGGCATTGGGACCGCTCCGGATAGGGTAGCAGTTTTTTTCATGGCTGGTCATCCTGGTGCGCGTCCCCTTCGACTTCGCTCAGGGTACGGGTTTTGGTTGTTGTTTGTGTACGGTCGGGCTTCAGACTGATTTCCAGCACCGTACCGATCTCGTTCCAGATGCCGTCACGCCCTTCTCTGGAGAGCGCCGAAAAAGGGAGCAGCATTCCCTTGTCTCGCTTGATGGCGGCGGCAATGATGGATTTCTGCTTGGCCTGCTCGTTCTTCGACAGCTTGTCGCACTTGGTCAGCACGATAATCGGCGGGATATTGTACATCTCCAGCCAGCGCAGCATCTGCAGATCGCCATCGGAGGGAACCCGCCGGATGTCGAGGATCAGGACGACCGCTTTCAGCGACTCGCGGATGGACAGGTATGATTCGATCATCGGCCCCCACTGCTTGCGCAACGCGGGAGGAGCCTTGGCGTAACCGTACCCGGGAAGATCCACCAGCGTCAGGATAGCGTTGATATCGAAGAAGTTGATCAGCTGTGTCCGGCCGGGGGTTGAGCTGGTACGCACCAACCCCTTGCGGCCGGCCAGTACGTTGATCAGCGAAGATTTACCGACGTTGGAACGCCCGACAAAGGCCACCTCCGGCAACCCGGGGGGCGGATAATCCTTCGGTTTAGCGGCACTCTTTATGAAATCAGCCTGAAATACTTGCATGAAATAGCTCTCCTTGGAACGGCTATTATAGTGTTAAAAACCGTGTAGATTCAAGCGCTTAATTCCTGCCAAACATTTTTGGCCAAAATAATAAAAGCGCATGGTGTTGACCCCGAATGTATGGTATATAGAAAACGCTGTTATTTTCATGCGGTTTGCATTTCGGCGATACTTTACGGGCAGAGCTGCCCGATCATGTAACCACGGAAGGAGTCAAGCATGGAAAGCGTGAATTCAAAAGATCGTCATGGCCACACCCCGCTGATCAGTGCTTCCAAAGAGGGGCTCAAGGATTTTGTCCAGGACCTGCTGCACCGTGGCGCTGACATTACCGCCAGCAGCGACAAGGGCAAGACCGCGCTCCACTACGCTGCAGCCAACGGGCACACCGAAATTGCAAAGATGCTGATAGAAAAAGGGGCCGATGTCAATGTCCGCGACCTTGAGGGGCATACACCGCTGATGCTGGCTGCCATTTACGGGTGCAACCAGACCGTGCAGGCACTGCTTGATGGCGGCGCAAACCCGGCACTTAAAACGCCGGCAGGAAATACCGCCAATCTGTACGCCGAAAACAACAGTCATCCGCTGGCATCAGCGCTGTTGAAAAAAGCCGAAAGATCAAAGGCGGGCAACGCCTGACCGAATCATTACGCAGGAATTAAAGCACAAAGAGACGCTCCGGTGGGGCGTCTCTTTGTGCTTTAGATACATGAACAGAACCGTACTAGCTACATTTCCTCTCCAAGCACGGAATTGTCGATAAGTCTGGTTTGGCCTATCTTCACCGCCAAAGCCAGCAAGGTACCGGCATCGGCTGTTTCCTGCTCCTGCAGTATCACACCATCGCGAAATTCAACGTAGTCAATAGCCGCCGCCGGTTCCTGTTCGATAAGCGCCCGTGCTTCCCTTGTCAATACGGCGACAGAGCGCTCACCTGCGGCAAACAGTTCCCGGGCACGCTTGATAGCCTTCGACAGACAAAGCGCGCTCTGCCGCTCCACCGGAGACAGGTACGCATTTCGCGAACTCATCGCCAGGCCGTCAGCCTCACGCACAATCGGCATCCCGACAATCTCAATCGGCAGGTTCAGATCGGCGGTCATGCGGCGGATAACAGCCAACTGCTGATAATCCTTGTTGCCGAAAAGCGCCACATCCGGCCGCACGATATTAAACAGCTTGGTAACGACCGTTGCCACACCGTCAAAGTGCCCGGGCCGGCTGGCCCCACAGAGCGGCAGCGCGATATCCCGCACGGTAACGCCGGTCTGGAACCCCTGCGGATACATATCTGCAGCCGAAGGGGTAAAGACAACATCAACACCGCATTCTGCGGCAATTTGGCAGTCCCGTTCCATATTGCGAGGATAGCGGTCCAGGTCCTCGTTTGCCCCGAACTGGATCGGATTGACAAAAATCGAGAGCACCAGCACATCGCCCTGCTTGCGCCCCTCACGGAGCAGGGATGCATGCCCTTCATGCAAAAAACCCATGGTGGGAACAAGCGCAATCCGCCGCCCCGCCCGTTCCGGGGCGATGGCAAGCGCCTGCATGTGAAGAATACTGTTGATTATCTGCATATAAGTTCCTGTGGCTTCGACTCCGTTCAGCCAGCAATAAGCTCCCTGAGCGGAGTCGAAGGGTCAATTGAATGAATGCTCTTCGGTAGGGAATTCTCCGCTGCGCACCTCGGCAACATAGCGGGAAACGGCATCGGATATGAGCGGTGCCAGATCGGCATAGCGCTTGACGAACTTGGGCGAATATTTTTCGCACAAACCGAGAATATCGTGAATTACCAGCACCTGGCCGTCACAGGAAGGACCGGCTCCGATACCGATTGTCGGGATGGTCAGCTCTGCACTGATTTCAGCCGCCAGCGAAGCCGGTATCCCTTCCAGCACAACGGCAAAGGCTCCCGCGTGTTGAACGGCAAAAGCATCATCCATGATCCGCTCGGCCTGATCGTTTCTCCCCTGGACCTTGTACCCGCCCATACGGTGAACCGACTGCGGAGTCAAACCGATGTGGGCCATGACCGGAATATCGATCGATGAAACGGCCCGAATGACATGAGCCATGTTGCTGCCCCCCTCCAGCTTGACCGCTTCGGCGCCCCCCTCCTTGATCATCCTGCCGCAGTTGCGGCAGGCATCCTCGATGCCGGTCTGATAGGACATGAACGGCATATCGGCCACGACAAGGGCCTTGGGATCGGCACGTTTCACCGCCCGAGTATGATACAGCATCTCTTCCATGGTAACCGGCAGGGTCGTATCATGCCCGGCAACGACAACTCCGGCGGAATCACCAACCAGAATAATATCAATGCCTCCGCCATCAATAAGGCGCGTAAAAGGAAAATCGTATGAAGTCAGAACCGTGATGCGCTGGCCGTTCTGTTTCATCTTCAGGATTTCGGGTATCGTCATTTTCTTTTTCATTGATCTCCTCGCAAAAAAACGCACCGGGGGGGCACGTCGTGAACGGTCAGACAGCGAAATTCTCCATCTGCGGGTTTCCCCCTTCCGTCCCGGTTCGCTTCCGAATCCGTGCGGTATGCAGGTGCTTCCTGGCGTCGGTGTTGATCAGCTCCCTGATGGGGTAGCCGTCATGACGGCCCGATAAAACATCAGGGCCAAATGGTTACATCCGGATATATTTAGCGGTTCCGTCCAACGGACTTAATTTGGAACGGTCATGTTTTTCATCTGCTCAAGCTCTTTAATCACATCCGCGCTCTGCGCCCTGCGCGTTTCCATATTGTCAAACATTTCGGTAACCATGACGCTCACCAGCTCCACGTTACGACGAATCAACTTGCCGTCGTCAACCTGGCGTGTCGTTGAATTTACCATTTCGTGGGTCATATCCTTGATCGTATCAATGGAGCGGGCGATGCTTTTGGTGGCTTTGGCCTGGTCGGTCGATGCGGCAAAGATCTGGGACGTCATGGAGCTGATCTCTTCCATGGAGCGTGCCACCAACTGCACACTGGTCACCTGTTCCTGAGTCGCCTGCTTGATCTGCTTGGTCATATCAAGCGAGCAGGTTGAACTGTCAAAGATCGCTTTGAGCGACTCTCCCGTGGTATGGCCCAGCTCAACTCCGCGCTGTACCAGATCCCTGCTGGTCCTGATATTGTTAGCAGCGGTTTTCGACTCGCTCATGATCTCTTCAATAATCGTGGTTATCTCGCCGGTCGAATGGCCGGTCTGTAGCGACAGATTGCGGATTTCATCAGCAACAACGCCAAAGCTCTTCCCGTACTCACCGGCTTGGGCGGCAATGATTGAGGCGTTCAAAGCCAGCAGGTTGGTACGTTTGGTAATGTCATTGATAACGCTGACAATGCTTTCAATGCGGGTGCTGTTCTCGGCAAGGCGCTGGATGGCGTCAAAGGAGAGCCCGACGGAGTGCTTGATTTCATCGAGCGAATTGATGGTTTCCGTAACAACGGCACGGCTCTCTTCAGCCCGATCTTTTACCTGCTGGGAGACTTCGTGAGAGATCGCCGCATTCTGCTCGACATTGCCGATGGTGCTGTGGATTTCCTCCATGGCAGAGGCTGACTGGTGCACAACCCCGGCCAGGTGATCCAGGTTTCTGGTCACCTGCTCAATGGCTACAGAGATCTCGTTGACAGCAGAACTGGTTTCATCAATTGAGGCCATCACACCTTCGGATGCAGAGGCAATGATTGAAGTCCCGTCAGCAACCGAATCAACACCATCCCTGAGATTGCCGACATTTCTCGAATTCTGATCACGGCTGGCCAGCAGAAATTTGAAGGAACTTTCCATCTCCGAAGTCAGCGTATCAATTGAGTTCAGCAGATTGATGCGGGTAACGGCAGATGCCACCTGGTCCGCAAAAAGCATGATGGTATCGACATCAGAGTCATTAAGAGCGCGGTGACTGTTTTTATTATCAATCCCGAAAACTCCGATTGAAGCGTTCTTAACGACAATAGGACAAAGTATGAAGCTTTTTGAGCGCAATGGTGCGAGGTTATTATGGGGGGGCTGCAGATGGTAGTCTTCGGGGTAACGTGACATATCATCTATGAGATAGACCTTGTGCTCCAGAAAGCACTTCCCGATGACACCGATACTTGCGTCAATCGGCATGACAACGTCAGCCGGATCAAACCCTTCCGTTCCGATTGCGGTAAAAAAACGGAGTTGTTTGTTTTCATCAGCCATCAGAATATTGACCCGCTCGTACCCCAGGACATCGTGCAACCCTTCGGCGCATAACAGCAGCACTTCGTCCAGGCTGAGCGATTTCTGAATTTTGCTGCTGATTTGATGAAAGTTTTTTATATTTCTGTCCAGAACTTTATAACGATTTTCAAATATTTCTTTCTGCTCGCCAACTTCCTGGTGAAGCTTGTCAAGCTCAACCGCACGCTCGTGCAGATCATCGCCATTTTTTCCGATCATATATCCGAGAACGCCCAGAACCAGGGCAGTGCCGCCACCCATGTAGGTATACATCGAAAAATGCTCGCCGTCTTTCAGAACATCATACACAATCTGTTCGATGAGGCCCTGCTTGGCATCAAAAAAGAAAAGCAGCCGGCACGCTATCCAGCCAATGGGCGCGCAGACACCAAGAATAAATCCGCCGACAGAAAACAGAATTGAATGTTTTTTCATAGTCCCTCTCAAGCCTGTCCTGATCTATTGCTCTGAAGCCAGTTTTTCATCAATTGAATGGCCAATCTCTTCCATCACTTTTTCTGCATCATCAATATTGTATGAAATAATATTTTTCAGATGCATGTATGACTCAAGATCCACTTTATCAAAGGTAAATCCGACGCCATGTTCCGTTATGCGAGAAACAATGCCGGTAAAATTAACTCCGATTTCCGGTTCAGTTCCGGTGAGAACAATGACGATGTCAACAACATCACCCTCGGCAAGCTTTTCATTCGTCACCAGAAACATGCCGGTCATGCTGAGGTTTTCAACAGCACCCTGAAACTGCCTGCCTGCTACCTTGACTGTTGCTGCCACTTTAAACCTGACACGGGAAAACTTGCGGGTACTCATTCGTCACCTCCGACCGTTACACGTTATTCTATACTTGTTTCTCAGGCTTTCCCGGCAGACCCCAAAACCGTTTCGTTCTTGTGTTTTACCAGTTTAACCAGCTCTTTACGTGCTTCGCCCAGATATTTGCGCGGGTCGAATTCCTTGGGATCTTTGGCAAAATATTCGCGTATTTTGGCGGTTACCGCCAATCGTCCGTCAGAATCGATATTAATCTTGCAGACAGCGCTGGCAGCAGCCTGACGAAGCTGCTCCTCAGGAACACCAAGCGCACCTTCCAGTTTGCCGCCATACTGGTTAATCAATTCGACATACTCCTGAACAACCGATGATGCGCCATGGAGAACAATCGGAAAACCGGGAATACGTTTTTCACACTCTTCTAATATATCGAAACGAAGTGGCGGAACCGGCTTTCCGGCGGGGAATTTATAGGCGCCATGACTGGTTCCGATAGATATCGCCAACGAATCGACACCGGTTTTTTTCACAAATTCCTCAACCTCTTCCGGCTTTGTGTAGGTAGAATGCTCCGCGGACACCTCATCCTCAATGCCGGCCAGGACACCCAACTCAGCTTCGACTGTCACATCAAACTGATGGGCGTACTCGACAACTTTTTTTGCCAACGCTACATTTTCTTCGAACGGGAGGTGCGAACCATCAATCATAACTGACGAAAAGCCGCTATCGACACAGGATTTGCACAATTCGAACGAGTCGCCATGATCAAGGTGCAGACAGATTGGAATAGTGGAACCCGCTTCACGCGCCATCTGCACCGCACCCATCGCCATGCAGCGCAGCATGGTTTCGTTGGCGTAACTGCGAGCCCCTTTGGAAACCTGAATAATGACCGGTGAGTTTGTTTCAACACACGCCGTGACAATTGCCTGAAGCTGTTCGAGATTGTTGAAATTGTAGGCAGGAATGGCATATTTTCCGGCCATTGCCTTGCTAAACATTTCTTTGGTGTTGGACAAACCTAATTCACGATAATGAACCTTTTGTTTTTCCATCTCGTCCCCCCTCGGCTACATAATGTATGTGGAAATCCACACTGGATTCTTACAGGTACGGTTGATACAAATACCACGCAACTATCGTATAATCAAGGTGTAACTGGAACGATTGTATTGCCATTAATCGGCGACCCACCTATACTGATGGCACGGAAGTGCCGGTCGGATTGACAGCACCGGATTACACATCCGGCACAAAAAGGAGGCTTTATGAAGAGTCTGACGTTGTGTATGTTTGCTGTGATCGGAATGCTGGGGGGGTGTGCCCATGTCATGAGCGAGGGGAAGCTTGCTCTGGCCGACCGTTCGATTCCCTACTCGAAGATCAACAAGAACCCTGAGGCACTGGCGGGAAAGAATGTTCTGGTTGGCGGAGTCATCGCCGCTAACCGGAGCGATGGCGACGTGATGCAGCTTGAAGTTGCACAGCTTGAACTGCTGGACAACGGAGTCCCCGATGATCGTTCACCGTCAGCAGGACGTTTTCTTACGGTTAGCGGGGAGTTGCTCGATCCCCTCTTATACCGTCCCGGCATGCTGGTGACCATCATTGGAGAGATAAAAGGGCAGAAGGTACAGAAGTTTGAAGGCGAAGATTACCGCTACCCTCTTATTTCAGCAAAGGAAATACGAACCTTCCGCGCATCCGACCCGGCCTTTGGCCGTGAGACGAACCCGTATCAAAACAAGATTGGCGACGACAGGCACATGCTCCGCCAGCCGGGAGCGGTTGCGGTGCAACCGGCCAAACCTTAGACCACGAGCATTCCCCCCTGTGCAGGAATTGTCTGCGGTGTAAAATGGGCGGTGCCCCACTGAAGGATAGAACGGCAGGAATAGCCGGCAAGTTCCGGCGGCGGATTCTGGCCGAGAAAACGGAGCACTTCGACAAGCAAGGTTTCGGCACGGTCGCGTAAGGTGCCGGCCTGCTGCGAAACAAGATAATCGCGCTTGCTCAGCTTTGTGCCGCCGGGGCCGGTTACCAGCGGCAGGTGGCAGTACTCAGGCTGCGGCAACCCGAGCAGATGCTGAAGATAAATCTGCCGCGGCGTTGAGCCGAGCAGGTCATCACCCCGCACCACCTGGTTGACCCCCGCCAGGGAATCATCTACCACAACCGCCAGCTGATAGGCGAACTCGCCGTCGCCACGCCGCACGGCAAAATCCCCCGGAACACGCGAGAGCACCTGACACTGCAGCCCCTTGCGCAAATCGCTGAAACAGATCGCCTCGTCGGGAACCCTGACCCGCCAGGAACGCACCGTTGCGCCCGGTTTCATCCCGCACCGGCAGGTGCCGGAATAGGGAATACAGTCGTCTTCAGGATGAGGGGCAGAAGCGCTGCCAGCAATTTCCTTACGCGAACAGCCGCAGGGATAGATCATACCCGCCTGCCGCAGTTCGTCAAAAGCATGTTCATATGCTGCCATGTTTCTGCTCTGGCAGGCAACCTCGCCATCCCACAGCAGTCCGAACGACTCCAGCGTCCGCATGATGTCATCGGCCATGCCGGGCACCTGACGCGGGGCATCAAGGTCATCGAGGCGCAGCAGCCACCGCCCCCCGGCATGTTTCGCCATCAGATAGCTCCCCACCGCCGCCACCAGCGAACCGGTATGCAGCGCGCCTGTAGGGGACGGGGCAAAGCGGCCGGTTATGGGATGGAGGGGAAGCAAATCAGGCAAACGAGCAGCAGTAATCCGTGACTACCGGCACCTTCATCAGAAAGACCGAATTGGCCGGCACATCAAACGCCTCACCGCCCACAATCTTCTTCCACTCGCCCTCGCCCTTCATCTGCCATTCCAGATTTCCCGACAGAATTTCCATGATCTCGGCAGCGCCGGTGGAAAATTCGTACTCACCCGCCTGCATGACTCCCAGCGTTTTTTTGCTGCCGTCGGCAAACAATACCGTGTGGCTGACGACCTTGCCGTCAAAATAGATATTGGCCTTTTTGACAACCGTAACGTTCGTAAACTCTGACATACGTACCTCCTCAAGATTAGATGATGTGTGACCAATATAAAACCCGCAGGATTGCTCCGGCGGGTTCTTATAACGGAAACCTGCTTGAATGTAAAATCAGTTGAATGTGCCGTGAATCAGGTCGGCTTTCCAAGCAACCGTTGTCTGACCGGTCGGCGATACGCCCAATTCGGGAACGATCGTCGGAAAGGCCATTTTGACTTTACCGTTCTCTACTTCGGCAAACGCACGAGCCGATTTGGCCAGGCCGTAGGCGGTGCCGATCAGGACGCCCGATGCTGCGCCGTATGCGATATAGTTGAGATGATCAAACGGCTTGGTCTGAAAAACCATGAAAGCTCCGCCGACAAGACCGCCGATGGCAGCGCCGTAAAAGGCGTCGGTAAATACTTCCCTGATGGTATCATCAGCGGCAAAAGCAGAGGAAGCTGTTGTTAAAAGTGAAACAAGAGTCATGACTGCAACAAATTTCCGTAACTGTTTCATGATGTATCATCTCCATATCATTATTGAATTTTATTCCGAGCCTTACTAGCACGCAACTGCGCGTTCCGTCAAGCCGATTTTTTTTAACTATACGATTTTGTTAATGTTATATGTTTTTAAACCAGCCCTGATTAATGATACCGCCAGCACCTCTTCTTCATCCCGGCTTGTCACCTCTCCATTAAGACGCGCCTCAAGCAGGCGATCTTTAACACGCCGGAACTGCGGGCCAGCTTCCATCCCGAGAGCATGGAGGTCATCTCCGCTCAGCAACGGCACGACCGACCGCAGCCGGGTCAGATAGAGCGACACGGAGCGCCTGATCTCTTCACTGCTGGCCCGTGCTGCCAGATAGAGCAGCATTTCCAGAGTGAGGTCGCTGAACCAGAGATACAGTTGACCGTTGCTCACGTCATGCGCCTGCTTCAGCCGCCGCTTGATCGCACTCAGAGTGGTGGAAACCATGTGGCGCTGGCTGCAGAGCCGTTCGGCGAGACGGCCGGCGATGGCCAGCCGGGAACAGGCATCGCGAAACTCGGTGGCTGTCAGGCCGTCGCACAAAGCCATAAAGTAAACCTGCCACGTCTCGCAGCGATCCTCCAGGTAGAGGAGCCGGAACCAGGCCATCACCTGACCGGTTTCCTGCAACACCCGCTCCGTGGACGGAATCAGTTTGAGAGACGGATGAATGAACGGCAGGAGTCCCAAAACAGACATGCGACCGACCGCCGCACACGGCTCCTTTTCACGCATGATCTGCACAAGCTCGCTGAACAGGCGCTCGCCTCCCAGCTTATCGAGCAGATGCATCCGCACGGAACTCCGGATCAGGTTTTCCGTGTGTGGAGCGATGTGAAAGCCGAGGCGCTGTTCAAAACGGATTGCCCGGAACACGCGCGTCGGATCTTCAACGAACGACAGATTGTGCAGCACCCTGACAACCCGTTCCTGGATATCCTGCTGACCGCCGAAATGATCGGTCAGATGACCGAAGCGGTCATTGTTGATGCAGAGCGCCAGCGTGTTGATCGTAAAATCACGCCGGTACAGATCATGCCGGAGCGAGGCCCTTTCAACTGTCGGCAGGGCGCCGGGTGATTCGTAATATTCCAGCCGTGTACTGGCCACGTCGATCTTGCGGCCATCAGGGAGCACCAGCACTGCCGTGCCGAATTTCCGGTGACTGCGCACCCTGCCGCCATGAAGAACAGCAAACCGCTCCGCATAAAAAACACCGTCACCTTCAACGGTGACATCGATATCTTGATTATCGATTCCCAGCAGCATGTCGCGCACAAAACCGCCGACCACATAGACGGACATCCCCAGACTGTCACCAACCAAGCCAAGCCGATGCAGCGTCTCACGGATTTCCGCCGAAAGTCTTTTGCCGAGCAGGCCCGCAACCGAACGGGTTCGAACCGGCACCTCAAGGGAGTCAAGATCATACAAGGTACCGCTCTGACCCCGCCGCCCGCCATGGATATGGCGCAGCAGATCGGTGCGCGTCACCGCCCCGATCAGGCTCGTGCCCGCAAAAACCGGCACGAAGCGGCGATTGCCGGTCACCATGTACGACTGGATTTCCGCCAAGGGAGTATCCGGGGTTGCCGGGAGATATTCCGTATGCATGAAGTCCGTCACCGGTGAATCACCAAGCCCGTGATGCAGCGCTTTTTCGACGGTTTTACGGGAAATAACACCGACCATGGCTTCCCCGGCCATAACAGGCATGGCATTGCAGTTGTAGCGCGTCAAAAACTCGCGCGCTCCGGTGATGCTGACCGTATCCGGCATAGTCTTGACCGGCGACGACATGATGCTCCCCGCGACTGCTTCACCCTTGACCGATCGCCGCAACAGTACATCAAGCCGTTCCAGAACCTGTTTCAAAGACTGATTATGAACAACTGCCGAAGCGGCAGTGGCATGTCCCCCTCCCTGAAAGCCCTTCAAAATATCACCGGCATCAATTTCGGGAACATGGCTGCGAGCCACCAGATAAACATGATCCTCCATGGCAACTGCGATGAACAGGGCGTCCATGTTTTCCATATCCCGCATCAGGTGGGCCAGCGAAGCAATATCACCGATATATCGGTCGCAGGAGGCATGGGCAATCGAGAGCGTGACACCATTGACGATGCTGGTTTTAAGCGTCGTCAGCAACTGTTTCAAAAGCCCCATCTGAGCCCTGGTCAACTCCGGCGTCAGCGCATCGCTCACGATGTTAAGCCGCGCCCCCTGATCCAGCAGCCATCCGGCAACGCGGTAATCCTCGGGCGTTGCCGAAGCAAACAGCAGACGGCCGGTATCTTCATGGATGCCAAGCATGATCAGGGTTGCTTCTTCAGGAGTCAACGACACTCCCTGTGCCGACAGCCGAGCCGCGAGGAGCGTTGAAGCGGAACCGCCAAGGGCAATCGTGCCGCCGGTCGGCCTGATGCTGTCATCCGTCACCGGGTGGTGGTCATAGATGTGGATCTCCAGGCCGGGGCGTCCCAGAATTTCTGCAAAGCGGCCAATGCGGGCAGCCTGCTGGCAATCGACGACAATCAGGCGGGTGATTGCATCGAGGTTGATATCCTTGGCGCGGGTGAAATGCGGCAGGTACTCCGGATGCCGCTCCACGAAATCGCGCACCCCCTTCTCCTGTGAGCCGGGAAACGACAACAGCGCGCCGGGATAGAGTTTCAACGCCGCCGTCATGGCGCCGAGGCAGTCGAAGTCGGCATTGGTATGGGTTGTGATAACGTCCATGATCACTTGCCCCAACTACTCCCCGGTCCTGATCGGCATTGGCTTCAGGTGCCAGATTTCCTCATTATAATTACTGATGGTGCGATCGGTGGAGAATTTGCCGCTGCATGCGGTATTGAGAATGCTCATGCGGGTCCAGCGTTCGCGATCCTGATAAGCCGCCGCCACCCGCTGCTGGGCATCGACAAAGCTGCGGAAATCCGCGGCGACCACCCAGGGATCGTACGGGGAACAGATGGCATTGATGATCGGGTCAAAGAGACCGCCTTCAAACAGATTGAAGTGTCCGCACCGGAGTAGGTTCATAACTTTTTGCAGATCGTCATCATGGCTGATTATCGCGTTCGGATCATACTGCCAGCGCTGCTCGTCAACCTGTTCGCTCGTCAGACCGAACATGAAGAAATTATCTTCGCCGACCTCCTCACGGATCTCAATATTCGCGCCGTCCAGGGTACCGATGGTAACCGCACCGTTCATCATGAATTTCATGTTGCCGGTACCGGAAGCTTCCTTGCCCGCGGTTGACAACTGTTCCGAAAGATCGGTACCAGGGCAGATAACCTCCATGGCGGTCACGCTGTAGTTGGGGAGAAACGCCACCTTGAGCTTGTCGCCGACCGCCGGATCGGCATTCACCACCTGGGCCACGTTACTGATCAGCTTGATGATCAGTTTTGCCATGGCATAGCCGGGTGCGGCCTTCCCGCCGATCAGTACGCAACGGTCGGTCCAGCCTGCCGTATCACCGCGCTTGATCCGGTCATAGAGATGGATGACATGAAGTATGTTGAGGAGCTGCCGTTTATACTCATGGATTCGCTTGACCTGAACATCAAAGAGAGCCTCGGGATTGAAGGCGACGTTGCATGCGGCTTGAACGAGAGCGGCAAGGCGCATCTTATTGGACTGCTTGACCTCGTGCCAGCGCTGCCGGAATTCAGGGTCATCGGCAAGCCCCGCAATCCTGTTGATCTGCTGCAGGTCGGCAATCCACCCGTCGCCGATTTTCTCGCTCACCAGCCGGCTCAGGTCCGGATTGCATCGGGCGATCCAGCGGCGCGGCGTCACGCCGTTGGTCTTGTTGTTGAATTTGTGGGGCCAAAGCTCATGGAAATCACGGAACAGCCCCTGCGCCAGCAGTTGCGAATGGAGTGCAGCGACACCGTTGACGGAAAAGCTGCCGACTATGGCAAGATAGGCCATCCGCACCTGCGGGACAGCCCCCTCTTCAATAATGGACATACGCCGCATCCGGTCGGTATCTCCGGGCCAGTGACTGGACACCTCGGCGATAAAGCGGGCATTTATCTCCAGGATTATCTCCAGGATCCGGGGAAGGAGCTGGCCGAACAGCGGCAGTGGCCATTTTTCAAGCGCTTCCGGGAGCAGGGTATGGTTGGTATATGCCATGGTCCGGCAGGTAATTCCCCAGGCCTGATCCCATTCCATGCCCTGGTCATCCATCAGGATACGCATCAGTTCGGGCACTGCGCAGCTCGGATGGGTATCGTTCAGCTGAAAACAGTTGTTGACGGCAAAATCGCTGAAATTGCCCTTGTTGACCATTACCCAGCGCTCTACGACGTCCTGAAGACTTGCCGATGCCAGGAAATACTGCTGGCGCAGGCGAAGTACCTTGCCGTTCTCACTGGCATCGTTCGGGTAGAGCACCATGGAGATGTTTTCAGCCTCGTTTTTGGTGGCGACTGATTCAGCATACCCCCCCGCATTGAACTCGCCCAGATCAAAGGCATCCGTAGCGGCGGCTTTCCAGAGCCGCAGGGTGTTCACCGTGCCGTTGCGGTAGCCGGGGATCGGAATATCGTAGGGAACCGCCAGGACATCCCGGCTGCCGACCCAGCGGACACGTTGTTCACCGCCCTCGGTACGGTAGTGTTCACTATACCCTTCGAAGCGGACACGCTGGGTAAATTCCGGACGTTCCTGCTCCCAGGGATTGCCGTCGCGCAGCCAGTGGTCCGGCTCCTCCACCTGGCGACCGTCAACGATGCACTGGCGGAACATGCCGTATTCGTAGCGGATGCCATACCCCATAACCGGCAGCTGCAAGGTGGCGCAACTGTCCAGAAAACAGGCCGCCAGACGACCGAGGCCACCGTTGCCGAGCCCGGCATCAACCTCGGCCTCAACCAGATCTTCCAGCTTGATGCCAAGCTCATGCATCGCCTCTTCAACCGTATCGGTCACACCGATATTCAGCATGGCATTACCGAGGGCACGCCCCATCAAGAACTCCAGCGACAGGTAATACCCCTGTTTGCAATGTGATTCGATATAGCCGTAGCGGGTCTTCTTCCACCGTTCCATGAGGCGGTCACGAACCGTCAGCGCCAGCGCCTTGTAGAAATACTTCACCGAATGGCTGTATTTGTTCTGGCCGAGGGTATAGGTGAAATAGTGCCGGTAATCGTTGATAAGGTCGGGAACTTCCAGCGACAGCGGAGGCAGTTCCGACAGGCTTGGTGAGTTGATCGATATGCGTTTCTTCTTGTGAACCATTTCAATGTCCTTCTCAGCAGCACCGGGATGCGGGCAATGCAGATCATGTAATATAGTCGGCATATTTTATGTGACCGGGGACGGTACACGGTTTTGCCATGGATGGCAAATTCGAATGAGTTTCCACCGGTATACAGATTCAGACCATCATCTCCCGAAACCGCCGGACCGCTTCAGGAATAGCCTCTTCACGAATATTCCCGAATGCCAGCCGCAAGTACCCCTCCAGACCGGGACCGAACACCTCGCCCGGCAGGCAGAGGAGGGCAGCTTCATCCACCAGCCGTCTGGCTATCTGGCGACCGGTACAATTTTCGAACGGATGCCGTATCCAGGCGAAAAATGCACCACTGGCAGCCAGATGAAACGGATTGCCGGGTCTGGTGAACTCAGCACGGAACAGGTCATGACGGCGGGTCATCATATCCCGGTTGGCCGATACCCAGCCATCAAGATGCTCCACTCCATACCTGACGGCGTGCTGGGTTATGCGCGGCTGACAGACCGCCATGGTGTCCTGTGCCTTGAGGGCATGATGGATGAACTGCTCCGATGCGGTCAGCAGTCCGGCACGGTAGCCGGTCAAGGCATACGTTTTGCCGAACGAGGCGATCTGGACAAAATGGTCGCCCCAATCCGGAATGCCGAACAGCTCGTGCGGACGCAGGCCGCCGGGGATAAATTCATTATAGGTTTCATCCAGAATCAGGGCGATGTTGTGCCGACGAGCCACCTCAAACAGCTCGTGTAATGTATCGGGCGGAGCAATGGCGCCGGTCGGATTACTGGGAGAAACCACCAGGATCGCACGGGTCCTGGCACTGATCAAACGTTCGATGGTGGCCGGGTTGGGCAGCCCGCCATCAGCCTCGACAAACGGTGCATAGACGCCGCGAATACCCAGAATGTCGAGAGCCATCGGGTGATCAAAATAATACGGAGCCTGAACCACAACCTCGTCGCCGGCATGGCAGAGCGTAACAATCGCCAGCCAGAAGGCCTGACTGGCCCCGATGGTAAGGCATACATTGTCCGGCAAAAGCTCCGCACCGTATTTCCTGCCGTAATAATCACAGACCGCCTCCCGCACCTCCGGCAGCCCCTCGTCGGGTGAATATTTGGACATCTGCGGATCGTTCACTATCCGGGCAAGATGCTCCGTCAAGTCCGGCGCCGGGGCATAATCCGGCACCGCCTGACAGAGGTCGATCATCTCCCGTCCGTCGTCCGGTCTCTCGATCAGCCAGCGTTTGACCTCGGAAATGGGGGGAAAGTGGACGTTTGAAATAAGTGGCGACACCTTCATGCTCATCAGCCTATTCTCCTGCTGAAAAATTTTGTCTTCAAAATATACCAGAAATCGCCCGCCCCGCAGGGACTATTTTCCTGTGACTTGAACCATAAAATGACGAGTAATTGAACCATAATATGTGCGGAAAGTTCATTTTTTTGAGGGGAACCCTGGAAGCAGTAGAGGTGGTTGTAAGCATAAAGTTGCCGAGAGTACAGAACCGGGTGTGTCAATTTACATGCGATGAATATGTAGACTTATACTTGCAATTCAGCATATTACGCAACATATTGTAAATATTACCTATTGCAATTTAATTGATTTTTCAACTTTTTTTGTATACAAAACCGTCCGTCTTAATGAAACTCGGTTGCCAGGAGCTAACTGTGCCTCTGTTGGTTAAATTCGTAAATGATGGAACTGGTTTTGTATCTAATTGTGAACTCGATAACCTGATAGGCTCTGGTAAAATTGAATGTTTTCAACGCTCAAACGGTCAATGGATAGATCCCAAGGTTGGCCCTATTAGAGGTCAAGGTTCACATAAAACATATACCGGACCAAACAGAAGAGCCAGATGGCAATAAAGAAAATGGTACGGCCTGCTGGAGCAGCAGGGAATTATATGCGATTTTACATATATGCATCGCACAATTAAATGATTATACTCATAAGAGCTACTGCCATTTACTTGTAGCTTGGGGTATTACATGCGAGTTGTTTGTGCGTGGTGCAAAAGCATTCTGGTGTTTGGAAGTGATGACGGACCTCCCTCACACGGAATTTGCCTGGCCTGTGCAGTCAAGTTGTTTGAGGAAGCCGGCATAGATCCGAATCCATTCATTATGGCTTACTTGAGGACAAGGCAACCGAGTAAAATATATAAGGAAAATGAAGCAATACGTAACGATATGTATGTTGAGTAGATATCCCACAAAACAATTATTGTGACCATTGTCATGAGCCACACTGCATATGTAGACTTAAACGACAATTGGAGCAAATATGATCAAGGAACTTGCGCAAAAACTTTCCGCTGAAATCTAAATAGAGTTATCTCTGATGCAATTCGTTTCAGGCGACTCCATTGGGTGCATTGATGGACACCTGTTGAGAATCGCTAACGGTACTGACCGCGTTGAGGATGTGTTGGTTTATGCCGAAGATCTGGACCGACTCCAAACAGGAGAATGCGTCGAACTGTTGGCCATGCGGATTCGCTCTGCCCTTTTGAAACTGAAATCGTTCTAGTTCCTGCCAAGCTCACCGGTTAACTTGTCACCCTCTCTTGACCACAAACCGCTCCTGGCGTACCATTCTTAAAGTTAATCTGCCCGTTGCTATGAAAAAGTGGAGGTTCCAATGGATACCAAGCAATTCACTTTAGTCGAGTTGGAAAAAATGATTTTAGACCGTGGGGACAAAGCACTCCAAGTATTGCCTGACGACATGATTGCTCAACATTTTCCGGATTACAAAGACAGATGCAATTTCCGCCGTGAAATATCAGAGCAAGATGCTAATGCGTTAAACCGCAATATGGTCGATATTACGAAACAACTGCTTGCGATTCTCAAAATCAACCCGAATGCAAAATCGGGGCAGCTCTCTTCAGAAGAACTTGAAGCCATGCTGATAGACCATGAAACTTATTGGAATGATCGGTTCGGGCATGGAGATATTGAAGCTGAAAACGCTAACAAACTTCCTAATAATATTATGTGGATAACAATACAACTGATCGAGGCATTGAAACAGTGATGTAGACTCGCCACCACTTTAAAGGATCAATCCAGGTCAGTCCAGATTGCTATTTTTGCACCTTCTCTATTTCATTTGTTCATTAGAAGCACACACTGTATACCTCCAGTAAGAAACAAAATGATTCTGGAGCCATAATCCGTGATTTACGAATATACAACCGACTTAGCCGCTCAAATGGGAATAAAGCTTTCCAAAACTACGCTTAAGGGCGGGCAAAAACTGGGGTGCTATGATGCATACCTATTGAGCCTAGAGTCGAATGGTAAGCTGGTAAGCGAATTCATCCATCAGTCAGACTTGGACAGCCTAAAGGCCGGCTCTGACTGCGCGTGGTTAGAAATCAAAGTCAAAGGTGCTTTATCCAGGTTGCAGATCCAGTTGAGCCAGTAACTCAAATCCCCCCCTCCTGCACGTATCCATTTATCTCCTGTTTCCAACTTTTTATTCACTTGTCGACAAAAGACTACAATTCAACAATATCGGCACATTACGCCTACTGCACCAAAATGTTACAGTTTGTAACACCCTGGAATATATAACGAAAACTGCCAGCTGTACCAAAATGTTACAGTTTTTATGACTTTTAAGTAATTATAATTATTATTGTTTTTTAGCGTGGGATGCGCTAATAGAGTCGAATTAGTAATATTTAGAATAAGAAAACGTTCTTGTCGCTGTATTAATCAATTATCGTAACCGATTAAAATACAGATAATTACTATAAATTTTTGCCCCCTGAAGCTTGCACTGGAGTGATACCGCAATGCTTGCAGGTGAGTGATTCGTTATCGTTGAAAGGATTCGTCCATGTCTCTTGAGACAACAGAAAATCAGTTAGTTAAGCCAGAAGCAGTCCCACTCTACTTCAAAGTAAGTGCTGGTCTCAAGCGCATTATCGGACGCGACTTAATTGTTAATGATTTTGTTGCAATATTCGAACTTGTAAAAAACTCTTTCGATGCCCGTGCGACTCAGGTTGATCTTGTATTCCACGAAAATTCCTTATTTATTATCGATAATGGAAAAGGAATGTCACATTCTGATATCACTGAAAAATGGCTTTTTGTTGCATATTCGGCCAAGAAAGATGGCAGCGAGGAAGCAAAGCCCATAGGGGATTATCGCGATCTAATTCAAGAAAGAAAAGTCTTTGCAGGCAGTAAAGGAGTCGGTCGGTTCTCTTGTGATCGACTTGGCAACCACCTGAAACTACAATCTAAATATTACATGGATAATTCACAGGTTGAAGTGATTGATGTTAATTGGGATATGTTTGAGAAAGATGACAAAGAGGAGTTTGTCATAGTCCCAGTAACTCACAATGTCGAGCAAAACGTAATATTGCCAAAAGGTCTGGCTCAGATAATCGAGCTATTCATTTATATGTGATTCAAGCCCTCCTCTGCCTCCTCAAATTCACGTCTCTAATCTTATCTCAAAACATTTGAACTTCATTGAACCATAAACCAAGAATGCCAAGCTTACTACGCTCGCTACGACACTCCGTAAGTCGTGTCTTCAATAACTTTCCCCAACCAATTTAAACTTTCATACCCCGTTTAACCATAAGCTTGCCAACGCCTGTTGAACCATAAGATTGCCAATTGGCAAACTTATGGTTCAAGTCACATTTCCCCTACAAAATTCATATTTTATATTGACACACGCCTTGACCGCCGGTATAAGTTTCCTCCAGTGTGGAAAAAAGTGGCATATTGTGGAAAATTCTGCCAAAGAGACAAACATGTTCAGAGGGATTTTCGAGACAACCATAGACGCCAAGGGGCGTACCAGCCTGCCGGCCAGATTCAGGGAAATCCTTGTCGGGACGCACGCTGACGAGCGCTTTTTCCTGACCAATTCGGTTCCGGTTGATCTGGGCGGCGGTCTGCACAGTTCCGGTCTGCTGATATTCCCCTACAAGGAATGGTTTGTCTTTGAGGAAAATTTCCGTGTCAGCAAAGGGTTCACCTCCGATCAACGCAAGAGCATCATGCGCACTATTATTTCTCCTGCCCAGGAGTGCTGCGCCGACAAATTGGGACGTTTTCTGATCCCGCCGTCGTTTCGCAAGAGTGCAGTCCTTGACCGGGAGATCCAGTTTGTCGGCACCATGGACAAGATAGAAATCTGGAGCATGAGCGAATGGGAAAAAGTCCGGGCCCAGGATGTCAAAAACTTCCCGAGCGGCACTGAAGCGGCTGCGGAGCTTGGTCTCTGATGTCAGAATTCCACCATCTTTCGGTTCTGCCGGATGAAGTCATCCGCTTTCTGGAACCGGCAGACGGCAAGATCTATCTGGACGGCACACTGGGGGGCGGCGGCCACTCATCATTGATCCTGGAAAAAGCGCCGGGAGCCCATCTGATCGGTATCGACCGGGACCAGACGGCTCTGGCGGCAGCAGGTACACGGCTGGCAGCACATGGTGATAACGTCCGGCTGGTTCATGGCGATTTTGCCGACGTTGCCGGGCATCTGGGCGAC
>MGZJ01000066.1:21631-31027 GCA_001802645.1 Geobacteraceae bacterium GWC2_53_11 | reverse complement strand
CCCTCCGCCTCCTACCACGAACTGCGCTGCTACGTCATGCGCGACACCAAAAGCTATTTCGCCGCCCTCGACCTCCTCGGCGACATCTTCACCGATAAAATATACAACCAAAGCAGCGCCTGGGAAACCACCGCAAGCCTCGGCTACCACTTCACCCCGGTATTGGCACTCTCCGGTGACCTTAACTACGGCAGAAACCCCCAATTCACTGAAGAAATCAAAGCCCTGCTGCGCCTGACCTACAACATGACCTACACCGGAATCGGAGGGAAGAAATGAGACCCCGTACAACACTACTCCCGCTCCTGGCTCTGGCCGGACTCATCGCTATCATAGCCTCCTGTGCCCAGATGAAAACTGTACCCGGACTTCCCGCATCCCATCCCGAAGCGCTGGCCGTCGGCCAGCAGGTAAACTGCGCCGAATGCCATGAAGACCAGCAAAAAGGCACCATGAAAGCCTTCAACGCCTTCAGCCACACCCCCTCATTCGTCAAGAACCACCGCTTCTACGCCGCCTCTGACGACCGGCTCTGCTCCACCTGCCACAAAAGCTCCTTCTGCAACGACTGCCACACCAACCAGGTGGAAATGAAACCCTCCACCCGCTACGGCAACCGCCCGGACCGTGACTTTCAGCATCGTGGCAACTACATCACCCTGCACAAAATCGAAGGCAAACTTGACCCGGCCAGCTGCTACCGCTGCCATGGCAGAGCCAACAACGAACGCTGCGTTGCCTGCCACCGATAGGAGAGAAGAAAAAATGTTCTCAATTCCGACCTGGACCAAACTACTCTTCCTGACTGCAGCCTGCTGCACGCTCTTCGCCTGCGGCAAAGCAAACGATCAGGCCCCGGCCTTAGGCAGTAGCAGTAATCATCCGGATAACTGGCTGACCGGACACCGTATTGCCTACCAGCAAAATCGTGATCAATGCCGCGAGTGTCACGGAGACATAACGAACTCGGAAAATAAAGGTGGCATCACCATGGTTGGCTGTTTCAACGCATCACGCAACGGCATCACCTGCCATGCAATTGTTGTTGCAACGGGGCAGCCCCATGGTCCACGGAATGTGCCGCATGTTTTGCCCTTCAAAAATGGCGCAGTTCATGGAACGGCTGCAAAAAGTGATTTTGTTTACTGTCAGAGCTGCCATGGTACTTCTGGAGGGCCAGGGAGCAACCCCAGGTTTAATGTGCGGATCGGCTCACTTAAAGAGGGGTGCGAAGATTGTCATAAACCGTTCACAGCACACCCCCCGCTTTCAGGTTCAACATCCGGCTGGAGAGAACATTCATCAGCTGGAAGCATGGGCAATAATTGTACTCTCTGCCATGGAGTTGACTTGACTGGTGCTGGTGGTGTCGGTCCTGGGTGCAACAGTTGCCACACCAAGATGCCCCTTGGGACAGTACCTATGATCGGAGCATGCGTCTCCTGTCATGCCAACCCCCCACGAGACCGCTCCCCAGTATTTGGAAACCATTCCACTCATAATGCACTTACGGGGGTTAAGAAAGTATGCAGAACATGCCATGAAGGAGCTGGGAACGGCACAACCAAGCACAATGACGGCACAAAAGACGTTTCTTTTGCCGTTGCATACAATGCTAAAACCGGTGTTGCGACAAGAAACGTTGATGGTAGCTGCTCAAATGTTTCATGCCACGGAGGCATTACTACTCCAGCATGGGGAGGCGCGCTGGCTAGTGGCTGCCAGTCCTGCCATACTGAAGGCACGGCTCTGAATAACCCTCAATATAACAGCTATTATAGCGGCCGCCACACTAAGCATCTTGTCGATTTTGGACTCCAGTGTGCGGACTGTCATGATATGACTGTGGCAGTGGGCGGCGCAAAACATTTTAGTGGCTTGGGAACGAGCGGTTTCGAGCTTGCTCCTTCAGCCACTATCAAGGTGCCCGGTTATACGAGTACAACTCCAAGCTGTAGTCCGGGGCAGGTTCCAGCGGCGGGTACCTATTCAATTGGACGATGTCACGACAATAAAGATTGGTAAATATGACTATTGAGCTGTGTAAGCCGACCCAAACAGCGGGAGGAAAATGAATGAACCCGTTTATTAGAAGATCGACCATTATTCTGATGGTAACAATTGTTATAACGTTGCACCTTTTGCCATCAGGTGCGTCGGCAGGGCTTCTGCCGGAGTCAAATTATCTTGGGCGCATAACTGGAGTTATTGCACCTGTGCGACTGGCAATTGACGCTTACCAAAAATTGTATGTAGCCGACCCGCGTAGTGGCGGTGTGCTACAGTACGATAATGCTGGTAACTTCATCAAAAAGTTTCCGGTAAAAGGTGCTCGCGGTGTTGCCATTACCTCTGCCGGTGAACTGGTGGTCACTCATGGTAACGGGGCATCGGTCGTAAATATTGATACCGGGTCTATAGTCTTTACTTTGGCATCGTTCAAGCAGGCGAATGGTGTCACTGTTGATGATGCCGGACTTATCTATATTGTTGATACCCTCGATTCTGTGGTGAAGGTGTTTTTAAGTAACGGTCAACTTTCAAAAAGCTTCGGGATTAAAGGCTCAGCAAACGGCCAGCTATCACTCCCGACTGCAATCGCTTTTGACAAGGTATCAAAACAGCTTGTCGTCTCCGACACTGGCAATTCGAGACTGGTGTTCTTTGACAAGGACGGCACATTCATTCGAACTGTTGGAAGTAGAGCTCAAAATGGCACTGCACCTGCCTTCACATCGCCTCAGTCCGTATCTCTGGAATATACTAAAACTAAACCGGAGAAATTACTGCGCATTTATGTGTCTGACTCATTTCAGAGTGAGGTGCAGATCATAGACCCACAAGGCGCGGGAGCATCTCTCGGCAGCATCGGCGGCTATGGTTCTGCTCCGGGTAAACTCAAGGTGCCGGTGGATACTCTCTTTGACCCGGCCACATCCCGCATTTTTATTGCCAACGGTGCCGGTGAAGTAACAATCTACGGAATAAACGTAACTTCGTCACAAGCTCCGGTTCCTGATACAACACCACCCACTCTTACAATTGACGCTACGCCTGCCATCACTTATACCAGTGCCTTGGTAATAGGCGGAACTGTTGAGAAGGAAGCGTTGGTTCAGGTAACTGCTCCTCAGGGTGTTGTTGTCGGTGCGGTAAATTACTATCCCGCACCTGACACATCACTTTCTTATTGGCAGGCTGCAATCAGCGCGCTAACACCAGGGGCTAATACAATTAGCGTGATGGCGCGGGATTTCGCTGCAAATGCGACCACAAAAACGACTGCTATTACTTACGATTCAACGGCACTGCAGGTAGCCATTGCCGCCTTTACAGCACCTGTCAATAACCCGGTTCAGACACTTTCTGGGACGGTGGCACAGGGGGCGACCGTTACCCTGTCAGGACCTGCCGGTGTGAGCTTTTCTGCCGTCAATATTACAGGAACAACGTGGCAAAGCACTGTATCCGGACTTGGTGCGGGCATAAACACCATTACTGCCATGGCCACAAGTGGCGGCAACAACTCATCGGTAACAACACGCATTACTCTGATTACTTCAAATCCTGATCTGGTGGTATCCACCCTGCCTAACGGGAGCAATACCGCCCAACCAGTTCTCAATGTAAGCGGCACACTGCCACTTGGAGGTTACTTTGGGTCTTTAACTGTGAATGGAGTGCCGGTTTCTGTTCTTGATGATGCCTTCAGCACATCTGTTACGCTGAAACCTGGTGCAAACCAGATTACGATTACGGCATTCGATGCTGCCGGTAATAAATCTGAAATTGTGCGCGCCGTCACCCTTGATGAAAAGTTACCGACTCTTACCCTGACAGAACCTGCCGATGGTGCGACTGTCAGCGGAACGGACGTAATTCTTAAAGGCTTGGTGCAGCCGGGAAATACGGTGCAGTTACTGCTTTACAATGGTTCAGCAAACGGAGTGCCGTTTGCAATCACACCGGCTGCAGATGGTTCATGGTCTACGGCAGTGGCAGTACCGCTTGATCCAGGTCTGAATACGATAGTAGCGGAAGTAAAAGATGCATCCGGGAATACCTCACGGATCAAGACGTCAATTACCCGAGATGCCACTGTTCCAGCTCTTGCGGTAACTGGTCCAATTGCTGATAAATCCGTCAACAACTCCTCTCAGGCCGTAACCGGTACGGTTACAGCCGGCTCGGAAATAAGTGCTACACTTAATGGCACTATTGTGCCTGTCACTCTGAAACCAGACGGCACGTACTCGATTCCGGTTACTCTTGCAGAAGAAAAACAGTACGCTCTTGCCATTACTGCCACAGATGCTCTGGGCAATTCAGTAACTACATATCGAAATCTTGTGTATGACATCACGGCACCAACGATTACACCGGCCACTTCTGCCAATCCGCTGAAAGTAACGTTTAGCGACGGCGTCCCTGAAGTGTTCTATAACTCTTCGCCGCTAATCGGTTCCGACGTTACAATTACAAAGAATGCCGATGGCAGCAATACGGTTGAAGTCAGTGCCGCTGCAGCGCCAGACCTAAAAAAGCTGGATATTCATGCGGTTGATGCAGCTGGCAACAGCAGCCGGAATGGTAATGTTGATGGAATCGGAGGAGTTGATATCAAAGATGCCTTCAAGATGTTGCGGCTGGCGCTCGGTCTTGATGCCACCACTCCGGAACACAAACTCAGGGGAGATGTCGCACCGCTCCTGAATGGTGTTTCCAGGCCGGATGGTGTGCTGGATGTCTTTGACGTGGTCTATATCCTTGAAAAATCTGTGGGGCTGCGATGACCACTATAGGGAAGGAGTTTACAATGAAGAAGATGGATCTCTCTCTCTGTCTGGTTTTATTCCTGGTGTTGTTAGCGGGTTGTGGTGGGGGAACAAGCAATCCCAAGCCACTGCCGGTGAACAAGGCTATTGAAATCTCGGCAAATCTTAAACCGGGGTTTGCAAATATATCCTCGGCAATAACGGCGATTGAAGTTTCCTTTGCACTCCCTGCTAATGTTTCTCCAGTACTTGACAATAATGGAGCACTAGATATCTCTGAAATAGGACTTAAATCGCTTAATCCTAATGGTTCTATTCAGTTGGGGAGTTATATTGGGAATACGGTACATTTTATCCTTTTGCCAAATGACGTTGCGATAACGGACCTTGGTCTTGGTGGAATTGCCAGACTCACATACGTGACTACCTCAGGTGCAGAGCCGACTTCTTCATCAATACAGCCGGTGTTTAAGGTTTCCGGTCCAAATAGTAGAGATATTACATCACAAATTGAACCATCCGTCAGCATAGTAACCTATCAGAAACCATGAGATGCCGGAGAATGAATAATAGACCGGCAGTTTTGGAGCGTACCATGAAGAAAATGGTCATACCGTTTTTGGCGGCCTTCGTATTTTTTATGTCATCTTTTGACAATGCTCAGGGCGTTACCCTGGACAAACCGCATGATTTTACCTGCGCTACATGTCATACGCCCCACAAAACATTGGCTAGTACCGGATATAATAATATCTGTTTGAATTGCCACCGGGGCGGCGACCCAATGGCTGGAGCTAAGTCTTTTGCCCCAGGTGATGCCGCCGACCCTTTCAATATATATACTACCGGCGTCTCCAACAGATACCAGACCTCCCATCGCTGGGATGGTAAAGACATCAACGCACGTGTCGGTGCAACAGTGTCCACATTAACTCAAATGACCAGTGTACGGAGCCGCACCTCAGGTGCCCTTGCGTGCGTGCGTTGTCATAACCCTCATTCTCAGGTGAACAAGCCGTTTCTCCGGACGGCAAACAGCACCGACCAGATGTGCACGGATTGCCATAGCAGCCGCAACAAGACAGACCATAAGACTGGAACCCATCCGGTAGGTATTGATTATCCGCCGACTTTTGCAAACCTTTCTGCCTTTAAAGCAACTCCGGAAAACTCCAATCCTGCAAATCCGACATCTGCTCTGAAACTTATTGGCGGAAAGGTTTCTTGCAGCACATGCCACGGTGTTCACGCAACCGATTCAAACAGCGCAACATTCGACTCATTCTCAACGCTTTCCGACCTACAGCCCTCCGATGGCAATCTGCTCCACACTGATCGCCGCGCGGCAACGGCAGATGGTTTAAACATCTGCACGAATTGCCATGCGAAAAAAGTTGCCCATAACGGTCGCGGCCAGAATATACAATGTACCGATTGCCACGGAGCCCATGTGGATACAGGTGACGGGAGCGTTCCCAATGTCTGGCTGGTCAAACGCGATATGGGGGCAGGCAAAGGGACTGTTCAGTTTACTTCTGTAACGACTAAAAACTACATGGATGGTTCCGGAAAAGGTGTGTGTCAGTCGTGTCATGCAGTGCCGACCGGTGCCGGATTTCAATTTCATTTAACAGAGACGAACGCAACCTGTAATAACTGTCATAGACACGGCAACAGCAAAGGCTCTTTCACTGTTGATGCGAGCGGTGCCTGCAACACTTGCCATGGCTATCCTCCCTTGTTAAACAATGCTGGCTCGGGTGGATATGCAGCTGGATACGATGCAACGACCTCATTTGTAGACGAAAGCACTTCCGGCCACGTATCACATGCCATCGCCCCTTATCAGAAAGCGTGTTCGGGCTGCCATAGCGGCAATAACCATATGACCGGCACATATCAGGATGTTTTCGTCGGCTCAGCAAACTACGATACAACTGCCCGGACATGCTCCAACATCTACTGTCACAGCAACGCAAGTCCTCGTGGTGGAGCAAATATTACAAAAACCACCCCTTCATGGGATGGGGCTAAAGGCAAGATTATCGGCACAGCAGACGAGTGTAAAGCGTGTCACAATGCCGCAGGCGATGCGGCGCCAAGCTGGTCAGTTTCACATACCAAACACATCAATGGCTATGCAGCTAACGCAAAATTAAACTGTAATGCGTGCCACGCGAAGACGGCTGCGAGTAATGCTGCAATTTTCAGTAACATGACAGCCCGCTCGTTGCATACAAACGGCGTCAAAGATGTTGCCTTTAATTCCTTTGCCGGTAGCGGTTCCTGGGACTCCGGTTCAGCAACCTGCTCGAATCTGTACTGCCATAGTAACGTACAGGGGGTAAACGGCACAGGCGTTCCGACCAGCTTCACAGCAGCAACATGGAATGGCTCTGCAATGAACTGCGGATCCTGCCATGCATCAATGACGGCAGATATCCCCTCGGTTACCGGAAACCATAAACTTCATGTTCAGGGTTACGGTTTTGATTGCGCTACCTGCCACGGTAGCGGTTACTCGGCGGCAGGGAACGCGGTTCCTGCCGTAACTCATGTTGATGGCATTATTACAATGAGTCTTACCGGCACAGCTGCAGTTAACGGGGCAATCCCTAGCTACTATCAGGGTAACAACAGCCCGGGTGATGGCTATAAAAACTGTGCAAATATCTACTGCCACAGTACTGTTCAAGGGAGTGGTGGAGTTGGTTCTCCTACCTCATTTGCATCTCCGGTCTGGGGAACTTCACCTCTGATCTGCGGTAGTTGTCACGCTAATATGGCAATAAGCGGTGCAGCCACCGGAAGCCACATCAAGCATGCTCAAAAAACTGGGTATAGCTGTGTGACCTGTCATAACGGAGCAGGTAAAGACCCGAATCCACCTTATGCAGCAGCCCCTAAACATGCAAACGGAACAATCGAGATCTCTTTTTCAGGGAACGCTGGCGGCACTGCATATTCTAAAGGTGCGCCAATTACCCCCGGAGCAGGATATGGTAGTTGCTCTACCGTAAGTTGTCACGCCGATCCATATAGTGCTGCGGCTATTGCAACGACAGCTGTCTGGGGGGCAACAACAGGATGTGCCACCTGCCACAACGGCGGCGGAGCATTTGGCGCATACAGCTCACCAACTACCGGAAGTCATGTCAAGCATATAGCAGGCACTGGTGTGCAGTGTAATATGTGTCATGTGGGGGCAGCCAAGGGTGCAACCGGCGGCTCTGCACATATAAACGGTGTCGTCAATGTTGACGTAAACCTTGGCTATTATTCTTCTAGCATTATCAAACATGCCGCTAATACCTATGCAGCCAATGCCAAATGTTCAACCGCAGTTTGTCATGCTGATCCGTACAGTGCTGCCCAGGCACTCAGCCCGGTCTGGGGAACTGCATCCGGATGTGAGTCCTGTCATAACGCTGGCGGAGCGTTTACCGGAACCGGAAATGGACCTGCTACTGGCAGCCATGACAAACATATGGCAGCCACAACACTATCAGTTAAATGCGGCGATTGCCATTCGGGAGCCGTTGCCAATTCAACTGGTGGCTCAGCCCACGCCAATGGTGTTGTCAATGTAACTCAAGGCTATTACTCTTCAAGCGTTAGCAAGCATGCTGCGGGGACTTATGCGGCTAATGCCAAATGTTCAACAACATGTCACTCCCCATATACGACACCTGTTACAACTCCGGCATGGGGGACAGTATCAGTACCTAATTGTGCAAGCTGTCACGACTCACTGCCACCAACGACTGGCAGTCATGGAATTCAAGCTCACGGAGAACAATGCAGCGTTTGTCACGATGGAGTATCAATAGGATTCGGCAGCTCAGCAGGTACAAACCACTTTAACGGCACCATTGATGTACTCAATGGTTATCCTGTTACCTCAAAACATACTGCAAACATCGGATACAGCGGTACCTGTTCAACAGCCATCTGCCATGCCGACCCATATAGTTCAGGTATGGTTTCCACACCGGTCTGGGGAACGACTGGTAACGGTTGTACCGCCTGCCATACTGGCGCTAACGCAATCACCGCAACCGGCCCTGCCACCGGCAGCCATACGACAGTCGCCAGCCATGCCGTTGCCTGTATCACCTGCCATGCCGCCGGTACGACAGCAACAACCGCACCAGGCACCGGTCACGCCGACGGCGATGTTGACGTAGCGAATGTCGGCTACTTGACGCTTAACAAAACCAAGGGCACCGCAGGGGTAACCTGTTCCAACGCTTTCTGCCACGTCAGCCCTGTTTCAACAGCATTAATAGTAACACCGGCCTGGGGATCGACCGGCAACGGTTGTGTTGCCTGTCATGCCGGTGCAAATATAATCACCGCAAACGGTCCTGCCACCGGCAGCCATACGACAGTCGCCGGCCACGCCGTTGCCTGTATCACCTGCCATGCCGCCGGGACGACAGCAACAATCGCACCAGGCACCGGGCACGCTGACGGCGACATCGACGTGGCTAATATCGGCTACTTAACCCTCAATAAGACCAAGGGCACTGCAGGAGTAGCCTGTTCCAACGCTTCCTGCCACGTCAGCCCTGTTTCAACCGCATTAATAGTAACACCAGCCTGGGGATCGACCGGTAAC
>MGZJ01000066.1:5341-21619 GCA_001802645.1 Geobacteraceae bacterium GWC2_53_11 | reverse complement strand
CCATACGACAGTCGCCGGCCACGCCGTTGCCTGTATCACCTGCCATGCCACCGGTACCACAGCAACTGTTGCACCGAGCACCGGTCACGCCGACGGTAACATCGACGTAGTGAATGTCGGCTACTTAACCCTCAACAAAACCAAAGGCACCGCAGGGGTAACCTGTTCCAATGCTTCCTGCCACGTCAGCCCTGTTTCGACTGCTTTAATAGTAACGCCAGCTTGGGGATCAACCGGCAACGGTTGTGTTGCCTGCCATGCCGGTGCTAACGCAATCACCGCAAACGGTCCTGCCACCGGCAGCCATACGACAGTCGCCGGCCATGCCGTTGCCTGTATCACCTGCCATGCCGCCGATACCACAGCAACTGTTGCACCGAGCACCGGTCACGCCGACGGCGACATCGACGTAGCGAATGTCGGCTACTTGACGCTCAACAAAACCAAGGGCACCGCAGGTGTAACCTGTTCCACCGCTTCCTGCCACGTCAGCCCTGTTTCAACTGCTTTAATAGTAACACCCGTCTGGGGATCAACCGGCAACGGCTGTACCGCCTGCCATGCCGGTGCTAACGCAATCACCGCCACCGGCCCTGCCACCGGCAGCCATACGACAGTTGCCGGCCATGCGGTTGCCTGTATCACCTGCCATGCCACCGGTACCACAGCAACTGTTGCACCGAACACCGGTCACGCCGACGGTAACATCGACGTAGTGAATGTCGGCTACTTAACCCTTAACAAAGCCAAGGGTACCGCAGGGACAAGCTGTTCAGCAACCGTATGCCACGGTGCATCTTCACCAGCATGGGGAACTGTCGTGGCTGGTGTAACATGTACGAAGTGCCATGGTAAACCGACCTTGACTAACTACAGTACGGCAAATGCCTGGCAGGCCGCTCCCGGTTATGCTCAGGCAGCGGGCAGCGGTACTTATACCAACAACGTATCAGATACAGCACCTTATGGAGCGCATGATGCTCACGTACGGGCTGTCAATCAGTATACAACCCGCAAGACACTCTGCTCTGATTGCCATGGCACGCTGCCTGCCAGCAGCGCCCATGCTGATGGTCTGACAATGGCCTTTAGCGATCTTGCCAAGAACATCGGTACGTCGGGCGGCAATGCAACTACCGGTCCTTCAACCCGTGGTACTTTGGTTCCTGCCTACTCGGCTGGTTCCTGCTCGGCGATTTATTGCCACGGTGGTGTTATGGCCGGTACGGACACGACTCCTGAGTGGCGGTTCACCGGTACATCATACTTAACTCCGTATGCCAAGAATGTTACTAACTGTGGTAAGTGCCATGCTGCTCTGCCGGTTGTGGCAGCGAAAGACCATTCCGCTATGACCTTTGATACGCAAGCATGTACCGGATGCCACGGCCATGAGGGTAATGGTCCGAACCATATCGATGGCATTTTGCAGGCCGGTGGTTCAGCATGTAACAGCTGCCATGGCTATCAGGCCGGGTCTTGGGCGACCGCTCCAAGCATCAATCCTGAAGGTAAAGGTGCTCACGAGGCTCATATAACCTGGCTCACAACCAAGCGCTTCCCTACTATTACTCTTACTCCTGCAACTGATGGTTATGCATCAGGTGCAACAACCTGGACAAATGTATGCGGAGTCTGCCATGGCAACACCCCTGGTAATCATAACACCGGCACGGTAAACGTTGAATTGAACGCTACGTTCTCGTTTGGTGGAGCACCAGCCTACAATGGAACACCGGGTGTTTCGTCTGCAACTCTTGGTAGCGAAAAAACCTGCTCTAACATCAGCTGTCACTACTTCACAACGCCACTCTGGTCAACTTACTAAATCAGTGACCATCAAACAAAAAGGGCTGGCGGATATCATCCGTCAGCCTTTTTTGTGTTATAGCCCCGTTTTGCTAGAGCTTTACTGTTTTATAGAGAAAATTCTTGAAGCGGAACAACTGCCGTTGCTCCTCGTCTTTTGCCAATCCGTCCGTAAGGGCCTTCAGGTAACGTGCTACCGCCGGCATAGTCTTGCCAGCTTCGGCGCGTGCCTTGTCTATTACCAGGCGTACCGTCTCTCTGGAAATGTTGTTGCGGGTAAATGGTTCATAAAGATCGGACCAGAAATCGCCCCCCGAAGCGATCCTGTCGATAATTTCTCCGGCAAGCTGTTTATCAAGATTGTGCGTGGTTGATGGCGTGGTGTGCCCCTCCAGGCGCACGGTGCCGGCAATCGCTTCACTGATGGCTTCGCCGGTGATGACATTCTTTCTTCTGAAGAACAAAGCCCGTAGCAGAATGCTGCGCAGTTCACGGATATTTCCCTTGTAGCTGTGGCGCATGAGGATGTCTTTTGCATCCTTGGTCAGGTAGGGAGACTTCTCTTCGGTGTCATTTTCGGCCCGATAGGTGCGGTACAGTTTGCCAAGAAAATGTACCGAAAGATCAGGAATATCTTCGCGCCGTTCGTTCAGGGACGGCAGCCTGATCGACAGTTCGGAAAGACGGTGATAAAGGTCCTCCCGGAAACGCCCGCCTGCAATTTCGTCGGCCAGATTCTTGTTGGTTGCCGCAACCAGAAGCACCCTGCTGTAGCGCTCGGTATTGTCGCCCAGCCGCATAAAACCGCCATTGTCCAGGAAGCGAAGTAACTGTACCTGGGTTTTCGGGTCGGCATCGCCGATCTCATCCAGAAAGACGATGCCGCCAAAAGTCTCTTCCAGAATCCCGCGCCGGTCTGAATACGCTCCGGTAAATGCCCCCTTTTTATGGCCGAACAGTTCCGAATACGTTAAATCTCCTGCATAAGCGGCGATATTTGTTTTCTTGACCGGCAACTCGCCGCTGGGATTGATGTCTCGTCGATATAATTCATTAAGCTTGTTGTAGAGGTTGTTGAAGAAAAACTCCTTGCCGGAACCGGTTTGACCGGTGACCAGAATCGAGGGGAGTCCGATGGTCGCTTCCTGCAAAATGTTGCGGGACCAAAAGACGATGCGGTTGAACAAAGGAGGTGAAACGGTGTTGATGAAATCGATGATTTCCTGCGATTTGGGACTGTTGCCGATGATGTTGCCGAGACGGTACGAGGAAACATGCGGATCCTTGTAGGCGACATCGGTGGTAAGCCGGTTAACTTCACCCTGTAGCCGCTCGATCCGTTGCAGATCAGATATGTGACGAGCCGTCAGCGAACCGATGATCTGCAGTATGCGGCGGTGCTCCTCGCGGAAATAGTCATACTGCAAAGAGTTGAGGCAGATAACGGCGATAACTTCGTCGTCGCAGATAATCGGCACCGCAATTTCACTCTTCAAAAGAGCGCTCATTGAGCGGTGAAAACCGTCTCCCTGCTGTTCAGCCTCTACACGAGCGGTAATCCGCGGCTGCTTTGTGAAAGCGACATATCCTGTCAGGCTCCGTTCTTCCATAGGGAGCTCGCCTCCACCGACTTTAAGCGGGGGGATATATTTTTTCAGCCACTCTTTGTTCTTGGCGCCGATAATGGTCCCATTTTCGTCCTCAACCACCAGCCATTGTGTGCCGTCACGCTCGGTAACGACAGCAATGCTGCCGGTGTCGGCGCCGATCAGTTCGGTTGCTTTGGAAAGCACCCTGGTTAAAAACGGCTGTAAATTTTCCGTTCGCTCATTCAGCAGGTCGCTGATTTCAGAAAGCACCCGGATTTCCAGATGTTCGCCGCCAACTTCGCTGATGACCTTCTCCACCATTTCCGCATGTGTTTGCAGCAGCCCCATCTCAAAATCGCTGAACTTGTATAAATCATGGGAATAGTAATTAAGCAGGCAGATGATCCGGCGGGTTTCCGGGTTGAAGCGCGGGACGACATAGAGTGAACGAAGTTCCAGCGATTCGGTCAATGCTCGTTTTTGCAGGTTGTGCTGCGTCAGATCGGGGATGAACAGCGGCTTCAGCAGCCGGTCATCGGTAATGACCCCCTGGTCATTGATATAATTGGAAATCAGTGACATTCCCTTGCGGAGGTCAAGTACCCCCAGTTGGTCATACATTTTTTTCAGGGTTTCATCTGCAGAAAAACTGGCAAGGTTCTCCAGGGTTACGGAAACGCCATCCTGGTGAGTCGGCACCAGAACAGATGCCAGTGATACTTTTTCGATAAGTTCTACCGCAGATCTGACCATCATTCCCGCTGCTTCCCGTGCCTTGAATTCCTCAAGACGCCGGGCGATGCGCACCTGCTGATGGTAAATCCTGGCCTGGTCAAGCGGTGCGGAAACAATGTCGGCCAGCTCGGCAAGCGCTGTTTTTACCAGAACGCTCAACGTGTCCCCGGCCTGCTCCTGATCAATGCAGAGCACGCCGATTGATTTTCCCAGATTGACGATCGGCATGACGAAGCTGGAGCGGAACTTGAACCGCCGGGCGTACTCGAAATCAAGGCGATTTTTGTCGGTACCGGTAAGGGTGAAGTCGCGCGGCTGCTGGCTGACAAAAACAGTGGAAACGATCATTTCGTGCGAGAAAATAGGAAAGCTTGTCTCGGTAAGTTCTTTACCGAGCTGTCCGGTGGCGTGGGCACAGGCAAGTGTGCCGCGGGTAAGGTCTTCCAGATAGATGCGGATCTGCTCGCATCCTGATAATTGCGTGGCGTTTAAAGCCAGGGCATACAGGAGCTCTCCGAGGTTTTCTTTTCCGTAGGCGGCAATTGCTGTCTGAAAATCTTTGAAACGGGGTGAGGCGGGCATGAATCACTCCTGCTAGGTGTACTTACACGTGACTCGTGTGAGTAGAAAATCAACACAGCAGGAATGTAGCGTGGGAGGTTGGTCAGGTCAAGGGGAAATAGAGATTCTCAGCCTTTGAGCAGGTTCAGCATTTTGTCGGCAACATCCTTGCCGCTGATATTGTACGATCCTGCAGCAAGCTGCTGACGAATTGCGTCCAGGCGTTGACGCCGCGCTTCATCTTCCGCCAGCCGGGCGGCATCCGGGGAAAGGTCCACCTGATCAGGGGCCGATTCGGCCTGAGCCGGATGCCCGGAGCGTTCTTCAGGTTTAGCTGCCACTCTGGTTGCGTCGGCGTTCAGTAGTGCCATGTAATTTAAAACACGCTCTTCTATTTTCATATCAACCTCCGCTTCCCGGACTGATTCGCGCTGTTGGTTGTCCATCGGCAGAATTCGGGAAAAACTTTAGGCGGAGCTGATTCCGGACTGATGTGGTACCTCGCGGAAATCAGTTGAGCCCTTTTCGTATCTGGTACAGTTCTTCGATATCAAGTCCGTTTTTCTCGTAATATTCGCGCTCAAGTTCCTCAACATAGAACCGGTCAAGCCCGGAGTTATCCAGAAAATCCTCCCGCAGACCGACATTGCGTTCCGCAATGATCTGAGGCAATAGCGAGTGCAGGTACATGGCCTCTTTCTTGATGGTGAAGATGGTTTCGCTAAAGAGATGATCCGGAATATCGGTGCTGATGCGCTTCTTTGTTCGCAACTCCTCGACAACTTCACGGCGCAAAGCTTCCTGGTCCGACTTTGTGTTGAATTTGGAGTAAAAATTACGAATGCGGTCCCGGACATGTTCCAGCAGCACGATTGCAATCCGCTCTTCCTGATCAATTTCAATCAATTGTACGTGCAGTTCCTCAATGGAAGAATTTCTCGATTCAATCGCCTCCAATCCCTCCATGAGTGTCTTCACCTTGCGCCGTCCGAAGCCTCCCAGGTACGCGTTGGCAAAAAGCTCCCGGATGAACAGCTCCTGGAAACAATCTTCATGCAGATTGTCAAAAGCGGCCTTGTGCTCCAGCAGCCCCCGCAGCATCTCTTCATTGACCCTGACGTTTTCCATGAAGGCCAGTTGGCTGATCAGGTTTGATACGGTGTCGAAGCGATCAAGATAGGTAATAACGTAGGAAAATCCGTCCAGCAACGCGGAATCAGCCCCGTCCCGGATCTTTTCATCACACTCCTTGCTGGCATCCAGCATCAGCTGATCGAAGGAGTGGTCCCGGTTTTCCATTGCCTTCTTCTTGGCCTGGATCAGCTTGAGCATGTCATTCCGGTCGATGCGACTCTCTATCTCGATTTCCCGGAAAAAGATTCCTTCAAGAATTTCCCGGGTCGTGGCGATATAATCGTGCTCCTGATCGCTCCGGAGATTGCGCCCTTTCTTCAGCATTTCATCCAGTGTGTAAAACAGGGCGCCGGGTATTTTGTTGCGCACGGAGAGGGTCTTGAGGCGGGTCAGCCGGGCGTTGTCCAGATTGTTGATTTCGCCCTTGGTATTGCACGCCAGGAGAATGTTGCGGTATTCATCAACAATGCGTTTGTTGGCAGGGCTGCGGTACATGGCATCGATTCTGATGCGCTCCTGCTGGTAGCGGTCTATTTTATAGGTGGTCGCGACGTTGACCAGACGGGAAAAATCCTCATCGGATATTTTTTTGTTCTTGAAATAAAAGCTGCGGAACAGATCGCGATACTCACGGTGGTAGCGATTGATCAGCTTTACGATGAACAGCTGGGAAGTTTCATCATTCAGTAACGGGTACAACTCCGAAATGAGGATGTCGTCACGCTCGCTGCCGACCGCTTCAGTGCGCTTGATGATTTTGCCGACCTGTTTTACCAGCTCTTCCTGCTGGTTTTTCAATTTACGTGACAGCAGATTGGAGTGAACGAAAAAGAAATAGTTGCAGACGGCATTGCCCTCAAAGAAAATAGTGTCGTAGGTTTCCGTGCCGGACGTGCGGTCACTGAAACGGACGGCGCCATCCTCGTCGGAACGCGCCCCGTACATGACGAGCCGGTTGATGATTTCCGGCTTGACCAGGTCGGAAGATGGCTGATCCACTCCGAACATGTATTCGCAGAAATTACCGCCATTGCCCTGATAGCTGATGCTTTCGGGCGAGAGTATCATCTCGTTTCCGGGGGAGAAGATGCGCAGCTGATCCTCTTCCTGGACGATGTTGAAGAAGTAGCGCTGGTAGGCGTCATTACCGACAACCATGACAAAATACTCTGTCTGGTCTCCCATCAATCCATGAAGCCGAATGTCTTTATGCATCACTTTCTCCTGGCCATAACACAAAGATGCTACAGTTGAAACTCCATGCCGTCATACGCAAACTCAAAGCCTGACGGCAGCTTGCCGTTTTCAGAATATGAGATCTCATGGGTTAGATGGGTCATGATGGTGCGGTGAGCTCCCATCTTCCGGGCAGCTGCAATGGCGCCGGTAATGTTGAAATGGTAGGGATGCTCCGTCCAGCGGAGTCCATCAATGATCAACAGATCCAGCCCCTGCAGCAGGTCCATTGAACTATCCGGAATGGCGCTGCAATCGGTCAGATAGGCGAAGTTTCCGATCCGGTAGCCATAGGAAAAGGTCTTTCCGTGCTGCAGTGGGACCGGAATAACCGTCTGCCCAAACAGTTCAAAAGAGGTGCTTATTTCATGGGCGACCAGTAACGGTGTGTATCCGGAACCGTCATGCTCGGTAAAAATGTAACTGAAACCGTTTTGCAACGTATCGAGCGTAGCACGGGCTGCAAAGCAGGGAATGATTTCCCGGTGAAGAAAATGAAACCCGCGCAGATCGTCAATGCCGTTGACATGGTCTGCATGGGCGTGACTGAAAAGCACGGCATCGATACGCTTGATATGGTGCTGCAGTACTTGTCTCCTCAGGTCTGTTGAGGTATCGACCAGAACGGCACGATCATTATAATTGATCAGAAGCGAAGCCCGCGTCCGTTTGTCTTTGGGATCGTCCGAAAGGCATATCGGGCAGCCGCAGCCGACCATGGGCACTCCGGTGGATGTCCCGCACCCTAAAATAGTGATTTTCATGCCGGTCACTTTCGTCTTTGTGTTGCCCGAAAATAACAGAATCGGCCGGTACAGGCAAGGTTGATTTCAGCCCGATTCCATAAGGGAAAATAGCGGGTTACCGCGCCAGATCGTACAGCAGGGCGGCATTCAGCCCGATAACAACCAGACCGACGATCCAGAGTACCGTTGCGCCATAGGGCTTGTTGACATAGCCCCCCATGACTTTTTTCGACGACGTCAGCAGGATCAGGGGGATGATGGTCAGAGGCAGCTGCAGCGAGAGAGCGATCTGGCTCCAGAGAATGCCTTTGAAGGGATCAGGGAGCAGCATGATCGCTGCCAGCGCACCCAGCAACGTGACTGACAGACCGAAGCGGGAGTGGGGATCGTTGATGTCGAACGGTTCGATAAAGATTCCGGCAAAAACGCTGCCGCCGGCCATGGCGGCGGTGACGGACGATGATAGCCCGGCAAAGAGGAGTCCCAGGGCAAAGACGACCGCCGAGGCCTTGCCGAAAATCGGTTCCAGCGTCAAGGTAACCTGGGGTAACTCATTTACCACAATCCCGTTTTTATAGAACACCGCGGCGGCCATGATAATCATGGCGCTGTTGATGGCCCAGCCTGCGCCCATCCCGGTCAGGGTATCCAGAAATTCGTATTTGAGCTGCTTCCTGATCACGTCATCGCCCTGGGCGTTCCACTGGCGGCTTTGGATAACCTCGGAATGCAGGAAAATATTGTGCGGCATCACGACTGCCCCCAATACCCCCATGATAATCGGCAACGCACCGACAGGAAACGTTGGTTTCACCCAGCCGGTAAAGGTCTGAACCCACGATACGTCGGCCAGCCAGATCTCGAAGACGAAGGCCATGCCGATGAGCGAGACAAAGCCCATAATCCACTTCTCAAGCCGCTGATAGTTTTTTGAAAAGAGCATCCAGGCCGAAAACCCTGCCGATAGTATCGCCCCGATTATCAAAGGCAGGCCGGTCAGCATGTTGAGGCCGATCGCCGCACCCAACAGTTCCGCCAGAGCGGTGGCCACACAGGCGAGCATGGCGCTGCCGAGCATCAGGAAGCGCAGCCATGGTCTGAAGTATTTTGAGGCCGCCTCGGAAAGGCAGAGCCCGGTGACAATGCCGAGGTGGGCGGCGTTATGCTGTACCACGATCAGGATAATGGTCGAGAGCGTCACGACCCAGAGCAGCCGGTAGCCGAATTGCGAGCCGGCGGCCACATTGGTGACCCAGTTGCCCGGATCGATAAACCCGACCGTGACAAAAAAACCGGGACCGATGTAGCGGAACAATTCCAGTGAGGCGAAGCGCGAAGCCTGTTTGTTTATGTGCGAGAGCCAGTTCATGGTTGTGTATCATACCGTGAAGAACACTCATTGTCGAGGAACCGGATGCGTAATGAGCAAGTTCAGGTATAATTGCATAAGGAGTGACTGACATGGCTGATGAAGATCTGCGTGGATTGAAAATTGACAAGAGTGCCGGTGACCGTCGGCCGGTGCGGCGCCGTACACGGCTGGTCCGGTGGCTGGCGGTCGCCGGGGCTCTGCTGATTGCGGGTCTGGCGGCAAAGTGGTTCATTACCCAGCGGGTTGAGGTGGAAACGGTGACGGTCTCTCTGATATATCCTTCCCAGACATTTACGCTGCTCAATGCCAGCGGCTACGTGGTGCCCCAGCGCAAATCCGCGGTCGCCGCCAAGGCGACCGGACGCCTGGTTTGGCTCGGGGTTGAAGAGGGGAGTCGTGTCCGGGCCGGTGAGGTTATTGCCCGGCTGGAGAGCGAAGATGTGTCGGCAACCAGGACCCAGGTTGCTGCCAATCTGGCAAGCACCCGTGCCGCACTGGAGCAGGCTAAAGCGGAGTTGAAGGATGCCACACTCGTCTACAATCGCAACAGGGAGCTGGTGGTCCAGGGGATCGTGGCCCAGGCTGATCTGGATGCCAGCGAGGCGCGCTACCGGAAGGCAACAGCGGCTGTGGACGGTGCCGCTGCAGCGATCAATGCCGCCCGGGCGGCACTTGCCGGTGCCGACGTGGCGGTCGGCTATACCCTGATTCGCGCACCCTTCGATGCTGTGGTTCTGACCAAGGATGCGGACGTGGGGGATATCGTTACGCCTATCGGAGCTGCCGTCAATGCCAAGGCTGCGGTGGTGACCATGGCGGACATGGGCTCGCTCCAGGCGGAGGCGGATGTGTCCGAGTCCAATCTGGAAAAGGTGAAGGTTGGCCAGCCGTGCGAGATCCAGCTTGACGCACTGCCCGAGACCCGTTTCACCGGCAGGGTGCATATGATCGTTCCCACCGCCGATCGCAGCAAGGCCACCGTGCTGGTCAAGGTCCGCTTTGACACACGTGATCCCCGCATACTGCCGGAGATGAGCGCCCGGGTGGCATTCCTGCAGCGGGAGGTGAAGGCCGGAGAAAAACAGCCGTTGACGGCCGTCAATCCAGCCGCCGTGGTTAAGCGGGGCGATCGGGATGTGGTGTATCTGGTCAAGGGGGAGCGTGCCGTGGAAACTCCCGTAACAGCCGGGACCCGCATTGGCGATATGGTGGAGATTCTGGCCGGAGTCAAGGCCGGGGACAAGGTGGCGCTGAAACCGCTGGAGCGGCTGAAGGATGGGAGCCGGATCAAAACGGCGGAGAAATAAAATCTATTTTGCCACAGAGACACAGCCAAAAGTAGGCGCTTTAAGCGAGATACGGAGGAAAGGCAGTGACTTATGAAGAACTCAATGCTTTTTTTCCTTCCAAGCTGAATGTTATTTCGGTTTTCTCTGAGTCTCTGTGTCTCTGTGGCAACCAGGATCTTGAATGGACGTTCAAAAATCACCCATAGTCGAAATAGATAACCTCTCCAAGTCCTACTGGCGCGGCAGCCAGATCATTCCCGTGCTGGAGGGGATATCATTTGCCATCTCCGAGGGGGAGTTCCTGGCGCTGATGGGGCCGTCCGGGTCGGGGAAGAGTACCCTGCTCAACCTTATCGCCGGAATCGATACGGCGGACAACGGCACGATCAGGGTGGGCGGGGTTGACATCACGTCCCTGTCGGAGGCGGAGCTGGCTGGGTGGCGCAGCGCCAACGTCGGTTTCATTTTCCAGTTCTATAACCTGATGCCGGTGCTGACTGCCTTTGAGAATGTGGAGCTTCCCCTGCTGCTGACGTCGCTGTCCCGCAGCGAGCGGCGCAAACATGTGGAGCTTGCCCTTGGCGTGGTCAACCTGACCGACCGTATGGACCATTACCCCTCCCAGCTTTCCGGTGGCCAGCAGCAGCGGGTTGCCATTGCCCGGGCCATCGTCAGCGATCCGGCCATTCTTGTGGCTGACGAGCCGACCGGCGACCTGGACCGGGTCTCGGCCGAGGATATTCTGACCCTCATGGAGCGGCTGGTCAGGGAATTCGGCACCACCATCATCATGGTGACCCATGATCCGCGTGCGGCGGATAAGGCCCATTGTGTCAGGCACCTGGAAAAAGGTGTGCTGTTGGCATCATGATCCTCAAACTCATCATACGCAACGCGTTCCGCCACCGTTTGCGCACGATCCTGACGGTGGCCGGTGTTGCCATCGCCATCCTGGCCTTCGGCATGCTGCGTACCCTGGTGGGGCTCTGGTATCTGGGGGTAGAGCGCTCCTCAGCCACCCGTCTGGTCACCCGCAACGCCATCTCCCTCATCTTTCCACTCCCTCTCTCGTACAAAGAGCGCATCCGGCGCATACCGGGAGTGAAAAGCGTCTCCTACGGCAACTGGTTTGGCGGCATCTACATTGACGAGAAGCATTTCTTTGCCAGTGAGGCGATGGAGGCCAGGAGTTTCCTGGAACTCTATCCGGAGTTCCTTCTGCCGCCGGAGCAGAAGGAAGCGTTTATCCGTGACCGGAAGGGGTGCATCGCCGGGAAAAAACTGGCTGAGATGTACGGCTGGAAACCGGGTGACCTGATTACCCTGCGGGGTACGATCTTCCCCGGACAGTGGGAGTTTGTCCTGCGGGGTGTCTACCGGGGTGCTGAGCGGAGCACCGAGGAGCGGGCGCTTTTTTTCCACTGGGATTATTTGAACGAAACCCTCAAAAAAAGCTCACCGCGCCGGGCCGATCAGGTGGGTTTCTACATGATCAATGTGGCCAAACCCGAGGTGGCGGCAGATGTGGCGCAGGCAGTGGACCGGACCTTCAAAAATTCGCTGGCGGAGACCCTCACCGAGACGGAGAAGGCTTTCCAGTTGGGTTTTGCCTCCATGACCGAGGCGATCATGATCGCCATCCAGATTGTTTCCTATGTGGTGATCGTCATCATCATGGTGGTGGCGGCCAACACCATGGCCATGACGGCGCGGGAGAGGATCGCCGAGTATGCCACCCTGAAGACGCTGGGGTTCGGTGCGGTGCATATCGGAGCGATTATCTTCGGCGAGTCCATGGTCATTTCATTGCTGGGCGGGGTTCTGGGGGTGCTGCTCACCTTTCCGGCCGCCCACTGGATCGAGAGCGAACTGGCCCAGTTTTTTCCCTATTTTAGCGTTTCCCTGAGCACGGTCGGCCTTGACCTCCTGATCGCCTGTTGTGTGGGTGCGGTGGCGGGGCTGTTTCCCACCTGGCGGGGAGCGACCATCAGGATCGCCGACGGGCTGCGGAGGATCGGCTGATGGCCATTCCCTGGTCCTACAGTCTGCGCAACCTCTGGACCCGTCGCCTGACCACGGTCCTGACCGCCTCTGGCATGGCGCTGGTGGTGTTCGTCTTTGCCGCAACCCTGATGCTGGCCGAAGGACTGCGCCAGACCCTGGTAGCGACCGGCTCCTATGACAACGTGGTGGTCATCCGCACATCGTCAAATTCCGAGGTGCAGAGCGGCGTAGAACGCAGCCAGGCGGCCATCGTGGAAAGCCTGCCTGAGGTGGCTACGGGAGCGGACGGCCGGCCGCTCCTGGACAAGGAGATGGTGGTTCTCATCAATCTGACCAAGCGGGGCACCACGAAACCCGCCAATGTGGTTATCCGTGGTGTGGGGAACGCCAGCCTGGCGCTCCGGCCGCAGGTGAGGATGATTGCGGGGCGTATGCCAAAGCCCGGTTCGGACGAAGTCATTGCGGGAAAAAGCATTGCCGAACGGTTTCAGGGCGGGGGGATCGGCGAACAGATCCGTTTCGGCATGCGGGACTGGACCGTGGTGGGGACGTTTGCCGCCGGGGCCACCGGCTTCAACTCCGAGATCTGGGGTGACGTAGACCAGCTGATGCAAGCCTTCCGCAGGCCGGTCTATTCCTCGGTGCTGTTCCGACTGCGGGATTCGTCAGAGTTCGAGCGGGTCAAGAAGAGCATCGAGAGCAACCCGCGCCTGACCCTGGAGGCCAAGCGGGAGACCCGCTACTACGCCGACCAGTCCGAGATGATGGCCAAGTTTCTGCGCATCCTCGGCCTGACCCTGACGGTTATATTCTCACTGGGGGCGGTGATCGGCGCCATGATCACCATGTACGCCGCTGTGGCCAACCGGGTCGTGGAAGTCGGCACCCTGCGTGCCCTGGGTTTCGGCAAGAGGAGCATTCTGGCGGCCTTCATCCTGGAGTCGTTGCTGCTCGGGTTGTCGGGAGGTTTGCTGGGGGTGTTCTGCGCCTCATTCATGCAGCTGACTACGATCTCCACCATGAACTGGCAGACATTTGCCGAGCTCGCCTTCAGCTTCAGCCTGACCTTCGGGATCATCTGGAAGTCGCTCTGTTTTTCGCTGGTGATGGGGTTTGCAGGGGGCTTGCTGCCGGCGGTGCGGGCGGCGAGGATGAGTATTGTCGAGGCACTCAGGGCGACGTGACCGGTAACCGGCCATGCCGGTAAGCAGCCGTGAGGTTTCGGGCTTCCCCCGTCGAAGCAGGAACCCTACATAATTGCATGAATAGCTTCAGCGGCTTCCCTCGCATCATCCCTAAACATCTGCGCATATTTTTCATAATTGCCCGCCGATTTCTTCAGCCACGCCACCTCATCAGGTGTCAGATCGCGTTTGTATTTTGCCGGTGCGCCTACCCAGAGGGTGTGGGGTGGCACAATCGTCCCTTCCGTTACCAGTGCCCGCGCACCTATCAGTGCCCCCTCGCCGATCACGGCATGATCCATCACCATCGCCTGCATCCCGACAAAACAGCCGTTGTGCAGCGTGCAGCCGTGCAGGGTTACACTGTGTCCGATGGTGACGTCGTCGCCGATGATCAGTGGCGCACCGGGGTCGTCGGCGTGCTTTTTGTGGGTGACGTGCAGCATGGAGAGATCCTGCACGTTGCTGCGTTCACCGATACGAATATGGTTGACGTCGCCGCGAATGACGCAGTTGTACCAGACACTTGATTGCTCGCCTATTGTAACATCACCGATAATAACGGCGGTTTCGGCGATGAAGGCTGAGTGGGCGATGGTGGGATGGATACTTTGAAACGATTTGATCATGACAAAATTCCTTTTACATGAATGGCTGAGTTGCGGAAGTATACCCTTTCGTCGATGACTTGGCAATCGCGTGCTGTGCGGGGTAAAGGAGATTAAACTACTTGTTGCCATGAGCTATTTTTGCTATGTTGCTAAGTCAATTTATAACCGACGAAGGGATCTTAATACGATGAAATTTACCAAAATGCAGGGTGCCGGAAACGACTACGTCTATGTGAACTGTTTTGAGGAAACGGTCAGCGACCCGCGCCAGACTGCCATACAGGTTTCAAACCGCAACTTCGGCATCGGCTCGGATGGTTTGATCCTGATCATGCCGTCCGATGTGGCCGATGTGCGGATGAGGATGTTCAACTCTGACGGCTCGGAATCCGAGATGTGCGGTAACGGCATTCGCTGTGTCGCCAAATACGCCTATGATCACGGCGTTGTGGCAAAAACCGAAATTACCGCTGAGACCGGTGCCGGTATCCTGACCCTGCAACTTGTTCCAGGAACTGACGGCAAGATTGCCAAGGTGCGTGTCAACATGGGACCGCCGCGCCTGACGCGTGCCGAAATACCCATGACCGGCGATCCTGCCGCACAGGTAGTTGCGGAAGATCTGACCGTTCTTGATAAAACTTTCAAAATTACCTGCGCTTCCATGGGCAATCCGCACTGCGTCATTTTCGTCGATGACGTGGAGAACTTTCCGGTGGCAACCTATGGACCGCTCATCGAAAACAACCCGCTGTTTCCGCGCCGCACCAACGTGGAGTTTATCCAGATCATGTCGCGTACCGAAATCCGCCAGCGCACCTGGGAACGCGGCGCAGGCGAAACGCTGGCCTGCGGCACCGGTTCCAGCGCCGTTACGGCAGCCTGCGTACTGAACGGACTGACGGAGAAAAAAATTCTCAACCATCTTTCCGGAGGTGATCTTGAAATGGAATGGGCCGATGACGGCAACATTTACATGACCGGACCGGCGGTGGAAGTGTTTAGCGGCGAGATTGCGCTGTAAAAACAATTATGAATTATGAAGGTTGAATGATGAATTATTCGACCTTCACTCATAATTTTCATAACTCATAGTTCATAATTGCAGGTCTTATGCCGCGTACCGTTACCATCATAAATATCCTTCTGGGAGTCGTTATCATCGCCCTGCTGGCGGGGATTGCCACTGAACGCCTTTCCACCGGGCTTGGGAAGGCCTTGCAGCCGAAAGGGGCGGCTGTTGCTGCCGGATCCGCAGCCGCAGCCGCGCGGGTGGAAGACCTCATGTTTTACGCACCGATCCTGACGACCGGTTTGTTCGGCAAGGCGGCCCAGGGGCCGCTTACCCCGATCACTAATGCAACTGTGGCTGCACCGGCCGCTCCGGCAACAGCACCGGCCGAACTGATGCTGCTCGGTACCGTCGTCGGTTCCTTCCGCGAAACATTTGCCCTGGTTCGCCATACGACCAAAAATGAGGAGCGGGTGTTCCGGCTGGGAGATATGGTTTTTGACGCCGGGCGACTGGCTGAAGTCGGCAAGGAAAGAGCTTTTATCGTCATCAATAACAAGAAAGTTGAGCTGCTGACACCCATGACACCGCCTGCGGCAGCCCCGGTCGGTCAACCGGCAGGGGGAACAGCTCGTCCCGGCATTGCTGTGGCAAGTACGGGTGCGGGCAGTTATGTGATTGATCAGCGCGCACTGAATGCTGCGCTTGATAACCCGGCACAGGCCATGAGTGATGCCCGCCTGCTGCCGAGCCAGAAGGATGGCAAGGTTGAGGGGTTCAGGGCGTCCGAGGTCAAACCGAACGGCGTGTTCGGCATGATCGGCATAAAAAACGGTGATGTCCTGCTGCGGCTGAACGATTTCCCGATGGACTCGCCGGACAAGGCGCTACAGTCGTTCATCGCTCTCAAGGGGCAAAACCGGCTGAAACTCGATATTATCCGCGACGGACAACCGCAGACGTTCAATTACGATATAAGATAGGAATGCCACTTTT
>MGZJ01000066.1:0-5327 GCA_001802645.1 Geobacteraceae bacterium GWC2_53_11 | reverse complement strand
AAGTGTTCAACAGCCTTGCCAGGGCACAAAATTGACATTCCGCAAGTCCCGGACATATTTTAGTACCCAAAAGTGGAGGCGCACTTGACTCGATATATGCTACGAATAGTTTACACCGTTGCCCTGTTGACAACACTCATGGTTTCGCCGGCTCTGGCCGCCGGCGGCGGCAAGGGGGTCGTGCTGAATTTCAACGAGGTGGACATTTCCACCATGGTGAAGTTTATCAGCGATCTGACCGGCAAAAACTTTATCCTTGATGATCGGGTCAAAGGGAAAATTTCGGTGTACTCTCCCTCAAAGCTTTCAACCGAGGAGGCGTACAACGTCTTTACCTCCGTGCTTGAACTGAAGGGGTTTACCGTCGTGCAGAGCGGCAAGGTGGCCAAAATAGTCCCCTCTTCCGCTGCCAAGCAGTCAGGCTTCAAGCTGCTCTCCAGGGGCGAACAGGCGCCGGTCAATGAGAACTATGTCGCCCAGGTGACCAAGCTTGACTATATCACCGCCCAGGAAGCGGTGACGTTCCTGCAACCGATGATTTCCAGGGATGGCCATCTGTCCGCCTTTGGCCCCGGCAACCTGCTCCTGATGGTGGATTCGTCCATCAATGTGCGCAAGCTGCACGGCCTTTTGAAAACAATCGACATCGAACGTTCCCGAGAGGGACTTGAAATAATCTATTTGAAGAATGCCTCGGCTGAAAGCGCCGCAACGACCGTCCGCCAGTGGTTGACCGGTTCAGACGGCAAGCCGGGTGGCGCTGCCGCTCCGGCAACAAGCAGCACGATAAACATTATTGCTGACCAGCGTTTGAATGCCCTGCTGGTGTTCGGCAACGAAACCACCAAAAAGGCGGTTCGCGAACTGGTGGCCAAGCTGGATGTCACGCCACCCGAAGCAAGTAGCAAGGTCAACGTCTATTACCTGGAAAATACCGATGCAACCGAGATGGCCAAGGTGCTTGACGGTGTCGTCAAAGGGATCTCCGCCCAGGCGACGGGCCAGCCCGGCGCTGCCGCACCGCAGGCCTCAGCCTTTGACAGCGGCAAGGTAACCATCACGCCTGACAAAGCCTCGAATTCGCTCGTGATCATGGCTTCCCCCAACGATTATGCCAACCTGATTCAGGTCATCAAAAAGCTCGACCGGCGCAGCAAGCAGGTTTTTGTGCAGGTGCTGATCGCGGAAGTCTCCCTTGATAAATCCAGTGATATCGGCATGGAACTTGGAGTACTCGGCGGCGGTTCTCCCAACAGCAACCTGACCATCGCAGGGATGTACGACCCACTCGGCTCGCTCACGACCGTTGGTACGATTGTAGCGACCGGAGGAAACCTGACGCCGTCCGTTGCCGCCAAGCCGGTGAATGTGACCGCGGTACTGAAGGCGCTGGATAAAAACGGCCTGGTGAATATCCTCTCCACCCCGAATATCCTGACTTCCGACAACAAGGAAGCGGAAATCAACGTCGGTGAGAACGTGCCGTTTCAGGGTTCGGCAACCCAGAGCACTATAGGCACGACGACCTCCGTGGAACGCAAGGACATCGGAATAAATCTTAAAATAAAGCCCCAGATCAGCGAGGGCGATTATATCCGGATGGATATCAACCAGGAAATTTCCGCGGTCAAGGCCAGCAAAGGGCAGGCAATCGACCTGGTTACCACCAAGCGCTCGGCCAAGACCAGCGTTGTGGTCAAGGATAAGGAGACGGTTGCCATCGGTGGATTGATCCAGGACTCTGAACAGGAGACGATCAGCAAGGTGCCGTTTTTCGGCGATATTCCGCTCCTGGGGTGGCTCTTCAAGACAAAGAGCAAGACGCGCAGCAAGACCAATCTGGTGATCCTGTTGACTCCGCATATCGTCAAGGATTCCGCTGATCTGGCGGAGATGACCCGGACACAGCGTGAAGTATTCGGTGAATCGGTCAAAAAGAAAGGCCCGGTTGACGCTCAAAAAGAGATTTCCGGCAAATGAGTAGCGAAACGGTAAAAGCTTCTGATGAGTTGGCGGCCGTTGCCGGCAGGCTGGGCATCGAATGCTGTCTTGAAATCCGGATTGATGAAGTTGATACAGCTCTTCTGAACCACCTTCCCCTGACGTTCGCCCGTGCCAATGCTATTTTGCCGCTGGGTGAAGTTGATGGTGTTGTCAGGGTGGCCGTATCAAGCGCTGCCGGAATGCTGCAACTTGACGAACTGCGTCTGCTGTTCGGCAAACCGATTGAAGCGGTGCTGGTGCCGACCGGGGTGCTGGTGGAAGCCATCAACCATGTCTACGCCGGTGTGTCCGGGACTGCCCGTGAAGTGCTGCAGGAGCTGCAGGCGGAAGATCTCTCCACCATTACCACCGAGCTGAACAACCCGACGGACCTGCTGGATTTATCCGATGAAGCCCCGGTCATCCGCCTGCTTAACTCTATCCTCTCGGAAGCGGTCAAGGAGCGGGTCAGCGACGTCCATATCGAACCGTATGAGCGTGATCTCCTGGTTCGCTTCCGCATCGACGGCATCCTCTACGAAAAGCTCTCCCCTCCTAAAATCATTCAGGATGCACTGGTTTCGCGCATCAAGATCATGGCCGGCCTCAATATTGCCGAGAAACGTCTGCCCCAGGACGGTCGTATCCGCGTGCTGGTCGGCGGCCGTGATGTGGATATCCGTGTCTCGATCATCCCGACCTATTACGGCGAACGCGCGGTATTGCGTCTGCTGGACAAAAAGAAGGGGATTCTTTCGCTGGCAGATATCGGCCTGGGGGAGCATGGCGTACGGACCCTGGAGCGGATGCTGACCCGTACGAGCGGCATCATCCTCGTGACCGGCCCGACCGGCAGCGGTAAATCAACGACGCTCTACGCCGCGCTCAACCGGGTTAATTCCAGCGAAAAAAACATCATCACCATCGAAGACCCGATCGAATACCAGATCAAGGGGATCGGGCAGATTCAGGTCAATCCCAAGATCGATCTGACCTTCGCCGGGGGGCTCCGCTCAATTCTCCGCCAGGACCCGGACATCATCATGGTCGGCGAGATCCGCGATGCCGAAACCGCCGAAATCGCCATCCAGGCCAGTTTGACCGGCCATCTGGTGCTTTCGACCCTGCATACCAACGACGCTGCCACCGCCGTAACCCGTCTGGTGGATATGGGGATCGAACCGTTCATGATCGCTTCGTCGCTCTCCGCCGTTGTCGCACAGCGGCTGGTACGGGTGATCTGCCCCCACTGCCGCGAAGAGTACCGTCCAGTGGAACAGTACGCCGGAGTCACGCTGCCGGAGAAGCTGTATCGGGGCCGCGGCTGCGATGCCTGCTTCGGTCTCGGCACCATGGGACGGACCGCCATCTACGAAATCATGCCGATTGACCAGGAACTCTGCTCCATGATCATCCGTCGTAGTCACGCCGGGGAAATCAAGGAATACGCAGTCGCCCACGGCATGAAAACCCTGCGCGACGACGGCCTTGCCCGTGCTGCCGCCGGGTTCACCACCATCGAAGAGGTTCTGCGCGTTACCCAGGACGATTATGCCGACGTTCCGCTATAAAGCCTACAGCGCCACCGGTTCCTCGGTTTCCGGCACGCTTGAGGCGGATTCCGAACGCCAGGCCATGCAGCAGCTGAAAGCCAAAGGGTTGCTGCCGCGAGAGGTCGTGGAACAGGGTGGGGCGGCTGATAAAGCCCGGCCGTTTTCCTTTCGCAGGGGCGTTTCAGCCGAGGACCTGTCCCTTTTCACCCGCCGTCTGGCTACCCTGGTCGCATCGTCCATACCGCTTTTTGAAGCTTTTGGTTCGCTCTGCGAACAGGAGGAAAACGGTCCGCTCCGCCAGGCGCTGGTCCGGGTAAAAGAGCGCATCGCCGAAGGCGCCTCCCTGTCCCGGGCGCTGGCTGCCGAGCCGGATATCTTCGGCGAGAGCTACGTCAGCATGGTTGCAGCCGGCGAGGCGGGCGGCGCGCTTGATGCCGTGCTGGAGCGGCTGGCCGATTTTCTGGAAGAACAGGAGCAGGTACGGAGCAAGGTTACCTCGGCACTTGCCTACCCCATTCTGATGGTTATCGTCGGTGGCGGTGTCATGCTCTTTCTCCTGACCGTCGTCATTCCCCGCATCGTCACCATCTTCGAAGACAGCAAAGCCGCCCTGCCGTTCATTACCATCGCCCTGATCAAAGTCAGCCATTTCCTCCAGGGGTACTGGTGGATTCTTCTCTCCCTGATTATCGCTTCGGTTCCACTCTATCGCAAAGCCATGAAACGCGACCATCTGCGCCTGAAACGTGATGAGCTGCTGCTTCGGCTGCCGCTGGCCGGCGGCATGCTGCAACGCCTTATCCTCTCCCGCTTTGCCCGTGTTCTGGGACTGCTTCTCTCCAGCGGAGTGCCGATCATGAAAGCATTGGAAATTACCGGTGAGGTCCTGGTCAACCGGGTCTATCGCCTTTATCTGCGCGGTGTCATGGAGGAGGTCGCCCAGGGGGGAAGCCTGTCCGCAAGTTTGAAGAAAAGCCCGTTGTTCCCGCCGCTGCTGGTGCACCTGACGGGCGTCGGCGAGAAAAGCGGCAATCTGGAGGAGATGCTGGTCAAGGCCGGTGTTGCCTATGAACGTGAGTTCAGCGCCCGCCTGACCCGTTTGATGGGGCTGATGGAGCCGCTGCTGGTACTTGCCATGGGGTTTGCAGTTGGTATAGTTGTTCTGGCGGTGCTGCTGCCGATTTTCGAACTGAATCAGCTGATCAAGTAGGAGGTTCCGTATGGACTTCACCAGAATCCTGCATAAATTCACGGTTGTTCCCTCCCTGACTGACGAACTGGCCGCGCTGCAGCGGGTGGCGTACAACCTCTGGTGGTGCTGGGAACCGGATGCCACCAACCTGTTCCGCCGTCTTGATCCCGACCTGTGGAAATCCACCCGCCATAATCCCGTGGAGATGCTCGGAATCCTGCAACAGACCACGCTGGAAGCGCTCAAGAGCGACGAAGGCTTCATGGCCCACCTCAAACTGGTCGACGAAAAACTCACCGAGTACCTTCAGGCAAAAACCTGGTTTCAAAAAACCGCCAACGGTGCTTCCGGGATGAAGCTTGCCTACTTTTCCATGGAATATGGCCTGCACGAATCGCTGCCCGTCTACTCGGGCGGTCTTGGCATTCTGGCTGGCGACCATCTCAAGTCGGCTTCCGATCTGGGATTGCCACTGGTGGGGGTCGGCCTGCTCTACCGGCAGGGATATTTCCGCCAATACCTCAACAACGAGGGGTGGCAGCAGGAATATTATCCGGAGAACGATTTCTATAACCTGCCGCTGACACTTGAGCGGGATG
>MGZJ01000065.1:2930-16694 GCA_001802645.1 Geobacteraceae bacterium GWC2_53_11 | reverse complement strand
GTCAAGCCCGGATATAGTAAGCGTTGCCATAAGTACCCCCTTGTTTATGCAACCGCATTGTATTTCATATTTTAGCGCAATTCAACATCAGAGAATAACCCGAACGATATCTCCGTGGGATGAGATGTTCGCTGAATGTTTCACGCCCCTACCTTCGGAAAATAGTTGACGCCGGAAATCCCTTCGAAATCATTATCCTGAGTCCATAGCACCGCAGCGTGGATCTGTGCCGTTGCCAGGATAATGCTGTCCGCCATCGGTATTTTCACATCCAGACTCAACTTTGCCGCCAACAGTGCGATGGAGGAGGTAAGCTCAATCACCCTCCCCTGCTGCATCATCGCCACCGCCTGAAGCGCCGCATCCTCTCCCCGCTGACGGCAGATGATCTTGAACACCTCGTACAGAGTTACTGACGGCACCAGTAATTCGGCAACATTGCCAAGCGGAGCCGCAAACCGGTCGGCATTTGGTCCGTCAGCGAAATACTCCAGCCATCCTGAAGAATCCACGATGTTCACAGCCGGTCCTCCTCACGCTCCACAGTCGTGTCGATACCTTTCAGAAAACCTCGCATCTCTCCAATATCCCTGGTTGGCAACAACTCAATGCGGTTGCCGTATGCTATGACCTGCATCATCTGTCCCGGTACGAGATGAAGGCTTTCACGGACATCACTGGGTATGACAACCTGGTATTTGGGGGATAACTTAACGGCTCCCATGGGCGGACTCCTATCGATCATGATTTTGTTCGACAATACCATGTTCGATGTTGTAAGAATAGAACAAATGTAAGACTCCCCGTCGGCTAAAGTTACCGCACATGATTTACACACTCATAGAAAAGGAATCACCATGACTACCCAACACACCTTTGATGATCTTCTGGACATAATGCGCAAACTGCGCGCCCCCGGCGGCTGCCCCTGGGATGCGGAACAGACCCATGAAAGCCTTACCCGCTACCTGCTTGAGGAAACCTATGAAGTCATAGAAGCCATCGACGAACAATCGCCCCAGCATCTGAAAGAAGAATTGGGCGATCTGCTGCTGCAGCCGGTTTTTCATGCAGCCATTGCCGAAGAGGCCGGCTCGTTCACCATGAATGACGTTATCAACACCCTGTGCGATAAACTGATCAGACGCCATCCCCATGTATTTGGCGATCTCGAGATCAAGGACAGCAATGCGCAGGTAGAAAACTGGGAGAAGATCAAGAAACTGGAGCATGGCAACGAACGGCCTTCGGCGCTTTCGGGCGTACCGGAACACCTTCCTGCCCTCCTCAAGGCTCACAAGATCAGCGAGAAGGCTTCGCGGGTTGGCTTTGACTGGGAACACGCCGATCAGGTTTTTGCTAAGGTCATGGAGGAGTTGCATGAGTTTGAGGAAGCATGGGCAGGAGGCGACCCGACCCGAATGGAAGATGAGATGGGAGATCTGCTCTTTGCCATCGCCAATCTGGGGCGTTTTTTAGCACTCAATCCGGAAGAGGCGCTCCGCAAAACCATTTCCCGTTTTCAAAAGCGTTTCAGGTTTGTTGAAGAGTCATTGCTCAAAGAGGGAAAAGCGATGCAGCAGGCTTCGCTTGAAGAAATGGATCTGTTCTGGGAACAGGCGAAATCCGCCGAGCGCGTTAACAACAAATAATTAATAACGTCAATCTATCTGTTTTTACAGGGATGTTTTTGTTATCCACAAAAATTGTGGATAACTTGTGGAGAACGGTGTTGACGTTATGCAAAAGTGATATTTTTGCAACTGTTTTGTCCGAAATGCCTCTTTTTTATACAGTATTTTTTATATGTATTTTCAGTATGTTATATCTGTTTCCAGTAAAAATAGGGGTTTGCGTTGTCAAGTTTTTTTCGTACCGAAAATATTTTTTTATCGCCCCAAAACCCTGTGCATAACTAGCTGATTTGTAACGACCTGCGCTCCGGTAAAATTAATCCCTTCCATGACAAGCAGGACCCTTTTAGTCTCCTCACCACCCGGGGCAGAATACCCGGTAAGACGCCCATCCGATCCCGTAACACGATGACAGGGAACGATGATTGGAACCGGATTGACTGCCAAGGCCCCTCCTATGGCGCGAGCGGCATGTGGAGAACCGCAGGCAAGGGCAAGCTGCCCGTAACTGCATATTTCACCATACAGAAGATTTCTGGTTGCCAGAAGGACGTTTTGGCGGAACAAGGTCAGACCATCGAGAACAACAGGGATATGGTTCAGTTCAACACGTTCGCCCTGAAAATAGCGTTCCAGCATCTGTGCAGCAGAGACCGACAATGCAGACGGTTCGAACTCCGGCAGAGATACGCTGTCAGGAGCCCCTTGACGGCGGCTCAAATCCGGAATAACAACCTTTGTCACCCCATGACCGGTAGCATAGACAAAGCCGGCTCCATCCGGGGTCATAAATCGGGAACAATACATGGCTGACTACCCCCTTTTCAATTTCCTTCTCAGCAGTGAGACTGCATCAAGAGCTTCTTCGGAACGCAACAGTTTTGCAGCCACTGCATACACGGCACATCCGCACAGAATGGCACCTCCCAGAACAGAACCCTTCATAAGTTTATGGCCTGCGAGAGACCAATCCACATACAAACAGCTGTACCAGACCGCACCCGCCATCGGTAGTGACGCAACCGTCGATTTCAGTGCGGTTACCAGGATTCTTCTGCCGCCAAACGGGCCGATCTTGCGGCGCAGGAACCAGAGCAGCATCAGCATATTGCAAAGTGCGGAAAGTGTCGTCGCTAAAGCCAATCCGCCATGTTTAAGCGGCCCCATCAAGGCAAGGCTCAGGCAGAAGTTGACTATAAAGGCGATAAGTGCCGTTATAACCGGTGTTTTAGTATCTTTGAGCGCATAAAATACCGGTGCCAGCACACGCGTTAAGGCAACAAAAGAGAGGCCCAGCGAATAATACAGAAGCGCCGTGGCGGAATTAACAACCGTGCCGTAATCGAACGCCCCTCCCATGAATATCAGGCTGAATATGGGTGTTGAACAGACCATCAGACCAGCCATGGCAGGAATAGTGATAAAGAGCGTCAAGCGCACCCCGAAAGAGAGCGTCTCTTTCATGCCGCTCATATCACCTTCTGCCGCCTGCCTGCTCATTGATGGCAACACCGCCTGCGCAACCGAAACGGTAAAAATTCCCTGGGGAAACTCGAACAGCCGCTGCGCATAATAGAGGTACGAAACGCTCCCCTGAGGCAGCAGAGACGCCAGAATAGCGCTGACGGCGATGTTCAGGTAGTAGACCCCCACCCCGAACACGGATGGCAACATCAACAGGGCGATACGGCGGACTTCGGGTGTATTAAAGGAGAAATTCGGCCTGATCGAAAAACCTTTGTTCCAGAGAACCGGCAGCTGCATGACCAGCTGGATGCAGCCGCCAATCAGGACGCCAACAGCCAGGGCAGTGATGGGGACTTCAAAGAAACCACGCAGGCAGAGCGCAGCGACAATCATGGAAATATTCAGAAAGACGGTCGATATGGCAGGGGTAAAAAAGTGGCGCAGAGTATTGAGAATGCCCATGCAGAGGGCGACCAGACTGATAAAGAAAATGTAGGGGAACATCAGCCGGTTGAGAAGAATCGTCAGTTCGAATTTCCCCGGTTCGGCCTTAAAGCCGGGGAACATCAGACCAACAATAACCGGAGAGAAGAGGATTCCTGCCAGCGTAATTCCCGCCATGACAATGGTAAGCAGGGTAAAACAGATATTGGCAAGTTCCCGGGCTTTCTCCTCACCCTCCTGAGTGAGGGTCGCGGAAAAAGTCGGAACAAAGGCCGAGGTCAGCGCCCCCTCGGCGAAAAAGCGGCGCAGCATGTTGGGAATCTGAAAGGCAGCAAAAAATGCATCCGTAGCCAGACCGGCACCGAACAGGCGCGATACGACCATATCCCGGACCATGCCCATAACCCGGGAGAGCATCGTGGCACTGCCCAGAATCCCTGCTGCCCGGGCTATATTCCCTTTTTCAGACATTGTGCAGTCGGCTAGTCGATGTGAGCAACAATGAAGTCACGAACCTTGTTAATATCGGCATCCATAATTTCGCAGCGGGTCGGTTTGCCGTAAAGTTCCTTGACCGAATCAGGCACCGGAGCCTGAAATCCGAGCGCCTGCTCCACGGTTTCACTGAACTTTGCCGGATGGGCGGTAGCCAGACAGACCCGGGCGGAATCTGAAGGCAGCAGATCAAGCGCAGCTTTGACACCAACCGCCGTGTGGGGGTCGAGCAGATAGCCGGTGGCATCATAAAACGTACGGATTTCCTGAAGAGTAGCCGCCTGATCAACGGAAGCGGAACAGAAGTCCTTGCGAACATGCGCCATTTCATCCGGAGTACAGGTAATACGGCCATGCTCCTTCAGCTCGGCAAATGCTTCCTTAAGGCGGCTTGAATCTTCTGCAAACAGATGAAACAGGTAGCGCTCAAAGTTGGAAGCGATCTGGATATCCATGGAGGGTGAAACGGTTGAGACAACCGTTCCCAGAGAATAATCGGAGGCATTGATGAAGCGGGTCAGGATATTGTTTTCATTGGTTGCCAGCAGCAGCTTATCGATGGGCAAGCCCATTCTCTTTGCCACATACCCGGCAAAAATATCGCCAAAGTTTCCGGTTGGCACCGAGAAATGTACCGGCACATCCTTCTCATCGGTAACCCGCAGCCAGGCATAGAAATAATAGACAACCTGCGCCAACACCCGCGCCCAGTTGATCGAGTTCACTGCGCCAAGAGAATATTTCTCCTTGAATTCCAGATCGCCGAACAGTTCCTTGACCATATCCTGGCAATCATCAAAAGTTCCGCGTATTGCAATGTTTTGCACATTAGCATCGGTAACGGAGGTCATCTGCAACGCCTGCACCGCGGAAGTTTTGCCGTGCGGATGCAGTATGAATATGGAAATCCCCTTTTTGCCACGAACACCATGAATGGCGGCACTGCCGGTATCTCCCGACGTCGCGCCGATGATGTTCAATGTCTCCTTGCGTTCAGCCAGTATGTACTCGAACATATTGCCCAGAAACTGCAGGGCAACATCCTTGAACGCCAGAGTCACACCATGAAACAGTTCAAGAATATAGACGCCATTCTGCTTGACCAGAGGTGTGACCTCAGGGTTATTAAAAGTAGCATACGAACGTGCGATGATGGTTTTCAGATCCTCGGCGGGAATATCGTCGACATACCGTGAGATGACTTCAAAGGCAAGCTCCGGATAACTGAGGCCGCGCCACGATTCCAGCTGTTCCCTGGAGATGGTGGGATATGATTGCGGAAGGAGGAGTCCGCCGTCGGAGGCCAACCCCATCATGACGGCATCTTTAAATGAAATAGGGGCAATGCCGCCACGGGTACTGATATAACGCATGATAAAAACCTTTCGTTGGTGAATTGAGCTGTGAACTATAGCAGATAGAAATCAAATTTGAAAGGGGTGTCACCCCCCGGAAACGGTCGGCATCACACTCTCCCGAAGCTCCTCCGGGGCCAGCAGAAAAAACATCCGCAACATGCAGTACTTGTAAAACTCGCGAAACAGCAGCTGAAAACTGCCGCCATGATTCCACCACGACTCCTTCAGGTTCACCGTATCTACGGGATACGGAATTATGGTGATGTACTTGGGGAGAGAATGCCTGAACAGAATGGAGGCCCGCTTGAGATGATAGCGTGAGGTAATCAAAAGTATCGAGCGGACTTTGCTCTGTACGATGACATCGCGGCCGAAAATCGAATTTTCCAACGTGTTGCGTGATGATTTTTCGAGAATGACATTGTCAGCAGAAGGGTCGCCCGGCCGGGGCCGGTACAGGTCGCTTTTCCTGACCGAAGGATCGACACCGACAAAAAAGAGGAATTCCGCGCGGGATTCCCGAAACAGCCTGACCCCCTCTTCAACGCGCCCCTTACCACCCGCTAAGACGACTATTGCGTCGGCTTTTTTCGAACTCTGTCGATATGAAAAGGTTTTATAGGTAAAATCAATGAACAGCGCCGCGACAACAACCAGGCCGATGATACAAAGTGTGAGGAATGCCTTTACGATATTCATACCGAGTCCCAGTTTTTTCTTGCAACCACCACGTCAGTCTGCTATAAGATTTTTTTCAGCAATCAACGGAGGACAACAATATGTCAAGAAAATGTGAAATTTGTGGAAAAGGCCCAAGCTTCGGAAACAACGTCAGCCATGCGAACAACAAAACCCGTACTGTCTGGTATCCGAACCTTCAGAAAATCAAAGCTGTCAAGAGCAACGGCAGCATAAGCACCGTGAAGGTTTGCACCCGCTGCATTCGTTCGGGATTCGTTACCAAGTCCCTCTAGTCAGCGCCTAAACCAGCTTCATCATGCAGCCGCACCCCTCAGGGGATGCGGCTTTTTTTCGTTAACACGCGTTACAGAGAAGCGATAACTTCAATCTCAAGCTGCACACCGCGCGGCAGCGATTTTACCGCTACCGTGGAGCGGGCCGGTTTATGGTTCGGAAAGCGGCGGCCATACACTTCGTTAACAGCCGCAAAATCAGCCATATCAACCAGGTAAATGGTTGTCTTGACCACATCGTCAAAACCGATTCCCGCTGCACTCAGTACCGCAGCGATATTACCCATCACCTGCTCAGCCTGCCGCGCTATATCGCCACCCACAATCTCGCCGGTAGCCGGATCAAGCGGAATCTGGCCCGAGCAGAACAGCATGTTCCCGCAGGCAACCGCCTGCGAATACGGACCGATCGCGGCGGGAGCTTTATCAGTCGATATGACGTTCAGTTTCATTGTTTGATCCTTTCCACTTTAATAACACCCTTGATTTTCATAAGCGAATTCATAACCTTCTGGAGATGAGCCAGATCGGTAACATTGACTTCAAAGATGTTTTCACCCCTCTGGTCGATGGTACTTTGAATCTGGGCGCTGGCAATGTTGGCCTCGCAATTGGTAATCGCCAGGGTAATTGTCGCCAGGATCCCCTTGACGTCATGACACAGTACCCGGATCTTGACCGGTAGCGCCGCCGTCTTCACCTTGTTCCAGGCAACATCGACACGCCGTTCGGGATCGCTGTCCAGCACAAACGGACAATCGGCAGTATGCACCGTAACCCCTTTGCCGCGGGTGATAAACCCGACAATGTCGTCGCCCGGCACCGGATTGCAGCATTTGCCGAACCGCACCAGCACGTCATCCAGGCCGCTTATTTCAACCGCACTGTTCGATTTCCCCTTCAGCTTGTTCAGTACCGATTCAAGCCGCGATTCTTTATGCTCGGATCGTTCTTTCAACTTCTCGTCCGGAAGAATTTTCCCGACGATCTGACTGCTGGATATCTTTCCGTAACCGACCGCGGCCAGCAGATCATCATCTGCCGCATAGCCGAACTCAGCAGCAAACTTCTTGAATTCGCCGCTTTTTTGTATTTTCTGAAGATTGATCGAATACCGGCGAAAATCCTTTTCACAGATTTCACGCCCCAGTATGATGCTACGCTTGCGTTCTTCGATCTTGATCCAGGCCCTGATCTTGTTGCGGGCCCGGGAGCTTTTGACGATCTTGAGCCAATCCTTGCTCGGGGTATGGTGCGGCGAAGTTATGACTTCAACGATATCGCCGTTCTTCAGTTCATACTTGAGCGGCACCAACTTGCCGTTGACCTTGGCACCTACACAGCGATGACCTATATCGGTATGAACGCTGTAGGCAAAATCTATCGGCGTGGATCCTTTCGGATACCCCTTCACATCCCCTTTGGGGGTGAAAACATAGACCTCTTCCGTAAACAGCTCGACCTTGACCGAATCCATGAACTCCTTGGAATCCTGAAGATCTTGCTGCCATTCCAGGAGTTGACGCAGCCAGGCAAAGCGCTTGACCTCCTTCTCGTCATACCCCTTCCCTTCCTTATACTTCCAGTGCGCCGCGATGCCGGCATCGGCAACGCTATGCATATCATGGGTCCGGATCTGAACTTCCAGACGATCGCCATGCGGCCCGATAACCGTTGTGTGCAGGGATTGATACATATTCCCCTTGGGCATGGCGATATAGTCTTTAAAACGCCCCGGAATCGGCTTCCAGGCCGAATGAATAACGCCCAGAACCTCGTAGCACTCACGCACGTCATTCACCAGGATACGCACCGCAATCAGGTCGTAAATTTCTTCAAACTCGACATTACGTTTTTCCATCTTGCGGTAGATGGAATAGAGGTGCTTGCTCCGCCCGGATATTTCGCCATTAATTCCGTAAAAAGACAGCTTTTCAGATATGATAGCCTTTGCTTCTTCAACAAACGCTTCGCGTTCCTGTTTTTTCTGGGAGATCTTCTTGACCAGATCAAAATAGATTTCCGGATGCAGATAGCGGAACGACAGATCTTCCAGTTCAACCTTGACCCAGGAAATACCAAGACGGTTCGCGATGGGGGCGTAGATATCCATGGTCTCGCGGGCAATACGCCGCTGCTTCACTTCGTCCTGAAACTCCAGCGTCCGCATATTGTGCAGGCGGTCAGCCAGCTTGACCAGGATAACGCGAATATCAATGGCCATGGCGAGCAGCATCTTGCGGAAGTTCTCCGCCTGGCTCTCTTCCTTGGTCTTGAAATTGATCTTGCTGATCTTGGTAACACCATCCACCAGCGCAGCCACTTCATCGCCGAACATCTTGGCCACATCTTCCGATGTCGCCAGCGTATCCTCAATCGTATCATGCAGAAAACCGGTGACGATACTCGGGACATCCAGTTTCAGTTCGGCAAGAAGACCGGCCACCTCCATCGGGTGGATAATGTACGGTTCACCGGACAACCGTGTCTGCCCCTGATGCACCTTGGCGCAGTACACGTACGCCTTGCGAATCAGATTATGATCAGCAGTCGGATTATACGCTGAAACCTTATCAAGAATGTCGTTGAGTCGGATCATACGTTAGTCATCGCCTGTTAAAAATAGATTGGGAGTACACGGGGAGTAGATAAAAAAAGGGTGAAGCCGGAATAGTTCCAGCTTCACCCGGGGATGGCAGGTTATGCGCGCGGTTTTTTGGTAACTTCAAAAGTAATTTTACCGGCGGCGATTTCGCGAAGAGCGGTAACAACCTGACGGTTGTTTTTGGATTCAATCAACGGCTGAGCCCCTTTATAGAGCTGTTTCACCCGCTTTGCTGCCAATATTACGAGCTGGAATCGGTTTTCAACTTTTTCCAGACAATCTTCTACTGTTACTCTTGCCATACTATTTCTCCTTCCAGCAACTTTAAATGAATGATCTTTGTACCCTAGTTTACATCATATATCAAACAATTTTCCGACTTTTTCCATCATCCGGAAGGTTTTGCGGCGATGGGCAATAACTATTGCGGACAATTCCCGGCACGCGACCTCGAAATTATCGTTGATAATGATGTAGTCATACCAGCGCGCTTCCCTGATTTCGTCAGCAGCGCGGTCAATTCTGCGCTCAATAACATCCTGGGCGTCGGATGAACGATTCTCCAGGCGGCGGCGCAGCTCTTCCATGCTGGGGGGCATGATAAACACATAGACCCCGCCGTCAAACTGTTCCTTCAGTTTGCGTGCTCCCTGGCAGTCAATATCCAGGACCAGATCAATGCCGTTTTTCCGGGCTTCTTCAAGGGTGCGCAGAGCGGTACCGTACATGTTGCCATGAACAAGCGCCCACTCGGCAAAAGCGTCTTCATCGACCATGCGTTCAAACTCTTCACGACCGACAAAATGATATGCCTCCCCTTCGACCTCACCGGCCCTGGGTGCGCGTGTTGTGTAACTGACAGACTCTTTCATGTCGGGAAATGATTTAAACAGTTCCCGGCAGAGCGATGTTTTACCAGCACCGGATGGGGCCGACAGGATAAGAATCAAACCTTCACGTTTCATCGAATATACCTTTCAAGGATGAGCCAGTTGGTATCAACAGCAATCATAACCCGCTGCCCTTGGCTTAAATCACTATTTCCGTTTCTTCGTTGTCATTATTCAAGCCGCCTTTCGCATCACATCGGTTTCATCTCGTAAAAATATTTCTGCTGGAATCCCAAGCCTTTTGTGAAGGGCCTTTGCCATGGAAAACGAGACAGCACGGTTGCCGCGCAGCATGTCCGACACCCTCCCCTTGCTCCCGATTATAGCTACCAGATCTTGCTGTTTCAGCCCTTCCTGTTCCATGCGAAAACGTACCGCTTCAATTACCGTCGGAAATTCCAGTGGGTAGTGTATATCCTCATATGCTTTGACAAGAAGCGCCAGAAGTTCCAGCCGGTCGGCTTCGGGCGTGCCGACGGGCGGATCGTTGCCCATCAGTGTGCCGATCTCTTCCAGGGCTGCTTCGTATTCATCTTCTGTTTTTATGATTCTTGTGTAGTCCATTGTGTGCTCCTCAAAAAGACTGCTTGTCGTATTCCGCATGCGTCCCAATCCAGCGTATCATAATGATCTTCGTGTGATACGCCACCTGTACCGCCAACCTGTAACGGTTGCCCTTAATATTGAAAATGACGATGTTGTTGGAAAGAAAACTTGCCGAAGGATAGCGCTCCTTGATGTCCGCAGGACCAGACCATGATGCATGTATGGCCTCACGATACCAAGCCAGAAGCGAACCTTTTGCATCGGCATGCTTTCTGGAAAATTGATCAATGGTTTTGCGTGAAATGACATTCATACCCATGGCGGTAATACTAGGGTATTGTTGAAAGGCTGTCAAAACAAAAGTTCACTTCACGGGAACTTGTTTAATTTACTTTCGTTTCCAAGCTGCATATTGATAATGGACAGATCTCGCAAAAAAACGCCGTAACACCATGATGCAGCAGGCTTTACGGCGTTTTTGCCAATTCAATTATCTCGTGCGGTGTCTGGCCCCAGCAGTCTTCCCCGGATGGGGCCGATACAATGAGAAGCAAACTCAGAAAGACCTTTCAATTGTACGTAACTTGCACGGACGAAAACTACCGGCCACTACTCCACGTTTTGAACCTGCTCCCGCATTTTCTCCATTTCAGCCTTGATCTGGATAACCAGCGTGGTGATACCGGCATCGTTTGATTTCGAACCGATGGTATTGACCTCCCGATTCATCTCCTGCATCAGGAAATCAAGTTTACGGCCAACCGGTTCGGAACTGGACAGCGCCTCGTCAAACTGGCTGAAATGGCTGGCAAGACGCACCAGTTCCTCTGTAATATCACAACGATCAGCCAACAGCGCCACTTCCTGAGCCAGACGGGCTTCATCCATCTCAGCGCCGTCAAGCAGCTGATCCAAGCGGGCTTTCAATTTCTGGCGGTATTCCAGCACCATCTGCGGTGTCCGCTCGCTAATCAGTGCCGACCACTCGGCAATCTGCTTCCTCCTGCCCTTAAGATCGTCAGACAGAGCTTCACCTTCCCGGAACCGCATACCATCCAGCGCAATGACAGCCGCCTGCACGGCAGCCAGAAGCTGGGGCTGCAACTCAGTTTCATCCACAGTAGCCGCCCCCTCCTTCATGACTCCCTTTTGCGACATGATAAATGAAGGCGCGGCATCCTGCGGCAGATTGAGTTCTTTTGCCAAACGGGAATAGGCATCATAATAGCCGCGCGCGACCACCATATCCAGTTGCGGAACCGCATTAGCAGCCGCAGTTTCCTCCCACTGCACGGAAATATCTATTTTGCCCCGTTTCAGAACCGAGGCAGCCAGACGTTTCACTTCGTTTTCAAACGCATAAAACGTGCGCGGCATCCGCACGGAAATTTCGCCATAACGATGATTAACCGAACGTATCTCGACCGTAAACGAGCCGTTCGGAGCCGATGCTTCCCCTTTGCCATACCCTGTCATGCTTTTGATCACTTGAATACTCCTAACCCTGACCTGACAAGCAGGTAATTCTATCGTGCAAAAAATATACGTTCACATACCGTAATTCCTGCTTGTTTGTCCAGCCAAATCCGGTATAGTTCCGGCTATGCCGACGCTACGACTCATCACCAGCTCATCTCAACACCGCCTGCTTGAGGCGCTTGCCGACAACCTCAGTTCCTCGCCGCTGCCACCGTTGGAATCCGAGAGCATCGTCATTCTCAGCAGCGGCATGGCCCGCTGGATATCAATGGAGCTTGCCGCACGCCTCGGTGTTGCCGCCGGGCTTGAGTTCATCTTTCCCAACGATCTCCTCGACCGGAGTTTTACCTCGGCACTTCCCGAGTCCCACTCCTCGGCAACCTTTACCCAAACGTCGCTGACCTGGCGAATCGCAGCGAAACTGCCGGATCTTTCGCACCACAAAGGGTTTGAGCAGATCGCCGCGTATCTGGGCGATGGCCGGGACGACCGTCGTCTCGTGCAGATTTCCCGCGCGCTGGCCAACTGCTTCGATCAGTACACCATCTTCCGGCCGGATATGGTTCTGGCCTGGGATAACGGTGAGGGCGATGATTGGCAGTCAGAGTTATGGCGGACGATCAACAGCGACTGCCGGGGCAGCCACCGCGCCGCGCTGCTGAAAGAATTACAACGTCACGTAGCAGACGGATCGCCGCTTCACGGCACATTGCCGCGCCGTGTCACCCTGTTCGGCATCTCCTACCTCCCCCCGTTCCACCTTGAAGCGCTGCGGTTGCTGTCAACCTGGTGCGACGTCACCTGCTACCTGCTCAACCCGTGCGGACAGTACTGGGGATCAATCATTTCCGAGAAGAAGAAATCCCGTCTGGCGCTGCAATCCGCACTCCCCGAAGAAGCGCAGGAATACTACGAAACCGGCAATCCGCTCCTCTCGTCACTCGGCACCTTAGGGCAGGAATTCTTTGAAACCCTCCTGGAATACGGTTTCGAAGCGGAAGAACTGGACAACATGCCGGACGCTGACGCCACGGCTCCATCCCTGCTGTCCGCCATCCAGAACGACATCCTCACCCTGTTCGACCGCCCGGCCGAAGGCATTAAAGGGGTCGTTTCGACAGATGACCGCTCGGTGCAGATCCACTCATGCCACGGCACGCTGCGCGAGATGGAGATTCTGTACGACAACCTGCTGGCTCAGTTCGACGAACTGCCGGACCTGGAACCGCGCCACATCGTAGTCATGATCCCGGACATCGAGACCTACGCACCCTACATCATCTCCGTCTTCGGCAACCGTTCAGCGGGGCGCCCGCCACTCCCCTTTACCATTGCCGACCGGAGCATGCGGAGGGAGAGCCCGTTCATAGACGCCTTCCTCAAGGTCATCGACCTGTCGTCAAGCCGCTTTGCCCTGCATGACATGCTGGATCTCCTCGAAATTCCGGTTGTCATGAACCGCTTCGATCTCGATGAAGACGACCTTATTGCCGTCAGAACATGGCTTACCGACTGCAACGTGCGCTGGGGCTTCGACGCTGATCATCGTGCCGATCTCGGTTTTCCGCGCTATGACGATTTCAGCTGGCAGGCCGGACTGGACCGGCTGTTTCTCGGGTATGCCATGGCGCCGGACGACTCTGCCACCTTTGAAGGCATCCTTCCCTCCCCCGCCTGTTCCGGACGTCAGGCAGAGGCGCTGGGCAAGGTAACCGACTTTATCAGCACGCTCCGGGAAAGCAGCGCAACCCTGAACGTTCGTCACACCATGCCGGTCTGGGCCGACCTTCTTGCCGCACTCGGCACCAGCCTGCTTCTACCCGATGAAAGCGATGCCGCGGGGCCGCTTGCGGTCGCCAAAGCACTCAACTC
>MGZJ01000065.1:0-2915 GCA_001802645.1 Geobacteraceae bacterium GWC2_53_11 | reverse complement strand
CACGACCCATGGCTTCACCCAGCCGATAGCGCTTGATGCCGTGCGGGACTACCTGACTGAAACGCTGGCCAAAAGTGGCGGCGGCTACGGCTTCATGGGTGGCTCCATAACATTTTGCGCCATGCTGCCGATGCGCAGCATCCCCATGCGGGTGGTCTGGCTGGCAGGCATGAACGACGGCCAGTTTCCCCGCACCGAGCGACCGCCCGGCTTCAGCCTGATGAACGGCGCCCGGCGGCGCGGCGACCGCTCGCTGAGGGATGAAGACCGCTACCTGTTCCTGGAAGCGCTCATGGCGGCGGAGGATCGCTTCTGCATCAGCTACACCGGCCAGAACGATCGCGACAACAGCACCATGCCGCCATCGGTTCTGGTTTCGGAACTGCTCGATTACGTCAGCAAGGGCTTCGCCGGGCCGGATGGCACAACACCCGCCTCAGTTCTCACCCGGCACCGCCTTCAGGGGTTCAGCCCCCAGTATTTTGACGGCCACGACCCGCAGCTGTTCAGTTATGACCGGGAAACCTGCCACGCCCTTGAAGCACGGCGCAGTTCAGGCCGTTTCCACCGAAAATTCATTCATGAACCGCTGCCGATCGACGGCACATTGCAGATCGACCTGCAGCAGTTGCGGCGTTTTCTGGCCAATCCGTCGGCCGCCTTTCTTGAACAGCGCCTGCACATCAAACCGTTCAACCCGGCAGAAGAACCGGAAGATTCCGAACCATTCTCGCTGGACGCCCTGTCACGCTACTCCATTTCACAGGAACTTGTCTGCCGTCAATTGCAGGGGGGACAGTACGATGACTGCCTGGCGGCGACTCGTTCGCGCGGCGCTCTGCCGCCGCTGGCTGCAGGAAAAGCGGCCTTTGATGCGGTCTGGGAGAGAAGCCGTCAGTTTACCGCCACGCTGGAACCGCAGCTCGGCGCGCCTCTGGAGCCGTTGACGCTTGCATTTGCCCATGGCAAGGCGCAGCTGCATGCCGTGCTGGAAAACTGCCAGAGCAGCGTGCATGTCAGGTGGCGTTGTGCCGGAATGAAGGGGAAGGATCGTCTCGCGCTCTGGCTTGACCACCTGCTGCTCAACATCGCCAGGGCAGACGGCTATCCCCTGCAAAGCATGCTGATCGCCTCCGACTCGGTTCTGGAACTCCCGCCGATCGACCATGCGGCTGAGATTCTGTCCGATCTGCTTGACCTCTACTGCGAAGGAATGACCCGCCCGCTCCCGTTTTTCCCCGAAACATCCTGGATGTTGGTACATTCCGGGCAGACCAAAGCCGAAGCAGCCTGGCAGGGCGATCAGTGGCGGAGCTTCCCCGGAGAACGCGACAATCAGGCGATAATGTTCTGTTTTGGCGGTGAGGAACCGTGGGGGGAAGAGTTCAGCAGGCTGGCAGAGCGGGTGTATGGGCCTCTGCTTGCAGCGGTGAAGTAATATTCAATTGAACTTCAAGCTGATTATGATACGATGTAGGTACTTAATTCAGTACCCAAAGGAGTCCGGTTATGAACGTCGTACCGGCACAAGAGATTAAACGGCGCGGTATTGCGGCAGTGGATGACATCATTGCCAATGGTGACGTGCATATCATCCGCAATAACCAGCCGCAGTATGTGGTACTTTCCGAGCAGCGTTACCAGGAGCTGGTGGCGGACGCCAATGAGGCGTATCTGGCGCGGGTGCGGGCTTCGCTGGAAGACGTCAAAGCCGGAAAAGTCAAGAAGTTCACCTCAGCCGATGACCTGCTTAAAGCACTTGATTCGGAAGATAACGACTAACGTGTACACCATCACCACCCCGCAACAGTTCCTCCGTCAGGCCCGCAAGTTTTTCAAGAAACATCCCGACCTCAAGCCCCGCTTTGCCGAAGTAATCACCAAATTGCAGCAAGACCCGTTTCAACCCGCCCTAAGGCTGCACCCGCTGACCGGGAGGCTGTCCGGGTGCCATGCTGTCAGCTTTACCTATAGTTATCGTGTTACGCTTACGTTACTGGTGACTGAAGAGGAAATTTATCTGCTTGATATTGGTAGTCATGATGAGGTGTATTGAGGTTGAGATATCGCCTGTCTCATATTTTAATTTAGATTCTTTTCTATGAATTGTTGGATAAAGTAAGCATGTTTTGTTGTTTCCAAGTCACTGATAATTCGGCATTTACACCCGTCATGCTCCTCAATGAAGACAGAGGATGTCTGTATCAGTGGGTTAGAAACAGAGACGTCATATGATGTTGTGATCTTGTGGATTCTAGACAGTAGAACCTCTGCACCACCTGACCATGGTATTGGCTTAGCCGAAACCTTGATGCTTTTATTAGAAATTGTGATTCTTGTGCTGTTAATTGCTTTTGCCAGTGCGAAATAAGCCAAGGCAAGTCCGATTGCGAATGGAATCAGAACAACAAGGTGAGATCCTGATTTTGTCGGTATGACATACTTTAAAAACCAGTAAACAACGAATCCGTTCCAAGCAACGGCGAGAAATAATGTTGGTAGGTGAGAGTAGTGGAACCAGCTTTTACTAAGCACAAATCCTTCAATCGTACGTTTTACTGTAATGCCAGGAGGCGGGACACCTTCTGAAACAGGAAGCATTTTTCTACTCCTTTTCCAATACAACGTGGGAGAGCGCAGCGAAGGAATAAACAAGGTGGGCGGGCACCAATTAGATGCCTGTCCCCTTATAGGACCTCAGTAACAACAATGAAACACCGATTAAAAACCAAGGCTGGCAAAGCAGTATATGCGCTTCGCAAGGTAACCTCAGAACCGGTCTTTGGCATAATAAAAGCGGTCATGGGATTCCGTGGCTTCATGCTGCGTGGCAAAGAATCGGTATCAGGAGAATGGAACCTTGCCTGCATGGCGTACAACATCAAAAGGATGCATAGCTTGAAAATGGCTTGAGA
>MGZJ01000064.1 GCA_001802645.1 Geobacteraceae bacterium GWC2_53_11 | reverse complement strand
GGCGATCACCGCTAGACCAATCTCGTTGGATGCATCGGTAGCGGCATCGATCGGGGACTTGCCCATGCGCAGGTGACGTACTATGTTCTCCACTTCCACAATGGCATCATCCACCAGAATGCCAATAACCAAAGAAAGGGAGAGCAGAGTCACCATATTAAGGGTGAACCCCATCATATACATCGCTCCGAAAGTGGGGATGATTGACAAAGGCAAGGCTGTGGCTGAAACCAACGTGGCTCGCCAGTCCCGCAAGAACCAGAACACTACCAGCACGGCGAGTAGTGCCCCTTCATACAGAAGGCTCATGGAGCCTTCATAACTCTCCTTGATGGGTTGAACCGTATTGTAGGCTTCCTTGAAAGTTACCTGAGGATAGTGCTCCTTGACTTTGGCAATGCCCGCTTTAACGGCCCCGGCGACAGCGATTTCACCGGCCCCTTTGGTACGCGTGATCTGGAAAGCAATCACCTGCTTATCATCGAACAGTGCATACGAAGACCGTTCAGCATGGGTATCAAGTACCTGGGCAACCTGCTCAAGCTGCACATGTCGCCCATCGCCGAGTGTAATAGGCAAAGTGGCAATCTCGGCGGTTGTATCGACAGCGCCCAGTGTGCGCATGGACTGATTCTGGCTGCCGACTCGCCCTTCGCCTCCAGACAAATCCTTCTGAACGGCACTTAACTGGGCAGATACGGTGGCCGGGGTGACACCGAAACCATTAAGTTTGGCAGGATCAAGTTCCACCAGGACTTCACGATCAACACCCCCGATGCGCTTGAAATCTCCAACGCTCGGTATGGATCTCATTGCCTTGGCCACCTCGTTATCAACAAACCAGGATAGCTCGGATTCGGACATGCGATCGGACTGGACCGTATAGGTGACTATAGCCCCACCGCTTGTGGTGACCTTGGCCACTGTGGGTGACAGCATGGCCGCCGGCAGTTTGTCTTTAATGCTGTCTACTGCGTTGCGTACCTGATTCAGTGCTTCTTCGCTGTTCTTTTCCAGTTCGAATTCAATGTTAATCGAGACGACACCGTCGGTGATTGTCGTGCTCATATGCTGCACACCCGACAAGGTCGCTATTTGATCCTCGAGCTTACGGGCGACTTCGGTCTCCAACTGGCTGGGTGCGGCACCCTCAAGGGACGCATTGACCATAATAATCGGAAACTCCATGTCCGGGAGATTCTGGACGCCGAGTTTAATGTAGCTAAAGATCCCCAGAAAAGTCAGGACCACAAACAAAAGAACGGCCGGTACAGGGTTGCGTATAGACCAGGCAGAAATATTCATACTGCCTCCTTGGAAGAAACGATTCGAACGCTGTCACCATCATTCAGGAAGGCACCACCACTGGGGACTATTAGTGTGCCCAGTGCAAGACCGGTGACGATTTCAATGCGGTTATCCCGGGTCCGCCCAGTGACCACCTTCCTTTGAATCACAATGTTGCGCACCGAATCCACTTCAAAGACATAGCTGCGACCGTCCCGCAAGACAATAGTACTGCTGGGAACCGTCAAGGCTACCTGCTGCCCCAAATCTATTCGTCCTGTCACATAGGCCCCGGCGCGGATGCTGGTCTGGACCGGCAACTCGATGTATGCGAATGCCGTCCGCGTTTTGCTGTCCAGAGTGGGCGACAACTGGCGCACCCGGCCCTCTATAGTGGCCCCGCCCGGAAGGGTGACAGTTGCCGTTTGACCCTTTTTCAGCAGAGCAAGCTGATTGGCATCCACCTCGGCTCGCCATTCCACCCGTTCTTCCCGCACCATCCGGAACAATTCACTGCCACTGGCGACAACCATTCCAAGGGTGGCGGCACGGGATGAGATGACGCCGCTATCGACGGCTAAGATGCGAGTCTGCTTCAGCTTAATGCGAACGGCTGCAAGGGATGCTTCGGCGGAAGACAGGTCGGCCCTGGCAGTCTGTTCCGCAATCTCATACTGCTCGATCTGCTGGCCGGACAGAGCGCCACTCTCCTTGACCGCATGTCCCCGGCGCACGTTAGCCTGAGCCTCGCGCAGGCTTGCACGGGCAGAAGCGGCCACCGCCTCGGCCTTCTGCAATTCCGCTTTTACCGTCTCGCTGTTCAGCTCGGCCAGCAATTGGCCTTGCTTTACCCGGCTACCGATATCGGCGTGCAGGGCCACAATGCGCAACCCTCCCGTCTCGGCACTGATGGCGGCCTCCTGCCAGGCGGCCAAGGCTCCGTTGGCGGTCAGCGTCAGAGGCCAGGTTGCCTGGTTCGGATGTTCGACCCTCACGGCTAGGCTCGGGCGGTTCGCCGTGGTTTTAACCGGCGCCGTCTTAACCTGTCCAGTCCTTGACGTGGCCCATATCACTCCACCGATGGCAATAGCGGCAAATAATATGATGAAAATAATACGTTTCTTATTTTTCATGGTGTGCTCCCGTTGAATTTGTGCTCGAAACGACCTGCCATCCGCCTCCCAGAGCTTTGTATAACGCGATCCCGTACAAAACCCGGTCACGCTGAACTGCGATGGCGTTTTGTTCCGCCTGGAGAGCATTTCGTCTGACTATTTCCAGTGATAGCAAGCTGATACCCCCTGCCTGCCAGTGTTGGCGTGAGGTTTCGTAGTAGCGCCGGTAATCGCGGGCGCTATTGGATATGTCCTCGCTTCGCCGGTTGGCGGCGTCGAGCCTGACCAGGCTCTGCTCGGTTTCCTTTACTGCATTCCTGACTGCGGACTTATACATAGCCAAAGCCGATTCATAGTCAGCTTGGGCTCTGGCGACCTGGGCACGAAGGGCTCCACCTTTGAAGAGTGGAACCGTCAGAGAGGGGCCGAAGGACCAAAAACTGGCCCCTGAAGCAATCCCCGCCATATCGACATTAATTGATCCCAGCAGGGACAAGCGTGGATAACGATTGGCTTCCTCTACGCCGATTTCCGCGTTGGCGGCTGCCAAGCTGCGTTCTGCAGAAACGAGATCCGGGCGCTGGCTCAGGAGTTGGACAGGCACGCTGCTTACATTGAAGAAGTTGTTTGCCGGAATCCATTGGGCCGAGTCTGCCAGTTTCTCCCGCAAGGCGAACTCCTCAAGCCCGGTCAGGGCGACAAGTGACTTGATACCTATGTCGCACTCGGCTTCCTGGATATTCAGGGCGGCAGAAGCATCAGCGACGCCGGCATGGGCCAATACTTGCTCTGCGGGTGCCGTTAATCCGGCCTTCACCGCTGATGCTGTGGTATTCGCCGTCGAGCGCAGGGATTCAAGATTTTTCAGTTGATTCTCGCTGAGAAGGCGACAGGTCCGGTAACTGACATATTCGCTGGCAACCTCGGCAGCAAGAGAGACCCGTGCGTTGTGCCAGTCTGCCTCGCGGGCTTCCACCCGGGCATTCGCCGCTTCCCTGCTGCGTCTTGTCCCTCCGAACAGATCAATTTCCCAGCTTGCATCCAGAATTCCGGTATTGAGGGTAGAGCTTCCCACGCCGTTTGATTTGAGAGGGCCTGTTCGATTGCTGGTTGCTCCAACAGTTGCCGAAGGATAAGCACTGGCCGCTGCCACGCTTCGGTTCGCCCTGACCGACGCGATTGCAGCCGCAGCGTTTGCCAGCGCCGGGTTATCCGATTCGGCAGCCTGAAGCAGATCATTAAGGGTTGGGTCATTGAAGCCTTGCCACCAATCGAGAAGCGAACGTGTGCTGCCATCGTGGGGCAGCGCTGCCTGCCAGTTTGAGGGTACCTTCATAGCGGGGGCTTTATAGTTGGGACCGACGCTGGCGCAACCGGTCAACGTTGCCAGACCGGAGACAGTCAAAGCGGCCCGGAAAAGTCGGAACTTATTGTTAAACATGTGGAACTCCGTCTGCATACATGACATTTGCGAATAACTTTACTGACTGGTTCATTATTCGCTTGACCTTGTAACGTTGTCAAGTAATAATAAACCCACTGGTTAAAGAATAGCTTGGGAGGGGATAAAAATGAGAGTACGTACCGAGGCAAAGCGCGAGGCCATTCTGGAATCTGCTGCACAGGTATTTATGGAAATGGGATACGAGCGTGCGTCAATGGCCGAGATCGCAGATCGAACTGTCTGTTCCAAACCGACGCTTTATAGCTACTTTCCCTCGAAAGCGGAACTGTTCTTCGGCGCCATAAACCACAAGCTTGGAAGACAGGTTGAAACCGTTTATGCGGAGTTGCAGTCGCACGCGCCCGAAGAGCCCTGGCCAGTGCTGACCAGGTTGGGGGAACATCATATAGCTACGATGGTTTCTCCGGAAGTGTCTGCGATCACGCGCCTCGTCACGACAACCATGACCAACCGTGACGATGCAGAGCGTTTCTGGGAATTGAGTTACAAGCGGTTGGTGGAGATAATCGAAACCTACCTAATTGCCGCTACGGAAGCAGGCCGTTTAAATGTCCGGAATGCGCGGGTCGCGGCACAGCATCTGTTGGCATTGTACGAAGCAGAGGTCAACTGGAGCGGCCCCGTTGGGTTTTCGCCAAACCTGTCTCTTGGAATGATTCAAAAAGCAACCGAACGTGCGGTGAAGGTCTTTTTGGCCGCCTATGGCAGGGAGTGTGAGGTGGTGCGCAGATAATCGATATTTCCAAAGTTCTTGCCGTGAGTCGGAAGCAGCCGGCACGAAGAAACCGTGAATCCAAAAACTCAACAGCAACTGAAAAGAGACTAAAATGTTTTTTAAAAAAACACCCAAAGTCAGATTGAATCTGCTTATTAAATCAGTGGTTGCACTGACACTTTCATGTTCATTTCCGGCGATGGTGCAGGCGGAAGACAATGAAAAAAAAGTCAAAAGCAACTGGGATGTCTCGCTTGGCTTAGGCATCGCTATTGCCCCTGTCTATGAAGGAAGCACACATTATCTGCCCGCGCCGATACCTATACTTGCAATCAGTTGGCGCGATACCGTTTCGCTCGGCATCGAAGGTCTTTCACTTTATCATAAGACCGGGGGAGTCCGCTATGGCGCGGTACTGACGTATGATTCGGGCCGCGAGGAAAACGGCAAAAACATATTCGGCATGTCATCAGGCGATTACCGTCTGGAAGGACTGGGCAATATCAATTTGGCTGCTGGCCTCAAAGCATTTGCTTCTTATGACGTGCATCCTTTTCAACAGATCCCCCTGGTCGTATTCAATGCCTCGGTTACTAAATTGCTTGGCAGCTCTAACGACGGTGTACTTGTTCAGGGCGGCCTTTCTATGCCTTATAAAGTCGGTCAAAACTGTCGGCTGGCACCAAAGGTCAGTACGACTTGGGCCAACAATCAGTATATGGAGGATTACTTCGGTGTTACCCCGGAACAGGCGGCACGTTCGCGGCTTTTGTCCTACAAGGCTAAAGCCAGCATAAAGGATGCCAGCATTGGGCTCAATATAAAATATTCAATTACTAGAAATTGGTTCGTAACGGGCGATGGTCAGGTCAAAAAGTTGCTTGGCGATGCCGCATCCAGTCCTATCAGTGCAACAGACATTGACGCCAGGATTGTCACACTGGTGGGATATCATTTCTGAATCAAGTGCTACTGATCCGTGTCGGCTGGATGATTTATCGTAAAATAATCGAGTTACTGCTGTCCTATGATGCTTTTCTACGTAATCTTTACCCAACTGCAATGTGCTTGTGACAGTAAAGTGCTAAAAATGGTTTGTGAAGTTTGATGAGACGGAATTACAAGTTAGTTGTAATAAATCTATAATATTATTTCTGCTTAATTCCGTGTAAGTGGCTAAAACAGGTAAAATCAATCCCAAAATGGAACCGATTATGGACACCACAGTCGAACTGATCGAGCAAATACAGCGCTTCTCTTTCTACAAAACAAGGGGGTCATATGATGATTTCAAATCTTAGAATTGGGTTACGTTTGTCATTTGCATTTGCACTTATTCTTGTTTTTGTTGTGGCAATGGCTCTTGTCGCATTTAACAAAATGGCTGGAATCCAAGGCAATTTGGAGCAGATTACAAAATCCAATGTTGACAAGATGGAGCTTGCTAATGATGCGCTGAAGGGGTTTGCAGATTTGAAGGAATCTCTTCTTTCTATCAGCGCCGCCAATACTGAGGATCAGCGGACTGTTGAAATGCGAGCCATTGCTGAGGCTCGTAAAAAATATAGTGAAGCCTTGGAAGCGTTGGGCAAGAAAGAAGCTACCCAAGCTGGAAAAGAGTTGCTGTCGAAGATTGAAGCGGCAATTAAGCCTGCAGGGGTTGAAAATAGCAAGGTTGTCGACTTGGCAACAGAAGGTAAATCGATTGAGGCAGGACAGCATTACATAACAGCAGCAATGCCGTTAAACGATAAGTTGGATAAAGAGTTTATTGGAATGCTCGAATACCAGAAAAAACAAATAGAAACTCGCTACATTGAGGCCCTTTCCAGTTACAATTTCGCTCGAATCGTATTGGGGGTACTTACTGGGATCATTATCCTGTTAAGCTTCGGCATTGCTTTCATTATAACACGTTCAATCACAACACCTGTTGCCAATCTCGCAACACAGGCAGATCTTTTAGCTCAGGGTAATCTTCAGGTAACAATAACCAATAATTCCAGAGATGAGATTGGCGATTTGAGCAATTCTTTTAGTAAGATGGCTGAAAATTTTCGTAATATCATCAGTCAAGTTTCTACTACTTCAT
>MGZJ01000063.1:53985-54550 GCA_001802645.1 Geobacteraceae bacterium GWC2_53_11 | reverse complement strand
AATAATTCCGACTCCGGCTTCTTCGTCTTCGCCTATCTCTTCCTCGGAACCGAAAATGCGAGTGGCAGTTTACGAAGTGACCGCGCCGAGCGTAACCTTGACTGCCAATATGCCTTTTAATATTCTGGATAAAACCGGGCAAATCGTTGTCGGAAAAGCCGCCAATGAAAATTATGTTTATAATATTAGCGCGTCGTCTACGGCTTTCGTAAGAATCGTCCCGCAGTCAACTGATGGCATCGTGCAGATAGTTTCTTATGAAGACCATCCGGCGTGGAAGCCGTCGTTAAACTATAATCAATTTCACGGCACAATGGAGATTGTTTATTCGGCTAAGTCCAATAAAATTTGGGCGGTCAATGAGCTGCGCTTGGAAGATTATTTGAAAGGCATCGCGGAAATTAACCAGACAGACTCAGCTGAACATCAAAAAACTATGATTGTCGCGTCGCGTACCTACGCCTATTATTATATTTTGAAAGGCGGCAAGCGCGGCGCGGATGAGGTTTATATTTTAAATAACACTTCCGCGGATCAGCTGTACAAGGGTTATACGCGCGAATTA
>MGZJ01000063.1:8481-53905 GCA_001802645.1 Geobacteraceae bacterium GWC2_53_11 | reverse complement strand
GTCCGATGCCATAGAGGCGCTGCGGCGCGGTGCCTGGGATTATCTCGCCAAACCGGTTGCCGACATGGTCGAGCTTGAGTTGATAGTTGCCCGCTGTGTCGAACGGGCGCATCTGGTGCGTGAAAACCGGAACTACCACGAAGACCTGGAATCCCTGGTGCGGGAGCGCACGTCGGAATTGCGCAAGCTGAGTACGGCGGTAGAACAGAGCGCCAATAGTGTCGTCATTACGGATGTTAACGGAATCATTGAGTACGTCAATCCAAAGTTCTGTGCTGTATCAGGCTACAGCCGCGATGAAACGATCGGACAAAACCCGCGTATTCTTAAATCTGGAAAACATCTGGACAGCTTCTACGCCGAACTGTGGCAGACGATCAGTTCCGGTAAGGAGTGGCAGGGCGAATTGTGCAACAAGGACAGGGACGGCCGGCTGTTCTGGGAGTTGTCCAGTATCGCTCCCATCAAGGATGAGCACGGTACGATAACGAATTATGTTGCCATCAAGGAGGATATTACCGGTCGTAAACAGTATGAAGAACAGTTGTACTACCAGGCCAACTTCGATGCACTGACCGGACTTCCCAATCGTCACTATTTCCAGAAATATCTTGAACTGCAGCTTGAGCTGGTCGATCGGGAACACCAGTATCTGACCCTGATGGTTCTTGATATTGATAATCTTAAGTACGTCAACGATACCTTCGGTCATGATTTTGGCGATGCACTGATTATAGAAATTGCCCGCCGTTTGGAAGCTGCCTGTGGTCACGCCTGTGTGGTGTCACGTTTTGTGGGTGACGAGTTTACCATCGTGCTGCCGCTTTCTACGGATGCCAATGATGCCAGGGCGCGTGCCGAAGAGATTCGCAATGCCATGAACACCGTTTTTACCGTCAGGGACACGGAGATCATTACGACCGCCAGCTTCGGCGTGGTGGTGTTTCCCGTGGATGGCGACGGCGTGGAGGGATTGCTGAAAAACGGCGAGGCTGCCATGTATCAGGCCAAAAGAGAGGGAAAAAACGCGATCTGCTTCTACACCAGGGAATTAAACAGCCAGTTGGAGGAGCGCTTCGCTCTGGAGGCAAAGCTTCATAAGGCTCTTGAGCGCAATGAATTTTCGCTGGTGTACCAGCCGCAAATTGATCATGCTCAGGGTGCAGTGGTCGGTGTGGAGGCCCTGTTGCGCTGGAACCCCGCCGGCGGTGATCCGGTAACTCCTGCCCGGTTTATTCCGATTCTTGAGGAAAGCGGCATGATCGTGGCTGTTGGCGAGTGGGTGTTGTTGCAGGCATGTTCCCAGGCTGTTGCCTGGCAGAAGCTCGGACTGCCGAAACTGCGCATGTCGGTCAATATATCGGCCTTGCAGTTCATGCGCAGCGACCTTGATGTTGCGGTCAAGCGGGTCCTGGACGCTTCGGGACTTGATCCGCGCAACCTCTGTCTGGAGCTGACGGAAAGCATGATCATGGTTGACAGCGCCCGTACCCTGGAAAAAATGAATGCCCTGGCCGCTATTGGCGTCATTCTGTCACTCGACGATTTCGGCACCGGCTATTCCTCACTTGAATACCTGGGGCGTTTGCCGATTAACGAACTGAAAATCGATATCTCGTTTGTACGCCGGATGCTGACGACCAGAAATGACGCCGCCGTGGTTAATACGATAATTGCCATGGGGCAGGGGCTTGATATGGAACTGGTTGCTGAAGGCGTTGAAACTGAGGAGCAATTGCGTTATCTGGCCGAGAGGGAATGCGGCATTATTCAGGGGTATTACTTCAGCAGGCCGTTGCCGCCGGACGAGCTGGCCGCTTTTTGCCGGGAGTGGAGCGGAGCGTAGATGCCGTTGCCGTTCTATTCTTTATTAAACCGGAATGGTGTGCTATTTTAAACCCTGCTTTTAGTCAGATATTCACGGGGTTTGCTGATGCCTGCTGATTTCTATAACCAAGTCCGGCGCCGTTTCATAGTGTCGGTAATCTTTGTGATACTGGCGATGGGGGGGCTCTTCTGGTGGCAGGCGTCGCTTCAGAAGGAACACACTCTTTTCCTCGCCCTGATCCTGACGCTGCTATCCCTCATCGTAGCTTACCTGTTGTTCCGTCAATTCAATGCCCTGGAATATTCCCGTCAGACGCTGCAGGCTCAACAGGTCGAGCTCCAGTTGAAATCAGAGCTCCTGGATACCGCTTCCGATGCCATTCTGCTGCTGGATCGCGAAGCTAACTTCGTTTACTTCAACAAGGCGTTGCCGCGCATGACTGGCTATACTCCTGACGAACTGCGGGCGTGCGGTCTGCACGGGATGGAACCTCCCGAGTATGCCGCCCGGATCCGGTCGAACATCCAGATGCTCATGCAGCAGGGGGAGGCGATCTTCGAATCTGCCTACCTGTGTAAATCCGGGGCCATCCTGCCGATAGAGGTACATGCCCGTCTGTTTGAGGTCGAAGGAAAACCTCGGGTTCTGAGTGTCGTGCGGGATATTACGGAGCGAAAACATACCGAGCAGGCGCTCAGGCAGGTTGCCTCTGAATGGCAGAATACCTTCGATGCGGTGGAGGATGCCGTATGGGTTCTCGATACCGGGCTTACCATCATTCGCGCCAACCGGGCAACTTTGAAAATATTCGGCGTTGAGGCACAGGGCATCATCGGCAAGCAGTGCTGTGAAGTGGCGCACTATGCGCACGAGCCGATTGACGCCTGTCCTGTCAGGGGAATGCTGGAGAGCGGAACACGCGGGGTGATCCAGCTTTTGATCGGCAGCAGATGGTTTGAAATATCCGTGGACCCGATCTTTTCTCCGGAGGGGACAATTGTAAATATTGTCCATGTTGCTTCGGATATTACCGCCCTCAAACAGGCTGAGCAGCGTGAACATGTCCGTGCCGAAATCCTGGAACAAATTGCTTCCGGCAAACCCTTGCCGGAGCAGCTTTCCCTTATTGTAGCCGCGATAGAAAAAGAACATTCCGACATGATCTGTTCAATTCTGCAGGTCAGCGAAGACGGTACCCGCCTGGTGCACGGAGCAGCGCCCAGCCTTCCCGAATTTTACAATAATGCCACCAACCGGACTAAAATCGGGGAAGGCATCGGCTCGTGCGGAACGGCCGCATTCCGGCGCGAGCGGGTAATTGTGGAAGATATCGACAGCCACCCCTTCTGGAAAGGGTTTACCGTTGCCCAGCAGGCGGGACTCCGCTCGTGCTGGTCTGAGCCGATTATTTCCTCTTCCGGACAGCTGCTGGGCACCTTTGCCATTTACCATCGTACTCCGGCAATACCTTCCGAGGATGAGATTTACCTTATTCAGCAGGCGGCTGCGTTTGCCGGTATAGCAATCGAACGGAGCAATGGCGAATCGGCCCGGATGGAGCTGGAACATTTGCTGGGCCAGGCTCAGAAGATGGAAGCAATCGGGCATCTGTCAGGCGGCATTGCCCATGATTTCAATAACCTGCTGACGCCGATACTCATCTATTCCGATCTGCTCAAACGGTCGCTGCCGGACAACGAGAAGGTGCGCTCGCAGCTTGACGGCATCATCAAAGCATCAGGAAAGGCCCGTGATCTGACGCAGCAGCTGCTCAGTTTCGGCCGTAAGCAGGTGCTGCAAATAAAGGTCGTTAACCTTAATGATGTCATCATGTCGTTTCATTCAATGGTGCGCCGGACACTGCGCGAAAGCATCAGCTTCAGCCTGGATCTTTCCAGCCAACCGGTCGTGGTCCGGGCCGACAGTTCCAAAATTGAACAGGTGCTCCTGAATCTGGTCCTGAACGCCCAGGATGCCATTGCCGCCAACGGCAGTATTTCCCTGGAAACAGGGGTCGTCCTGATAGACGATGAGTTTGCCCGGCGGCATCCCGGCATGACCGCGGGCAAATTTGCCGTGCTGTCATGCAGTGATAACGGCTGCGGCATGGGCGCGGAAACCATGTCGCGAATCTTTGAGCCGTTTTTTTCCACCAAGGAGGTTGGCCATGGCACCGGCCTCGGTCTGGCGAATGTGTATGGCATCGTCAAACAGCATAACGGCTATATCCTGCCCGTCAGTACGGTTGGTATCGGAACGACCTTCAAGGTCTTTCTTCCCCTCTGTGACGAACAGCCGCAGATCATGGGGGCCGAACGCGACCAGAGCGTTCTTGATCATTCCGGTAGCGCCGTTATTCTGCTCGTTGAAGATAATGAGATGGTGCGTGTCATGTCGAGTGATCTTTTGGCAGGGCTTGGCTATACGGTGTACAGTGCGGAACATCCGGAGCACGCGCTGGCGTTGATACGGCAGATTCCGGAAAAAATCGATCTGGTAATCACGGACGTTGTCATGCCGGGTATGAACGGGCAGCAGCTTTTCGAGAGGATAGCGGCCGATCACCCGGAAATAGACAAGGTACTCTACATGTCCGGGTACACGAACAACGTCATCGTTACCGACGGCAAGCTGGATGACGGGCTCCATTTCCTGCAGAAGCCTTTTACCGTTGATGCGTTGATGGCCAAGGTAAAAGAGCTCCTATCTGCCGAGTGAAATAACCCTGCTGCGCCCCGACGAAAGTCCTTCGAACACAAATTTCCCCACATATGAACCATTCCTGAACAGCCCCGATTCGCCCGGCGGCAGATAGCGGGCGCTGCTGTTGGTTATCGTTCCCGAAAACCGGTTGTAGAGCCCTTCCGAGACCTGTTCATTTGCTAACGGCAAACGGTAGCTGGCCAGCAGGACCGTGGAAGAGTGTGCCGGCAGGGTTTCCGCGCTGGAGCTTTCAGAGAGTGAGCCAGACGAAACACGCAGCTGTCGTCCCTGCCCACCCCCGGTAATGCGTGCTGTCAGCTGCAGTTGAGCCGAACCGTCGCCGGCAAGATGCAGGTTGTACTGAGGGAGCCAGCCCCGTTCGGTTGTTCCGTATCGAAGAGTCACCTTGCCACGGGAAGGTGTTACCGCAATCCGGACGGTACGATCAGCCGGTTGATTGCTCTTTCTGACGGACGCCATGCGACTGTCGATCTTTGCCATTTCCTGAGTTGCCTTGCGGCGCGCGGTATAGACCGCTTCCAACTGGGCTATGGCATAGTCGGTACCCTGGCGGATCGCCTGGAGGGGATCCGGGTTCGCCTTGGTCTTGCGCGGCGCCTTGCCGCTTTGGGATTTGGCCGCGGACGTGAAAATTGTTTCGCGGGTTTCCAGCGCCTGAAGTCGGTCCTCCAGGCGCCGACGCTGTTCTGCCAGTGTTTCCAGCTCTTTATCCGCCGGGTTTGCTGCTCCGCTCGATTGCGTCTCGACACTGAGGATGGTGGTGCCGGGCACCGGAATAACCGTGAGAGTCTGTTCCAGCAGATCCGCCGCAAGCGGAACCTGTATCACGCCTTTCAGCGCAGCGGCTTCCTGTTGGTGCAGGGCGCCATCCCGGTAGAAGGTTACTTTGTGTGCCGCGGATGCTGAAACGGCGGAGGCAACGACGAGGCTGAAGGTGATCAGGGTGAGGCGCATACGGTTCCCTCCGGTGGGTAGTGCGTATTTTTTTCGGTTAGACGGCGATGATGTTGCGCAGAGCCGTTCTAACGGCTATACTCCCTCAAATTGTTCTGAAAGGTGTCTGACATGAGAAAAGATACAGATGTCGATATCGATGCGGAAGTGTCGGTCAAAGACATAGTAAATTTTTATGTAAAAATCAATGATTCATCCAAGGCCAAGAAGGAAATCGCCCGGCTCTCCGCGAAAGATAAGGCGGCGGCACTTGAAGTTATTGCTTCTTCTGCGGCCAGCCGCGAATTCAGGATCGATGTGGCGCGCTATTTTATCTACGATCTTGATAACGTGGTGAGAAGAAAGGCCGAGCACTTTATGGAGGATCTGGTTCCCGACTGGGTTACCGACCCGGCGGAAAGTATTTTGAAACTTTTGAAATCGACTGATGGCAAGGGAACCTCCGGCCGGAATTCGGCGGTCAAATTTCTGTTCGGTATTGTCGATGCCGCGAGCCTGCGTGATACCTTCACCACGCTCCTCAACAGCCGCAACCGGGAACATATGGCTGAAATTCTGGCTATCGTGGAAGGGTACATCGATTCATCCAGTGACGAACGCGAGCAGGTAAAGATATTTGATGCCTGCCTCGATATTGTTGTTTCGGATGATATTGATGACACGATCAAACACCATGCCTCGAATCTGCTCAGTGTCTTTTTCAAGAAGGTGGCGTCTACCGATCTGGGTGAAGCCTTGCGGCGCAAGTACGTCGAAAAGCAGGTTGACAAGGCTGAAGGTGTGTATCGCTATCTCTGCAGCGGAGCATCAGGATTGAACAGCACGTTTCTGGATGATCTTCTGCGTCCGCTCAGGGAGGGGGGGAGTAATTACCAACTCAAAATTCTCGGTTATTTCAGGGATGTCCTGAAAAAGGTTCGCACTCCGGAAGATGCCGACAAGATTCTCGATACGTATCCGGATTACTGGAATCAGGAAGAGCCTGCCAAGGAGGAAAAAGTTCGTTCCATCTGCAGCAAAATTCTGCGCTCGGTTGATGAATTGTGGGATGCGACTGAAGATCAGCAGGTCCGTGCCCTGATTGTTCAGATCCGCTTCGGGGAATATGATAACAAGCGTGAGCTGCTGGAGCAGATACGGCTGAAAGTTGACGCTGCCGAATTGAATGTCGTGGCACGTGAAAAACTGGGGCTGATGCTGCGCTGTTTCCTGCTTCCTGATCAGGAAGATGTCATGAAATTACAGGCGGCGCAGCTGCTGCTGTTTAAAATCGCTGATACGCCAAGCCGTTTGGCTGCTCTGGAAAGTATTGCCGCCTACCTCGAAAACAGGAATCTGAATTATGCCGAGCAGGGGAGCATTGCAACGGTTATCGAGCAGTTGCTTGCTGAAAAGCATCTTGGGGCTCCGGTTCGCGACAAGGCGCGCTACCTTCTCTTTATCGCTGACCCGAAGCGCCTGAGTCATGAGGAGGACCAGAAAGCTTTGCTGGGGTATCTGCGGGGTATTGCCGAAGGTGAAGGATTTGCCGGTAAAAATGCGGAAAAGAAGGTGCTTGATGCTCTGAAAACCTTTTCAGATTTGGCCATTCCGAACGAAAAGCTGAAAAAAGCGGCCGAGTACCTGGAATTCAAGATAAAGAACCCTGCTATGTAGCCTAACCGAGCGGTCCGGTGATCCTCCCGCCTCCCAGAACCTCATCACCCCGGTAGAACACCAGCGCCTGTCCGGGGGTGACGGATTTCTGGGGGTGGTCGAAGAACACTTCGCAGCTGCCACCGGCTGAGAGCTTTACCCTGCAGGCTACCGGCTGGTGGCGGTAACGGATCTTGCAGGTAGTGGCAAACTCCTCCCCCTCCGGTGCAACAATCCAGGTGACGTCTTCCGCCAGCAGTCCGGCGGCAAAGACATGCTGCAGTTCCCCTGCCATGACAATATTCCGTTCCGCATCAATGCCGGTGACATACAGCGGTTCGCTCCAGGCGATGCCCAACCCCTTGCGCTGGCCGATCGTGTAGCGGTGTGTGCCATGATGCCGTCCGACTTTCGTTCCGTTCAGATGAATGATGTCGCCGTTGCTGTTTTCCAGCGTTCCGCTCCCCTCCAGAAAAGCCACGTAATCATCATTCGGTATGAAGCAGACTTCCTGACTGTCGCTTTTCTCCGCAACGGGAAGGGCGAATTCCCGCGCCAGACGGCGAACTTCATCCTTGCTTTCAATCGTTCCGAGCGGGAAGAGTACCTGCTGCAACTGTTGCTGGGTCAATGAGTAGAGGAAATACGACTGGTCTTTGCGGTTGTTGTCGGCACAACGAAGATGGCAGGTCCCGTTCGGATCAATCGTCTTTTTGACGTAGTGCCCGGTTGCCAGCAAATCGGCGCCCAGTTCGCGTGCCTTCTCCAGCAGCAGCCCGAACTTGATGTAGCGATTGCAGCGGACACACGGGTTTGGGGTGTGCCCGCAGCGGTATTCCTCGACAAAATCGTTAATGATCAGCCTGCTGAAATCCGGGGAAAAATCGGCGACGTGATGGGGTATGTCAAGATGCCGTGCGACAACCGCCGCATCGCTGACGGCTGAGCCGATGCCTCCGCCGTGCGGGGTGAAAAGTCGCATGGTGATGCCGAACACGGTGTGTCCCTGCTGCTTCAGCAGGGCTGCAGTGACGGATGAATCGACTCCGCCGCTCATGGCTACGGCAATGATACTCATGGACCTTCTCCCAATAAAATTCTTATTACCTGATTGGCCTGGTGGCATGCAGCGATGCCGACACGGGGAGCCATCAGGCCGCTGCCCGGCGCCGCTTCAGACACGGCATCACCGACCAGATAGAGCCGGCGTGAAACTGCACGTGTGACAATGCTGTTGTTCGGACCGTAACCGGCAACACCGGAAGCGGCGACAACGGTGCTTTGAGGCAGTAATTCGAGCACACAATTGACCAGCATCGCTTTCATGTCGGCGCGGTCAAAGGCTTCAACCACCACCTGACAAGTGGAAAAAAAGTCCGGGATGTTTTCCGGAGCGAGCAGCGTCCGGTGCGCTTTCACGGCTACGTACGGGTTGATGCGGGCCAGGTTTTCGACCAGCGCATCGACCTTGTACTGACCGATCTGATCGATGAAATACTGCTGGCGATTGAGGTTGGACGGTTCGACCACATCGAAATCAGCAATGACAAGCCTGCCGACTCCGACCCGGGCCAGAGCAACCGCCACCGCCGAACCGAGGCCGCCGACTCCGGCAATACCGACCACAGCCTGTTTGAGGCATGCATGGACGCCGGGGGTATGGCGGGCCGCCATCAGTCCCTCCAGCTCATCTTCCGTGGGGATTTCACCACGGCGGATCAGAAACAGTTCGTCAGCTTCGCCAAGCTGTGTATCGGCCGGGGCCGGGAAACCGTTCAGGATCAGGACGTCGGCGTCCGGTTTATGAAGAGCGGCGACGGCTCCCAGGGTCAGGCCGTCTGCAACGTCGGCATTTTTTTCGTTGATTTTTATCTGCATTTGATAGCTCTGCAATATGGTTTTTCAACCCTCTCCCTGAGGGAGAGGGAAGGGTGAGGGGGAAGATTCGTTGTGGATGGCATATTTCCCCCTCATCCGGCCTTCGGCCACCTTCTCCCTCAGGGAGAAGGGACTATGACAGATGGGCGTCAATTGGTGAGTCTACCCAAGCGCCTTCTCAAAATCGGCAATCAGGTCGTCCGGGTCTTCCAGGCCGACGGAGAGGCGCACCAGCGTGTCGGTGATCCCCTTGCGCTCCCGCTCTTCCTTCGGCACCGAGGCGTGCGACATTTTGGCGGGGTAGGAAATGATGCTTTCAACTCCGCCCAGACTTACCGCAAAGGCCGCCAGATGGGAATTTTCCAGCAGGCGCTTGGTGGTTTCATAGGAATCGAGCTCAAAGGAAAAGACCGCGCCCGGCCCGTCCGCCTGGGCGGCGTGGATCGCGTAACCGGGATGTTCGGGCAGCCCCGGATAATGGACGGCGGTAACGCGGGGGTGTGCTTTAAGCCACTCGACTATCCGGGCGGTGTTCAGCTGGCTCTGGTCCATCCTGACCTTGAGGGTCTTGACGCCGCGCAGGGTTAGAAACGAATCCTGGGGGCCGAGTCCGGTGCCGAAGGCATTCTGGATGTAGCGGATGCGCTGCCCCAGTTCCTTGTCCCTGACTACGGCGAAACCGCACAGGACATCGCTGTGGCCGTTGATGAACTTGGTGCCGCTGTGCAGGACGATATCGCAGCCGAGATCAAGCGGCCTTTGCAGGTATGGCGTCATGAAGGTGTTGTCCACCAGCGTGATGATGCCGTGCCGTTTGGCAATTTCGGCTGCGCCGCGCAGATCGGTGACTTTCAGGAGCGGGTTGGAAGGGGTCTCCAGGTAGATCCCTTTGGTCTCCGGGCGGATGGCCTCTTCAATCGCGGCCAGGTTGGTGGCGTCCACAAAGGTGGAAGTGACCCCCATGCGGCTGAAGATGCTTGAGAGCACCCGGTAGGCGCCGCCGTAGACATCGTCACAGACGACCAGGTGGTCGCCGGGGGAAAAGATCATCAGCGTGGTGGAGATGGCCGCCATGCCGGAGGCAAAGGCAAGGCAGCGCGTACCGTTCTCCAGTACCGCAATGGTGTCTTCCAGTGCTTCACGGGTCGGGTTGTCGCCGCGTGCGTAGTCATATTTGCTGAAGTGGTCTACCGAGGTCTGGCGATAGGTTGATATCTGGTAGATCGGTACGCCAAGGGCTCCCGTCTGCTGGTCAACGGTTGGGCCGCCGTGGATGAGTTGCGTTGCTCGTTTCATGTTGTCTGTCCTTTTTGGGCGCATGTGATGCGCCCTACGGTTCAATCGCCTGGCGCAGGTCTTCGATCAGGTCGTCGCAATCCTCGATCCCGACCGACAGGCGCAGCAGCACGTCGTTGATCCCCAGTCTGGCCCGCAGGTCAGGCGGGATGTCGGCGTGGGTCTGCACCTCCGGGAAGGTTATCAGGCTTTCCACCCCGCCGAGGCTTTCGGCAAACGAGATCAGTTTTGTTTTCAGCAGAATCTGTTCGACCAGCTCGTGCTTGTCAACCTCAAAAGCGATCATGGCGCCAAAACCGCGGGAATCCCGTTTCATTAGGGCATGATCCGGATGGTTTGCCAGGCCGGGGTAATATACTCTGGTGATGCGGGGGTGTGCCGCCAGCCACCGGGCGATCCGCACGGCGTTCTCCTGCTGGCGGTCCATCCGGATACCCAGTGTTTTGATGCCGCGGGTCGTCAGCCACGCATCCTGCGGCCCCAGTACCGCGCCGACCGAGTTCTGGTGAAAATAGACCGTCTCGGCAAGCTGCGGATCCTTGACCGTTACCACTCCGGCAACGGTGTCGTTGTGGCCGGCCAGGTATTTGGTCGCGCTGTAGACGGCGATGTCGGCGCCCAGATCGAGCGGCCGGAGCAGATACGGGGTCAGGAAGGTATTGTCGGCGATCAGCAGCAGATTGTTGCTTTTACAAAGGGCGGCAATGGCCGGAAGGTCGGCGAATTTCAGGAGCGGGTTGGTGAGCGTCTCGACAAACACCGCTTTGGTCGAAGGCTGGATGGCGGCGGCCACCGCGATCGTGTCGCTGGTATCGACATAGCTGAAGGAGAGGCCGAACTGTCCGAATACCTTGTCGAACAGACGGCAGGTGCCGCCGTAGAGATCTTCGGTGACGATCAGGTGATCACCTGATTTGAACAGCAACAGCAGGTTGGCAATGGCAGCCATGCCGGAGGAATAGGCAAAACCGCGGGCGGCACCGTCCAGGCGGGCAATGCCGCTTTCCAGCGCTTGACGGGTCGGATTGCCCGAGCGGCTGTAGTCATAACCGGTGCTCTGGCCGAGTCCCGGATGTCTGAAGGTGGCTGTCTGGTAGATCGGTACGGTGACCGCTCCGGTGCGGGTGTCCCATTCAAGTCCGATCTGTACTGCCTCTGTTGCGATGTTCATGGTGTCCTCCAAAAGAAAAAATCCCCTTCCGGGGTGCGGAAGAGGATCGTGTTGGATGGCGCTCTTCCTTATCTCCCGAAACCTTGTAAAGGTCTCGCTGGATTTGGCACCTTGCCCGAAGGCTGGTTGCCGCGACGTCACAGGGCCAGTCCCTCAGTCGCTCTCGATAAGAATATGTATGTTGAGTTGCTTTGTGTACAAACTGTAGGTGAACGATATCAGTTGCACGGCAAAATTGTCAATAATAAATTTGTCATGGTTGAGCTGGTTGTAACAGGTCATGCACCGTACGTCTGAAGAGGTCACATTCCGATTCCAGGCAGGTCAGCTGCCGGGGAGAATCCTGCAGTTCGCCGGTCTTTGCCATCTCATCAAGAAGCGCCGCCGCATTCATAATGCGCGGGGCTCCGATGTTGGCGGCCGACCCCTTTATGGTATGGGCCATCCGGTGGATATCGTCGTGGTTGCCGCATTCTACAGAGGCTTTCAGACGCTGAAGCGGTTCATCGATACTATTGACAAACATCCCTACAAATTTGGGCAGCAGTTTGACGTTGCCTCCCAGGCGTTCGAGCAGATCTTCCCGGTCAAACGGCGGCAGCTCTGATGTCTCGGAGTTATCAGGGTGGTGTATCGAATCCGGAAGGTTGCTTTCCCCGGCAAATAGAGCAACGGTTTCATGAAGAATTTCCCTTCGCAACGGTTTGGGGATGAAGTCGTCCATCCCGGCTTCCCGGCATTTTACCCGGTCACTCTCCAATGCATTTGCCGTCATGGCAATAATGGGGATGTGCCTCCCGGAGGATGTTTCCAGTTCCCTGATCGTCCTGGTTGCCTGTAAACCATCCATCTCAGGCATCTGCATATCCATGAATATGAGATCGAACTGTTGTGCCTGAAAGAGCTGCACCGCTTCAAGGCCATTTGCCGCTATGGTTACGGTATGTCCAGATTTTTCAAGCATGATTCTGGCCAGTTCCTGGTTGATGGGTACGTCTTCTGCCAGGAGAATTTTGAGTCGCATGGATGTTGTTGCTGCTGGATGACGTTCCGGCTCTTCCGTGGCCGGCCTGTCGTCTGCCGGCGTGAAGGGGAGTTGGATAGTGAAAGTGCTGCCGACCCCGGGAGTGCTTTCGACGGTGATGCTTCCTTCCAGCAGGTCAATGAACTTTTGGGTGATGGTCAGCCCCAGTCCGGTACCGCCAAAGGAGCGGCTGGTTGAGGAATCGGCTTGGGTGAACGGCTGGAAAATCCGCTGGCAGACTTCAGAGGACATGCCGATCCCGGTGTCGCTGACGCTGATTTGAAGACGGACCTGATTCTCTGAACGGCCAATGACAGAACAGGAAACCGTGATACTGCCCTGAAGGGTGAATTTTACCGCATTGCCAACCAGATTGACCAGGATCTGCCTGAGTTTGGAACCGTCGCCGAAGAGGGTTGCCGGACACTCCCCGTCCACGTTGATATGGAGTGTCACTCCTCCGGATTCAGCTTTCAGTTTGAGCGGTAGCAGCCCGCTATCCAGCATCTCCCGAATAGCGAACGGATGGGAGTCAAGCTCCATTCGCCCCGCTTCTATTTTGGAAAAATCGAGAATTTCGTTGATGATCTCCAGCAGATTTTCGGCGGAAACCGAGATGTTGGACAGGTATCGTCGTTGTTCGCTGCTGAGCGGGGTGCCGGAAAGCAGTTCTGCCATGCCGATAATGCCGTTCATCGGCGTGCGGATTTCATGGCTCATGGTGGCAAGGAAATCGCTCTTGGCTGTGGTTGCTGCTTCGGCCTGAAGTTTGGCATTTTCAAGCTCGACAGTCCGTTCCTGAACCCTCTGCTCCAGGTTGTGCAAATGATCCCGCAGCATTTCGTACAGAGCTGCATTTTCAAGGGCAAAGGCGGTATAAGTGACTACGATCGAGAGGGCGCTGAGCGTTGATACGGCAATGTTTGCGTGCAGGCCGGGCAGCAGGCCGACGCACATGCCTCGAATCCGGGAGTGTGTGGCAAGAACATGCAGCACCAGGGTGCTGTCCGGGGTTGAAGCCGGGTTGACAATCGGATGGTTCTGGTTGATCGCCCAGGAGAAGCTTCCGGATGCAACCGATGCATTGACTTCCCGTTCAATCAGATCCTTATGCGCAGCCGGCTCACACCAGGTAAGATTAAAGTCGGCTTCGTCGTCAATCATGAAAATTGCCAGGGCTTCAAAAGGAATGAGGCGGTGCATCTGGGCGAAAGATGTTTTGACGATCTGTTCGCTCCCTAACTGTTCTGCCACGCCGGATGAAAAATCGCTGCAGGCTGCTACGATGTCGAGCAGTGTGACGTAGTGCTGGTTGGTCTCTTCAAGAAAACGGACTCTCTCGGTGAGTGCCTGTAGATCCGATGTCAGTTGCTGTCCATTCATGAAGCTGCTCCCTGAAGCGCACGGGTAATATCATTGAACTGGTTGTCAATCTGCTCAACGATAAGGGTAAGCTGGAATGGAGAAATTGCAAGGCGCTCCCAACTGCCAGTGATGAGAGGCGGCGCGGTGTGGTCACCGCTTTCGTCAAGATTCAGCGCATGGGCCAGCAGGTCGGCACAATGCAGAACGGCGCTTTCCCGGGGGAATTGTCCGGCCTGATTGCAGCGATGGTGGTATTCGACCGGTTCAGCAACCCTGATCGGCAGTTTCCAGCGGCGGAGCAGGGCACCGCCAACGTCGGCATGGTCAAAACCAAGCACCTGACGTTCAACTTCATACCGGCAGATCTGTTCTGCTTCGGCCTGCTCAATTATTTTCCGGCAGAGATCGGGAAGCCGGGTAAAGAGTACCAGACGTCCGATGTCATGCAGGATGCCGGCAACAAAAAAACGCTCCAGGTTGGTTTCCCGCTGGCTGGTTGCCAATACCCGTGCTGCCAGGGCAACGCCGATGCTGTGCCGCCAGAAGCGCTCCATGGTGATGAGATCTTCCGGCAGTCCCTTGAACAGACCCATGACGGAAATGGCCAGGGCCAGATCACGAACCTGCTGGATGCCGATAATTGTTACCGCCTGGGTAATGGTGTCGATTTTCGAAAAATAGCCGAACAGCGGGCTGTTTGCCAATTTCAGAATACGGGCAGCCAGACCCTGGTCCTCGGAGAGTACCTTGGCTATATCGGCGATTGAGCTGCGCGGATGATTGATGGTCTCATCAAGGCGGGAATAGAGAAGCGGCAGAGACGGCACCGCGGCAACGTCGGAGACCAACTCATCGAGTGTCGGGGTGGTGTTAGCGGCCATGGAGCCTCCGCTTCAGGCAGACGCTCATCAGCTCCCGGATCATCGGATGCTGGGGGTCGTTGAGACAAAATATCCGTGACACCGCCTGCTCGGCTTCAGCCAGCACGAGCGGATCAAGCGTGGCGTTTTCACCGGACAATTCAGCGAGATCCTCATCAGGACCGAGCAGAATGTCAGCTTCGGTGACTCCCCATGTCCGGAATATCTTGAGCTGTTTGTCGGCCAACTCGGCACCTGCAGGCAGAAGCATTCGTCCGCTCCGGTCGCAGACGTCGGATTTCAGGGTCATTCCTGCTTCCAGTCTATCTATCGGAATAATTGCCATTATAGATCAACCCTCTGCCGATGTTTCGGCAACTACGCGGTTACGCCCGGAAAGTTTGGCCCGGTACAGGCAGATGTCCGCCCTTTGAATCAGGTCAGCAGCAGATGTCCTGAGTGTCTGGGCATCCGGCACCAGTGTTACCGTGCCGAAGCTGGCTGAAATTTTGAGGGGGGAGTTTTTCCCGTCATCCGGGCTGAATGCTATTCGCTCCCGCATGCGTTCGGCAACAACCGAACATCCGGCGGTATCCGTTTCAGGTAGCGCGATGACAAATTCTTCGCCGCCATAGCGTGCTACCCAATCGATCTGGTGCCGGATCGATTGGGTGATGCTGTGGACGCATCGTTGCAGTACGGTATCGCCGACCTGGTGACCGTAGGTGTCGTTAACCAGCTTGAAGTGATCAAGATCGCATAAGACAAGAGACAGCGGATGACGGTATCGGTAGGCGCGCTGGATTTCATGCTCAAGTTGCTGATCGAGATAGCCCCGGTTAAAGGCCCCGGTCAGCGGGTCGTGGATGGAGAGCTCACGGATTTCGGCCAGGCTCTGTTTCAGGGAGTGCTCCAGATCCAGAATGCGGCGGCACCCCTTCAGTCGTACACGCAGCTCGGCCCGATTGATCGGCTTGACGATATAGTCATCGGCCCCGGCTTCAAGCCCTTCGACAAGAGCCTTTGGCGAATTCTGGGCGGTGAGGAGAATGAGGAATGTGTAGTAGTCGCGTGTCTGGCTGCGAATGGCACGGCAGAGGGTCGTACCGTCCATCTCGGGCATAAGCCAATCGGTGATAACGATCGAAAACTGGCCTGCGTTGTACAGGTCAAGCGCTTCCTGCCCGTTCGTTGCCGATACATACGAATACCCTTCCTGGTCAAGATACAGCTCCAGGAGCGACCGCGAAATAGGGTCGTCTTCGGCGATCAGAATCTGCGTTGGTGGATTCTGAAGGGTCATATCCCGCCCAGACACAGATATTTTACTTCGACGAATTCTTCAATCCCGTATTTGGAGCCTTCCCGTCCGATGCCGGATTCCTTCACCCCTCCGAATGGAGCAACTTCGGTTGATATCAGGCCGGTGTTTATGCCGACCATGCCGTACTCAAGCGCTTCGGCGGTTTTCCAGACACGGCTGATATCACGACTGTAAAAATATGCGGCCAGGCCGAATTCGGTGTCATTTGCCATCCGGATCGCTTCTTCATCGCTGTCAAACTTGAATACGGGGGCAAGCGGTCCGAAGGTCTCTTCCTTGGCAACCAGCATTTCCGAGGTTACACCGGTCATGATCGTCGGTTCGAAAAATGTGCCCCCCAGTTGGTGCCGCTTTCCGCCAAGGACCGTTTTTGCACCTTTTGCCGTTGCGTCGGCAATATGTTCTTCCATCTTTTCAACGGCAGCCATGTTGATGAGCGGTCCCTGCTGGACGTCGCCCGCCAACCCGTTTCCTACGTTCATTTTCGCAACGGCTTCGGACAGCTTCTGCACAAAAGTATCGTAGACTCCCGACTGGACCAGCATCCGGTTGGTGCAGACGCACGTCTGGCCGGTGTTGCGGTATTTTGAAGCAATCGCGCCTTCTACGGCGGCATCGAGGTCGGCATCATTGAATACGATGAACGGGGCGTTGCCTCCCAGTTCCAGGGAAACCTTTTTCACGGTTCCTGCGCATTGGGCCATCAGTTGCTTGCCTATGTCGGTTGAGCCGGTGAAGGTGAGTTTGCGGACAAGCGGGTTGGATGTTAATTCATTGCCTATTGAGGAGGCCGACCCGGTAATGACGCTGAATACGCCGGCCGGTATTCCGGCGCGCTCGCCGAGTTCAGCCAGCGCCAGAGCCGAGAAGGGAGTCGCACTGGCTGGCTTGACGACCATGGTGCAGCCGACCGCCAGGGCCGGACCGGCCTTGCGGGTAATCATTGCCGCGGGGAAGTTCCAGGGGGTAATTGCCGCACAGACGCCGATTGGCTCTTTTATGACTACAATGCGCTTGTCCGTGGTGTAGCCGGGGATAGTGTCTCCGTACAGCCGTTTTCCTTCCTCGGCAAACCATTCAATAAATGAGGCGGCGTAGGCGATTTCTCCCTTCGACTCGGCCAGAGGCTTGCCCTGTTCTGCCGTCATTATGATGGCTAGGTCATCCTGGTTGGCCATGATTAATTCGAACCACCGCTTCAAAATACCGGAACGATCCTTGGCCGTTCTTGATCGCCAACCGTGGAGAGCCGAGGCGGCAGCAGTGATGGCCCGGCGGGTTTCGGTGCTGCCCATTTTGGGGACGGTGCCAAGCGTCAACCCGGTCGCAGGATTGGTGACGGTTATCGTTTCACCCAGGTCGGATGGTGTCCAGCGTCCATCCAGATAACAGAAATTTTTCAGAAGGGTAGGATCGGAAAGTGGCAGCATGGTTGGTTCCCCCTATAAGTCCTATGTATTGAAAAAGGCCACCCGAATTCGAGAAGCCTTTTAAATGTAACGAAGCACGATGATGGATCAATGTTTGCGGCTGAAGTCGCGGAAAGATCCTTGCGGAACAGTACCAGGTCTTTTAGGCGTTGTTGCGTCCCAGATCATCTTGGAAAGCCCGCGTTCTATCGGCGACAAGGTGATTGCTAGCAGAAACAGAGCCAGAAAGGCAAGTGCAAATATGAAAAGCATACCGAGTGATACCAGAATTGCTTCCAGAATAACTGGCATAACCACCCCCGGAAAAAACTGTAATGGTTAGTATGACTTTGAGTATACACGATGCCGGTAAAATTGAAAGCTATGATTACATTGGGGGAAAGTTTGAACTGGAAGTGAAAAAAGTGGTGCAATTTTTTTCTATTTTGGGGTATTGTTCGAAAGTTAATGAAGCACATTTTGTGCGGTAGCTAACCACTTTATACCCGTCTGGAGATTCCATTGGCAACCACAGATCGAAGCTTTATTACTAATGTATGGGATTTTTTCTGCTCACTTAAGTTGACCCTCTTTTTACTGATTTCACTTGCTTTGACATCGATAATCGGAACAGTTCTTCCACAGGGAGCATTGCCGCCCGAGTATGTTGCCCAGATCAGTCCGGCCAAGCTGCAGATATATTCCAAGCTTGGTTTTTTTGATATGTACCACTCCTGGTGGTTCATAACCCTGCTGTATATATTCAGCCTGAATCTTATTTCCTGTTCGATCAAACGTCTGCCGCACGTATTCAAGTATATCAGCGAGCCGACCCTCATCCTGGGTGAGGGGCTGCGGAACTCATTCCCTTTAAAGAAAGAGCTGTCGTTTTCCGGTCCGGTCGAAAAAGGGGTGGAACGGTTGTCAGCATTTCTGGGAAAAGAATTTTCAACTCCCGTAATTACCGAGCACAATGGCGAATACCATCTTTTTGCGCAGAAAACAGCCTGGTGTCGCCTTGGCGTCTATGTTGTCCATTTCAGCATTCTGGTTATCTTCATCGGGGCAATTATCGGTTCCCTTGCAGGGTACAAGGGGTTCGTAACCATTGTCGAGGGTACCAGCGTCAACTCCTTTGAAGGTCGAAATGGACAGAATATGCCTCTCGGTTTTGAAGTCCTCTGCGAGAAGTTTAACGTGGAGTTCTATGCCACCGGTGCTCCCAAGGAATTCAGGAGTACCTTGACGGTTCTGGAAAACGGCAAACCTGTTCCCGGTTATTCACAGGTAAAGGTTATTGTCAACGAACCCATGACCTACAAAGGCATCACGTTTTACCAGTCAAGCTACGGTCAGGCCAGTGAGGGTGGGGAACATTACATCACCGTAACACCGAGAAGTGGCGGGACACCTGAAAAAATTGCGGTTCGCGAGGGGGTTACGGCTACCTTGAAGGATGGCACAACCTTTAAACTGTTGGAGGCGACGCAGGAAGTCCGTGCGTTTGCACCAGGGTTCTCCGGCCCGGCGGCCCGTATTGAAGTGACTCGAAAGGGTTCAGCACCGCAGACATTTATTGCATTTAAAAATTACCCGGATGTGAATGCCCAGCGAGGGGATGCATTGATTTTTGGCTACGAAGGTACAAGTGCCAAACAGTATACCGGCTTACAGGTCGCCAAAGATCCAGGAGTCTGGGTGGTCTGGCTGGGGTGTGCCCTGATGGTGATTGGTATTGGCGTCGCCTTTTTCATGTCGCATAAACGGATCTGGGTAGTCGTGTCAAAAGGGCATGCCCGTATGTATGGCAATGCCAGTAAAAATCAGGCGGCGTTTCAGATGCAGTTCGAAGATCTATCAGAAAAATTCCACGAAATAAAAATCTAACGGAGGTTATCTCATTATGACCAGCTCCATGCTTTTTAACGTTACAACCTTCACATACCTGATCTCCATGCTTGTATTCTTTGCCTTTCTGGCCAGCAAAAACAAATCACTTGGTCTTGCCGGCAGCTTCATTGCCTATGCCGGACTTGCTGTCCAGACCGTTGCCATCGCGCTGCGCTGGAAAGAATCCTACGACATGGGGGTCGGACATGCACCGATGTCCAACCTGTACGAGTCAATAGTTTTCTTTTCCTGGACCATCATCCTCCTCTTTGCCTACATTGATATTCGCTACAAATACCGGATTGTCGGAGCTTTTGTTGTGCCGTTTGCACTTCTCGGTATGGCTTGGGCGCAGCTTGGCATGAATACCGGAATCGAGCCGCTTGTTCCCGCGTTGCAGAGCAACTGGCTGCTTTATCATGTTATTACCTGCTTTCTCGGTTATGCGGCTTTCGCGGTCGCCTGCGGAATTTCAATCATGTATCTGATCAAAACCGCCATTGAAGGCACCAGCTCATCTGCTTCCGCCGGGGGATTGTTATCACTGTTCCCGCCCCTGAAAGTTCTTGATGATCTCAATTACCGCTCGATTATGATCGGTTTCCCGCTTCTGACTCTTGGAATTATTACGGGAGCCGCCTGGGCCAATTATGCCTGGGGTACTTACTGGAGTTGGGACCCCAAGGAGACGTGGTCTTTGATTGTCTGGTTCGTCTACGCTGCTTTTCTGCATGCCCGAATCACCAAGGGATGGGTTGGCAAGCGTGCGGCCTGGCTCTCAGTCATTGGCTTTGCTGCCACCATCTTCTGCTATCTCGGCGTCAACCTGTTCCTTTCCGGTCTGCACAGCTATGGCGGTGGTTCAAAGTAGTCGGGGAAGGGAACTGTTCGAATGAACTTTTCATCCGGTAAAATAGTCTGCGTGATTGCAGCAATTCTCTCGGGAATTGCTGCAATCACACTTGTTGCACAAGATCCCGCGGAAGCAGCTGGCGCGGTGAATTGCGGTTGTCATCCGCATAAAGCGGAAAAATCTTTTGTGCATCTGCCGGTAAAGAATGGCGAGTGTCAATCATGCCATAAACCCTCCGGGCAGAAACATCCGAAGTTTAAAAAAGAAGCTTTTCTTCTTACCGATAAGGGTAAGGCAGGGCTCTGTAATGAATGCCACGAACGTAAAGATACCAAAAAGCATGTACACCCTCCTGTAGCCGCGGGTGACTGTCTCGATTGCCATGATCCCCACCAGAGCGACAGCAAGTTCCAGCTGAAAGCCGCTGGAGCAGAACTCTGCTACACCTGCCACGAAAAAAGCAAGCTTGACAGAGTAGTTCCCCACAAGCCGATTGCAGAAGGAAAGTGTCTCAGTTGTCACGACCCCCATCAATCTGATCAAAAGTATATGCTCAAGGCAGAAGGGGCAAATCTCTGCATGATCTGTCACGACAAGTCCCAGTTTACCGGAAAAACGGTTCATGCGCCGGTGGCCGACGGCGACTGTTCTGCATGTCATGCACCGCATGGTACGAAGCTGCACCACCTGCTGAAGCGTTCCGCACCCGAAGAAATGTACCAATCTTTTGACAAGTCCAACTTTGAACTTTGTTTCGGATGTCATGCCGATACCCTGGCCGACAGCCAGCGTACCGATGTGGACACCAAATTCCGCAATGGCATGTTCAATCTCCATTATGTGCATGTTAATAAGAAGGAAAAAGGGCGCTCATGCAAGGTCTGCCACGACCCGCATGCCTCAAGTCAACCTCGGTTGATATCAAGTAAGGTTGCCGGATTCGGACGCTGGCGGATACCGATCCGTTATACCAAAACCGACGTTGGCGGCACCTGTGTTGTTGGATGCCATAAACCGAAATCATATAACCGGATAGATCCGATTCAAAATCCGTAGGAGAGCACGATGCTGAAGATGTTATTGACAATTATTTCAGTCGTTGTGCTCACGTACGCGCCCGCTGCATGGGGCGCGATAGAATTTATTTATCCCTCTCAAAACTCTGCGGTTACTTCTTCCGGGCACCTGATCTTCAAGCTTAATCAAATCGAGGTTACATCCCTTCGCATTACTCACAACGGTCTCGCCGGTGACCCGGTCGATGTCGGTTCGCCGGACTACCGCAAGCTTTTTCAGGATATGTTTATTGCTCAATCGCTTTGGGATCAGGGCGTAAACAAACTGGAAGTTGACCTGTTTAACGGCGGCCAGAAAATTGAATCTTCCGCTTTTTCGGTTTTTTATGCTCCGGAAGATGGCAGCCAAAAGGTTCCCCCCGAGTATTCCGCCATTACGCTGCATCGTCCCGAGAAGGAGCGTTATTGTCAGTCTTGTCATGTCATGAACCCGACTCCGGCACAAATGAACAGCAGTGTGGAAAAGAATAATCCCTGTTATGTCTGCCACAAAAAAATGCTGACGGTGAAATATGTGCATGGCCCGGCGGGCACCTATTCATGCGGGTATTGTCATGCCAGCAAGGGAACCCCCAAGCATGCCGTTCCCAAACGGGGTGCCGCGCTCTGCTTCGAGTGTCATTCGGATATGCCGGTTCAGATCAAGAAGAAAAAATTTGTCCATGGCCCGGTCGAGGCAGGTATGTGTGATGCTTGTCACGACCCGCACGGCAGCCAGAACGAAGCGCAGTTGCTGAAGCCGGTTAATGAACTATGTCTGTCATGTCACGGCAATATCCGCACTCAGAAACATGTGGTCCGGACTACAACAGGTGAAGGGCATCCATTAAGCGGTAAGAATGATCCTGCCAAAAAAGGGAGCGGCAGGCAGATGAGCTGCATTTCCTGCCACGCCCCCCATGGCGGCGATGTCCGCTATTTCTTCACGAACAACGCCGAAGACCGTATGAGCCTGTGCCAGATGTGCCATAACAAGTAGTCTCGTTAACGGGGCTTTCGGCATCCTGAGTGGGCGAATCTTCCGCTAGTTCCTTCTCCCTGAGGGAGAAGGTGGCCGAAGGCCGGATGAGGGGGACATCAGTGCCATATAGTGCAGCTTTTCCCCCATTTCTGAAGACTCGCCCTGCTCAGGTTCGGCATTGAGCGATGTTGAATAATGTTCATGTGTGAGGAGGTGAAAGAATCGTTAAGTCTGTTATTATAAGCATCCCACTACCTTGTAACTCTTGTTTTTTCGCAGCAAATCCCTCGAAATCTCCCCTTATCAGGGGATTTCAAGGCCTCCCCCCTGATAAGGGGGGACTGAGGGGGGTTAGATTCTGATGTTACAAGGTACCATCAGTGGCCGGCACTGAGATTGAATCCGGTGCAACTGGTCTGAAAACAAAGGTAGTAAACATCCCCCCTGTCTGTCTGGAGAACTTTCATATGAAAACTGCACTTTCCCGTTTGATTCTATTTGTGACTTTGACAACTATCCTCGCTGGTTGCGCTGCTGCACCTGTTGCCAAACGGCGCGTGTTCTGGCCTGATTATCCCGATACCCCCAAAATCGAATGGATCGCCACGTATGCCGGTTCTGCCGATTTGCTGGATCGCGATTCGTTATTTATCAAGCTTGTTGGCACGGATGATGAGGTCAGGGTCAGTCAACCTATTTCAATCGCAAGTAACGGCGCCGGCAAGGTCTATGTTTCAAATGCCGGGACCAGTAATGTGAGTGTGTTTGATTTTAACGCTCGAAAAGTCAGCACCTTGGGCAGCGGAATCATCCAGCATGTCACGGGCGTATCAGTGGATGCGCAGGGAAATGCCTATATCGCTGACTCGGCGTCAAAAAAAATTCATGTTTATGACCGTGATGACAAGCCAATTGCTGCCCTTGATTTTTCAGAACGCATGAAAAGCATCGGTATGTTTGCCGTTGACAAACGCTCCGCCCGCTTGATCATACCCGATCCCAAGGATCATCGTATTGTGGTTGCCGATCTGAAGGGAAACTTCCTGTTTGCTTTTGGAAAATTGGGTGGTGGTGATGGTGAATTCAACCTTCCCTTATCCGTGGCTGTCGAGTCTGATGGCGGTATTGTTGTGTGCGATTCATTCAATGGCCGCGTTCAGCGATTCAACGCCCAGGGTGTGTTCGTTAGCAAGTTTGGCCGCCGAGGTGACGGTATTGGCGATTTCGAGCTGATCAAGGGGGTCGCCGTTGACAGTGAGGGGCACATATATGTTACGGATGGCAGGGGGAACCGGGTAACTATTTTCTCGCCGCTTGGCGAAACACTCATGGCCTTTGGCGGGAAGTTCGCACATAACGACGACAAGGTTGTTTCTGCCGGAGGTTTTTTGATGCCGCAGGGGATATATATCGATCAGAATGACCGGATCTTTATCGCCGATCAGCTCAACAACCGTTTTCAGGTGTTTCAATATTTAAATCCTCGCTATCTGACTGAATATCCACTCGTGGCGCCCGCGGCTGGAGCCGTTAAATAACGTGAAATGCCTGCGTGTTGTTCGGTTTATGGAGAAACTGGCCGGCTGTTTGAATGAACAGTCCATTTGTAACCACTTGATAATTATGGAAAAGAATGTCCTGCTGGTAGTTGGCACACCGATTGCTATAAAATTTAACGTATTCAAGTTGTGTGCTCTAGGCATCTAACAGATTCATTCAATTTTATGAATGAACTAATTATCAAGAAAAGGAGAAACAAATGAAAAAGATTTTAGCGGCTGTAGCACTCGTAACACTCTGTTCAAGCGTATCATACGCAACTATCGTGGGTTCAAAGCACGACCTGTCCTTTGGCGCGGCTGGCGGCGGACCTAAGGCTGAAGCGCAGACCCAGGTTTGTATCTTCTGCCACACCCCGCATAACGCGGTTCAAGCCGTACCGCTCTGGAACCGTAATGCAGGCGCAGCGGCATCGACTTACAAACTCTATACTTCAAGCGCTTCGCTGTCACACGCCAAAGGGACAAGCTCTTCTTTGGATGCAACAAGCATCTCCCTGTTCTGTCTGAACTGCCATGATGCAACGGTAGCCCAGCTCGGTTCGAGAGTTAACAAGCAGGGCGCTGCCGGAACGGCAATGGCTGCTGCCGCTGTTTGGACCGGTGGCGATGCCACCACGGGTGCGCTTAATATTGGTGCCGGTGGCGACTTGACGAATGACCACCCGATCGGTTTTGCGTATCCGGAAACTGATGCTACTAATCGTCTTGAGTCTGCTGCACAAGCCTTGGTGAAAGTTAAAGCTAATAAAGGAGCTGCTCCGGAATCGGCTGCTATTTTCTTTGGCCCACAAAGCAACAGGATGGAATGCGCGTCATGCCACTTGGTGCATGATAATTCAAACGGCTCTTTCCTGCGTACAACTAATGCTGCTAGTGCGCTTTGCACGTCCTGCCACAGGAAGTAAACAGAAATCTGTTTTTGGTGTTATGGAAGGGGCGGGATATCCGCCCCTTTTTTTTATTGTGCGTGCCAGGTGTCTTGCAGCCGTCTCAATCGTTGACATCGAGACGGCAGTTTTATATGATGCGTGCAACTTTATTCTATCAACAGTCGGGGCGCCATGTTGAGATTTTCCGCGGTAGTGATGATGGTTCTTTTGTGTGTTTCATGCGCTGCCCAGCAGGGTGCTACCAAGGAGCGTTATGTCTGGCCTGCTCCTCCGGATGTTGCCCGTATTGAATGGCTTAAAAGCTACAACAGCCAGCTTGATATGGAAAAAAGTCCGTCGCAGCGCTTCTGGGCAGCCATAGCTGGTGACGATGCGCCGGTCTCCCTGCAAAAGCCCGTTGAGGTCAAGTCTGTTCCCGAGTTGAGCAAATTCTTTGTATCCGATATCGGCCGGGCGTCGGTTTTTGTTTTTGACCTGGCCGGATATAAGCTGAGAACGCTTGATGTTCCCGATGCTGCTCCCCCCCTCCTTTTGCCCCTGTCGATTGCGCTCGATCATGAAGGTTCCGTCTATGTCCTGGAGCGCCGTTCCGCCAGCATTCTTGTCTTCGATAATCTGGAAAAATATCAGAGAGCAATCAGCCTTAAGCCGGTGTCGGTCACAAGTCCGACCTGTATGTTGATTGATAAAGTGAACCGTCTTATCTATGTGGCGGATGCGGCAACCCGTAAAATCGTGGTCACCGATTTGCAAGGCGTGTTCATTAGAAGTATTGGCGGATCGGGTGAAGCAGACGGACTGTTTAATCTGCCGATTGCCATGGCAATTAATTCCAAAGGGCATCTGATTGTTGCCGATGCTTTCAGCGCAAAAATCCAGATATTTGACAAGCTGGGGGGGTATCGCAGTAAGTTTGGCAGACGGGGCGACTCTCCGGGCGACTTTCAGCTTATTAAAGCCTTGGCGGTCGATTCGTCCGATAATATTTATGTTGTTGATGGCCGTTCGCACAATATCTCCATTTTTAACGAACAGGGCGAGTTGCTGCTTGCCCTTGGGGGGTATTACGCCTCGGCCGAGACCGGCAAGATTGCTCCCGGCGGATTCTCCCTTCCCGTCGGCATTGATATTGATTCCACGGACAAAATTTATGTCGTTGATCAGATGAATGCCCGTGTCCAGGTTTTTCAGTATTTCTCCGAGGAATATCTCCGTAAAACACCGGTGCCTTGAAATTGAAGCACCGCCTGTTCTGTCATGGAATTACTGTCATTTCCAGCAGTATGCCCTGCTATTTAACTGAGAATTTTATGCTGATACATGTTTCCTGTCCGTCGTCGGTGCGTAACATAATGAAAGTAGGTGTCGCGCCGTACTTAAATGCATTGGCGTAATTATTGCAAATAATCTTGCCGTGAAAATCTCCTGCTCCCATAGCGTGATACGCTCATATACTTCATGTGAATTGAGTGTTTGTCGCACATTGTTTTTTATTTGTGCGCTTATGACAACTCTCCTGACTTCCCATGAAGCTGCTGCGCGCTTATCTGGCGATGCCTCTCTTACCTATACGTCCTATGAAGGGCAAAGCGCCTCCAGTCGCGTGTCGTCCAATTCCCTGGTTCAAAACTATTCTCTTCTCTACTCTTCGCAGGGACCGCTTTACAACTCTCGTGTCGGCTCCTACGACGTTTCACTGGGGTACAACTGGACCGCCCTTGATACAACATTTAAATCGTCCGGCCGGCCGAACGATAATTTCAACGAAACCCGCGGCCACCTTATGTATAACGGGGAAATCAAACTGGACCCGAAAGAGGTTCCGTTCAAGTTAAACGCCTACAGCCGCGATATGACGCGCAACAGCATCGCAACTACCGCCAATCCCGTCTTCGAAAACTTTGGTTCAATGGTGGGCAATCGCGATCAGGCGACCGGAATCAATGATGGCTTGCATATTGAGAGTGGCGCGACGCTGATTGCCGGTGTCAAAAACGGTATGACAAACGGCTATAACGAGATTTTGCGTCATTTTCCGATGATCCTCTTCGATTACAAGGACGTCATGAACCGCGATCTTCGTTCCCAGAATCCGGTTGACGACCGGCTGAGCAGGCTGGCTTTTGTCAGCCTGAATAAAAAGGACAACTGGTTTCATTACCGTCATACCTTGTTTGAGGATTATATTGATAGCAAGAATAATTATGTGGAGAACGAAGTCCAGTTAGGGACCGTTGACCAGAATCTTGTCCGGCGCTGGATTGATTTTTCCAACTGGCTGAGAGTTTCCACCGATTTGCAGCTGTCAAAACGGAAAAGTAACTACCAGGCAAGCTCGCTTGAAGAAATAAATTTGAATCTTTTTGTGGGCGCCGAGCGCAAATACTGGAACGCGCGTACCTTTACGACGTTTAACCGCAGTGTGGACGAAAATCAGAAGCTTTCCTACCAGACCACTCTCCCTCTGTATGCTTCAGGAGTAGTCAGTCAGGACCTGTCCTGGGATGCCCGGACCTCGTTCCGTAATGTTCATGATAAGGATGTGGTGGGTGTCAGTTCCAGGTTTACGGCTGTGCTGGCCGGTTATCGGGTTAACGCGTATAAACGTGCTCTCTTCTCGCTAACGCAGAATTCTGAAGTTGAAGTGTCGGAATCAAACACTTCCCGGCTTGTTACACTTTCAGCAGGTGTTGAAACGACCAGCTCGTCTCGTTTTTCCCGCGCCGTTTCACTCGGGGCTTCCTATAATATCAAGAACTCCGTCACTTCATCCGATACGATGTCATCCTCCAATTTTGTTGACCAGAGGTTGATGCTGCACGTGGCATACGCCCCGACCAACACCCTCAGGTTTGACGTGAGCCAGATTAATGAATTTACCAACGGTAATTATACCCAGTTTAACAGTACCGCCAGTAACTCCGCCACCCTGTTGAGCCAGTATGTTAACCCGAGAAGCCTTACCTCTGCCGAGACCGGTTCAAATAGCTACCACTCCCTCTCAAGGCTCATGGCATCATGGAATCCGAGGCCACGTCTGGATACCAACCTTACTCTGAATGAGGATATTTATAAGTCTTCTGTACAGAAACTGAGTATGGTAACGGATGTGCAAGCTAATGTTACCTATACGAACGATGCGTGGAGCGTCAGTGATTCATTCGGCTATTCCCGTGGCGATAGATACATTCTGGATGATAACGCGCGTACTATCTCAAACACCGCGACTCTCAAGTATATCCATAGCAGGAACCTTGATGGCAGTGCCAGTGTTAGCTACTCGGAAACTCAATCCGACGGTGCTAATTTGAGCGGTACCGAGGTTATACAAAAGCTGAACTACTACCATTTTACACGTTCCGGGGTTATGCGAAAGCTGTTCGAATTTAACGAGACACTAACCTACTCCGATGGTTTCAGGAATACCACCGTCATAAATGGCAAAACGCTTTTGCTCGGTCTCAAGTATTACCCGATAAGTCAGCTCACGCTGGCCGCTGGAGCGGGTTACACATATACAACTTCCCTTAACGATTATACCCTGGTCTGGAACGCTGCCGCGGTCGCCAATTTCAGATTGCTACAGGTCTCTCTCGATTATATTAATGGCTTCCGCAAAGCCGATGGCGTCAAAGAAAATAAATTCACCGGCAATATTCGAAAATCCTTCTGATTACCTGCGTTACTGACATCTAACCCATCCTGAATTCTATTATCCCCGCTACCTTTTCCATCCCTGTTATAACATTCTTGCTCCGCGCTGATGGCAACATTAGAAATATTGACACTATATCTTTTAATGTATAAATATTCTTACGTAAAAATACTGCGAAGCGGACGATCTGTTATGTCACAAAATTCAGGGGGGGAATGAAATGGGGTACGGAAATTTGAAGCAAGTTTTCACAATGGTTGTGTTTTTGCTGGTGATGAGTGTGGGTTTGTATTCAGGTGTTGCCAATGCGGCGATATCATGGACAAAAACGTACTCAGGCGGGGAGATCAGGGGGTATGCTGTCCAACCAACTGCGGATGGTGGTTATGTTATGGCTGGACAGATTTTCTATTTAGCCACAAATCCAGAGCAGCGTTATGATACGCTTGTGGTGAAGGTTGATGCTGCCGGTGACATTCAATGGCAAAAGACGTATGGCAGTATTGGTAATGAGTATGGAAAGTATATCCGTCAGACCGCCGATGGCGGTTATATTATCGTTGGAGACAAGGATGGCTATAGCTTGATACTCAAACTTGCTGCCAATGGTGATGTCCAATGGCAGAAGAGATCGAGTCATGTCGCTTACAGTTCGTCCCATATTCAGCAAACCAAGGATGGCGGATATATCCTTGCCGGTTCGGATGGCGCGAATAATGTCTGGACAAGATATGTTTGGGTGCAGAAGCTGGATGGTGACGGAAACATTCAATGGGAAAATCACTATGCCGATGGTGACAATGTCTCTGCGCAATTTATTCAAGAATCGTCGGATGGCGGATATCTGCTTGCGGGTGCCAAATTTTCGGTTCCTTGGTCACCACCAGAGAGCTGGGTAGTAAAGCTTGACGAAGCTGGCGCTGTCAAGTGGCAGAAAACCTTGGGAAACGGAGGTCTGAGTAGTATAAGCTCAATGCAGCCGACTGCTGATGGCGGGTGCGTTGTTTCAGGCTATAATATGGATGTTTATCAGTGGGTTTTTAAACTGGATACGAATGGCGCCGTTCAATGGCAGAAAAAAGTTGCAAATAGGGATGGAAGGTTCGGCTTGCTGGTTATCTCCGCTCCTGATGGCGGATACCTGCTTGCTGACATGAACACCAGTCCGTTGATTGTAAAGCTTGATAAGGACGGCGGTAAACAATGGGTACGGCGGTCTAATGCGGACTATTCTATGTCCATGCAGAATACCCCTGACGGCGGCTTTGTTGTATCGGCTTCGTTTGCTTATTCCTACGGCATTAAGTTGCTAAAATACGAGTCTTCAGTTAACCCGGTAAGTGGCTGCGGTTTTGGAGCCGTTGGGGATGTTGCCGTGACGGATCTCGATTTTACCATGCGAGATACGGCGATTGTTCCGCGCCCCGGCTATTCTTCATTGGCGGATAGCAGCGTAACGGTTCTGGATAGCTACGTGACAGCATATGGCGCGTGTATGTCCGCATTGCCGGTTATATCCGTGGATCCTGCATCGCTCGATTTCGCAGCCGTTAAGGTGGGGAAATCTAGCACCCTCCCGGTAACCTTTTCAAACACCGGGTATGCCGATCTTACGATTTCCGGAGTCACCGTTTCCGGCGCAAATTCAAGTGAGTTTACGTCGGCAAGCGGTTGCACCAGGATTATTCCTGGCGGTTCATGCGTTGCAACTATCAATTTTACCCCTGTTACGGCCGGAGCTAAAGCTGCCGTGGTTGCCATTGCTTCAGATGATCCGAAACGCGCAACCGTTACCGTGCCGATCAGCGCCACCGCAACGGTTCCCTTGATTACCGTATCGACAACGGCTCTGAATTTTCCGGCGGTCGAGTTGCCGGGTTCGGTAACAAATTCTGTAACGGTTACCAATGCGGGCACGGCAGACCTCACTATCAGTTCGCTGGCAATTTCCGGGGTCAATACCGGCGAATTCAAGATTTCCAGTAATTGTTCAACTGTCGCGCCGGGCGGTATTTGCAGTATCGACGTAAATTTTGTGCCGGCTTCTTTCGGAGCCAAAAGCGCAGTCCTGTCTGTCCTATCCGATGATCAGGCTAATCCGGCGGTAATCATCTCGCTTGCCGCTACTGCTGCTGATACAATTGCTCCGGCTGTGACTGCAAGTTTGTCGGGTACGAAAGGAAACAACGACTGGTTCGTGACAAATGCGCTGGTATCGATTGTTGCAGCTGACTCCGGCTCAGGCGTCAAGGAAATCCGCTACGCGCTCGACAATGGTGCCGAGCAGGTGGTGACAGGCTCGACAGTTGCTTTCACGGTCAGCGGTGATGGTTCCCACACGGTTGCGTATCGGGTGATCGATAATGCCAACAATGAAGTCATCGGCAGCAGTGCTCTCAAAATCGACGGCACGGCTCCGGCCATAACCGGCGCTGCACTCAGTCAGCCAAATGCCAACGGCTGGTACAATAACAATGTAACGATACACTTCAGTGCGACGGATGCAGTCTCCGGGGTTGCCGGTCTGACTGCCGACACGGCGGTTACGGCTGAAGGAATCGGCCAGACTGTGACCGGTACGGCGGTTGATATGGCTGGTAACAGCGCTTCGTATACCGTGAGCGGAATCAATCTGGATAAAAATGCCCCGGTAATAACAATTTCAGGTGTTGCAAATGGTGCAACCTACACGTTGGGGCATGTTCCGACAGCACGCTACGCCGCAAGTGACGCTCTTTCAGGCGTTGCCGTAAGTAAAGGCAGGGTAACCGGGGGCGATGATGGTCTTGGGTATTTGACGTACACCGTGACCGCAACCGACAAGGCTGGAAATACCGCGATGGCAAGTGTCTCGTATACTGTTAAGAGCAGTTCCGATGACGATGACGACGACGACCATGAAGATGACCATGAAGATGACTGACTTTACGTAGCTTTACGTTTATAGATAACGAAACGGAGCCCCTTCTGAGAACAGGAGGGGCTCTGTTTCGTTCTGATGTCTTAACCATTTATTTTACAGTTATTAAATGTTATAAAAATATTCTCTTAAGACGTTTCAGACATGTATTGTCCCGCGAGTGCACTGTGACTACCTTTTCAATAATTATTCCTGTAAAACCTGGGCGCCGTGTCGTTGCCTGCGAATCTCTCAAAAATCTCCTGCCTGACGATCAACGGTATGAACTATTTCTTGCGGAAGGCTGTGCGCCAAGCCAACAGCGTAATCTGGCGGCGCAAGAAGCGAGCGGAGACGTGTTGTACTTTCTGGATGACGATTCTCTGATAACTCCTGACAATTTTTTATTCTGCTCTGATGGATTGAGTGATCCTGCGGTAGCTGTTGTCGGAGGTCCGTCAATTACTCCTTCCGGAGATGGCTGGCTCCAACAGCTGTTCGGACTTGCTCTTGCATCACCGTTTGGATCAGGCGCTGTACATAAGCGCTATCGGCGGGATGGAAAAACCCGCACAACAACTGACAGTGAACTGATACTGTGTAATCTGGCAGTTCGCCGTTCCGTTTTTATGGAGCTTGGCGGATTCAATGAACGTTTATATCCGAATGAGGAAAACGAGTTTTTGGAGAGGGTTACATCCGCCGGGTACACATTACTCCATAACCCTGACATGTTTGTGTTTCGCAGCCAACGCCATACTCTTAAGGAATTTATTCGTCAAATGTTCTCTTATGGGCGGGGCAGGGGGCAGCAATCGCTGATCACGTCCACTTATTCGTTGACCAGCTTCATTCCGCTGTTTTTTGTCGTATATCTTGTTGCCTCGCTGATTGGTATAAAGTATGTTTTACTGCTTGCGCCGCTCGTGCTATATCTGATTGCAGCATTGGTCAGTTCGCTCATGGTTGTGTACCGGACCGGTCATCTGTATGGTTTGCTTCTGATTGCTCTTTATCCGCTCATGCATGTAGTAAACGGCGTCGGGTTGTTGTGGGGGCTGATTAACGGGAAACCTGAACCTGTCCATGACAGCTCCATACGGATCCGTACCATAAAGAAGCTGGGTGAAGTGTTTTCATAAATTGCATTAGTTGTCAGTTCACTGATGGAGAAATGCGTGGATATTAGTATTGTTGTACCGGTTTATAACGAGCAGGAAAATGTTGAGGCGGTCTATTCCGCTATCAGTACCGCGCTCAGTGCTATGGGCTGCTCGTATGAAATAGTCATGGTGGATGACGGCTCTTCTGACGGGTCTTACAATGTTCTGACCCGTCTTGCATCTCGGGATGCCGCTCTGAAAGTAATCCGCTTTCGCAGAAACTTCGGTCAGACGGCGGCAATGTCGGCCGGATTTGACCATGCAAAAGGCGACATAATCATCCCGATGGATGGCGATCTTCAGAACGATCCTGCAGATATACCGCGTCTGGTTGCTAAAATACACGAAGGGTTTGACGTTGTATCCGGATGGCGACGCGATCGCAAAGATACGTTTATCTCCCGCAAAATACCGTCGCTGCTTGCCAATGCTTTGATTTCACACCAGACTGGTGTTCATCTACACGATTACGGCTGCACGCTCAAGGCGTATCGTCGCGAAATACTCGACGGCATTAATCTGTACGGCGAAATGCACCGCTTTGTCCCGGCACTGGCGTCGCAGTTTGGCGCGAAGGTGACAGAATTGCCGGTCAATCATTTTCCACGCCTGCATGGCGTCAGCAAGTACGGTATTTCCCGTACTCTTCGAGTAATCCTCGATCTGATGACGGTCAAGTTCCTGATGGCCTATTCCACCAAGCCGATTCAGTTGTTTGGCAAATGGGGTGTCTATACCATACTCGCGGGGGTCGGAACGGGTACCATGACCCTGTATATGAAACTGTTTGAACATCTCAGCATGAATAGAAATCCACTCCTGATCCTGACCGCCTTCCTGCTGTTTATGGGCACGCAGTTTATCGTGCTGGGGTTGCTTGGCGAACTCAATGCCAGAACGTACTTTGAATCTCAAGGCAAGCCAATCTATGTCGTCAAAGACAGGATAAACCTTGACTGAAGGCGCACTCCGCGTACTCATGATTGCCCCGACTCCTTACTTTTCCGACCGGGGGTGTCATGTCAGAATATACGAAGAGGCGCGGGCGCTGAAGCAACTTGGCCACGAGGTCCGCATCGTAACGTATCACCTTGGCCGCGATATGCCCGGTGTGCGAGTGGTGCGCATTCCACCCGTCCCGTGGTACGGCAAGCTTGAAGCCGGTCCCTCCTGGCATAAACCATATCTTGATATCCTGTTGTTGTGGAAAGCGTTTGTAGAACTTCGCTCATTCCGTCCCCATCTGATTCACGCCCACCTGCACGAAGGAACCCTTGTCGGTTCGGTTTTAAAGTTTCTGTTTCGCATTCCTCTCCTGTTTGATTATCAAGGGAGTCTGAGCGGTGAGTCCCTCAACCATGGTTTTCTGCAAGAAACATCACTTCTGATGAAGCTGTTCAGAAAGGTGGAGCAGTTTATTGACCGCCGAGCTGATCATATCATTACCAGTTCGGAAAAAGGGCGTCAGGAGCTGCTGGGCGATTGGGGAATTCCAGCCGACAAGGTTAGCAACCTGATGGATGGTGTCGATATCGACATTTTCCGTCCCTGTTCCCGAAGTGAAGCGCGTCGGAGCCTAGGTATTTCAGATGATGTGAAGCTGGTCGTTTTTCTTGGCCTCTTTAACCGTTATCAAGGCGTTGATCTGTTGTTGGACGTCATTTCACATGTTAAGGCCGAGGCGTCCAACGTCCGGTTTCTGCTGATGGGGTTTCCCGACAGGGAATATCAGAAGAAAGCTTATGAGATGGGTATTGACGATATCGTCATCTTCACAGGCCGAGTGCCCTATGATCGTGCCCCCCTGTACCTGAGTGCCGGTGATCTTGCCGTGTCGCCAAAACTTGCGTTGACCGAGGCCAACGGCAAGCTGTTCAACTATATTGCGTGCGGATTGCCGGCGGTGGTGTTCGAAAACCAGATAAACCGGGAGATTCTTGGTGAAGACGGAATATATGTTGAGCACGGCAATACGCAAGCATTTGCACAAGCTATTACCGATACACTTCGTAATGGAGAGAGTATGTCGTTGCTATCCACTCGGGTCAGGGAACGGGCGATACGGCTTCACTCCTGGTCTGCCAGATCACAGCAGCTGGTAGCTGTTTACCGGACGTTAACTGCAGCGCATTCAAAAACAATCTGTTAAAAAAATGCACAAATATGCTAAAAAATATTGACACCAATTCTCTGATTTGCTATACATCTGGTCTCGCAAGCGGGAATAACTCAGTGGTAGAGTGCGACCTTGCCAAGGTCGAAGTCGCGGGTTCGAATCCCGTTTCCCGCTCCATTTAAGAGCATAGAATTATTAAAGATTCTGACCTATTGCCCCGGCTATCACAAAAACTTTCACAAGAAAGTTTTGAAAGGTAGATTCGGGGTTTCGTTTATCTGCTGAATGTCAGGATATTGTTGGTAAGGAATTATCTGGCCATAACCAACAGTTGCTGATTGTTTCTTTTTCGGTTGTGCGAAGTCCTGGCCGAAGTATTCCAGAATCTGCCAAAAGTCCTCATCAAGCCCTTCGATGTAATCCCCGTACACTTCATAGATCATTTGCTTTGAGCCATGCCCCATGAGCCGTACTAGGCGATTCGGATCAATGCGGAGCGTTAATGCCCAGGCCGCAAAAGAATGACGCATGGAGTAGGGGACTTTATCGGTGATCCCGCAGGCTTTACCCGCTTTCTCCCAGATATCTTTCCTGAAATTGGCAGGGTTGAAATAGGTACCGGTTTTGGTAGTTACCAACTTGTCACCGGGGTTTCTAGCCAGGAGGATATCAAACCGTTGTCTGATAGCCTGGGTGATAGGTATCTTCCTGATACGGTAGAGAGTCTTGGGAGTGTCGTTCTCTTTACCCCTGACAATGGTATGCTGTACCAGGATGTAATCAGGCTTGATGTCGCTTACCCTTAAACCGGCTATTTCTGAATTAATCATGCCGGTCATCATAAGTTCAACAACAGGCTGATACCTAATTAAGGCGTTTTTGTCTATTGAAGGTAAGTTTCGTGATATACGTTATACTTGAAGAAGGGTAGTCTTCTGTCCAAGTGTGCAATTTAATGTTACTGCAAGTCTGTTTTGCGATAGATGTAGTGCCAAGTGCGAATGTGCCTATATCAGAGAGATTCTTCATATAATCAATATTCAAGGCTACAATCTACCGCATCACTCTAGCTAGTAGCACTAATCTTGTTTTTATTGACTCACACGTGAGGAGTACATACCTTTGTATTCTTGGAGGAGAACTGATCCTCTTGTTTACAAAAGCAAAACATCTGGTAGAGATATGGTGAGACAAGGATACGTGCCCATTTCCATGAAATAGCTATCCGCAAACAATGTCGTTTGATAGGAGGTTGCAGACATGAACTCAGAAAACAAACTTTCGCTTTCAGAAACAAATATCCTCAACATTTGCACAGAAATTGAAGATACGGTGGCAATTATGTACCGTTTTTTTTCAAAGCTCTACGCAGACAATGAAACAGTATCTAGTTTATTCTTTAAAACGTCTCTTGAAGAAGATGAACATGCTAACCAGTTTAGGCTGGCGTCTCGTCTTTATGGTGCCGGAATGAAGTCTGTTAAAACAAATATACAGCAAGTAGAAACGTTACTTATTAAAATTAAAGCATTATATGAATCAGTACAAGTTTCATCGCCAACAATGAAAGCTGCATTAGAGTTATCATTGCAAATAGAAAACAAGTTAGCGGAATACCATATGAATTCTATAGTTGTTTTTGAAGACCAAAATCTATCTAGCTTATTTACATCAATGAGAAAAAATGATGATGCACATGTCCTGATGTTGCAACAGGCACTAAAATCACTATAAGTTAATACGACAACACTCGGATAAGACAGATGTCTTTACGCATTGATAAGATGCTGTTTATTACACGAAAGGGAACCGCTTGAGTGAAATCGCCTACGAAAGCCTTTTGGACAACCTCTTTGACGGGGTTTATTTTGTCGATCTGAATAAACGGATTACTTTCTGGAACAAGGGAGCTGAAAGGATCACTGGATTTTCTAAGGATGAGGTGATGGGTTCCTGCTGCGCCAACAATATCCTTCGTCACATTGATAACAACGGCAGAGAATTATGTATCGAAGGGTGCCCGCTAACTGCCACCATACTTGATGGCAAACCCCGTCAGTCTGATGTGTTTCTCCATCATAAATCAGGACATCGGGTGCCGGTTTCTGTCAGGACTTCACCAGTTCGTGAAGCGAACGGTGATGTGACTGGTGCTGTAGAAATATTTACGGATAATTCCAGCTCAATTCAGATTCTCACAGAGTTAGAGGGTTTGAAAAAAGAAGCATATGTTGATGCTTTGACAGGTGTTGGCAACAGAAGATACGGAGAAATGTCATTAACGACAAGGTTGTTTGAGTGGGAAACACATAGCGAGCCATTCGGAGTTTTATTTCTGGATATAGATCATTTCAAGCTTTTTAATGACAACTACGGTCACAAAACGGGAGATGATGTACTGATAATGGTAGGTAAATCCATATCCAGCTCTATGAGGAAGCTGGACGTGGTATCAAGATGGGGTGGTGAAGAGTTTATGCTTTTACTGCCAAACATTACCAGCGATGTTCTAAGCAAAATTGCCGAGCGTACTCGACTCCTGATCGAGCATAGTTTCATAATGGCAGGGAGTGAAAAACTTCGAGTTACCGCATCAATCGGTGCAACATTGGCCATACCAAACGATTCCGCCGAAACAGTAATTCACAGAGCTGACTCTCTCATGTATGAAAGCAAAGCATCCGGGAGAAACAAGGTAACTCAAGGATAGGTTTGAGCGTTCTTACATCAACCAGCGTTTTTTCATCAGCATATAGGAAAACAGCAGGGTTACCAGTCCGACTGCCAGCAGATAGAACCACTCCAACGACAGGTTTGAAAGCCTCCCTTCGTCCAGAAGAATTGCTTTAATCGGTTCATACAACTGGTAGGACGGTAATAATGGCGCGACCATGGTCAGCTTTTGGGAAAAATCCGATAACGCGGAGGGGAGCAGGTGGGGTAAATAAAACAGAATGCCCAGGGTCCGGGCGCTGGCCTGATTCCGGCATAAGAAACCGAGCAGAATTCCATAGGAGCTGAAACAGAAGCTGCCGACGACGATGAACGCGCCATAGCCCGGAATGTTGCCGGGGTTGAACTGGCCCAGCAGATGGAGGAATAGTACGGCGGTGAGTATCAACGTCATGCCAGACAACACTTTGGCACCCAGCCACTCGATTTCGCGCATGGGGGTTTGCAGCAGGGCAAGAAGCAGCTTCTTTTCCTTTTCTTCGGCAACCTGGGCAGGCATTATGATAAAGCCCACCAGCAGCACCACCATCAGGATCCAGGTGGGCAGCGTCTGTTTTTGAATGCCCCCTTGCTGAATCGGCGTAATGCCGGAGATCCAGTTTATGCTCTTTCCCTCGGTCCCCCTTTGTAATGCGGAAAAGCTCTCCACAATGGACAGGGTTTGCAGCGACTCTTTCTTCAGGACGACAAGGGCCACGCTCCCCGTATCCTGTTCAGAGCGAACCAGCAGTCCGTCGATTTTCTTTTCCCGTAACCACCTTTTGCCTTCCTCTTCGCCACTCACACGGGAAACCGTAAATATGTTGCCGGCGGATGTGATGGTGTGCAGAATCACCGGTGCATAGGCTTCCGATTGAATGAGTCCGATGGTGATTTTCTTGACATCCGTCGCGCTCCTGTCCACAAGTTTCAAAGAGAAAAACACGAATAACGGTATGAAAATAATCAGGAAGATCGTCTTGTTCTTAAAGGCAATGGCCAGATCATTCAGAGTTAAGGTGATGATATTCCTGATCATCAGATGCTCAGCTTTTCGTACAGGTCGGATTGGAAATAGTCTTGTGGCGAACCATCGAAGACCATGTGCCCCTGGTGCAGCATAATGACCCGTGTCGCAAGGGTTTTGATCTCTTCGGAACGATGGGAGGTAAACAGGATGGTCTTGCCTGCCCCATGAAAATCTCTGATCATTCGGTACACTTCGTTCGTCATTTCAAAATCCAGCCCTGACGTCGGTTCATCAAAAAGGAGCAGAGGCGGGTCTGCCAAAAGCGTGCGCCCGATGCTGACCCTCTGCCGCAGTCCTTTTGACAGGTCCTGAACCTTGCTGTTACGAAACGGGAGCAGATTGAATTCCCGCAGAATTTCTTCTATTCGTACAAACGGCACATGAAACAGGTGGGCGAACAGTTTGAGGTTGTATTCAACGGAAAAGAACTCGAAAAGATTGGGAGTCTCGGGAACAAAACCGACTTTTTTGACCACTGCCAACCGGTTTTTGAGGTTGATGCCGTCCACGGTAACGGTGCCGCTATCAGGGAGAAGCCAGCCGGCCATGATTTTCAAAAGGGTTGATTTGCCCGCGCCATTGTGACCGATAACGGCAATCAGTTCCCCCTTTTCCACCGTGAAGCTGACCGGTTGAAGACCCCTGCTTTCTGTATAGATACGTGTAATGTTTTCAATTTTTATCTGCATACTTTGAGTCCCGTAGTTGTGCGCGGATGGGTGATTATGTCAATTTCATGATGACAATCACGAGTATGACAACAACCAGAATTGCAATGATAAAGTCCATGATATCCTCCTGTTATGTGGTTGTGACGTTTTGTGAACGTAAAGATGATGCCCCTAAATGACTCGTAAAACGACAACCAGCAAAATTACTACAATTAATACTGCAAGTAAGAATTCCATGGTGACCTCCTCTGATAGTGTCAGGTGACTTTTGGCGTATCATGCGCCGCAACCGGTGGATCAATGCGCTCCGGTGCCTGATACGCCGCAGTTGCTCTATTTCCCGAAGACCGCCTTGATCTGGCCGATTTTCCCCTGAACTTTTCCGGCTGTTTTTTCAACAGTACCTTCCACTTTCAGTTTCGGATTATCACTGAGTTTACCAACGAACTGCTTGACGCTGCCTTTTACTTCGTGAAGCGTTCCTTCTGCTTTGTCCCTGATGCTTGATTTCATGGTGTCCTCCTTCAGGATGGGGTGCGGCAGGCATGCAGCTGCCCATGCGCTGCCCGGATAGGTTACGGCTCGACGGACATGAGGTTCTTGACTTCCTTCACGCCCTTCACGTCACCGGCGAGCTTGGTGACAAGGTTCTTTTCCGTATGGTTTCTGGCTTTGCCGTCCAGTGTGACCACGCCGAGCTTTGTTGTTACCGTGGTGTTAAGGACGCTGGTCGAACGATGGTAGAGGAGCGCCATTTTGACCTGGGCGGTGATGGACGAGTCGTCGATGGTTTCCCCCACGGTTCGTGAACGCTGGGGCGATTTGGAAACGATGATCTCGTTAACGACGTTTTTAACCCCTTCGACATCCTTGGTGTACTCGGACGTCAATTCCTTCTGTGCATCGCTTTCAGCGATGCCTCGCAAGGTCACAACGCCGTCCTTGACGACAACCTCGGTGGCCAGGGCGCTTACGCTGCGATGAAACGAGAGTGTCAGTTTTACCTTGTCGCGAAGCCACGCGTCGGAATTAGCGGTAGAGGAGGGGGCCTTGGTTTCCAGGCGGTTGTCCACGCTCGTGACGCCGGGAAGGCCTGCCACGGTTTCCTGTGCCAGTGATTTGTGGTAGCTCTCCGCTACGGTTCCCGTCAGGATTACCGCGCCATCTTTTGCATGAATCTTGATGTCGTCGGTCTTAAGGTAGGTTTTGAACACGTAGGTTTCATTGGCGGATGATTCGATGCGGCTGTCCGTCTGTTGTGAAGCGAGTACCGGTACACTCAATGTCAGCAGTGCTGCCGCTGTTGCCAGTATTGATAATGAAGTTTTTGCTTTCATGACACGCTCCTCGTACGTTGGACTACTTCCCTAGAACGGTCTTGATCTGGCCGATTTTTGCCTGTACTTTGCCGGCGATCTTCTCATCGGAACCTTCGGTTTCCAGCTCGGGGTCCTCGTTCAGTATTCCGGCGATCTCCTTGGCCGTGCCCTTTATTTCGTGAAAAGCTCCCTCTGCCTTGTCTCTGATGCTTGATTTCATGGTGTCCTCCTTTAGGATTGCAGCTTGGATTGTGCAGATAGCGCACCTGTTCCGGCGCTCTGCCGGATAAGTAATTCGCAACTAATGTGCCAGAGGAATTATCAGCCTGGCCTGTGCGCAACGTGCTGGTAATATGATATAAATTTGCGTGGTGACGTGTGGCGGTGCGGGCGGGCCGTCAACTAAATCTGCCATGTTTGGCATAACTGTTATATATGGCGGGAGCTTGCCGGTGCATGTCCCGACAGAATAGATGTCATTGACATTCTTCCCAAACAAGGGCACGTTCAGCGTTATAAACGAGTGAGTGACGGGGGGAGACCCCGAATTTACGACAGAGGAGATAGTGTCTGACATGAAAACAAAAAAACGGCATAAACCCTTCGCCATGATCCGGGAGTTCCAGCTTGCCGACTGGTTCACGCTGGCCAACGCCGTCTGCGGTACGGGCGCACTGTTTTCCATGCTGACGTACCTGCAGACATCCGATGTCAGCCATGTTTATTTTGCGTGCGGGCTGGTACTTGCGTCGTTGATTTTCGATATTCTGGACGGACGGATTGCCCGATGGCGGCAAAAGAATTCAATAATGGGGCGGGAACTCGACTCGCTTGCCGATGTCATATCATTTGGGGTCGCACCGGCTGTGATCGCTTACGGATGCGGGATGCAGGGATTATATGACCGGATTATCCTGACATATTTTGTCGCATGTGGGGTGTCGCGTCTGGCGCGGTATAATGTTACGGCCGATGAATTATCTGAAGGTGGAAGTAAAGTGAAGTACTTTGAAGGAACGCCGATTCCGACGTCGCTGCTGCTGGTATTCGTGATGTTCCTGGCTGCCGGGCAGGGTGCGCTGCGCGAATCGCTCTGGTTCGGGCACGTAATGTTTGCAGGCTTTACCCTTCATCCGCTCGTACTGATGTTCGCACTTTCCGGCTCGCTGATGATCAGCCGCATACGGTTTCCGAAGTTCTGAGATCTTATCACTGCCGCCGATTGTTGGCGATAGCTGCTGTTTCCCTTAGCCGCAAAACTCGCTTAACTTCCCATTAAGTCGTTCTTCTTGCCATATATTTTTTAGCATGCTATTGTACAATAACTTGTCATTATGGAGGTTTTTATGCAGGCAATTTCATACAGCGAAGCACGCCATGACCTAAAGAATGTTATGGACGATGCTTGCAGCAACCACGAACCGATCCTGATCACGCGCCGAAAGGGTGAAAGCGTGGTTCTTGTAAGCTTGGAAGACTATGAGTCCATTATAGAGAGCGAGTATTTGCTTTCCAGTCCTGCTAATGCGTCACGATTACTGCAATCACTTAAAGAGGCACGGTCTGGAAAGCGAACCCCAATGGATGCTCTTGGGTTATGAACGTCACTTTCACACCGACTGCTTTTGACGATCTGCGTTATTGGCTCAAGACGGATAAACGCCAAGCCGAACGGGTCTTAGCGCTTCTCGAAGATATTCGGCGAACCCCTTTTGAGGGCACAGGTAAACCGGAACCCCTCCGTTTTCAGCTTGCCGGTTGCTGGTCGCGCCGGATTGACCGGGAACATCGGCTTGTCTACCAAGTTGAAGAAGCTGAGATTGTTGTTATCGCTTGTCGATATCATTATTGAGGAGCCTGCTCGGGGTTGGACCAAACTAACCTACTGAATCTGCAGGTAAAATATCCCAAAAATAGCTGTTATTGAGGCTTAAACGCCCATTTTCATGGTCTAAAGCGGTACTATAAGGTTCAAATTTCTCTCTCAACACATATAGACCAGTTTCTTGCTCTTCGATTCTTCTCCCTATTCCCATAATACCAAGCCTGGACTTTGTCTCTTCAACAAAGCCAATGCCGCCAACAGCAATGCTCTCCGTCCAGCAACTTTCACGCTGACCTTTGCCCTTGCTGATTGCCTCCTGAACCCACTGCCGATGCTGCTCTGCAAATTGCTCGTGGTCCGGAAATCCGCAAAAATTCCGTAAAGCGGGCATGTCAATCACTCCATACCGCTCGGGCGGATTCTGGATTTCGTTAAAGCCGCTCATTTCCCATTCTGAAGGGTGGCTTGCTCTCGCCATTCTTAGAAGCCTCTTTTTACCGGCTAAAACGTGATCTTAAGGCCGTAAATAGGGTTAATTTTGCTAATTTGCTTTGATATTTCATATGGTTAGTTTGGTCCGACCCTTGCTTAAACAACTAAAATCAACCGGTGATAAAAACCAGGTGCAGCAAATGGATGTCTGGTCGCATGATCATGCGGACCGCTTGGAAAGATTAAAAAGATTGGACGGCATGAAGGATAAAAACAAGGCCACCGGTGAGTTCGGAAGGTTATGGGAAATCTCCGTTTTCCCTCTTGACAAAACTTATCATGGATGTCCCCTTATTGCTGCCCCACTTGGCATAGTATGGCACAAGTAATATTTAAACATATACATATTACAATAATTAGGTTATATACCGATGCAATATTCATAACTACTAAATATCCGTTACACTATTTAATGTATTGGGCCGGAATTATCGTTTGTGGTCACAAACAATGTTGAGCTGATAAAAAAGGAGTATTAATAATGAATTACATTTATGTATTAGTAGGTACCATTTTTACGTTAATTTTCGTTGTTCAGATGATGGCGTTCAGAGCATTTACAAAGAAAGAAACAGTCAATGCCAAGCAGTAAAACGGTCAGGTAAATGAAACAGCTGCCTTAATTAGGTGTCAACATCATTAGCGGCGAAACGAAAAATATTTCTGGGATGGCAATAAAACTAGTAAAACTAGGGACACTCCCCTGTTTTCTTTTTAGGCCGCCCAGGTTTCTTTGGTTTGAGTACCTGATTCAACTTAAATTCCAGCATGTCAACGAAGGACTCCGACCCAAAAGGCCGTCCGGAGTTAGTGGCCTTGCGTATGGCGCTATCCGTTTCTTCATCTTCAAAGGCCACAAATTCCCGATACGCATTGTGCTCCTGTGGTGGAAGCCAAGAATATGCCGCCAGCAGTGGGTCAAGTGCGCCTGACACATGGGCTTTGGCGCTGGACCACCGATACCCTTCAACATCCGTAGCAAGTCCTGCCTTAATAGGGTTGCGCTCGATGTAGCGTGCGACTGCCCAAAGATATTGCTCGTTTTCGACTACACAAGAAAAAAAGCGATTTTGCCAGATGCGACCTGATTGCTTAAGCTTTCGATTGATATACTGGGTGTACATCTGGTTAGCAAGGCCGATACCGTGCGACAGCGAGGTTTCTGTCTCGGGCACAGCGAGCAGATGAATATGGTTGCTCATCAGACAATAAGCCCAGATCTGCACATGATGCTTCTGAGTGTAACCTGCCAGCAACTTCAAATATGTCAATCGGTCCTCATCATCGAAGAATACGGTAGTGCGGTTGTTGCCACGTTGAGTGATGTGGTGTGGGTAACCGGGTGCTATGATGCGGGCTATTCTTGGCATGGGCGAGATAGTATCGTCCGATATTCACATTAGCAACAGAAATATGGGGAGTGTCCCTAGTTTTCTAGTTTTCTTTGGGGAGTGTCCCTAGTTTTCTCTAGTTTTCTCGACCGGTTCCTCGGGCGGTCGGGTCGTGCCGCTAGTTGGAAATCGGTATTCATCACTCTCTGTTTCATTTTCTTTAGGACTTGATCTGTGTAAACAAATTGTTTATATTATATTCATGATTTCGTCATTCGCGAACAAAGAAACTGAAAAACTCTTTACGACAGGGAAGTCCAAAAAACTTCCCCCGGAAATTATCGCCCGTTCGATCATGCGTTTGACGCAACTAGACAGTGCATGCGAGGTTACAGATTTGTTGATACCTCCGTCTAACCGCCTTGAAACTCTATTTGGTGACAGGGCGGGGCAGTGGAGTATCAGGATTAATGACCAGTGGCGAATTTGCTTTCGGTTTGTCAATGGTGAAGCAACTGACGTCGAAATAACCGATTACCATTAGGAGAAACTTTATGGCTATCAAAAACGGGCTTCCCCCCATTCATCCAGGAATATTCCTGAAAGAAATACTTGATGAACTTGGTTTGTCACAGAACGCTTTTGCTCATGCAATTGGCGTTTCGCCAATGCGAATATCTCATGTTATCAAAGGCTCACGGCCTGTTACAGCGGAACTGGCTGTTCTTTTCGGCAAAGTATTCGGTCAGACACCTACCTACTGGATGAACTTGCAAACCAGCTATGACCTCAAGACCGCTCAAAAAGCGATGGTACAGAGGGTGAAACAAGTACAGCCACTTTTGATGGCTGCATAGAGGTTTGTTCACCAAGATAGTTTCCTGTGTTCCAGATCAATGACTAATCTTGCGGCAGAATCCACCGTTCCGTCTGGTCTCAATTTCTCCTCGCAAATAGATGCTTCACCGACTCCTACTCTATTTGGTGGAATATATTTCCCTTGCATGTATCCTTGTCTTTTCGCTTCCCGATTACATTTCCATGAATTTATTTGGACTCCTCCGAAAGCAATTAAAAGGGAGCCTCCAAACAACGGTAAGAAAATCCATTTCAACAACTAAGCCGCGCTATCTTTTGGGGTAAAGCGCGGCTTTTTTTGCCACTATCTTTAATTTTTGTTCGGCTATAACTCTACGTCCCTCGGCGGGGGAGGGTGATTATTGCACGATTGCCGCGACCTCGACACGGCTGCGGGAGATTGAACCCTTCTCCGGCGCTTTGAAGATGTCATCGTCATTCTGGAATAGCCGTTCGGCCGGGATGCCGCCCGTGTGTACCAGATAGTTCGTTATTGTGGACACTCGCTCCCGAGCCAGAGTACGAAGCTCGTGCTCTCCAATGATGATGTTGACGATGATGAGTTTCTTCATCTCGTCGGCGGGTAGGTTCTTGACCAGGCCGAGAACGTTGCGCGGCTTGGGGAACTTCTCTTTGCGGTACACGGCGGCCAG
>MGZJ01000063.1:403-8450 GCA_001802645.1 Geobacteraceae bacterium GWC2_53_11 | reverse complement strand
ATGGTCTCAACGTTTTCGCCGGTCTTTAATTTCCCCTCCCTGCCGAGTGCCGCTATCTTTTCGTTCGTGAGCTTGCGATCAAACAGTTCGAGACGGTACCCCTCCACATCTTTCTCGCGATCCACATAACCCGTCAACTCCAGTTTCAGGGCCGGCCGATCAAGCAGCGCCTTGGCCAGATTATCCAGCTTCACCCGGTCGCCGGTGTGCATGCCGCTGGTGCCATGCGCAAACGGGATCGCGCTGAAGTCATCGTCGCCGCCGAACAGGGAGGAGAGCAGTGCCAGCGGGGAGGTGACCGCTTTTATCAGCAGGTTGGAGAATGCCTGTCCGACGAGCTTCCAGATGCTCAGCTCCGGATTGTCAATGCGTCCGGAAACCGGAACATCGAGATGGATTTCTCCCCTGCTGTCTTTGAGTAGCGCCAGGCCCAGTTGGACCGGCAGGCTGGTGGCCTTGTCGCTTTCAACCTTGTCGCCGAACGTGAACTGATCGATGAAGATCTTGTTTTCCGACGTGAGCAGCCTGTTTTCGATGTGGTACTTCAGGTCCAGGAACAGCTTGCCTTTTTCAATCGAATAGCCCAGATAGCTGCCGGAGTAGGGGGAGGCGGGCGAAAGTTCGATGTCGTGGAACGACACCTTCATGTCTACGTAGAGGTCGTTGCGGAGCGGGTTGATCTTGCCGGTGATCTGCAGGGGCGACTGGCTTTCCAGGTTGCCGCGCAGATCCACATCGGCACGCGTTGACGCTTCGGACGAGAGGCCGCTGATCCGTCCCCCCAGTTTATGAAAGGTGGTGGAAAAGAGCTGCGGCAGATGGGTATCGCTGAAGGAGAGGGTGCCGTCCTGAATGGTCACCGCGCCGATGGTTACCTGACTTTTGGCCGGCGCTACCTGCAGGGGAGCGGCAGCTTTTGCCGTGGACGCTTCCGGTCCCTGCTTTTTCAAGGCGGCGGGTCCCTCCGTTTTCCGTACCAGATGCTGCAGGTTAAGCGTGCCGTCCGTGCGGACGACGATGCGTGAATACACCCCGTTCAAGGCTATCTCCCGGGCGTCCAGGATGAACGGCTCCAGGCTGCCATGGAACCTGTCCAGTTGCAGGCTCTCCCAGGTGAGCAGATCCTCTCCCGCAGCCGTGTCGATACTGCGGAATGACCGTATGCCGGTACTTCCTCTGAATGTGCCGACCGGCTTGCCGTTTTTGAGGGTGATATCGACCTTCACTGCCGTGTCCAGGTAGCCGTTGACTATTTTGACATTCAGGTTGTCCGGGAAATACCCGGCAAAATCCTTGATGGGGAGGTGATGAACCGTCAGGTCACCCTTGTAGTGCAGCGGGTGCGGCGTAATAGCTCCGCTTCCTTTGAGAGTGGTCTGTGTGCCGAACGTGGTGGAAAAAACGAGCTGCGCCGGGGTGAAGTCCGGGCCGTTCAGGTTTGTGAGCAGAATGTCCGTATCCTTCAGCGTGAAGGCCGGTTTTTCCGGGCGGGTCTTGTCAATGAACAGCAGGTTGAAGCGATCCACCCGCAGCTGTTTCAGCCGATAGGAGAGCTTCTTCGACGCGACCGGGAGACGGGTGCTTTTTGTTTCAGGTCTGCTGCTCTTATGCGCGGCCAGCAGCGAGAGAATCGATATTCTTCCATCTGCTTCGCGGGAGACAGCGGCATTTCCTTGTGACAGTCGTATTTCGGCGATATCCAGGCGGTTTGCCTGCTGTTCGAACGTTGCGCCGGTCATGGCGAGTGACGATACCTCCACCTCCTCGTTGGTGCCGTAACGGGTGGAAAGCTGGTGGATGGTCATGCGGCCGTTTTCCGCACGTAATCCCGTACCGCTGCTGTAGGCGATGTCTCCCGACAGGTCGAGGGTTCCCTTGACCGGCGCCGTCAGAAACCGGGCCAGGTAAGGCCAGCCCTTGTGCAGGTTCAACCCCTTCAGCCCGGTTGTTGCCTGTACTGCCGCGGGGAAGAGGGAAAAGCTCCCTTTCGAGGTGAGTGACGCCTCGTTATCCACCCGCAGTGACACGGTATATTCCGCCGAAGTGTGTGCCGCCGTGGTGAAATGTTTCACGGTAGCATCGATGCCATTCAGTGAACTCCTGAAGCCCCCCTTTGGTACGGCATCGCTGAAGAGCACGCTGCCGTTGGCAACGGTTATGTCGTTAATGGTAAGCGGGAACGGTTCCCGTGGCGCCGGTTGCCGGTGCGTCCGGCCGTGCTCGATGATATCCGAAAAATTGTAGCGGCCTGAGGCCGCGCGGGCAATGGTAACTGAAGGCGATTCAAGGGCGACTTCCGAAAGTATGAGGGTGCGCCTGGAGAGGGATGACGGGCTGATGGCCGCCCGGAGAGCAGGGCAGGTGATGAAGGCGCCGCCGCCCGCTTCACGTATGACGACATTTTTGGCGCTGACGGAAAGGGTAAAGGGGTTTATGGACATGCTGTCCATGCTTGCCACCCTTCCGGTGGCCTGCTGAATGGCAGCGCAGACCCTGTCTTTGACAAGAACGGGCAGCATGGCAGCGCAGAAAACAAGGAGCGCTCCAACCAGGATGATGGCAACAACGGCCGTTTTTTTCCGTACAGACATGCGGACCTCGATGGAGTGGTAGTGGGGAAATCGGGGCGGTATGTCCCCGGACAGGCTGCCGGGCTATGCTGCCGGGCTGCCGGCCTTGGTCAGGTCGTGGCTTGCGGCAAAAAACTCTATTGCCTCACGCATGACACTCGAAATGCTTTTGTGAGTCTTCTCCATGAGGTTTTCCAGATTTCTCAGTTCTTCTCCGTTGATTCGTATGGAGATAACGTTGTAGCGGGCCTTCGCGTTGGTTCTGGTCATGGTGCTGTCTCCTTGATGCTGCGGATTCTGAATATCAATCCGGTGCGTATTTCAAAATCGGTCTCTTAAAAAGACCGGGGGCCCATGGGAGGTTAAGCAGCCCCCGGCAAGTGAAGCACGTATATACCTATCAACTAACGTGCCAGAGAGCGGTTGCGGCTGTTATGAGTGCAACTGCTCAATACTGCAGGTGAAAATGTTTCCGGAACGGGCGTGGCTGGAGGGGGGTGCGGCAGTGAATCCGTCACACGTGACATAACCGCCATATATGAAGGATGCTGCTGTGGTAAATGAGTGATGTACGGGGAGCGGCGCGAAGCAGATTTGATTGTCTGATGGGAATTGTTGGCATTCGGTATTGATTCGACAGCCTCTGTCGTAACTTATGCTTCAGCAGAAAGCGCCTTGAATTCAGTAAAGTAGTGACCGAGCCCCGCACTGTTTATGGACAGCAGCAGACCGGCGGAGAGATTGACCAGTTTAGGTTCGACCCCCCTGAATCTGGCGCACTGCATCCATACGTACAGGAGCTGCAGGCCGCTGATGTCGGCAGAGCTGATTTCCCCGCAATCGATGCGGATGGATTTTTCACCGGCCAACTCTACCTTTTGTAGAGAAATTGCCAGTGAATTTATGATGTTGTCTGTCACTCCGCTGTGAGTCAAGGTGCCGTAAAGATAGGTGACATCATTTGAAACTCGATACATGTGTGTCTCCCTGATTGCCGGTATGTAAAAGCAGGAAATATGTGGTGCCGTTTCGATGTTACGCTTGAAGAATCCAGCGCAGTGCCGTTTCGTAATCCGTATAGGCATTAACCGAAAATCCCCGGTTGTGCGAGCAGGTCTCGAAGAAGCTGGCGCGATCAAAGTTGAGTCCCGGCGTGACGATAAGAGCCACGTCCCTTCGAAACGCCGTGCCGTGCTGGCACAGCTCCGCGGCGAGCTGGTATACCTCGGCAATCGTCAGGTCTGATTGGGTGCCGCGGAAATCGACGATCAGCTTGTGATTTTCCTGGTCATGACCGGCATGGGCAATATCAGTGAGGAGCTGTCTGCTCGTGGTGATATCAATTGTTCCCTCGGTCGTTACCTCAAGAAAATCGGTTGCCGCTATTATTTTGATTTTTGTTGCCATGATGTGTCTCCAGTTGCCAGATATTATGTGCAGGGGAGATTTCGCAACTAACGTGCCAAGGCACGACAGGGAGGGTGGAGAGGTAACGTGCTGATCTTGCATTGTTATCAGGAGGATAGTGCGTGGAACGAAGCTGAAGCCGTACAGGTTTTTCCGCCGTAGATGGCGTTTCTGCCATATACGGCGGCTTTGGGGGGAGAATCTCTGCCAGGTGTATTCTATTCAGGGGCCGGGGTTACTCTTTTCAATAGGTACAAGTTACGGTTTACCCCATCATTACGACCACCCGGTGCTTCACCAGGCCCCGTTCCAGGGTGATTACACCATCCGGCATGCGCTGGCCGTCCATCTCCACCCAGGCGACACCGCGCTGGCAGCCGTCCGGATTCTCCACCCGGATGGCGTAGGTTGCTTCGCCGTGCCGGTAGCCGAGGCTGAAGCCGGGCCAGGTTGCCGGTATGACCGGGGCCATTCGCAGCTGATGGCCCTGGATCTGCAGCCCCAGTACCTCTTCAATCCAGGCGCGGTACATCCATGCGGCCGACCCGGTATACCAGGACCATCCCCCCTGGCCAACCCGTCCGGGCAGGCGGTAGATGTCGGCGGCAACCACGTATGGTTCCACGCCGTAGCGCCAGACCGCTTCGGCATCGCGGGCATGTTCGACAGGATTGAGCATGCGGAGCAGTTGCACCGCGCGTTCGCCGTCCCCTTTCCGGGCCATGGCCATGGCCATCCAGAGTGCGGCATGGGTGTACTGGCCGCCGTTTTCGCGAACTCCGGGGGGGTATCCCTTGATGTAGCCGGGTGACGGTTGCGAGTGCTCGAACGGAGGTTCGAAGAGGAGCGCCAGTCCCTCATCCTGACGGACCAGACGATTCCAGGCCGACTCCAGGGCCTGCTCGGCGCGTGCCGGATCGGCTGCGCCGGAAAGCCATGCCCATGACTGGGGGAGGGAATCGATCCGTGCCTCGCTGTTCGTAGCCGACCCGAGCGGCGAACCGTCGTCAAAGGTTCCCCGCAGATACCATTCGCCGTCCCATCCCGCCTGCTCGACCCGCTGAATCAACGCCAGGCGGTCCTGCTGATACGTCAGGCCCTGATCCGGCTGCTGCATGATACGTGACAGTTCCGCCATTCCCTGCAGCAGTTCGCACAGGAACCAGGCAAGCCAGACACTTTCTCCCTTGCCATCGGCGCCGACCAGATTCATGCCGTCGTTCCAGTCCCCTGTGCCCATCAGGGGGAGGCCGTGCGGTCCGATGGTCAGGCCGCGCTCCACCGCGCGCCGGCAGTGTTCAAAAAGTGTCATGCGTTCAAACGTGCTTTCCGGCGTGGAGAATACCTCGTGTTGATCTTCTGCCAGGGGAGGGGCGTTGAGGAACGCCACTTCTGCCTTCAGAATCTCTTCGTCACCGGTTGTCCGGACGTAGTGGGCTACCACGTAGGGAAGCCAGAGGAGGTCGTCGGAAATGCGCGACCTGATACCGGCGCCGCTTGGCGGATGCCACCAGTGCTGGACATCCCCCTCCTTGAACTGACGGCTTGCGGCCAGCAGGATCTGGGCCCCCGCCAGTTCCGGTTTGACATACAGGAACGCCATGACATCCTGCAGCTGATCGCGAAAGCCGTAGGCACCGCCGGACTGGTAAAATGCCGAACGCCCCCAGATGCGGCAGCTCAGGGACTGGTACTGGAGCCAGCGGTTGATCAGGAGGTCTGCGGACAGGTCGGGAGTGTGCACCTCGATCGTGCCGAGCAGCTCATCCCACCATGCCCTGGTCCGGTCGAATGATTCTTCGAAGGCCAGCTCTTCACGATAGGCAAGGACCAGTTTACGTGCTTCCACGGCGGATGAAGCCTGTCCCAGCATGCAGATCGTGTCGCGAACCTCGCCGGGGGCAAGTTCAAATGTCACCCGAAGCACACCGCAGGGGTCCAGTCCCGCCCCGGTCCGTTGTGACAGGCGGGTCAGTTCCATGGCTGCCGGGTTTGCCAGCGAGCGGTTGCGGCCGATGAAGGAGGTGCGGTCGCCACCGTATGAATCTGTCGGGGGGCTCATGGCGACAAAGGCAACCCGGTCACCGTACTCCGGGTGGTAGTGGTTGTACGCCAGCACGGCCTGAGATTCGCTGTCCCAGTTGGTGATGACATGCATCTGGGATGTTTCGCGGTGTTCGCCGAGAGTCAATTCCACATAGTAGGTTATTGAGAGCCTGCGCCTGCGCGACGAGGCATTGGTGAGGCGGAGACGCTGCAGTTTGATCGCTTCGCCGCCATCCCCGTCAACCGGGACAAAAAGGGTCAACTCCTGTTCAATGCCGTTGCTGTTGTGCTCGAATACCGTGTAGCCCGCACCGTGCCGTGCCCGGTACGCGGTTTGCTCCCTGATCGGCGCGGCTGTCGGCGACCAGAACCTGCCGCTCTCCTCATCGCGGATATAGATCGCTTCCGATGCCGGGTCCAGGACCGGGTCGTTGGACCAGCCGGTGAGGCGGTTGCGCTGGCTGTTGCCGTACCAGCTGAAGCCGGAACCGGTTTCGCTGACCATGGTGCCGAACTCCGGATTGGCGATCACGTTTACCCAGGGGGCCGGGGTATTGGTATCCGGGCCGAGGTAGATCGCGTATTCGCGTCCGTCGAGGGTAAAACCGCCCAGGCTGTTGAAGTAATGCAGCTCCATGAAGGGGAGCGGCGCCGACGGTTCCCGTGGCGCCCGTTTGCGGATGAGCGTTTCCAGCAGTTCAGGTGCTTCCAGAGGTACCCAGAGCTGCTGGGGGAGTGTGCCGCGTGCCGCTACCAGCACCACGCTGGCGGCGGCTTTGAGGAGCTTCAGATCCCCTTCCGGAATTTGCGACGTCTTTTTCAGAAAGATGCCGCCCGGTTGATTGGTGCCGTTAAAGAGTGACTGGGTCTGGATCAGGCGTTCGAGCCGTTCCTGAAGCGGCTGCTCGTAACTGCCGGCCTCTTCGTTCAGGATCACCAGATCGCTCGGCAGGCCGCGCAACTGCCAGTAAATGTAAGCCTGGAGCATCTGCCGGACCAGGCTGATATCACGTGCTTCACCGATGGTAACCAGGGCGATGGGAAGATCGCCGGAGATGCCGTAGGTCCAGAGTCCGGACTGCCCCTTGCGATTCCCGGCGAGACGCTCGCTGGAGGCCCGCAGCAGGAGATTGGGGAAGAGCAGCTGGCTTGCCAGTTGCTGGAAACGTCGCGCTTCTTCCGGCTGAATATGGAGCATCTGCAACTGCTGCTGTGCCGAACTCCAGGCAAAATCCATGGCCCGCTCGGTCGCATGGGGGTCGCGGTATTTGTTCATCAGCATCAGAACCTGCTCGCGGGATTCCCCGGCGGCAAGTACGAGGGAAAGCCGCGCGCGCTGCCCCTTCTCCAGCGTAATCGTCCTCCGCAGGCCGAGCATCGGATCAAGTACAAAACCCTGGCTGTTGCCGAGATCCTGGGTTGCCCCCATGGGATTGGACAGGGTACGGCCACGGCCGATAAAGCGCCCCCGGTCGGTTTCAAACTGCCAGCCCGGTTCCTCCAGGCTGGCGTACCCCGTGTCCTCCACGGTCAGGCAGTGCCCCACATAGAGCGGCGCTTCCTGCTCGCTGCGCGGCCGCCGGTGTGCGAGCAGCGCCTGCTGTGCCGGGATCGCTTCGGTCTGGATGAACAGTTTGTTGAAGGCCGGGTGCTGACGGTCCGCGTTGTGGGGTGCCAGCGAAAGCTCGATGTAGCTGGTGATATGGAGACGGCGGGGGCGGTTCGACCGGTTGATCAGGGTAATGCGGCGTACCTCCAGATCGTCTTCCGGCGATACGACAACTTCTGTTTCCGTATGAATACCGTTATCGACACGGCGGAACACGGCCCGGTCAAGGGCAAAGTCTACGGAATATCCCTTTACCGTGCCGCCGACCGGATGATAGGTGGTGGACCAGGTGCGGTCCGTGTCGGCTTCATGGACATAACAGAAGGTGCCCATGGCATCGCAGGTCTGATCGGACCGCCAGCGGGTAAGTTCCTGTCTGCCCAGCCGGCTGTAACCGCCGCCGCTGTTGGTTATC
>MGZJ01000063.1:0-212 GCA_001802645.1 Geobacteraceae bacterium GWC2_53_11 | reverse complement strand
GCCGATCTCCTCCTGCTTCAATCCGGCAAGGCGCAAAGCCGCCGGGATCGCCTCGACCGGACCGATCCCCATGAGCTCCGGCGGCACGCCGCGGACCGCAAAGGAGGCGAAGCGGGCGAGCGGCGTACCGCCGAATCTCTTGAGATATTCCTCGGAGACGACGAGGACGGCAGCGGCACCGTCGGTCATCTGTGAGGAGTTGCCGGCGGTGA
>MGZJ01000062.1:1108-18045 GCA_001802645.1 Geobacteraceae bacterium GWC2_53_11 | reverse complement strand
GTCATGCAGACGCCGCAGCCGGTGCATTTGTGTTCATCGACCGAGCGGGCTTTCTTTTTGATCGTGACCTGGAAGTTGCCGATGTACCCTTCGACCAGTTCGATTTCACTGTAGGTGTGCAGGGTGATGTTGGGGTGGTTGGCAACATCGACCATTTTGGGGGTCATGATGCATTGAGAGCAGTCCAAGGTCGGGAAGGTTTCCGACAACTGGGCCATGTGGCCGCCGATGGATGGTTCCCTCTCGACCAGAACCACTTGGTGGCCGCAGTCGGCAATATCCAACGCCGCCTGAATACCGGCGATGCCGCCGCCGATGACCAGCGCGCGTTTCGTCACCGGCACGGTGATGGCGGGGAGGACCCGGTTCTTCTTGACCCGTTCGACCATCATGCCGACGATTTCGATCGCTTTATGGGTGGCTTCTTCTTTGTTCTCGTGAACCCAGGAGCAGTGTTCGCGGATGTTGGCCATTTCGCACAGGAACGGGTTCAGCCCGGCGGCTTCCACGGCTTTGCGGAAGGTCTTTTCGTGCATGCGGGGAGAACAGGCAGCAACGACGATGTGGGAAAGTTTCTGCTCCTTGATGGCATTTTTAAGCAGGTTCTGGCCTGGGTCGGAACACATGTATTTGTAGTCGGTGGAAAACGCTACGCCGGGAAGTTTGCCGACTTCCTGCGCAACACGCTCCACATCAACAGTGCGCGAGATGTTCTCGCCGCAGTGGCAGATAAATACGCCAATTCTTGACATTTACAAATTCCTTTTTTGCCACAGAGGCACAGAGACTCAGAGAAAACCAAAACCTTTTTTGAGGGTAAAATCAAAGGCATTTTTTGGGGTTAAACCTTACATGCTTTCTGTTCCAGTCTTTCCCTCTATTATCGTCTTTGAACTTCCTCTGTGTCTCTGTGTCTCCGTGGCAGATTATAAAAGCTGTTTTTCTTTCAATAGCGGCGTCGGGTTGACGATCATGGCGTCCAGTCCGAGTTTATCGGCGCCGAGCCCGACGGACAGTCCGACCAGTTGGGTGAGGTAAAAGACCGGCAGGTTGTAGCTGGTCTGGTAGACTCCTTCGATTTCTTTCTGGCGGATATCCAGATTGCCGTGACACAGCGGACAGCCGACCATGATGCAGTCGGCGCCAGCGGCCTTGGCGGAGTCAAGGATGGCATTGGTCAGTTGGATAACAACCCCGGGACGCGACAGAGTAAAGTTGGCGCCGCAGCACTCCAGGCGATGGCTCCAGGCGACGGTTTCAGCGCCGGCAGCTTCGATGACCCGCTCCATGATGGTGGGTGCTTCGGGACAGTCCAGGTTCGGCACATCGGTCGGGCGGGTCAGGAGGCAGCCGTAGTAACAGGCGACCTTGAGACCGGCCAGCGGCTTATTGACCGAGGCGGCCAGTTTCTCCAGGCCAAGATCTTTGGCCAGGATTTCCAGCAGATGTTTTACCTTGCCGTCCAGCTTGACCGGAGCATCGATGGCCTGTTCCACCTGCTTGCGCTTGGCCGGGTTCTCTTCAAGGATGTGCTGGGTGAATTTAAGGCGTGAAAAGCAGGAGGCACAGGCGACTGCCACATCACCTTCGACAGCATCCGCCAACTCCAGATTCTTGGCACAGAGCGACAACGACAACAGTTCGTCAACATTGTGAGCCGGAGTAGCGCCACAGCAAAACCAGTCAGGTATTTCGGTCAAGCCGATATCAAGTTTTTTGAATAACTCACGGGTGGAGAGATCATATTCACCGGCCGACGCGTGCAGCGAGCAGCCGGGATAATAGGCGTACTTCAGATCGCTCACAGTGCTTCTCCTTTTTTGCGCATATCTTCGATCCGACTGAAGATCTTTTCAATTTCAGCCAGGTTCTTGTTTTTGCTGTGGAACATTTTCAGTTTGCCTTTGGCGAACAGCTTGGGCCCGAGCATCATATCCTTGAGAAACTGTCCGGATTTGACGTTGAATACGGCAGCCAGACGCATTTCATACTGACGGCCGTAGGTGCGGATATTCTGCAGGAAGAGCTTGTTGGCCAACTGGACATAGCTTTCCTTGGAAGGGCCTTCCGCATCCCAGGATAGCTTGCGCAGGGCATCCATGATAGAGGCCAGATGCACCTTGTTGGGACAGCGGGTGGAGCAGGTCTCGCACGAAGCACAGTACCAGATGGAGCGCCCGGCCAGAATGCGCTGCCACTGACCGAGCTGCAGCAGGCGGACAACACGGTTGGGAGGGTGTTCCATGAAGGTGGCCATGGGACAACCGGCGGAACATTTACCACATTGGAAACAACGGCGGACCGAGGTATCGGACAAAGCCTCAACCTTGCGGACGAAGTCCACATCCATCGTTTCCTGCGAAATAATCATCTTTTTCTTTGAATTCATCAGGGTACCTTACAAAGTGCACGATATCGTGTGTCTCAGATAGAAATCAGTGTCAGACACATAGCTTTTAGCAAAAGCCAGACCAACTTTATCCGGCCTGACAATTAATTACTAAGGCCTACCGATGCACCAACAGACGGAGACCATAGATGCGTAAATGCAGTAATAACGGGCCATTGAGCGGTGCAACCTCTATCTAAACCCTCCTCGGGCAGAGGCCCGCAATTACGAGGAAACAGCAACAACAGGGCGATGTGATTGAGGCAAAACTACTCAATGTGGCAAAACCACCCAAAGCTAACAAATGGAAATCTTGATCATTACGGTAGGATTGTCCATATTTTCCCCACAGCAACCAAATAACACCATCAGGCAGCCAGGGTAAATTTGCCAACCAGGCTCTGGAGTCCTTCCGCACAGATGGAGAGTTCACGGGCGGAGGAAGCCGAATTGTGTGAAAATGCTGCGCTGGTCTGGATCACGTCAGTGATCTGCTGGACATGGAATAGGGGTAGTCATGTGGAGATTGTCGGCACCCTAAAGTGCCGACAATCAAGACACAGAGGCGAGTAGGTATTCAGAGTCCCAGGGATTCCGGTTTCTTTCCGGCGTCGGGAAAGAAGAGCGGAGTGCCGAACTTCTCTACGCCAAAGCGGCCGATAACATCCTGAGTCTTCCTGGCAACCATGAAATCGGCAAACGCCTTGCCCCCCTGAGCGTTTACTTTGGGCCACTTGACCGTGTTGAGCTCGATGACATGATACACATTGAGAAGCTTACCATCGCCCTCCACCAGGATTTCCAGCCCGAGCCCCTTTTTTAGCGACAGATAGGTAGCGCGGTCCGTCAGCGTATATCCCTTCTTTTCAGCAGCCACATTCAGGGTCTGCCCCATGCCGAGACCGGTCTGTTGATACCACTTCTGTCCCTCCGGATTAATCGCGGCACCTTTCCAGAGCCCTTTTTCTTTGGCATGGGTACCCGAATTATCTCCGCGGGAAGCGAAGACGATACCGGCCTTTGCGATGCGCCTCAGGGCGTCAGCTGCTTTACCCCCCTTGATTTTTGCCGGGTCCGAGGCAGGCCCGACGATAACGAAGTCGTTGTGCATCACGAGACGGCGACTGGAGCCGAAACCCTCAGCCATAAACTTCTTCTCGGCTTCCGGTGAATGGACCAGCAAGACATCCGCTTCCCCTCTCTCCCCCATCTTCATGGCCTGGCCGGAGCCGACTGAAATAGTCTTGACCTGAAAGCCGTATTCTTTTTCAAAAATCGGGATTAATACATCCAACAACCCTGAGTCCTGAGTGCTGGTAGTGGTGGCCAGAATGATCGACTTCGAGGCGGCCATGGCTGCTGTTCCCCAGACCAGAAGTGCGAGGGTAGCGGCGAGTGTCGTGATACGGGTCAGAAATCGTTTTGTGGACATATGATTCTCCTTTTCAAGGTGTCGTAAGCTGCCCCAATTTTCGAAATGATGCTATTCGATCCTCCGGCGATGGACCAGAGACCAGTGCCTGATAAAACCGGGCATATGACTTCCGACAACGCCGACTGACAATGCCGTAGCAAGCAACGGCACCACCAACTCCGGTCGAACATGAACCAGCCAGACCAGCCCGATATGCAGCCACGCGGCGACTCCTCGTCCTTGATACGGCCAGTGCCGGGACTTGAAGATATTGAATATGATCAGGATGCATCCCGTTGCAATAGACAGATGATGCCAGGTCAAAAGCCGGGTAAACGGAACCGCCAGGACAACCCCGCCAAACAGTACGCTTGACGTCCCGATGTGTCCGCTTCGCAACACCAGGTCTACCACCTTTGGCCATCCTGGTCGCCGCGTTTTATCAGTTCTCACTTCATTCGTACTACTACCCATTTTTCCACCAACCTTCTCAAATGGCATCGTTTCACACAGGATTCTTGTCAGGCACCTGTTGCTATGGCCTCGTAATACGCAAAAGGCGATCCAATTCAACAACATGCTGTTTTTGTTACAATTTAATACAGTTTTGGTTTGTACTGAGTCACAGCACTGCTGACAATGGGGAGATTTTCTACAGGGTTGTATACCGGCAGGAGCTGTTGCAGCAGAAAGTTTTCACCGGTCAAGCAGCTCCCGTATCTTTCGTAACAGCTCAAGGGGCTGAACCGGCTTCATGATGAGTTCTGCTCCCTCATCAAGCACATCGCGGCTCTGAATAATGTCCAGAGTATAACCGCTGGAATAGAGCACCTTTACGTCAGGGTTGAGCTGCCTGATTTCGCAACAAGCCTCTTTGCCGTTCTTCTTCGGCATGATGATATCCATCAGAACAAGCTTGACCGCAGTGCTGTGTGCCGCGAACTTCTCGACTGCGTCCTGCCCGTCCTCGGCAGCAATAACCACGTAGCCGAAACCGGCAAGGATTTCCTGCACAAGTGCGCGCACTGCACTGTCGTCCTCTGCCACCAGGATCGTCTCCGTCCCCCCTTTTGGCGGTGCCGGAGTAACGACCTCCTCATCCGATGTCAGTTCCATTTCCATCAGGGGAATATAGATCCGAAACGTGGTTCCGATCTGCGGTTCACTGTAGACATTGATAAAGCCGTGATGCTGTTTCACGATCCCGTACACAATCGCCATGCCGAGGCCGGTCCCCTTGCCCAGTTCCTTGGTAGTAAAGAATGGCTCAAAGATTCTGGCCTTGGTCTTTTCATCCATACCGACACCCGTATCGGATACCGATACCAAGGCATACCTGCCCGGCTCGCCATAGCCGTTAACCTGTACGAATAATTCATCGATATCCAGTAGTCCGGTCTCAATAGTCAGAGTCCCTCCCTTTGGCATGGCGTCACGGGCATTGGTGGCCAGGTTGACCAGCACCTGTTCGATTTGGCCGCTGTCGATCTTGACCAGCAGATCGGGCGTATCGAGATGAGATGTCAGGTGAACATCTTCCCCGATGATCCTGACGAGGAACTTCTCGACCTGCTGCACGACATCGTTAAGATTGACTACCCGTGTCTTCATTTCCTGTTTGCGGCTGAACGCCAGCAGGCCGCGGGTCAACTGCGCCGCTTTGTCAGCAGCCTCTATGATATGTTCCAGCTTTTCCTTCTGAAGAGTGCCCAGACCGAGGTCATTTTTCAACATGTTGCCGTAGCCCATGATTACCATCAGAATATTGTTGAAATCATGAGCTACTCCACCGGCCAGCTGACCGATCGCCTCCATCTTCTGCGACTGCAGCAGCTGCTCCTCCAGATGTTTGCGATCGGTAATATCTTCCGCAATGCCGAGCAGATAACGGGCATTCCCCTCACTGTCAAAAAGCGGAATTTTCTTGGTGCGCAGGATCCGCTCCTCGCCGGACCTTGTCCGAATCACCTCTTCCGGAATTTCGAGCAGCTCACCATGAGCAAGCACTTCCCGATCCTTTTGGGCGAAAAAATCAGCCTGCTCTTTAGGGAAAAGGTCGTGGTTGCTCTTGCCCAGCACTTCTTCGCAAGAGTAGCCCAACAGTTCTTCGCCGGCCTTGTTAAAGGCAACAAAACGGAGTTCCGTCGCTTCTTTCACGAAGACCATGGCCGGAATGTTGTCAACAATATTTTTGAGAAAGGCCTCACTCTCGCTCAGCTCCTCAAGCCGTTGCTGCAATTCGGGATAGTAGGTCTTGCGGAGGGAATATTCGCCAAAACCGGCCAGCTTTTTCTGCAAAATAGCCAGCTGATCGGGAGAATCAGAGTGATTCTTCATACACAACCTCGATGTCCCGCTGGGACGCCCTTCTCGGGTTGGTCGCCATGCACGGATCTTTCAGGGCATGGCTCGTGAGGAAGTTCATATCGCTCCTCCCTACCCCCAGCTCGTTCAAGGTACGGGAAACGCCGGCAGCCCTTTTCAGAACTCTGATGTGATTGAGCAGGGCCGATTTTTTCTGGCCGGAGTTCATGCCGCGCAGATCCAGGCCCATTGCCTCGGCAATGTGTTCAAAACGCTCCGGTGCCGCCGGCATATTGAATTCTACAACATGGTCAAGCAGGATGGCGTTGCACTCGCCGTGAGCGATATCAAGCGCGCCCCCCAGGCTGTGTGCCATGGCGTGGGTAGCCCCCAGGATGGCATTGGAAAAAGCCAGTCCCGCCTGCAGGCTCCCCTGCATTACCTTGGTGCGCAATTCCAGGTCGGCAAGGTTTGCGATGGAGGGGAGGAGACTCGAAGAAACCAGGCGAATCGCCTCGATGGCGTGCAGATCGGTCATCGCGGAGCGGGCTGTAGAGACATAGGCTTCAATGGCGTGGGTCAGGGCATCCAGCCCGGTGCAGGCCGTGAGGTAGGAGTCCATGGTGGTCAGGGTTTCCGGGTCGATCAACGCCAGGTCGGGAACCACCGACTTGCTGATGATGGCGAATTTGACCTTTTCCAGCGGATTACTGATGATGACGAACTGTGAAACATCCGCCGAGGTGCCACCGGTGGTCGGAACGCAAATCAGGGGCGGCATCGGCACCTTTACCATGTCCACCCCTTCAAATTCCAGGATGTGCCTGCCGTTGGAAGTGACAATGCCAATCCCTTTGGCGCAATCGATGGGGCTGCCGCCACCTACGGCAACAATCGCATTGCACCGTTCCGCCTGGTAAACCGCGACACCGGCCATTATCTCATCGGCCTTGGGATTGGACGTTACCCCGGTGAACAGGGCAAAGGGGAGCCCCTCAGCTTCGAGGCTGTCCGTCACATCCCTGGTCCATCCAGCGGCGACTACTCCCGGATCGGAGACGACCAGAATCTTCCGACCACCCAGGTTTTTGGCATATCGTCCGACCAGATGGCGCGCCCCCACACCAAATACGAACTCGGGAGCAACAAATTTTCGCAGTTCAAAAGTTTCTGACATGACTGTCTCCGGCTCTCCTCATATTTATAACAACATTCTACTCCATACAAGACCATCACTCAATTCATTTTCAGAGTAACGCTATAAAAGCGCCGGTTTAAAAGAAGGCTTAAAGAAACCCGGTAACCCGGAGTCGCCTGCTGTGGTTGTCTGAACAACAAGCAGCACAATAAAAAACAGGGGCGCTGTATGAAGCGCCCCTGTTCCTGTCTCGTATCGCGTTTTCTGTAGCTTTACCGCTACGGTTGCCATGCCGCTAATGGGTCCTGGTCTTTAGTATGAAATACACGCTTTCGAGTACGACCTTGTAACGTATCGAATCAGTCGGCTAGAACGGCAACTTGCCATACCCCATAAGACCAAACGCCGGTGTCAAAAGACAGGTGAACGTCAGGACAATAAACATGGTAGCTGCGACCTTGGGATTGATTTTACCGTAAGTAACACCGGTGACGGTGAAACAGATGACGACAAACGTCAGATTCATGAACGCCAGATAGGGAACGACGCTGATGATGGACTTGCCGTCGGGCTTCACTCCGCCGCCGGTGGCATACAGATAGGCATACACGGCGCAGACGATGCCGACAAGCAGGGCTCCGTTGCCAACGGTACGCAAATCGGTGACGCCGGTCAAAAGGGCATGACCGGTCTGCAGGTAGAGAACTCCGAACACGAACAACAGTCCGGCGGTAAAGGGATCGGTGAACACAGCGGCCTGAAGGGTAGCACCGATAACAACGAGAATCCCCACAACGGCACTGACAAAACCGGTGCTTTTGGCTTCGCCGTAACCCAGAAAAAACATGCCAACCGGAATCCACATAATACTGATCAGAACAAGTAGAGCTAACGTCATGTCATCCTCCTGAATTTGAACTACAGTCCCGAATCGGGAGCTAAGGGTCAGTTATTCCGCCGTAGTCGGATCAATGATGGTCCTGACCTCGGCAACACTGTTGGCGGGAAATCCGCCCTGTCTGGCATGTTCCACTACGAGCTCCTTGTTGGGAGCAATATAGATGCAGTAAATCTTGTCGTCGGTCACATAGCTCTGTACCCATTGAATTTGCGGGCCCAGCCCCGAAAGGACGCTGCATGACTTCTGCGAGATTGCCTGCAATGTTTCAGCCTGCAATTGCCCTGCGCCTGCGAGTTCACGTTCGATTACATACTTAGGCATGATGCTCTCCTCTCTGAGTAGGGATAAACTTGTTACCAGAAAAAGGTCGTGCCGAGCGCAAACTGGTTGGAATGCTGCTTTGCCCCGTCATCCCAGGTGTTCTGGGCGTAGGTGTATTCGCCGGTGAACTTGGTGAATTTGTTGAAGCTATAGGTAACGGACGCAGTTGCCGCTTCCTGGATTTTAATTGGCGAAACGCCGGGAGCTTCCGAACCGGCTTCCTGACGGGATTGGCCATAATTGATTCCTGCCGTAACAACAGGGGTCACAGCGTACGTGGCCTGGGTCAGGAAACCCCAATGTGTCCTCTCCTTGCCTGCTGCATCGGTTGACGAAGATCCGAGGAAGTCACCGTCCTGAACACTGACCGTGCCGAGCCCCTTGCCGCCATAGGCGGAAGCGAGGAGGTTGACGCCGCTGAAACCGGCGCTGACGCCGCCGGCGCCGCCGATTGCCGTGTTGGTTGCGCCCGGACGGGCAGCTGCCGTATCGCTACGGGTTGCGGACTGATAGAGGCCGGAGACCCAGGCTTGCACAGCGGTGCCGCCATAGGTCTTGGCATAGGAAACTTCAGCTTCCAGGCGGGGTGAGTTTGTTTTAGCCGTGTCGGCGCTTATTGCGTACGGCTCGCCAATTGAGACCGCCACTTTGGTTCCGTTGAAGTCAGGAGTGGTATAACGAACCTGCGGTCCGAAGTTTGTATAGAGATAGCCGTAACCGATATGGCCAAGCGTGGTGTTGCCGCGGAATGCCGCTCCCGGAACGACGCCGGCCGACAGGAGCGTCATATCGGTCAAAATATTTTTCCCCTGATACAGGTTGAGGGCGCGGCCGACCAACAGTTCACCGAAAGCACCTTTGGCGGTGTAAAAGAATTCGCGGAAGTCAATATTGGGAGAAGTGTCAAAACGATTGGCTGACGTACCGGGAGTTCCAGGTGTTTTGTTTGTTTTGTTCTGAAGTGCCGGATAGATGCCGACCCGGACAGTCGAGTCAACACCTTCGGTTGTGGGCGCCTTGACATTAAAAGCGACTACCGACGGCAGCAAGCCGATGCCGGTGCCAAAGCGCTGGTCGGTCTTTGATTCATTCCCCCCGACACTCAGCAGGCTTAATGAACGGCCACCGGTCGGCAGGGGACTTGTCGACGTGTAGGTGGTAAAAAAATCCACGATTCCGTCCGTGCTGAGCGACCAGCCGTTTGCTCCGCCAATTTCAAATGCTGCCTGTGCCGGGTTGCTTGCTGCCATAGAAACTGCTGCCAGAAGTCCAAGTGTTAGTACTGTGCTTTTCTTCATAAGGTAACTCCCTCTTTCGTTTTATTTATTCCGACATTCAGAATTCGTACTACACGCTGAAGCTTCACATTGTTTTACCTGCACTTCGTCCAGACACTCTGGCCGAACACTACTGAAACTCCTTTCTTTAGATTCAAATCCTCTACGCCCATCACTGCTTCCATATCCTGCTCATACTAAAATTGAAGGTGCGCCTGAAAACAAACACACCACGTCCATTTTCATTAACAGCGTGGGCAGTGCAACTGCGGTGCCAAAAATAAAACATTGGTTTTGTTGTGCAATATCGGCATGTTATAAAACATCAGCGCATCAGACTTATACCAGTGACAAGTGTAGACAAACCGGACAAATTTTATAACCTACCGTAATTATTATATGATATGATTATGAGGTAGAGTTCTACACCGTGGAGATTAACCCCACGCTACGAATTCCGATTCAAATGGTACGTGCAGAGACATGAAAGATAAAAAATGATGCAGGAATGGGGAAAAATATATTTATTTATAGAACCTGGTTATGTATTAGGCACGAGCATTGCTAGTAATACATGCGTCACGACAATGATGTGCCTGCGTCAGATTGAGAGCAAGAAGGCATGAAAGGTACGTAATGGAAAAGCATCGGGACAGCACATTGCAGAATTACAAATTCGAGGTACCTGAAATAATTTTCGGCAGGGGCATGTTGAGCCAGGTTGGGGCGTGTGCCCGCAGGCTCGGAGGCAAAAAAGTCTTTCTGGTCAGCGACAAGGGGCTGTTTCACGCAGGATGGGTCGATCAGGCCATGCGGAGCCTGCTTGATGCCGGCCTTGAATTCATTTACTTTGATGGAATCACCCCGAATCCCAAGGATCATGAAGTGGAGAACGGGGTTAAAGAATATCAGCGCCACGGAGCCGATGTGATTGTCGGCCTCGGTGGCGGCAGCTCCATGGATGCGGCCAAGGCGATTGCCATCCTTGTTTCAAACGGCGGAAAAATCGGTGATTTTGAAGGGCCGGACCGGATTATTCGCCCGCTCCCGCCGCTGGTACTCTGCCCGACAACCTGCGGCACCGGCTCCGATGTATCACAGTTTGCCATCATCAGTGACACCGTGCACCTTCGCAAGATCTGCATCATGAGCCGCTGTGTCGCCCCGGATATCAGCCTGACCGATCCGAACACCCTCACAACCCTGCCGGATGAGTTTGTCGGAACGACCGCTACCGATGCCTTAAGCCATGCCATGGAGGCGTTTTTTTCGATTGCCTCTACCACTCTCACCGATGTTCACGCCATCAAGTCACTGCGCCTGCTGACCGGGAGCCTGGCAGCCGCGGTCCACGAGCGGAAGCCGGAAGACATGGAGGACCTGGCACGCGCCAGCCTGCATGCCGGCATGGCCTTTTCCAATTCAATGCTTGGCATTGTTCATGCTTTAGCTCACCCGATAGGCGGCCTCTACGATGTAAACCACGGCAGCGTCAACGCTATTCTGCTGCCCGAGGTAATCCGCTACGATATCCCGGTTGTTACCGAAAAACTTCAGGAACTTGCCTGGGGACTCGGCCACCGCGCCAACGGCGATATCAACGCAGCCAGCGAAAAGGTCCAGGAAACGCTTGATTCGCTTCTGGAGGCGAGCGGAGCACCGCGCAGCCTGCGCAGTATCGGAGTTCTGCGCAAGGACCTGCCGGAACTGGCGCGTCAGGCACTCAAGGATGTCTGCATCGTTACTTCACCCCGTGTAGCTGACGAAGATGATCTTCTCCGCATTCTGGAAAGGGCGTACTGATGGACAGGGTTGCTGTCAGAACCAAGATGGATGAATCGTCGCTTGAGCGCCTGCTCGGGCTCGATAGTTCAAAAATCGGTTTCTACGCCGAAGTCAAACAGAAGATTCACGAGCTTGAGGCGGCAAACTCAGGATTGCGCAGAAAAAGCAGCGAGTTTCAGGCCATGTTTGATTCGATCAGCGACGGCGTCATCGTGTATGACAACAACGGCATCGTGCAGCACCGGAACCACATTTGCCCGCAGTATTTTCCCCAGGAAACCCTGCCCGGCTGTAGCTGCCGTGAACTTTTTCATCCCGAGGTCGAGACAGCCCCCCATGAATGTCCGGTCGAGCGGGCCTTGTCCGGGGAACGGGTCGAAATTTCAATTACGTCCCACCCTTCAGGGGGAAAAGCCCGTTACTTTGACGTGACCGCCACTCCGATTGAGGACAGCAAGGGGGAGCAGAATCGTGCCCTTCTTTTTCTGCGCGATGTGACCGACAAGCGTGTTCAGGAACTCCAGCTGATGCAAGCCGAAAAGCTCTCCAGCGTAGGTGTTCTGGCCGCCGGCGTAGCCCACGAAATCAACAACCCTCTCTCGTCGGTAGCGGGTTATGCTGAAGCTCTGCTCAGGCGCTTAAACGATGAACAGTCGCTTGCGGAGGATCCCCGGCTGGGTGATTTCCCCAAGTATCTTCAGGTGATCGTCCGGGAATCGTACCGCTGCAAGGGAATTATTGACTGCCTGCTTTCCTTCAGCCGCAAGTCCGACGGCTCTTTCAGCAACGTAAACATCAATCAGGTCTTAAGTGAAATTCTTGAGCTGGTCCGGTACAAATCCCGCTATGAAAAAGTCGAGATCAGGACCGATTTCCAGAATGACCTCCCCGATGTCATCGGAGACCCGACCGGACTTCGCCAGGTTTGCATGAACCTGCTGATAAACGCTCATCAGGCTATTCAAGGAGCCGGCGTCGTGGAAATAACCACCCGGACGACACCGCAATCAATGGTTGTTTTTCAGATCCGGGATACCGGCTGCGGGATTGCCAAGGATGTCATCGACCAGATCTGGGATCCGTTTTTCAGTACAAAGGACGTCGGACAGGGTATTGGCCTCGGCTTGGCTATTACGTACAACATCATCAAACGCCTTGGCGGTGATATCAGTGTCGAAAGCCAGGTTGGCAAAGGATCGAAATTTACCGTAAGGATGCCTGCATGTCAGAAATAGTGCGTAACGATACGAAAGTGCTGGTTGTCGAAGACGACAAGTCGCTCCGCGAGCTTCTGCAGATGGAGCTGTCCCGATCAGGGTACAAGGTGACGGCAACATCGAGTGGTGAAGAGGGTTTGGATGCCTACCGCGAGGAGATATTCAACGTGGTGCTCCAGGATATCCGCATGCCGGGCATGGATGGGATCGAGGCACTCAAGCTGATGCGCGCCGAGTCAACTATTCCGGAGATCATCATGTTTACCGGTCACGGAACAATCGAAACGGCGGTGGAATGCATCAAGCAGGGAGCCTACGATTATCTCACCAAGCCGATAAAGCTTGACGAACTCGAGCTCCTGATCGACAAGGCCTGTGAAAAGAACCGCCTGCGCCTGGAAAACATAAACCTCAAAAAAGAGATCAAGCGCTTTGAAAGCAACCGGATCATCGGCAAGAGCCCAGGAATTCAGAAAGTTCTGGATACCGTGCAACGCTGGGGGGCTACCGATGAACATGTCCTGATCACGGGAGAGAGCGGAACCGGCAAGGAGCTGATCGCCAGGGCTGTCCATGATGCCAGCCGCCGGGCAAGCAAACCGTTTGTAACGGTCAACTGCGGAAGATTCGACGCCAACACTGCGGAAAGCGAACTGTTCGGGCATATGCAGGGGGCTTTCACCGGCGCTAACAAGATGCGGGCCGGCCTGTTCGAACTGGCCGACACCGGCACACTCTTCATGGACGAGGTTTCGGAAATGCCGCTCGACGTCCAGGTAAAACTGCTCCGCATCCTGGAAACCAGCACCTTCCGCCGGATGGGGGGAAGTCACGACATCAGGGTAAACGTCCGCTTCGTCTTCGCCTCCAACAAGATTCTGGCCGACTGCGTCAACCGCGGCGAATTCCGTGAAGACCTGTATCACCGCATCAACCTGCTGCCGATTGCCATCCCCCCGTTGCGTCAGCGCATCGAAGACATTATTCCGCTGGCCTGGTTTTTCATCCAGCAGTGTAATGAGAATGATTCCCGAAACTGGGAAATCACCGATGAAGCGATGTCCTCCCTCTGCGCATACCAGTGGCCGGGCAACGTCAGGGAGCTGCGCAACACCATGCGGAGGGCATGCATCCTTGCCAACGAGCCGATCATCACTCCAGATCTGTTCCCGTTCGCCCCCCAAAAAACGGTGTACACACCGGCAGCTGCCGCACCCCGCAGCGACAATGCCACCTTCACGGCTTTGCCGCTCTGGACGGTCGAGCGTGACCACATCATGAAGGTCCTTGAACTGGTGGAGCAGAACAAGAGCCAGGCAGCCAAACTGCTCGAAATCGACCGGAAAACACTTTACAGCAAGCTGGAACGGTACGGCTTGGAGCCCTAACTCACAACTTTACGCACTAAAGGTACTACTATGCCGCTTCTCGACTCAATTGGCAGAACCATCAACTACCTGCGGCTTTCCGTTACGGATCGCTGCAACCTGCGCTGCAGCTACTGCATGCCGGAAGACGGGATTAAAAAGAGTGCCCACGGAGACATCCTCAGCTACGAAGAACTGTACCGGATTGCCCGGACAGCCGTTTCCATCGGCATCGATAAAATCCGTATCACCGGCGGCGAACCGCTGGTGCGCAAGGGGATCATCGGTTTTCTACAGCAGCTGGCAGAGATTCCCGGCCTGGAGCAGCTCGTACTGACGACAAACGGCGTACTGCTTGAGAAAATGGCAGCCGATCTTCGCGCAGCCGGGGTACAGCGGCTTAACATCAGCCTTGACTCCCTCAAACCTGAAACCTTTCGCCAGATTTCCCGTTGCGGCGACCTGGCACGTGTCATGGCCGGCATTGAGGCTGCACAAGAGTGCGGCTTTCCGATCAAGCTCAATATGGTGGTCATGCGCGGGGTCAACGACCACGAGATCCTTGATTTTGCCGCCCTGGCATCAACATCTGCAACCACGGTCCGCTTCATCGAATACATGCCGGCAATCCGGGAACACAACTGGCAGCGCCACGTGGTGCCGGGGACTGAGATCCTGTCGCGGCTGTCCCGACAATTCACCCTGATCCCTCTCGAACAGGCGGCAGCAGCCGGGCCGGCGCGTAACTTCCGCATTCCGGGCGTTCCCGGCACTCTCGGAGTCATAACCCCGGTGTCGCACCACTTCTGTTCTGAATGCAACCGGATCAGAGTCACCGCTTCGGGAATGGCCAAAGGGTGTCTCTTCGACGGATCGCAGTCTGATCTGAAACCGGCCTTGAGGGGCGGTTCTGATTTGCATCTCGCGCAGGCTTTGGGAGCGATTGTCGATTCCAAGCCTGTCCGCCACCAGATGACTCCGGAAGAGTGCCATCATCAGGCCTTCAGCATGGCTTCCATCGGCGGCTGAACAAAAAACCCCTCTAAATCTCCCCTTATCAGGGGAGACTTAAAGGCTTCCCCCCTGATAAGGGGGGATTGAGGGGGGTTGGCTTTGAAGCTGCAAACAATATTTATTAAGGAGCACCATCATGTCAGCAACCGTCCTAGCAGTCTGTACCAGCCTGAATAAGGGAGAGCGAAAAACACCGGTGCCGTCCGTGGAACTTGTAGCGGGTCACGGCATAGCAGGAGATGCCCATGCAGGGGACTGGCACCGCCAGGTAAGCCTGCTTGCCCAGGAAAGCATCGACAAGATGCGTGCCATGGGACTGTCCGTCTCAGCGGGCGATTTTGCTGAAAACATTACGACAACCGGTATTGACCTGGTCTCGCTCCCGATCGGAAGCAAACTATCGATCGGTTCAGTTCTTCTCGAGGTAACCCAGATCGGCAAGGAATGCCATACGAGGTGCGCGATCTACTATCAGGCAGGGGACTGTGTCATGCCGAAAGAAGGCATCTTCGCCAAGGTGCTCGAAGGTGGGCTTGTGGCAGCAGGCGCTGAAATCCTGCCCGGGACAGATTAGAAGAGTTCTGTAGGGCGGAGCTCACTAAGTTCACATTTTTATACGCCTCTATCAATATGTGGCTTTTTGCCACATACCAAGAACAAAACCCTCTGTTGCGTGGTTTTTTTCCACAGAGGCCAATGACCTATCAACGTAATTTTACGCCTATTCCGCGCCGAGCTCCTTACCTCCAGAGAGAAATGGGTAAAAATTCCACAGTGTAGCATTTAGCCACTCTTCCCCCCCGCTCCATGAATTTCTGCAACAAACATTGCTGCTGCAATAAACTACATATCGGGCGCCGTCACCGGAACAGCGGGCTTTACTGCACACTCTCCCACCTTCCGTGCAACTATTGTTGCTCCAAACAGCTACAACCCTCATTCAGTTCACTCGCATCACGCTGATATTACTCATTTAATTCCAAATATGTTTTGGCAGACTTTTTGACATTATGACTAAATCTGTATTTTTAAGCTTACCACCACAACTCGTCGACAGAGACGCACATCGTTAAACGAGTCAACGCAGTCAATTTACATGAACATCCGTTCGGCTATCGCCTGTCAGCAAGTGTGGCAGTTACTGATGTAAAGGGCACAGGAGCCACAATGGAGTTGCTCAACGACCATACTCTGCATAATTACAAATTCGAGGTTCCTGAAATAATCTTCGGCAGAGGCATCTTACGTCAGGTCGGCGCCTGCGCTTGCAGACTCGGCGGAAAAAAAGTTTTTCTGGTCAGCGACAACGGACTGCTCCGCGCAGGCTGGGTCGATCAAGCCATGCGGAGCCTCAATGATGCCGGGCTGGAGTGTATATATTTCGACGGGATCACCACCAATCCCAAAGACTTTGAAGTAGAAGGTGGCGCCGAAGTGTATCGGCGTCATGACGCCGACGTCATAGTTGGCCTTGGTGGCGGTAGCGCCTTGGATGCGGCCAAGGCGATTGCCATCCTTGTTTCAAACGACGGAAATATCCGCGACTTTGAGGGGACGAACCGGATTAATCGCCCCCTCCCCCCGCTGGTACTCTGCCCGACAACCTGCGGCACCGGTTCGGACGTCTCCCAGTTTGCCATAATCGGCGATACCACTCACCATCGTAAAATCTGCATCATGAGCCGCTGCGTCGCTCCGGACATCAGCCTGACTGACCCGGATACTCTTCAAACCCTGCCGGACGAACTTGTCGGCATCACGGCGGCCAACACGCTCAGTCATGCCATGGAGGCGTTTTTCTCGGTCGCTG
>MGZJ01000062.1:379-1045 GCA_001802645.1 Geobacteraceae bacterium GWC2_53_11 | reverse complement strand
CCGCTGTTAACGAGCGAAAGCCGGAAGATCTGGAAAATCTGGCGCGGGCCAGTCTGCATGCCGGCATGGCTTTTTCAAATTCGATGCTTGGTATCGTTCATGCGCTGGCCCATCCTATTGGCGGCCTCTACGACGCAAACCACGGCAGCATCAATGCGATTCTGCTTCCGGAAGTAATCCGCTACGACATTCCGGTCGTCACCGAGAAGCTGCAGGAGCTTGCCTGGGGGCTCGGACACAGTTCCAACGGCGACATCACGGCGGCCAGCGAAAAGGTTCAGGAGACACTCGATTCGCTTCTGGAGGCAAGTGGAGCCCCGCGCAGCCTGCGCAGCATCGGAGTCCTGCGCAAGGACTTGCCGGAACTGGCGCGTCAGGCTCTCAAGGATGTCTGCATCGTCACCTCCCCGCGTGAAGCCGATGAAGAAGACCTGCTGCGCATCCTGGAAAGGGCGTATTGATGAACAAGATTGCCGTCCGGACAAAGATGGATGAATCGTCGCTTGAGCGGCTGCTTGGGCTGGACAGTTCAAAAATAGGCTTCTATGCCGAGGTGAAGCAGAAAATTCACGAACTGGAGGCGGCCAACCTCGGCCTGCGCAGAAAAAGCAGCGAGCTTCAGGCCATGTTTGATTCGATCGGTGACGGCGTCATTGTGTATGACAA
>MGZJ01000062.1:91-365 GCA_001802645.1 Geobacteraceae bacterium GWC2_53_11 | reverse complement strand
AGCATCGCAACCACGTGTGTCCCCAGTATTTTCCCCGCGAGACCCTCCTCGGCAGTCCCTGCCGGGAGCTCTTTCACCCTGAATCCCCGGAAGCCCCCCTCGAATGCCCGGTAGAGCGGGCTCTCTCAGGAGAAAGGGTCGAAATTTCAATCACATCCCACTCCTCCAGCGGGAAAGCCCGCTATTTTGATGTGACGGCCACGCCAATTGAAGACAGCAAGGGCGAGCAGAATCGCGCGCTCCTTTTTCTGCGTGATGTTACCGATAAACGTAT
>MGZJ01000061.1:58467-75694 GCA_001802645.1 Geobacteraceae bacterium GWC2_53_11 | reverse complement strand
CTGCGCGAATCGCCTTCCCACCAGACCCTGCTCCAGTCGGCGACGGGTTACTTCAACTTCAGGTAATTCCGGCATGTTATGCTCCTTTAGGGGTGCAGACACGCATCTCTGTATCCACCAGTCAGTCACAACAAAAATGGCGCCTTGGGTCAACAAGGCGCCATCGGTTAAAAAATCAAATCATGCTGTTACGGCTGTTTCACATAAATTCCCGGTTTCGGCATACCATTGACCGTGATGCTCAGAGTGCCGTCACCGGCGATGGTGAACACCCATGTTGCACTCGCCATTGGCGGCATCGGCATACCCGGCTGCACAGATGGCGGAGTAAAAACGGCAGTTGCCGTATTCCCGGAATACGTCACATTAAGCGGCGCAGCACTGCCGGTCGGTAAAATGGCCTGAACGGTTGTATCCGTAAATTGGTACGAAGCCGGATCCATACCGCCTGACGGATTCCAGATGCCGATAAACGCCGTTGCTCCACTGCCGGGAGTGCCTCCGCCTGTTCCGCTGCCGGTACTGGTCGGCGTAACGGTAATTACCGTCTCTGCTTTCGAACCATTCGAGTGAGTGGCAACGATGGTATACTGGCTGGAGGCCGTTACCGCCGGTGCGGTGTACTCAGCAGTATATTCGCCGAAACCGCTGCTGGTTTTGACGATTGTTCCACCGCCCGCCTCTTTCACACTCCAGGTCAAAGACTCCCCAAGCTTCGAGACCAAGGCGATAAAACTGAATTTACCGCCGGACGCAACGACCATTGGTATATTCGGCAGAGGAAACGATCGGATAAAATCGACGCTGATCGGGATATTTGTTCCGGCCGACGGAAGTATCGTCGGCGCCGAAATCATCATCGGGGGAATTGCATTCGGTGTCCAGGTGCCGGCAGAACCGCTCTTTACGTCGATTGATACGCTACCGGTCGATGTATTGAAATTCACTTTGATATTGTCAAGCAGACAGTCAAACGGATCAATAGAATTGGCACTGAATGAGCCGCTGATCGGATTGAACGTGGTCAGATTGTACCCCTCCGTCAAGGGCTTGATCATGTTCTGAATGTTATCGGTGGCGTTCTTTACCATGGTCGGCGTAAATTTGGCCGGTATCCCAAGGCTTGAAATATTCATGAACACCTTGCGCGGGTCACCGGTTCCCGCCGCATTGGCAACAGCCAGGCTCGTCAGCGGATTCACGTTGACCGTACCGGAGCCGGTGCCGACCGAGTACAGATCCTTACCGTTACTATCGGTTGTTTTCAGGAAAAACGGCGGAGTCATACCGGTAACAGAGAATGAATATTCGCCGCTGGACGAGGTAAGAGACGACATGTTTTTGAACAGTGTTGAGGAATCCCGCAGATAGATCTTCTTATAGGCAATGGGCGCCCCGGTTGCCGCCACACCGCTTACGCTGGACGGTGCATTATTGTTTCCGCCGCCGGATCCGCCGCCGCCACATGCGGAAAGTCCAGCCACCATCAGCAAACCTGACAACATGAACAAAAATCTTTTCATACTATACCCCCTCTCGCCTGATACCCTGAATTGTTAACTGCGTATCTGGTTCTCGAATAGAGCGGAATTATATCATATTGTTTTGACGGTTGTTGATCATTATTTTTGCATTCCAAGTTATGGGGCCGGCAATGAACAGGGTCATTTATTCCCGCTTCAAAAGATACCGGCGCAACCAGTCCAACGCCGTCCATGTGGTCAGGACACGAACCTCATCCCGGTTGCCGTTGAACTGAAAACGCTTGGTCCAGCAACCGTCCGGCGCCGCAAGCGAAATATAGACCGTGCCGGCCGGCTTATCCTCACTTCCCCCGTCAGGGCCGGCAATACCGGTAACGGCCAGACCGAGATCACTGTCGGAAGCGAGCCGCACCCCCTTGGCCATTGCCGAAGCACATTCGGAACTGACGGCACCGAAAGTGTTCAGCACCTCGTCCGAAACCCCCAGCAATCGTTTTTTAGCGTGATTCGAGTAGGTCACCAACCCTTCGCAAAAATACCGCGAGCTACCCGGAATATCGGTAATCCGCTTGGCAATCAAACCGCCACTGCATGACTCCGCCAGGGAAAGCATCAGGCAGCGCTCACGAAACAGCTCCGCCACCGTATCTTCCATACTGACATCACCCGAGGAATAACAGTACTCCTTCAGGCGTTCCCGCATAACGCGTACGGCAGGGACAAGAAGGTCAGTGGCCCCGTCATCGGTGGCTGCTTCAGCCCGTAGCGTTACCTTTATGCGGGGGAACGTCACGCAGATGCCAAGCGTGAGCCCCTGTTCCGGGCGGGCGATGCCCAACAACATCTCATCGACCTCCGCCTCGCACGGCCCAAACAGATTGAGGCTGACGGTGCGGATAACCCGTTTACTCGGAACCCGTGACAGGACAAACGGAATAACCGTTTCCCGAAGCATAACGATCATCTCTGCAGGGACACCCGGTAAAAAAAACATAAAACTGCCATTGTGCATCAGATGAAATCCGCAGGCGGTTCCGTTGGGATTGGGAATCAGCGCCGACTTGGTCGGGATCATAGCCTGTTTATCGTTTAACGGGCAGACAATCAGGTTTTCCAGTTTACTTGACATTGTGCGGGCATGGTTGCGCGCCTCTTCATGAATCACCAGACGTCTACCGGTGGCGCGCGCCGCCGCCCGCGACGTTAAATCATCGACAGTCGGCCCCAGCCCGCCGGTGACGATGATCGCATCACTAATCCGCCCGAGCTCGGTCAATGCGCTGATGATATCCGCTTCGTTATCACCGACAACAAGGTGCCGCTGAACCCTGAGTCCATCCTCCAGCAGGCGTGCGGCAATGGTACCGGCATTGGTATCGGTCACCTGACCGCAGATCAATTCGTCGCCCACACTCAACGTTGAAATCCTCATGACTCCAATGCCCCTTTATCATTCAGACGTTCCATGACGAACCGGCAGGAAATCCCCTGTTCACGGGCAATCCGGCGGCAATCCTCGTATTCAGGAGAGGTTCGCAGCAGCTTGCCGCACCGGTCAAATACCTGTTTGAAGCGTGCGGGACCGAATTCCGTATCCCGCTCGTCAACCTGCCGTTGCAGAACGATTCGGTCCGCCCGGTAATAGCGGAGGCCGATTGCCGTCGTCTCGGTCAGCAGCAGATCCGCCAGACTTTCAAGCTGGTGCGGATGGCAGAGAAATGACAGCATCACGCCGGGGCGGTTTTTCTTCATCTGGATCGGCGTAAAGAATACATCCAACGCACCTTCTTCAAAGAGCCGCTCCATGGCATAGCCGAGAACTTCCGGCGTGGAGTCGTCAATATTGGACTCCGCAACAATCACCTCATCGTCATGTCCGGCTGTTTCAATACGTTTCCCCAGAAAAGCGCGCAGGATATTCGGGCAATCCGGAAAATCCTTTCCCCCTGCCCCGCACCCTGTTTTCTCCAGCAGCATCGCAGGCTGTTTCCCGAATCCGTTGGCGAGAGCCGCCACAATGGCTGCGCCGGTCGGTGTCACCCGCTCCCCCGGCCCGCAGTCGCCATGCACAGGCAAACCTTTCAACAGTTCAGCAGTCGCCGGAGCAGGTACCGGCAGCAATCCGTGGGCGGTAGTCACGAAGCCGCTCCCCAGAGGCAGCGCCGAGACATGGATATGCTCCACCTTGAGATAGTCCAGACAGATGGCGGTGCCGACGATATCCACGATGGAGTCAACCGCCCCGACCTCGTGGAAATGCACCTCTTCAACAGCGACATCGTGCACGAACGCCTCGGCTTCGGCCAGACGGCGGAAGATGGCACGCGACGTCTTCTTGACCGGATCTGACAGGCCGCTTCCGGTAATCATGGCGTCAATTCCGGCGTAGTGCCGATGGGTATGATGGTCGTTTACCGTAACATCGAACTTCAGTGCCGCCACATGCTGCCGTTCGGTACGGCTGGCTGAGAGTTCATAGGAGCCTGGCGGCAGTTCCAGCTTGGCCAACTCGGAGCAGAGATGCTCCAGCGGAACCCCCAGATCAAGCAGAGCACCAACGGTCATGTCGCCGGAAATCCCGGCCTGACAGTCAAGATAGAGAATAGCCATATCACACCCGGTTGATCAAACTAGCCGCACAGGCGGCGCCAAAGCCGTTGTCGATATTGACGACAGTCACCCCGGATGCACAGGTGTTGAGCATCCCCAGCAACGCCGCTATGCCGCCGAAGGAGGCGCCATAGCCGACCGACGTCGGAACGGCAATGACCGGCTTGTCCACCAGCCCGCCGACCACCGAGGGAAGCGCCCCCTCCATACCGGCCACAACGATGATCACCGCGGCAGCAGCCAGCTGTTCTCTTCGAGCCAGCAGCCGATGAATACCGGCCACACCGACATCATAGACATGATCAACCTGGTTGCCGAGAAACCTGGCTGTAACCAGCGCCTCGGATGCCACCGGAATGTCTGATGTCCCGGCTGAAATCACCAGAATAGCACCCTTGCCACGCTGCTCCGGCGGATGCAGTTCAAGCGTCAGGCAGCGAGCCTCGGCATGATAGCACGCGGCAGGAAACATCTTCATAACGTGCCCCGCTTTCTCCTTGTCCAGACGCGTAACAAGTACATTGCTGCCGCGCTCCGCCATGGCAGCAGTGATCGCAGTAATCTGCTCCACAGTTTTCCCTTCACCGAAGATCATTTCCGGCATACCCTGCCGCAACTGACGATGATGATCAATCTGGGCGCAGCCGATATCCTGAAATGGGAGCTGGCGCAGCTGTGCCAGCGCATCGTCAACCGCAAGGGTACCCAGCTTGACTGAATCCAGCAGTTCTTTAATCGCATCAGGCTTCATGACAGCGTCCTCTCATAATATAATGATGGCTTATATACCACGCCGGAGAACGCTTGCCATCGGATTTTTTGTAAATCAGGAGCACGGCACATGGTTGAGCTGTTGGAACAGTTCCTAAATATATCTTGATGGATGTCAAGCCGTTGGTGTAGTACGCATAGCATGAATCCATTTACGGAGCCGTTACCACGTGAGGCACGCATGATCATTGACCCATTGTCGCTTAAATTATTCGTCACCATCGTCGAAGAAGGCACTATCGCCGGGGCGGCCGAGCGCGAGCATATCGCCGCATCGGCAGTCAGCAAGCGCATGAGCGAGCTTGAAGAGAGCTTCGGAACACGGCTGCTGCAACGGACAAACAAGGGTGTCGTGCCGACCGACGCGGGCATCACCCTGTTGCAGCTGGCGCGCGGAGTGCTGCACGACATGAACAACCTCTATGTGCAGATCAGCGAATATTCCAGCGGCGTACGCGGGCACGTCAGACTGTCGGCCAATATTTCCGCCATCAACCAGTTCCTGCCGAACGAGATACGATCATTCACCGACCTCCATCCGGGAATTCAAGTGCACCTGGAAGGTGACATCAGCGAGACCATCATGAAATCCGTGACCGAGGGGACCGTTGATGTCGGCATCATCACCATGGGAACCTATCACCAGGATCTGGAATTTTTCCCCTATCATTCGGACCAGCTGGTTGTCATCACCCCCAAGGACCATCCGCTGGCACAAAACAAGTCGGTCTCATTCGCCGACACCCTTGATTTTGACTTTGTCGGTCTTCCGGTCGGGAGCGCATTGCACAACCAGATCCTCCGCTCCGCCCAGGAACTGGGCAAAACCCCGAAACTGCGCATTCAGGTCAACAGCTTCGACGCCCTCTGCCTGATGGTCGAAGCGGGGCTCGGCATCGGCATCGTTCCCAAAGGGGCGGCCAAACCATATTTCAAGGGGCTGCGCATCCGCCCGGTCACCCTGGATGAACCGTGGGCCCATCGTGAATTGAAAATTTGCGTCAGATCCTACGAAGCATTAACAGCCGCCGCAAAACTTCTGGTTGACCACCTCAAAAAACCGGCAGCCTGATCCGCCTGCCATCTCCGTTCGCGATGGCAACATCACCAGATACTGCTTTTATTGGTGAAAATAATAGGGTATACAGAAGATCATTACAGCATGAAGCGAGGTATAACGTATGGGTAAAACCACCGCAGAAAAGATTTTTGATGCTCATCTCGTCAACGAACCCTTTCCCGGCACCAAAGTGTTGCGCCTGGATGCGGTGCTCTGCCACGAGATCACCACACCGATCGCTATTGACGACCTGATCCGGCGCGGCAAGGATCGCGTTTTCGATCCGACCAAAATCAAGGCGGTCATCGACCACGTCACCCCCAGCAAGGATACCAAAACAGCCACCCAGGCAAAAATCCTGCGTGACTGGGCTCGCCGTCACGACATCAAGGACTTCTTTGATGTCGGCGCCAACGGTGTCTGTCATGCCCTCTTTCCTGAGCGCGGCTTTATCCGCCCCGGCTATACCGTTATCATGGGTGACTCCCACACCTGTACCCACGGTGCTTTCGGAGCCTTTGCCGCCGGTATCGGCACAACAGACCTTGAAGTAGGTATCCTGAAAGGTGTCTGTGCCTTCCGTCAGCCCAAAACCATAAAATTCAACGTCACCGGTACACTCCCCAAAGGTGTGTATGCCAAGGATGTCATCCTGCACATCATCGGCAAAATCGGCGTTAACGGCGCAACCGACAAGGTCATGGAATTCCACGGCTCCGTCGTCGAGGCCATGACCATGGAATCGCGCATGACGCTCTGCAACATGGCCATCGAAGCAGGCGGCACCTCCGGGATCTGCCAGCCTGACATGACCACCGTCGACTACTTGTGGCCGTTCATCAGCGGCGAGTTTGCCAGCAAGGGAGCCGCCCTGGCGGAATATTCCAAGTGGCGCGCCGACGCTGATGCCGACTACGACCAGACCATCGAAATCGATGTCGCCAACCTGCAGCCGACGATAACCTTCGGCTACAAACCGGACCAGGTAAAGACCATCTCTGAAATTGCCGGGACTCCGATTGATCAGATCTACATCGGCTCATGCACCAACGGACGCCTGGAAGACCTGCGCATTGCCGCCCAGATTCTGAAAGGGCACAAACTGGCTCCGAACGTACGCGGCATCCTTTCCCCAGCTACTCCGGCTGTGTTCAAGGCCGCCACCAAAGAAGGGCTGATTGATATCTTTATGGATGCCGGTTTCTGCGTCACCAATCCGACCTGCGGCGCCTGCCTCGGCATGAGCAACGGCGTTCTGGCTGATGGCGAAGTATGTGCATCCACCACCAACCGCAACTTCATGGGGCGGATGGGCAAGGGGGGCATGGTGCATCTGATGTCGCCGGCCACGGCAGCAGCCAGCGCGATTGAAGGCAAGATCGCCGATCCACGCAACTATCTCTAACCAAAGGAGCCGATATAATGAAAACTTTTGGAGGCCCCGTCCTCTTTCTCGACCGCAGTGACATCAATACCGACGAGATCATCCCGGCCAAGTACCTGACCGAGATCACCAAGGAAGATTTAAAACCCTATATCCTGGAAGATCTGAAGCTTCCCGGTTTTGACCCTAAGGGACCAAAGACCCTTAATGCCAAAGTGATTCTGTCCCGTGGCAACTTCGGCTGCGGCTCCTCCCGCGAGCATGCTCCCTGGGTATTTGAAGTCAACGGCATCACCGCGGTTATTGCCGAGTCGTTCGCCCGCATCTTCCGCCAGAACATGTTCAACTGCGGCATGGCTGCCATCGAGCTTCCCAAGGCCGATCTGGATATTATCTTCTCACACGCCGACGACGAAGATGCCGCCATGACTATCGACATTGAGGCCCAGACCTTGAACGTGACAGGCGGCGGCAAGCAGAAGAGCTTCAGCTTCGAAATTTCACCCTTCGACAAGGCGCTGGTTATGGCCGGCGGCTGGGTTGATTACGCCGATCAGAAGTACTGACCGAACAAACATGGACACAAAAAAGCCCCTGAAAAAGGGGCTTTTTTTATATGTATCTTCTGAGTCAAACAGTCTATTCGAAATTGACGTGCTCGTCTTCAAGCTCCTGAATCTCCTCGCCACGATATTCATCGATCAAACCGGTCAAACGTTTTAATGCCGCCACAATTGCAACACTTTCAACGGCATTTGCCGCGATCTGGGCTTCAACTCCCTTCACGGTTTCGACCGCCTGTTTTGCCAGGGTAATGTGCTGCGTCACCTCGTCTTTGAGCTCTTTGGTACGATCATTGTCTTCCATCACGCTCCTGAGATACAGACGATTCCCTTTGGCCTGTTCCTGAGCCGAAGAGTTGATCCGGTGAGCAAGTTCGCGCATATGTTCAAGATTTTTGACAATCAGGTTGCTCCCCTGCTGCTGGTGTTCAGTGGCAGTGGTGACCTGCTGCACCCGTTCCAGGTTTTTCTCGGCTTCTTCCGTAATCCGCTGGATATTGGCAGCCTGTTCCGTAGTCTCTGCAGCAATACTCGAAACCATTTTAAAGGCATCTTCAGCACTCTTATCGATGGCTACAAGCGCCTCATTCGCCATGCCGGAAATCTTGCCCCCCTCTTTAACCTTGTCCTTGCACTGGGTAACAGAACGCTGCACATACGAAGTTTCCTTCTGAATGTTGCGCACCAGTTCCTCGATTTCCTTGGTCGAAGCGGACGTACGACGGGCCAGGGAGCGGACCTCTTCCGCAACAACAGCGAATGCCCGCCCTCGGGACCCGGCCTGTGCGGCAATAATCGAGGCATTCAGAGACAACAGATTGGTCTGCTCGACAACTTCCTGAATAACGCTCAGAAACTCGCCCACCCGGGCGGAGTGACGCGACAAACGATTGATCGATTCAAAGGATTCATCGTTACTCTTGGCTATCTCCTGCATGGCTTTCATTGTCGCGGCCATACTGCGCAGCCCGTGTTGTGCCTGGGTTCGTACGCTTTCGGACACGGTTGCGCTTCGCTCCGAATTGTCGCGGACCGTATGTTGTGACTGACTGATCGTATTGATTGAGAAAACCGTCTGCTCCGTTGAGGTAGCCAGGGCGCGAATATTTTCTGCCGTTTCGCGGGTTGCACGGGCCATCTCTTCAATTGAGCTGGATGTTTCGATCACGAAATTGGAGTACTGATTGATATTTTCCGCAATGGCATCCGTCGTGGCGCTCATCTGGGTTGATATTGATGCCCGGTCCTCGGTACGCCCGGAGAGTTCTCCGATCTCAGAAATAACCATCGAAAATGCGTCATTAAGCCGTTCCATGGCGGTAACGGCATCCCGGACCTTGGAGGCTTCCTTTTCATCACCGGTAGACCAATTATGCATGGATATCTTAAGTTGTTCCTGCGCGGAAAAAATCCGTTCCAGCAGTTCCTTGCGCTCTTTCTGCTGATTTCCAACGGTATCCGTCACAAGCTCGCACATGGAAGCAAGCGCTCTGATATCATCGTCTTGCGCATGGATGGAGGAAAGATCCGTTTCCGGAAGCAGGCGAACCATGGCACGAAGCTGCCCTGAACTGATATCGGCCATAAGACGCTGAAAAATCCCGGCACACAATAATGAGCAGAGCAGCGCCGTAGCAATGACTGCCATCAAAACAGACGCAGACATCCCGCTTATAATCGCAATGCAGCCAGTCACTCCGGAAACCACCAGCGACAAGAGAACCATTTTGGTGCGAATTGCTGCAACACTGCTATATCGGCTGTTTGACATGCACCACCCTCGGCCACATAAGATAAGTCATACTTGTATCATGGGCCAAAAACAGTGTCAATGAATGAGGAAAACAACCAGATACGCAAAACACTGTTTTTGTTGCGTTTATTTCGCATACCGTCATTTCCGCTCTTTGCAGACAACGTATACAGCATATCGCAACTCTTGATTTTTTCAGGCAGCAGTGAGATAGTGTCGCGTACACTACACACTTGCAGTAGAGGAGGCACAATGTTTGGTTTTGGCATGCCGGAAATGATAATCATACTGGTCATAGTTCTGGTTGTTTTCGGGGCGGGAAAGCTTCCGGAGATCGGTGGAGCGCTTGGCAAAAGTATCCGCAACTTTAAAAAAGCCGCAGACGGCAAAGACGAAATAGAAATCAAGCCAAAGTCGGAGGATACCGACAAGAAGGCTTGATTAGATACGTTGCATCACATTAGTACAAAAAGAGAGGGAGAGGCTCAACAGCCTCTCCCTCTCTTTTTGCGCTAACGATACAACCGGACATCAGGAATTCAGGTACTCCCCGATCTTCTCGGCGAGCGTGCTGTAAATCCGGCGGCACTCATTTTCGTCCTTTTCCAGCAGGGTGACGCGGAAGCCCTGCAACGGCGTGGAGAACGAGGACAGCGGCACCACGCAGATACCGGTGGCGGCCAGGATGTGATAGACGAAGCGTTTATCCGGTGACACGCCCGGCTGGTTGACGAGGCCGTTTACCAGCTCCTTAACTTCGGCATTGGCAATCGGGATCGACTGACGGTTGTTAAGCAGGCCATCGTTAAATGCAACCGCCATATAGAAGGCGCCGTTGGTACGGTTAACCTGCAGGGCCGGCACTTTGCTCAGGAAATCGTAGGTAATGTTGCTCATTTTTTCGTAGCTGGCGATGCGCTGGGCCAGATAACCGGAATATTCCGGATGCCGGGCGATTGCAGGAATGACGGCCTGGGGAAGTGTGGTGGAGCAGACTTCATTCATCTTGCCGGTCAGGATCAGATTGACATATTTGCGGAACTGCTCATCCTTCTGGCCGTTGTAGACTTCGATCCAGCCGCAGCGGGAACCGGGCCAGGGGAATTCCTTGGAGATCCCTTTCAGTGAGATGGCAGGGACATCGCCGATAACATCGCTGATCGGCACGGTGGTTTCGCCGTTGTAGACGATGTTGGTATAGACCTCATCGGCAATGATAAAGAGGTCGTTTTCACGGGCTACTGCGACGATCTGCTCCAGCATCTCACGGGTATAAACCATGCCGGTCGGATTGTCCGGGTTGATGATCATGATGGCACAGATGTTGGGATTGTAGCGCACATGATTTTTCAGGTCGTCCATGTCCGGATACCACTTGTTGGCCGGGTCGAGTTTGAACAGCGATGGGGCTGAATGGGCATGGCCGATCTCACCCAGTGTGTGGGTCGTATATGATGGCGACGGCATCAGCACGCGGGCTTCGGCACGCAGACAGCCGTAGATTTTGGCAATTGCGTCACCCAGGCCGTTGAAGAAGATGATGTCGTCAGGGGTAATCTGTGCGCCGCCGCGACCGTTGGTGCTTTCGCAGATGAACTCGCGGGTTTCCAGCACGCCGCGGGTATGACAATACCCCCAGGAGTGGTTATCCATGGCAGCCTTGGCTACGATCTCCTTCATCCAGTCAGGTATGACTTCGCCCTTGACGATCGGATCCCCGATATTTTCCCAGTTGATCTTGATGCCATGTTTTTGGAGCTTCTCGGCAACATTAACGATGTTCCTGATCTCGTAGGTTAATTCGCCGGTTCCGGGTGGTACCAGTTCTGTTCTCATGTGTGCTCCTCCACGGTATGAATGATAAGCTTCGTAATTTTGTCGAACAAGGCGCAATAAAAAAGCCGCGGGCTTTTGCCCACGGCTTGTAATTATCTATTAACGAAAAATGACAATCAGCGGGCAGGAGGCAGAGCTGCGGCAATACGCGCCGCCGCGATAATAGCTCGTCCTGCATATGCTGTAGCCATGTTCATCATAATGGCAGTCAATATCATACCAGCGTTTGTACGTCAACGATTTTTGCGTGTGATGGCATGCTACTGGCTGAACCCCAACAAAAGCCTGCCATCGTCATCACGCCAGCGCAGCCAGCCAATCTGGGCCTGGCCGAGCACAACCATCCCCCAGGCATTTTCAACTTTCAGCAGTTTCACTACCTGTTTGGGGGTCAACGTGGCGAGCGGCTTACCGTCAGGCTGCTGCTGAAGCCGGTAATACTGAGGCTGTAAACCTGGCAACAAGTGCCCGGTCTGTAATTTCATGAACTGTTCCCATGACTGGAAGCGTCCCTTGCTCCGGGGCTCAATCCAGGCTTCCCGGCCGGCATCATCGTAATAAACCCGCAGCCAGTCACCTCTACGTGCCGAAACTATCAGCGGCGGGGCCGCATCCAATGCACCGAAAACCCATTCATTTCCCGGCAATCTCGAACTGTTCAACATGCCGATCCGTGAAAGGCCCGGTTCCTCGTAAAGCGGCAATTGCATGTCCTGACCGGCATTTTCCGTCTGCGAAAAAAGTACCAGCCCTATTCCGGTATAGGGTCGCATACGCGGGGGAGATGCGGCAAAACCGGAAGAAACGGTTACTGCCGTGACAAGCAGGATCAGGATGAATACAAGGCGGGGAGCAAACACATCAATCAATTGTCTGTAGTGGTTCACTGGTAACACCGTTCACTTAACGATCCACCAGGGCGATCATATTTCCGTCAAAATCCTGTACAACCGCCATCTTTCCCCACGGACTGGACTCCAGCGGCTCAACAAAATGCGCGCCGCCGTTGTTAAGTTTTTCGCAGACCTCGGCAATGTTGTCAATTTTAAGAGAGACACCCGTGTGTCTCCCCACCAGACTGCGGGCATCTTCATGCAGGGCAAGCGAAACCCCCAGCGTCGTAACGGCGCCGGGGAAGAATTCTATTAGCATCTCACTTTGACCGGCAACGGGAAGCCCGAGCAGGTCAACATAAAATGATTTTGCCTTGGTCAGATCAGTCACAAAGATCACAAGGTTTTTCAGGGTAACGGACATGGAAACCTCTTCGTTATTTCTGTGACAAGCGGTGGACGCACTCAACCATGAACTTGGCGTTATCAGGTGAAACCGTCGGCAGGATGCCGTGGCCGAGATTAAAAATGTGACCGGGACGGCCGGCGTTTTCGTCCAGCACCCGCTTTACCTCGCGCTCGATAATATTCTGAGGCGCATACAGAGTAGTCGGATCCAGATTCCCCTGCACCGCCATCTTTGGCCCGAGCAGGTCGCGGGCTGCTCCCAGGTTAACGTGCCAGTCGAGACCCATCACGTCACCGCCGGCTTTCTGGACGCTATCCAGCATGGCTCCCGAACCTTTGACGAAATGGATAACCGGTGTTTCCATCCGGTTCAGGCCATTGATCAGCCTTGTAGTATACGGTAGAACGTAGCGCTCGTAATCAACAGGGGACAGAATACCTCCCCAGGTATCGAATATCTGGATGCACTGTGCACCGGCGGTAATCTGTGCGTTCAGATATTCCATGCTCATGGTGGTAATTTTTTCCATCAGGGCGGCATAAACTTCAGGCGCCGCATACATCATCCGCTTGATCTGGGCAAAATCCTTGGAGCCTTTTCCTTCAACCATATAGCAGGCAAGGGTAAACGGAGCGCCGCCGAAACCGATCAAAGGCACCTTTCCGGCCAGTTCCCGACGGAGGATTTTGATGGTTTCCAACACATACGGGACATCCTGTTCCATCTGCGGGATACGAAGTTTCTCCACATCCGCCATGCTGCGAATCGGGTTTTCAAATACCGGCCCCGGAACAAAATCAAGCTTCATTCCCATCGGTTCAACCGGTGTCAGGATGTCAGAAAACATGATCGCCGCATCCACCCCGAGGATATCAACCGGCTGTATGCTGACTTCCGCTGCCAGTTCAGGTGTTTTACACAATTCAAGAAAGGTGCATTTTGAGCGAACCGCCATGTATTCGGGCAGATAACGACCGGCCTGACGCATAAGCCATACTGGTGTCCGGTCAACCGGTTTGCCCCAACAGGCATCAAGAAATCTCATATTCATGTCAGCTCTCCTCAACAACGCACAAAGGCGTGGAATTTTTCACTCAAAAGCGGGGTATTCTAATTTTAAACGGCAAAAGAAGTCAAATTATTTGAAGGTAGAAACACGTGGCGCTATTTCCTGGTTTTCTGACGTGGACAAAACAGTATCATCAGCTTGCTCGGAGCAGTCCCGGCGGACGGCTTGGCGAAGCCTGTCCCGGCCACTTTTTCCGACAGCTGCGTGCTGCCGTTCGAAACGACCGACGCCTCTATCAATCGGAATTCATGGGTTGAGCAATTGAGTTCAAGCTGCTGCTGAATGTAGCTTTCGGGGCCACTTTCCGCTTGAACCGGCTGCGGATCTTCACGCCTGACCCACACACGGACAGTTGCGGGAGAAGGTTTTTCAATTCTCCGCCGGTCATAATACTGCCGGGCTGTAAGCGGGACCCATTGAACACCGCGCTTCTCTATCGCCTTGACGTCCCATATTCTCGAACAAGCGGCAGAATTTCCCGCCTGGCACGCAGCAGCAAAGTCATCATTCGCCTGCCGATACTGTTCAAAATTGTAGTAGGCTTCTCCCCGCTGGTAGCGTAGCGTCGCCACCAATCGGCCGGCATCTGCCTGATTAAACTTTCGGGCTGTTTTTTTTGTTTTCTTATCCTCGCCTGGACGATAACGCTCAATGGCCTGAGCGAACAGGCCCAGAGCCGTTTTAAAATCATTATCGGCACTCGCGGCATTACTTAATATCCGCTTGTATTTCCCCCGCTCAGCATAACCGAGACCTTCTTCGGGGAGCAACTCGATTGCTTTGTCAACTTCACGAATGGCTCCTTCATAATCGTCAACAAAAGCCCGGTCGTACGAGGCGCGCAGGTGTTTGGAATACGTATTGAATTGCAGGCGGTATTCGTCCCACGGCTCGGCCGGAACCTCAAGATTGTATGCGGCCGAGACAGGCGATGCCCCTGCAGACAGGGCACACACCATCAGCATCACGAACCACAGGCAAGCCGGTTTATTCATGCCGTTTCAACCACAAACTTTCTTTTACCAAAAACAACCCGGTCACCGGGATACAGCTTACGGCCACGGCGAAGCTCCACCTCGCCATTTACGGAAACATATCCTTCTGCAATCATAGCCTTGGCCTCGCCACCGGAAGAAACGGCATTTTCAGCCTTCAAAAAACTGTCCAGCTTGATAAACGGCGTTGTTATCTGCATCGCTTTTCCTCCCATCGGATTCCCTGTTCACCGCCATCGGCTTCGCTGGCATGCACAGATTTTCCCCACAAAAAAGGCGGTTAGCATGTGAGCCAACCGCCGGTGTTTATGATATGGCGGAGAAGGTGAGATTCGAACTCACGGAGCTGTTACACTCGGCGGTTTTCAAGACCGCTGCCTTAAACCACTCGGCCACCTCTCCATTGTCATACATTCAAACCTTATAGCATACCTGTTTCAGATTTTCAAACAGTAAGCGTCATCAAAAAGCCCGTGATGAAAAATTATTGTTGAGTTGAATCCAGATTTCTTTCACTTCGTATTTGCTGTAAAGTATCTTCAACGGACTTTCTCCAGAGACCATCCTTGAAAACAGTACGTAAATTGCCAAGGGTGAGGCGCTCCGTCATCTGGATAACTTTACTGTTCTTGAAATCCCTATCCTGAAATTTGCGCTGCAGTTCTTCCCGCTCCTTGCCATAGTAGCAGGTAACATTCTTCCCTTTTTTGAACCGCGTACTGAACAGCAGGTACAGATCGAGAAAAAAATTGCTGTTTTCTTCCAGAAACGGGCTCTTCTGAAGACGTTCCATATTTTCGCTTTTCAGCACCATCCCGAGCTGCCGGGACAGATCTCCGACCACATCGTAGAGCTCTTCAATATAGCCTTGCTGCTTCTCGTAATGTCGCTGGTACCAATCCAGCTTGTCCTGCTGCTGTTTGATCTTGGTTTCGGCTTCACTCAGTAATATCGCATTTTTTTTGCCAAACATACGCGCCTCCGCACAATACCCTAGCGGACTATCCGCTCCAGACCACCCATGTATGGCCGCAATGCCGCCGGAACAAGCACGGAGCCATCTTCCTGCTGATAGTTCTCCAAGACTGCCACCAGCGTACGTCCTACGGCCAGACCGGAACCGTTCAAGGTATGGACAAATTCCGGCTTACCTTTCTCGTCCTCGCGGAAGCGAATCGATGCCCGGCGTGCCTGGAAATCACCAAACGTACTGCATGACGATATTTCACGGTAGCAGCTCTGCCCCGGCAGCCAGACCTCAAGATCATAGGTTTTGGCAGACGAAAAACCGATATCGCCACTGCAGAGCGCCATCACACGATAGGGAAGTTCCAGCAACTGCAGCACCTTTTCGGCGTGGCCGGTCAATATTTCCAGTTCGGCATCCGACTGCGACGGGTGAACAAACTTGACCAGCTCCACCTTGTTAAACTGATGTTGACGGATCAGGCCGCGCGTATCCTTGCCGTAAGAACCTGCCTCGCGACGAAAGCAGGGGGTGTAGGCACAGTAACTGATCGGCAGCTCGCTTTTTTTCAGGATTTCACCGCGATGAATGTTGGTTACCGGCACCTCAGCGGTCGGTATCAGGAAAAACTCCGGATCGACCAGCTTGAACAGATCCTCTTCAAACTTGGGGAGCTGACCGGTTCCCTGCATCGAGTCACGATTGACCATGAACGGAGGCAACACCTCCTGATAGCCATGCGTATCAGTGTGCAGATCAAGCATAAAGTTGATCAATGCCCGCTCCAGCCGGGCTCCGGCACCGCGGTACAACGTAAACCGTGCTCCGGTAATCTTGGCGCCACGTTCAAAATCAAGAATACCCAGTTCTTCGCCCAGATCCCAATGAGCCTTGGCAGCAAACGGAAGTGTCTGCGGCTCCCCCCATGTTCTGACGAGGACATTTTCCTGCTCGGATGAGCCAACCGGGGTCGATACGTGGGGCAGATTGGGTACTGTCAACAGAAACGAGTTCAGCTCCTCATCAACCCGGCCCAATTCCTCGTCCAGCCCTTTGATTTTATGAGACACTTCACGCATCTCAAGGATTTTGTCCTGAACCAGACTTTTGTCCTTGGTTCGGCCTATCTCGTCCGAAACCGAATTGCGCAGAGCCTTAAGCGTTTCTCCCTCTTTCAGCAGCGTCCGGCGCCGCTCATCCAGCTCGCGAAAGCAGACCAGATAGGATTCGCCGCCGCGGGTACGAAGACGGCGCTCGGTTTCATCAAGATTCTCACGAATGTTTTTCATGTCAAGCATCGGGAAACACCTTTATTTTTCAGTAGTAAGCGTGTATTTAGTAGCACTTGCGTCGTTATACGTCAATGCAAAAGAGCCTGATGAAATCAATACCCGCCTACATTTTTGTCATCATCACACTTCTCTGCCAGTCAGTGCCGCTGCATGCGGAAGAGATTATCATCACTGCCGTGGGCGACATCATGCTGGCGGGAC
>MGZJ01000061.1:7591-58449 GCA_001802645.1 Geobacteraceae bacterium GWC2_53_11 | reverse complement strand
CTCCCCGTTTCAAGCCGTTAAAAACGAGCTGTCAGGAAGTGACATAACCATCGCCAACCTCGAATCGCCCGTCGCCGGAAACGGACAGGAGTTTACCGGAAAGAAGTTTCGCTTCCGGGCGAATCCGGATGTGGCTAAAGCACTGAAGGCTTCCGGCGTCAATTTGGTAACACTGGCCAACAACCATAGCATGGACTTTGGGAAAGCGGCGCTGGCAGAAACCTTGAGCAACCTGAACAGCAGTGGTATTGCCTGGATCGGTGCGGGAGAAAACCTGTCTGAAGCGCGCAAAATGGCACTCTTCACGATCAAAGGCAAAAAAATCGCTTTCCTCGGCTATTCGCTGACCCAACCAGTTGAATTTTTCGCCGGACCACATCGCCCCGGCACCGCTCCCGGTTATGAAAAATTCGTGACTGCCGACATTGCCAGAGCCCGCAGTCAAGCGGACGTGGTCATCGTCTCGTTCCACTGGGGAAAAGAAGCCATCACCACTGTACAGGCGTATCAACGTGCCGCAGCCCACAAGGCCATCAAGGCTGGTGCAGACATCATCATCGGCCACCACCCCCATGTTCTCCAGGGCATTGAGCGCTACCGGAACGGAATCATTTTTTACAGTCTGGGCAATTTCGCATTTGCCAGCAAAAGCGCGACCGCCGATGTCAGCGCCATGATCCGCCTGAGGCTGTCAGACACGCAGCGGGAAGCCGAGATTCTACCGCTGGACGTGCAGCACCGGCGCGTCGGCTTTCAGCCGCGCCTGCTGTCCGGCAAACGGGGCTCAGCCGTCATCGACACACTGAATAGACTGTCACAACCATTTCAAACGAAAATTATCCCCAAGGAAGACAGATATTTCCTCACCTTCTGAGACCACACCGACATGAAAATACTGCTCACTACACTGCACGCTAAATACTCACACGCTTCGCTGGCGCTTCCCTGCCTGGCGGCATTCTGCCACGACATCCCCGATGTTGGGATAACAATTCGAGAATGGACCGTCAACGAACCGCGCGAGCATATCCTGAGACTCGTTATGGCCGAAAAAGCCGATCTGGTCGCATTCTCCTGTTATATTTGGAATATTGAGCAGACTCTGCGCGTTGTTTCCGACATCAAGAAGATCGCCCCGGACACCAAAATACTGTTGGGCGGTCCGGAGGTTTCTTTCGGGATCTTCGATCTTATGCATGACAATCCTGCAATCGACTTTGTTATCAAAGGGGAAGGTGAAGGGGCGTTCAGACGTCTCGTTTTTTCGCTCCTGGCAGAGAATCATGCCGGATCAATAACCAGCCTGGCTGAGATCGATAATCTTTTTTTCCGCGATGGCGGTGACACGGCATCAGGCCCGCTCAGCAGGAAAACATTGGAGCTCGACCGACTGCCGTCCCCCTTTCAAAAAGGGCTGGTGGATTTATCCAAACCGCTCGTTTATTATGAAACCTCGCGCGGCTGCCCGTTTTCTTGTGCCTTCTGCCTTTCATCGACCGAAGGGTCGGTACGTTCATTCGGCCTTGACCGGATACAGGAAGATCTTCTCTTTCTAATGAACAACAATGTTGCACAGATAAAGCTGGTCGATCGAACCTTTAATTACGATGCCAAACGGGCAGCGACGTTATGGGAATTCATTCTTGAGCATAACCGCGCCAGCCACTTTCACTTTGAAATTGCCGCCGACCTGCTGACAGGGCGCTGCCTGGATATTCTGGCGCGTGTGCCGGCAAACACGTTCCGCTTTGAAATCGGCATCCAGTCAGCTTCGCAGGAAACGCTTGAGAAGGTGGAACGAAGAGCCGATCTGCAACAAATATTCGCAACCGTGCGGCGCTTGAAAGCGGAAACCAAGGTTGAGCTGCATCTTGATCTTATCGCAGGATTGCCGGGCGAAAGGTATGAGGGCTTCCTCACTTCCCTGGATACGGTTGCCAGCCTGCAGCCCCATGACATCCAGATCGAACCGCTCAAACTGCTGAAGGGCTCACCAATGCGTAAAATCGGCGAGCAGGAGGGATATTTATTTTCAGAAGCCCCACCCTACACGATTTTACGCAACCCATGGCTTTCTTATGATGATATCTGCCGGGTCGAAACGATCGGGAGACTACTCGACCTGTTCAACAAACAGGGCGGGTTCAGGGCGGCATTTCACGTCTTACTGAGTCATGGCACGCTGTCCACGGCACTTGACCGGATGGCCCGGCAGGCAGGAAACGAAAACCTCTCGAGCCTCTCCAGCCGCCGCGTTTTTGAGCTATTTGCCCGTCTTTCCGAAACACTCCTTCCCGAATCGGACCGGCACCTGCTGTACGATGCTCTTTTCTTCGACTACTGCAGCAGCGAGATGCCGTTGATGGGTAAGTTGCCGTCGTTTGCAGAGGCACACCAGACAGAATGCAGTTGGCCGGGACGCAAAGAACTTCCGGAAGGGCTCGATATACCTCCTGGCAGCCGGGTCAAAGCCTTCCGCTGCACATTCAGCCACGACTACCGTAGCGAGCCGTGGGGAAGCAACCCTCTGCCGCTCACATTCATCTACATATCCGGCGCCGGGCAGGGGTTACGGATCGAGGTCACTTCCGGATGAGAAACATGCGCCACAAACTCATTCTTGCCATTGCAGTCACACTCTGCTGCTCAGCCTTACTTTATGCCAACATAACAATCAGCTTTCATCATGAAGTGGAAGGCTTGTTCATACTCGAAGGGGAAAAGGGTGCCTGGTTTGAACTTACTGACGACCTGACACCAGAGGACGCCCACCGCCTGCTGTGGGGGAAGCTTCTCTTCCCCTTTAGAAATATCGTGGAATCACCCAAATGCGATCTGACCCATGATTTTTGCCTTGATTTCCGCTGGAACAAGAAAAAAGGACGCGGATTCATCAGGAACAGCTGGCGCGATGGCCGCAAAATAATCATTAATCTCGGACGTTTCAGGGAAAGTAATGGCAAATACCCCTCCGGTCTTTTTATCGGAGGCGGGCTTCCCCCCTCCGACCCCGACTACCAGTTCATGAATAATGAAGCCACGGGCATGACCTATTTTAACGGCCAGCGCTGGTTTCACGTCTGGTGCAATGTCAACGAGGGCATAGTGTCACCCTCCGCCCCGTTTCTGCCAAGCTACCCATCTGACTGGGAATTCAAGGGGAGCTGGGTCCGGGAAAATGACGGTTCCAACCTGACCATTGAAAGCAGGCATCATCTGGCATTAGCCGGTGTGCCGCTGGATTTGAACAGAGTACTCTTCTACCGCGCCGGAAACAAATATGTCATTTTAGCAACCGAAATTACCAACAGGGGGACCACCCCGACAACCATCCAGTATCTGTACGGTGACGAACCATGGGTTGGAAATTTTGGATCTTCGGCAGGAGACGTGGGGTGGATGGAACATGAATTGCTGCTTGCGGAACGGGAGGTGAATGTTCAGCGCGATACGTTCATCGGTATGTTTGACAACGGCAATCCCCTTGCCGACGAGACGCACTCTTTCAGCGGCATAGCCAACTTCATCGAATGGGACAGGAACACCCGTCCCGACAGGGCGTATGTTTCAAACTTCAGCGGCGGAACCACGCATGGCCCCAGGCCCATGCCCCTCGTAAGCCCAACCAACCGTTTCATCGGCATGCAATGGGGGCCGCGGACACTTCGCCCCGGAGAATCGTTCAGCTTCACCATCGCCGTCGGCATGGCTGACAATGACCCGAAAACCGGCATACCGACGAAACCGGAAACCGGGTTGAACACGGCACATCATGGCGGCACTTGACCAACAACCAGGCATGCCGCGTCATGTACCCCGCACTACCATAGTGTTGCGACGATTCGGGTTACTCCGGCGCCTGCTGGCCACCAACCAGGAAGCGTACTCCCCAGAGAGCAAAACCGGCTGCAAGCAGCACCGCCAAAGGTGTAATCAGCAGTGCATGGGCCAATCCCCACCGATCCGAGAGGAAGCCGATGATGGCCGGAGATATGGCGTCCCCCAGGGCGTGAATGGCAAAAATATTAATAGCAAACCCCATGGCCCGCTGACCGGGCGACACGACGTTCACGAGAACGGTATTGAGTGGTCCGGTATTCAGAAACAGGAATAATTCGGCAGAAAAAATAGCGGCAAGACAGATCGTCAGGTTGGAAGTTGTCAGGGCAATCATCATCAGCGGCGCCCCAGCCAAAAACCCGACTGCGGATACATAGAGATAGCCGGCGGCATTCCGGCGCTGAAACCAATCCCCCAGCCATCCTCCCGCCAGAGTACCGAGAATGCCGGAAACGACCGTGATGATCCCGAAAATGGTATTACCGCGGGCAACTTCAAGACCAAACGAGCGCTGCAGGAAAGAGGGAGCCCACTGAGCCAGGCCTCCCAGCGCAAAGGTCATGGCAGCCATCGAAAACGTGGCGTGAACATAGGTGCGGTTCTGCCAAAAACGTCGCAATTGCGGCATGAGCCGTTCATGCTGACGCGAAACAGCATGGTCGCTCCGGCGAGGCTCGTACAGAAGGTAAAGCGGTACGGCCAGAAGGAGTCCGGGCAACCCGACGAGCAGAAAAGCCCGCTGCCAGCCGAATGCCTGCCCAAGCTGTCCCCCCAGAATATATCCCAAAGCACTGCCGACCGGAATTGCCAAAAAGAAGAGCGACAACATACGGCCGCGGCGTTCACGGGGAAAATAATCTGCCAGCAGACCGGGCGACACTGTGCCAAAGCTGGCTTCCCCCACCCCTACCAGCGCTCGTGCTGACAGCAACATCCGGTATGATGTAGCCATGCCGGAAAGTATCGTCGCTACGCTCCAGACAGCCAGACCGCCCGCCGCAAGATGGGCCCTATTGGCTCGATCCCCCAGCCGGCCAAAAACCGGGGCGGCCAGCATGTAACTGAACATGAAGGCACTTCCCAGAAAGCCGAGTCCGGCATCGGAGAGGTGCAAATCCGCCTTTATGAGTGGAAAAACGGCATAGAGCGTCTGACGGTCAACATAATTCAGCAGATTGACCGTCAGCAGCAGGGCAAGCGCGTAACGGGCACCACGTTGACCGGTTTCAGTAGGTACAGGATTCATCATGCCACTCCACCGGTTCCATCACCACCTGCTCTCCAAGCTCTGCGAGCAGCCGATCCATATCATCCAAAAAGCCACGCATGATGGCGATCCGGATGATACCAGCCTTGTTATCAACAGTACTCATGACGTTCATCCCCTCATACGCTTCCAGGATAAACTTGAGGAAGACCATATCACGGTGGGCCACTTTGAAATAACGGCAGATCATCGCATCCTGCTTTTGCTCAATATTCGTATTGTCCATACGTATCTTCATTCCTCGCTCAGGTTGCAGGCCGCGAAGTGTAGCAGTTTTAGGTACCGTGTAAAGAGCAAAGTTTTGACCATTGACAAGATATCTTGACAGCGAAATCAGGAGGAGTATAACAACCGCACAAGCAGCCGAGATTCGTCCGCAAAGGACGGATACGGGGGACCCGATCAACTGGGGCGCATTCCGGATAACCACCGGATAGGGAACTTCCAATCCCGAGCCCGTCAGCTAACCTCGTAGGCACCTGGAAGGGCACAACAGCGGATTCAGACCGCCGGTTCATGCCGGCGGTTTTTCCTTTTTCCGGTTGTCAGCCCCTACAAGCACTTTTGCAGGAGGCATCAATGAAGCAACATGAAGCAGGTTCCTATTGGGGCGGCATCATCAAGGCCCTGGGACTGGTATTCGGGGATATCGGCACCAGCCCAATCTACACCCTCACCGTCATCGTCACCCTCACCAAACCTTCCCAGGAAAGCATCTACGGCATCATCTCCCTGATTGTCTGGACCCTGATCACCCTGGTAATGGTCGAATACGCCTGGCTGGCCATGAGTCTGGGGCGTAAAGGCGAAGGCGGCACCATCGTTCTGCGCGAAATTCTCGTCAGAATGATCAAACCGGGAAGAACTTTTGCCTTCGTTACCTTTCTTTCCTACGTCGGCATCTGCCTGCTGATCGGCGACGGCGTCATCACCCCAGCCATTTCGATCCTCTCGGCGGTAGAGGGTATTGAATTGATACCCGGCCTGGAACATACCTCTGAAAACATTCTGATCCTCATTGCCGCCATAATTGCGGTCGGACTCTTCATATTTCAGAGCAAGGGAACCGATAAGGTGGCGCGCGCCTTCGGCCCGCTGATGGTCGTTTGGTTCATCGCCCTGACGCTGTCCGGAGCATTCTCGATCATCGACCACCCCGTTGTCCTCAAGGCGCTGAGCCCCTGGTACGCCGCCAGATTCCTGTATGATAACGGCCTGGCAGGTTTCTTTGTTCTCTCCGAGGTGATCCTCTGTGCGACCGGCGGCGAGGCACTCTATGCCGACATGGGTCATCTGGGCCGCAGGCCGATCGTCCGTGCCTGGTATTTCGTATTCGTAGCGCTGGTAATCAACTATTTGGGTCAGGGCGCGTACATCATCACCCACCCGGACGCAAAGAACATCCTGTTCGGCATGGTTCGCCACGAAGCGGCCATTCTCTACATCCCCTTCCTGATCCTGACCATAATTGCCACGGTAATTGCGTCACAAGCCTTGATCAGCGGTGTCTTTTCAATCGTCTACCAGGGGATCACCACTCGAATTCTGCCGCTTCTCAGAGTTGACTACACCTCAACGCACCTGAAATCGCAAATATACATAAGCTCCATAAACTGGGCATTGCTGGCAGCGGTCATCATGATCATGATCGTCTTCCGCAAATCGGAGAATCTGGCGGCGGCTTACGGTCTTGCCGTAACCGGCACCATGACCATTACCGGTATCATGATGACCATGATATTTGCCCATACGACAAAAAAATGGAAGGTACCGGTTGCCCTGCTGGTCACTCTGGCCGACCTGGTGTTTTTGATCGCCAACCTCAACAAATTCCCTCACGGTGGATATTGGTCGATTATTCTTGCATCGGTTCCTTTTGTTACTATCATGGTCTGGACCAAAGGGCAGCGGGCACTTTATCAGGCACTTAAACCACTAGATTTCGAAACATTCGAACTTGCCTACGGCCAGATCTACGCCAAGGACAGAAATATCCCGGGGACTTGCCTTTTCTTTGTCAAAGAGTGGAGCGTCATCCCGCCCTATCTGGTTCATTGCATTATCCGCTCAAACATTATTTACGAGCGCAACGTGCTGATTTCCATCGTCCGCACCGACGAACCTTACGGACTGGAAACCAAACTTACAACCGGTATGGCAGCAGGTCTTGACGCCATTGAGGTACGCGCCGGTTACATGGAGATACTGGATATTGAAAGTGTCCTTAAAAATAACGGCATTACGGAAAAGGTAATTTTCTACGGCATCGAGGATATCGAGACCAACAACATTTTCTGGAAACTGTTCTCCACCATCAAGCGCCAGACGCCGAACTTCGTACAGTTCAACAAACTGCCTGCTGCAAAGCTACAGGGTGTGGTCACGAGGGTCGAGATGTAGTACTCTTCTGGTGACAATGACTTCCGAAATGGTGTATAAGCGGGGGCGGCAGAAATGCCGCCTTTACTTTTTAAAGGCGGAAAGCATGACCCAAAAACACGAAGACTCCTTCTGGGGCGGCATCGTCAAGGCCCTTGGCCTGGTGTTCGGCGATATCGGCACGAGCCCCATCTATACCCTGACTGTAGTCTTTGCCATGACAAAACCGACCGTTGCCAACGTTTACGGCATCCTTTCCCTGATTTTCTGGACCATGACCATCCTGGTGACGGCGGAATACGCCTGGCTAGCCATGAGTCTTGGCAAAAAAGGGCAAGGGGGTGAGATCGTCCTCCGGGAAATCATCATTAAACTCTTCAAAAAGGGGCGCGTGCTTGCCTTTGCGGGATTTCTCTCGTTTCTCGGCGTTTCCCTGCTGCTCGGCGACGGCGTTATCACCCCAGCCATCTCGATCCTCTCTGCGGTTGAAGGCCTCCTTCTCATCCCCTCGCTAGCCGCAACCAAACAGTCGGTGCTGGTTTTCATTGCCGCCCTGATTGCCTTTACCCTCTTTTTCTTCCAGTCACGCGGTACCGACAAGGTTGCCCGCATCTTCGGGCCGATCATGATCGTCTATTTCGGCTCGCTGCTCGTATCAGGGGTCGCTTCCATCTCCGGCACTCCTGAGATAATCTCGGCCATTAACCCGTGGCATGCCTTCGAGTTTTTCCGCCAGAACGGTTTTGCCGGCTACATCGTCCTTTCCGAGGTTATCCTCTGTTCCACCGGCGGCGAAGCCCTCTATGCCGACATGGGACATCTCGGCAAGAAGCCGATCATCCGGGCTTGGTACTTCGTCTTTGCGGCGCTGTACCTTAACTACCTCGGCCAGGGAGCGTTTATCCTGCGCAACCCCGAGGCAAAGAACATCCTCTTTGCCATGATTCAGAGCCAGTCGGCACTCCTCTATATCCCGTTTTTGCTGTTGACGATCATGGCCACCATCATAGCGTCCCAATCTATCATCAGCGGCGTATTCTCCATCGTCTACCAGGGGATCACCACCCGCCTGATGCCGCTGTTCAAGGTCGACTACACCTCCAGCCATATCCAGTCCCAGATTTACATCGGCGCGGTCAACTGGACCCTGATGGTGGCGGTTATTTTCGTCATGTTCTTCTTCCAGAAGTCCGGCAACCTGGCTGCGGCTTACGGCATGGCAGTCACCGGCTCCATGACCATAACGGCGCTCATGATGATCATGGTCTTTTCACGAACGACGAAAAAATGGAAAGTGCCGATTGTCGTGATAATCGCCATGATAGACGTTGTGTACTTCACCTCCACGTTCTCCAAGTTCCCGCACGGCGCCTACTGGTCGCTCATCCTGGCGTCGCTGCCCTTTGCCACCATCCTGATCTGGACCAACGGCCAGCGCTCCCTCTACAAGGCGTTGCGGCCGCTGGAGCTTGAAATATTCATGCTCTCCTACGAGCAGATCTACGCCAAGGGGCATATTGCCGGCACGGCGCTCTTCTTCCTCAAGGGGCTGGACGTGATCCCCCCCTATATCGTTCATTGCGTGATTCGCTCCAACATCATTTACGAACGCAACATCTTCATCTCCATCGTCCGCACCGACGATCCCTTTGAAGTCTCCTGCCATCACAAGAAGGATGTGGGCACCGGCCTCGAATTCTTCGAGGTGAATGCCGGCTACATGGAAGTGCTGGATATCGAAAAACTGCTTACCGACAACGGCATCAAGGAAAAGGTAATCTTTTACGGCATCGAGGATATTGAGACCAGGAACCCGATCTGGAAGGTCTTTGCCCTGATCAAAAAACTGACGCCAAACTTCGTACAATTCAACAAACTCCCTGCTGCCAAGCTACAGGGAGTTGTTACCAGAGTGGAGATGTAACTGGATTCTATGCTGGTAGCGCCAGGAGATCATGCATTCCTGGCGCTGATCTTCATGGGTTATATCTAGCTCCCTGCCGTGTTCCCCGCCGTGCCAGTTCCGCATCGATCAGGTTGAGAACTTCGAACTTTTTCAGCGACCAGAGCGGCGCTATCAGGTTGTCATGCCCCCCGTCGCCGGTCAGCCGGTGAATCAGGATGCGCGGGTCGAGCAGTTCCAGAAAGTCGCACACCAGCCCGGCGTAACCGTCCCGACCCAGGACTGTGATCTCTCCGCGATCGTACATTTCAGCCAGCCGCGTTCCCTTCATCACATGCAGCAGGTGCAGCTTGACGCCATCCACGCCAAGCCGGTTCAGCTCACCCGCAGTGGCCAGCATTTCCTCGCGCGTCTCCCCCGGAATCCCGAGAATAACATGGGCACACACGCGTAGTCCTCTCTGCCTGGCCCGCTCAACGGCAGCCACGGAACAGGCATGGTCATGGCGCCGGTTAATAACTGCCAGGCTCATGTCATGCATCGACTGGAGGCCAAGTTCCAGCCAGAGGTACGTTTCCCGACTCAGTTCCTTAAGATAATCAAGCACGTCATCCGGCAGGCAATCCGGCCGGGTGGCAACAATCAGACCAACCACATCGGGAACGGCCAGCGCTTCGGAAAACAGTCCCTGCAGATGTTCAAGCGGGGCATAGGTATTGGAATAGGCCTGGAAATAGGCGATGAATTTTGCCGCCCGGTACTTGCGGCGCATGACCTCCTTGCCATCTTCCAGTTGCCCGGCCACGGAATAGTCCCGACGGATGCCGAATGAGCCCGAGCCGTGCCCCCCGCAGAAAACGCACCCCTCTGTATCGAGAGAGCCATCCCGGTTGGGGCAGGTAAAGCCGGCATCGACCGAGATGCGCTGCACTTTGCAGCCGAAGAGCCGTTTCAGTTCAGCGGAGAATGTGTTGTAGCGTTTTAGTAACATAGGCCGTAAATAAAAAAGAGCGGCATCGCTGCCGCTCTTACAGGTAAAAGATAATATCTAACTAAAGACTACTTACGAACAGCCTTACCCGCAACCTGCATACGAATTATGGCACGCTCTAAAGCTGCTTCGTACACCTTGAACTGCTTGTCCTCGGAAGTCAGCTTTTTGAGAGCTTCCTCAGCGCGACCCTGAGCGGCCTTGGCACGTTCAATATCAATCTCGGATGCGGTCTCAGCTGTTTCCACCAAGACGATGATCTTGTCGTCGCAAACTTCAAAATAACCCCAGTTAAGCGACATATGCTCGGTGACGCCGTTATTTTTGAAGACCAGCTCGCCAATCTTGAGTGATGTCAGAAAAGGAGCATGTCCCGGTAATACTCCAAACTCACCCAGCTTACCAGTAGCGGTAACTTCTTCTATCTCAGTGTCAACCACCTTTTTATAGGGTGTGACTATTTCCAACTTCATCTTTTCAGCCATATATCATTCCTTGAAAGGGAGCTATCCCGTAAGGTTAATTATACTGCAGCCAGTTTGGCAGCCTTTTCAATGGCTTCTTCGATCGAACCAACCATGTAGAAAGCCTGTTCCGGCATACTGTCATGCTTACCGGCCACGATTTCCTGAAAACCTTTGATCGTGTCTTTGAGCTCAACGTATTTACCAGGAGAACCGGTGAAGGCCTCGGCAACATGGAACGGCTGGGACAGAAAGCGCTGAATCTTGCGGGCACGGGCAACAACAAGCTTATCTTCCTCGGAAAGTTCATCCATACCGAGAATGGCGATGATATCCTGAAGATCCTTGTACTTCTGAAGAACGTACTGAACCGAACGGGCAACTGCGTAGTGTTCTTCGCCGATGACCTGCGGATCAAGAATACGTGAAGTTGAGTCCAGCGGGTCAACAGCCGGGTAGATACCAAGCTCGGCAATCTGACGGGAAAGAACCGTTGTTGCATCCAAGTGAGCAAAAGCGGTAGCAGGAGCCGGGTCGGTCAAGTCGTCGGCAGGTACGTAAATAGCCTGAACCGAGGTAATTGAACCTTTCTTTGTGGAAGTAATACGCTCCTGAAGCTCACCCATTTCAGTTGCCAGCGTAGGCTGATAACCAACAGCTGAAGGAATACGGCCGAGAAGAGCTGAAACTTCTGAACCTGCCTGGGTAAAACGGAAAATATTGTCGATGAAGAGCAGAACGTCCTGACCTTCTTCATCACGGAAGTACTCGGCAACGGAGAGTGCAGTCAGAGCAACACGAGCACGTGCCCCTGGAGGCTCGTTCATCTGGCCGTACACGAGAGCAGCCTTATCGAGAACGCCGGACTCTTTCATTTCCATCCAGAGGTCGTTCCCTTCACGGGTACGTTCACCAACACCGGCGAATACGGAGTAACCACCGTGCTGCTTGGCGATGTTATTGATAAGTTCCATGATCAGAACGGTCTTGCCGACGCCGGCACCACCGAACAGACCTATTTTACCACCACGGGCATAGGGAGCGAGAAGGTCAACAACCTTGATGCCGGTTGTGAATGCTTCAACTTTGGTTGACTGATTTTCAAAGGAAGGAGCTTCGCGGTGAATTGCGTACTCTTTTTCATTGCCGATCGGACCCATTTCATCAACAGGCTCGCCGATGACATTCATGATACGGCCGAGAGTTTTTGCACCAACCGGCGCACAAATCTGTTTACCGGTATCAATAACGACCTGACCGCGCTTGAGGCCGTCTGTCGAGTCCATAGCGATAGTACGTACTGAATTTTCACCAAGGTGCTGGGCAACTTCCAATACCAGATTGTTTTCACGGTCATCAATGGCCGGATTTGTCACGCGAAGGGCGTGGTAGATCTCCGGCAGTTTGCCGGGCTCAAATTCGACGTCGATAACTGCGCCGATGACCTGCGAAATTTTACCTGTGTTCTGACTCATGGAACGGTGTCCTCCTGCGGCCGTACGGCCTCATATAGTGATGCGTAATAAGTGTATTAGCCTTTAATTGATTCGGAGCCGGAAATAATTTCCATCAGCTCGGTGGTAATGGCTGCCTGACGTGCCCGGTTGTACTGAAGCGTCAGCTTGCCGATCATTTCATTGGCGTTTTTCGATGCGCTATCCATTGCAGTCATACGAGCGCCATGCTCACCAGCTACGGTTTCCAGCATCGCTTTAAAAATCTGAACTTCGATGTTCTTGGGCAATATTTCCGCCAGCAATTCACCAACCGACGGCTCATAGATATACTCTACCGGGGTCTCATCGGATGCGCCTGTTACTTCAGGTTCAACCGGCAGCAACTGCTGGAAAGTGATATCCTGGGACATGACGGTACGGAATGAGTTATAGAGCAGCTCAACCTGATCATACTCACCGGCCACAAAACCGTCGATCACTTCCTGTGCCAGCATGGCAGCAGTCTGATAGCTTGGCTTGGCCAGCACATTGGCAAAGTTTTTATAGACCGTGTAACGGCTTTTGAGGAATTCATACCCTTTACGCCCAACAGTCAGGACACTGACCTGTTCGTATGAATTCATTTTTTCCTTGATGTAGCGGTCGCCAGCCTTGCACAGGTTGGTGTTGAAACCACCACATAAACCGCGGTCTGATGTAATCACAATCAGAAGAAGTTTCTTGGCATCGCGCTTTTCAAGCAACGGATGAAGATCACCTTCAAGATTGGTTGCCAGTGACTGCATTACTTCACCCAGTTTTTTTGCATACGGGCGGGCCGCAACAACGTTTTCCTGAGCACGGCGCAGTTTCGCAGCCGAAACCATTTTCATGGCTTTGGTGATCTGGCGAGTATTTTTTACGGAAACAATCCGTTTTTTAATGCTTTTAAGGCTTGCCATATCTCAAACCGTCCTTGATTACGCGGTAAATTCTTTCTTCAATTGGCCCAGAGCGGCAATGATTCTGCCCTTCATATCATCATCAATGGCTTTTTTATCGCGAAGTTCTGCGAGAAGTTCAGCCTGACGATTATCGAAGAATGCGTACAGTTCGACTTCATATTTTCTGAGTGCAGAAACTGGGTACTCATCCAAAAAGCCGTTGTTGGCTGCAAAGATAACCAGAACCTGTTTTTCGTTAGGAATCGGACGATACTGAGGCTGCTTGAGAATTTCAACAAGACGTACACCACGCTCAAGCTGCATCTGAGTAGCTCTGTCAAGGTCAGAACCGAACTGGGCAAATGCTGCCATCTCACGATACTGTGCCAGGTCAAGGCGTAATGTACCGGCAACCTGTTTCATCGATTTGGTCTGTGCTGAACCACCGACGCGGGAAACCGAGAGACCAACGTTGATCGCCGGACGTACACCGGAGAAGAACAGGTCGGATTCAAGGTAAATCTGGCCGTCTGTAATCGAAATAACGTTGGTCGGAATGTATGCGGAAACGTCGCCGGCCTGTGTTTCGATAATCGGCAGAGCGGTCAGGGAACCGGCGCCACGGGCATCGGAAAGCTTGCAGGCGCGCTCCAGCAGGCGGCTGTGGAGATAGAAAACGTCGCCCGGATATGCTTCACGTCCTGGCGGGCGACGGAGCAGCAGAGAAAGCTGACGATAGGCAACAGCCTGTTTGGAAAGGTCATCATAGATGATCAGAGCATGCTTGCCGTTATCGCGGAAGTACTCACCCATGGTAACGCCTGTGTAAGGAGCAATAAACTGAAGCGGTGCCGACTCGGAAGCTGTCGCAGCAACAACTATGGTGTAATCCATCGCGCCATGCTCAGTCAGCTTGGAAACAACCTGAGCAACAGTGGAACGTTTCTGGCCGATAGCGACATAAATACAGACAACATCGCCACCCTTCTGGTTAATGATGGTGTCAATTGCAACAGCTGTCTTACCCGTCTGACGGTCACCGATGATGAGCTCGCGCTGACCACGGCCGATTGGAACCATGGAGTCGATAGCTTTAAGGCCGGTAGCCATCGGCTGATGAACCGATTTACGGTCAACAATTCCAGGAGCCTTGATCTCAACCTTGCTGAAGCTGCTGGTATTGATGGCACCTTTGCCGTCGATAGGCTGACCGATTGCGTTAACAACACGGCCGATTAATGCATCGCCAACCGGAACCTCGGTAATACGGCCGGTACGCTTAACGGTGTCGCCTTCCTTAATCTCGGAGAATTCACCGAGAATAGCGGCACCGACATTATCTTCTTCCAGGTTGAGAACCATCCCGGAAACGCCGCCGGGGAACTCCAGCAACTCACCAGCCATGGCGCCAGCCAGGCCGTGAATACGGGCAATACCGTCGCCGATGGAGATGATTGTGCCGGTTTCGGACACTTCAACCTCTTTGCCATACTCTTTGATCTGTTTTTTAATAATCTCGCTGATCTCTTCGGCTCTGATTTCCATGGATGCTCCTACCCCTTCTGTAATATATCTTTAATACGTTTAAGCTGAGTCTTGACACTGTTGTCATAAGCAATATCGCCGATCTGGGTAACTACACCACCCATCAGGGACGCGTCTACGACCATCTGCGGCACAACTTTCATACCGGTTTTTTTCTCTAAAGCACTCTGAATAGCAATAACTTGACTTTCATCAAGCGCAAAAGCCGTTTTTATGACCGGACGTATTACACCGGTAAATTCATCAGCCAGCTTTTCATAGGTCTGAACAATCTGTCCCAGAAAGGCAACGCGGTTCTTGTCTACCAGCAAGAGCAGAAAATTGCCCACCAGTTCGGAACAGGCTGTTTTTGCAATCAGCTCCTTCATGATGGATTTTTTCTGATCGTGAGTAAGAGCCGGATTCGCAAAAGCGGCACGCAAGTCGCTATTGGAGGTAAAAATACCATCTACTACAGAGAGCTCATCACGAAAGCGGTCAATCAGACCACCCTCGGAGCCAAGCTGCACGAGTGCTTTGGCATATCGTTTCGCAAGCGCGTTATTGATCACTGGATCTGTACCACCTTGTCAAGATATTCGCCGACAAATCGGTCGTGGTCATTCTTCTGAATAGAGCCTGTCAACTTACCAGCAGCAAGCTCAACCGCAAGCCGGGCCGCTTCTGCACGCAGCTCGTTGCGAGCTTTAACCGTCTCCTGCTCGGCTGACAACGCAGCCTGGGCTACTATTTTTTCTGCCGCATTGTTCGCCTCGGCAATAATACGCGACTTTTCCTGCTCACCTTCACGAATGATTGCGGCATGAAGCTCATCAATCTCTTTGGCTGCCTGGTCCAGCTTCACACTGTACTCACGCAACTTTGCTTCGGCGGCATCACGAGCAGACTCCGCGTCCTTCAGACTTTTTTCAATATCCGCCTGACGGGCAGCAAGAGAGCCTCTCACATCAGCCTTCTTGAGTGCCCAGACAATAATACCTGCCAGAACAGCAAAGTTAAGAACACGCCAGCCAAAATCCTTCATCTGGGCGCCGCTATCAGGATGGTGAGCCCCTCCGCCCGCTTCAGATGCAAAGCCGGTTGATGCAAGCAGAACGATTGCCGACACGTATGCCAGCGTAAAAATAATTTTTTTGGAGCGATCCGATACCATCTTCATAACTACAGGCTCCTCCCGAGGATTTTCTCACAGATATCACCGGACAGAACCTCGGCTTGCTTTTTCAAAAGCTCTCGCGCTTCGCCAGCTTCCTTGGCAACTTTTTCACGAATCGAAGCAAGAGATTCGGAAGCCTGCTTGCGAGCCTTCTCAAGCACCGCAGTCTCTTCAGCCTGGGCAAGCTTCAGAGCCTCCGCACGGCGAGCCCCCGCTTCTGCCTTGGCAGCATGCAGACGAGATTCATACTGGGCCATCTTGCTCTGAACCTCTGCATCAACCGAAACCGTCTTCTCGCGGGCAGAGTCGATCACTTGACGTCTGTCAGCAAGCACCTTGCGGATTGGTTTGTACAGGAACACATTAAGAACGAGGACGAGGATGCCGAAATTGATCAGCTGGATTACGAACGACAAATTTAATTCTATCACGACCTACCCCTTGCAGGCATGCTGAGTTGTATACTGTATCCCACGGATGGGCGTAAAACAGACGTTAGCTACCATACTAATTAATCTTATGTCAAGACATTTACACAAATGTTTACATTTATTTTTGGGAGTATCAGATATCCAGCAGGTCTATTATGCGGGTTAATTCATCTGAATCACTGAAATGAATCTCCAGGCGACCGCCTTTGGTACCGACTTTACGAATCGCAACACGTGACTGGAAGCGCTTTTGCAATTGTTCCTCAAGCGACGTCATCAAAAGATCTGGCTGCTGCAAACGCTTAACCGGTACTGGGTGAGGATTGACCTTCAGCCTGCGCACAAGCTCTTCCGTTGCCCTTACGCTTAATTGCCGGTGCAGTATTTCATGGCGGGCTTTTTCGACCAGTTCTCCGCTCTCAAGTGACAACAATGCACGGGCATGCCCCATGCTCAAGCGTTCCTCAACAATATCCCGTTGAATATCATCTGGCAGCTTAAGCAAACGAAGTGCGTTGGTAACCGTCGTACGGTTTTTGCCAACCCTGCGTGCCACATCTTCCTGCGAAATGCTGAAGTGCTCCACCAGAGAACGATAGGCCTGTGCCTCTTCGATGGCGTTTAAATCCTGACGCTGGATATTCTCAATCAGAGCCAACTCCATAACAGCATCCGGAGTGGCCTCTCGAATGACGACCGGTATTTCGTGTAATCCCGCTTTCTGGGCAGCGCGCCAGCGCCGCTCACCGGCTATTATCTCGTAATGGTCTTCTTTTCTGGTAACAACCAGCGGCTGAATTATTCCCTGCTCGCGAATAGAAGCAGCCAACTCTTCCAGCTTCTCAGGAGAAAAATGCTTGCGGGGCTGATTACGATTAGGCTTGATCTTTTCTATCGGACAGACAAAATAGTTTTTTGACTCATCGACCGTTTCTGTTACGTGCAACAGCGCAGCCATCCCTTTGCCGAGGCCGCCTATTCTAGCCATGTACATTCTCCCTTTGAATTATCTCTCGCGCCAACTGCAGATAGCTGGCTGAACCACGTGACGTGATGTCGTAATAAATGACCGGCTTACCGTGGCTGGGCGCCTCCGCCAGACGGACATTGCGAGGAATGACCGAGTCAAACACCTGGCCGGGAAAATGCGACCGGATTTCTTCTGCAACCTCTTTCCCCAGGTTGCTGCGAGCGTCATACATGGTCAACAGTACGCCCTCAATCGTCAGCAGTGGGTTGATCATTTTCTGAATAAGCTTGATGGTACGTAAAATCTGGGAAAACCCTTCCATTGCATAAAACTCGCACTGGAGGGGTATCAGCACCGAATCGGCAGCGGTCATAGCATTAATTGTCAGCAGGTTCAGCGATGGCGGGCAATCGATGATGATGTAACTGTACTGATCAACCAACGCGGAGAGAGCAAACTTGAGCCGCTGCTCCCTCCCTATCTCTGTTGCCAGTTCCAGCTCCGCGCCGGCAAGGTCAGAGTTAGCCGGCAGAATGTGTAGAAAGGGGTGACCGGTGTCAACAACAAGTGCGCGCGGATCTGCCTCGTTGATCAACACATCATATACCGTATGCTTAAGCCCGGACTTATCCACGCCGACACCGCTGGTCGCATTGCCCTGGGGATCGAAATCAACCAGCAAAGTCGGACGCTCGGCCGCTGCCAGACAAGCAGCGAGATTGACAGCAGTGGTCGTTTTACCGACACCGCCCTTCTGATTGGCGATACAAATTATTTTGGCTTGTGATTTCACGGAGATCATACTCATTTCAATTGGGGCAACAAATTTCACTATCTGACATGTTTCACAGATTTCAGAGTGCGCGAATGTAACACAGCTCGTTGTAATCGTCAAAGAAAAGACCAAAATAATAGCCGGGGTTGCTCCCGACTAGTATTATTGCCAAAGATCCACTATTGCAGGTATTTTTGGTTTCTTAACAAAAATCTTGGCAGATCACGCTATTCCATTTTATTGGTCAGAATCACACTGGCACCCTTACTGAACAACCCTTCCTTTTGTACCTGTTCAAGAGTCACCATTTCTTTGTGCACCGCATCATAGAAATAATCTGCCAAATAACTTGACCTTTCCTTCGTATGCCAACGCTCGTCCAACGTTGCGCCATTCCAAGCAAACGCAAATATTGAGTTTTTACTAAATGAGCGGTCATTTCCAATGTAGTTGCCGCTGTTTCTCGGTATTACAATTTCACCATTAGGCAGTACTGTTATTCGTTGTTCGATAAAGCGCCAACGATAACGATCAGCGGCTACGTTCTGCATTTGCTGCTCATCCTTCAGAAAGTACACTTCACTTCCACCGAACCGATCATTGCCTTTCCAAAGCTCCTTGCCGGCTTCATCAGTTACATGAAGATTGCCATCGGTATCAATAAACACGGTTAGCATCTTGTCCGCTGTATCAGCAATTCTATTAAACATGTGAATATTAACATTTTTAGGCAGCTTAACCGGTTCGCCCAGCGTATAAGAGTTGCCCCTTTTCACAACCAGACACACATTCCCATAATAATCATCAGAACCTCTGCCGGTCTGCTGGGCATAGAGCTTCTTCCGTTTATTGATTTCAACGGCCCTGAAGAAATAAGGCAGATCTGCCGCTATCAGGGTGAATCCTTGATCTGAAAGAAGCAGGGCTTGAGACACCAGTTCTTCGCGGTCCATCACGGTAACATAGACCTCTAGCACCCCATCTCCGTCCACATCCGCCGTATCGATCGACAGAATTTTCCCTTCTCTTTTGAGGGAATATTCATGGACCTTTTTGAGAGATTCCGTCTGGCGATAGATATAGACACTCCTCGTATCAGCAACGATATATTCACGCTCATTACCGGCAAGCATCCGCCCCGGAGCAATCCCATGCAAAGCTCCCTCAATCCGTGTCTGCTGCAACAGCGACTTGGCGACAGGGGCACTACGCACAATGTCCTCCGAGGAGATCTTTGAGTTTTGAAGCGCCGCCGATCTGTCCGCAGGAGATTGAGTAACTGCAATCCCATTAGCGGCAACGGGCAAGACGGGAGACACCCCAACCGTTGCCCCGACTTGTGGTGTTGATGGTGTTACAGGCAAAAGCACACGAAGCTGCTCCGCCAATCGCCCGATTGCCGGAATCAAGTCACTCGGACTTTCACCCTGCACATACCTCCGGCCAAGCATTTCACCGGATGCGCTTTTCACAGATGCATCAATACTGAATGTTTTCCCAAAGGAAGTGTAACCACCATTGATACGTGCAATGACACCCGAGTCATCATCTACCGCCAGTACGTCGCCTGTGGTAATCCGCGATGACAACAGACTTTTTATAACACTTTTTAACTCCTGCGTATTTTCAGCACCGACAACAGTGAATTCTGTTATCTGCACCTTTTGCGGTGCTGCCAGAACATTCCCTGCAATACAATGAATCAGAGCTACGGCCATCAGCATCAATATACATCGCTTCATTTCAATCCCCATGTAAACATCGTCAGAGTAGAAAAGGCGAACCGCATAGCTGCGATCCGCCTTTTCTCATTCCATCAACCGCGAAAGGTAAATTAGAATGTGTAGCTCAGCTGAAGATTGACAGCATAAGGATCATCAGCTTTGGATGCATCAAATTTGTCGCCAAGGATGGCGTAAGCAACAGCGCCGCTGGCGGTCAGGTTGTCATACACCTTGTAGCCGACCTGGGCGTTGAGCTCGGTACCAATTCCTTTGTCAGTGCCTTTATCGGTCTGAGCATAGCCAATGTTAGCGTTGTAAAACAGCTTGCCCATGGTAGCTTCATATCCGCCGAAAACACCCATAAGACCAAGACCCTTAGCGGTCAGATCGTTACCCAGTATGGAGTGGGAGGAGTTGATTGCCTGTCCACTGCGAACCAGCAGCCACATGTTGGCAGCATTGAAGTAGGTAGTACCTCCGCCTTTTACTGCCGCTCTGAAAGACTTTTCACCACCAGCAGCACCATTAGTTTCATCGCCGGACATGTAAACAGCCGACAGGTTGACGGCACCGGGGCCTACCTTGGTTTTGGAAGTTGCGCCCAGCAGCATGCCGCTCATGGTATCTTTGGAATTGATATCGCCAAACTGGAATGCGGCAAACGGCTTGATATTGGCAGGGCCAACATTGAGGTCAGCGTTCACGCCGATCATATGCATCAGTTCATATCCTGTTACTGCCGAGTCATCCTGAACATTGTAGTAGGAAGCGCCAACCTTCATATCCTTGTTGAGAGCGTACTTGCCATCGAGAATAATCAGGTCCGTAGTCTGCTTTCCAACTGCTGCGACGCCTGTGGCCGTATCATCGTTCAAACGGAACCAGCCGACTGCTGCGGTGGCTGGACCGAAAGATTTGGATGCAAGCGCACCGGTCATATCAGCCAGAATGAACAGGCTCTGATAGGAGTCAGCAATTGGCTGCATACCAACCTTGACATTGGCGCCGGTGAGCGGGCAATTCACATCAAGATAGATGTTCTTGGTCTCAAGAGTCAGCTGGTCGGCATCCAGGTTACCGGAGTCATTACCTGCTCCCAGGTAAGTTTCATTCTTGCCGCCAAAACGGGTGTCCAACTCGAAATGAGTAACCAGTTTCAGGTCAGCATTGGCTTTTGCCGTGTACTGCAAACGAGCGCGCTGCTCAGCCATAAACCCGGAACCGGCATCTTTTCCAAGAGTAGCTGAGGCACCGTTAAAAAAGTTAGACTGATAGCCCATGAACTTGTACATACCGTGAAATTCATTTTCCAATGCCATTGCCGGTACGGAAATAGCGGCCAGGGCACCTGCTGCTGCTGCGATTGCTACTGTTTTTTTGATATTCATGTGTGTTCCTCCCATTTTTATAGTAGTTGCTTATACAACTGCGGTTAACGTGCTTTCAGATAAGTTTGATGCCGTTACTCACCACCTTTCGAAGTAGATTTGGCCTAAACTACTCAAACAGTGTTGCTATCGAAAAACCAAAAGGCCCCTTAAACGCGCACACCCTTAAGCATCTCGCGATAAAGCGGTTGCTTAAGGGTGTATTTCGTGATTGATATGCTTAATTCTACTGAAACGGTCACAGTTTGTTTCGCTCCCGGTCATTGCCATCAGTACCTACTGACGCTCGGTTGGTAAATCGGTTAGCTACTTATCGGTTCGTTTGTTTCAGACTTTGTTCTATTTGAATGGTCGAAATATACAACAAATAAAACGGTTGTCAACATAAAATTCACATTAAGCCGCTAACCATCCGTAACAACTGCTTAATGTCACATATGCCCGGTTTGATTTTCAATGTCCTGCCTGACACAGTTCTGTCAGTACGCCATTGCTGCTTTTCGGGTGGATAAAAGCAATGCGCGTGCCATGTGCACCATGCCGGGGTTTTTCGTCAACCATACGGACACCATCAGCAAGCAGTTTGGCAATTGCGGCCTCCACATCATCCACCTCGTAGGCAACGTGATGGATACCGGCGCCGCTTTTTTCGATAAATTTAGCTACCGGACTATCATCAGATGTCGGTTCCAGTAACTCTATCTTGGATTCACCGATTTGCATCATAGCAACCCGGACCTTCTGCTCGGCTACATCCTCAATTCCCTTGAATTCCATACCAAGGTTGTCTCGGTAGAATGGTACCGTTTCTTCGAGCGACTTCACGGCAATGCCGATATGGTTGATTTTTGTAAGCATCAGAAAGTTCCTCATTAATACACAATGTTTTTCACGTTCTGGTCACAGAATTGTTACTTTTTAAAAATAATTACAACACTACCGTCTCTGTATGCTTTCCGAATACCCCTCTGAAAACATCAGCAATTTCGCCCAATGTCGCATAGGTTTTAACTGCCGCCAGAATGTGCGGCATAAGGTTATCCGTGCTTTTGGCAGCTATTTCCAGCTGTACAAGCGCTGCCGCCACAGCCGCATTATCCCGCCCGCCCTTCATGGCAGCCAACGATTTTTTCTGTGAGATTTCGACCTCTTCCTTGACTTTCAGCAGCCCGGTTGGAGGCGGTTCCTGAACGGTGAACTTGTTGACTCCGACTATGATCAACTCATCCTTCTCGATTGATTTTTGGTAAGCATAGGCAGAATCCTGGATCTCTTTCTGCTGGAAACCGCGAGAAATTGCCTCAACAGCGCCGCCCAGCTTATCTATTTTTTCGATATATTCCAGAGCTGCCTTTTCAATTTGATCAGTTAACGACTCTACTAGAAATGATCCTGCCAATGGGTCAATGCTATCAGCCGCCCCTGATTCATAGGCGATGACCTGTTGGGTACGAAGAGCAATCCGGACAGAATCCTCGGTTGGCAGTGCCAGCGCTTCATCACGGGAATTGGTATGCAGAGACTGGGTCCCCCCCAGCACTGCTGCCAATGCCTGAATCGTTACGCGCATGATGTTATTGTCAGGCTGCTGGGCGGTCAGGGTGCAGCCAGCTGTCTGGGTGTGAAAGCGAAGCATCTGTGATTTAGGATCCTTGGCGCCGAAACGCTCCTTCATGATTTTTCCCCAAATACGGCGGGCAGCGCGAAACTTTGCAACCTCTTCAAACAGGTTGTTATGGGCGTTGAAGAAGAATGCCAAACGCGGAGCAAACTCATCCACTTCCAATCCAGCTTTGATGGCGGCATCTACATAAGCAATCCCGTCAGCCAGCGTAAAAGCAACTTCCTGCACGGCACTGGATCCTGCTTCCCGAATATGGTAACCGGAGATGGAGATAGTATTCCATTTCGGAACGCTGTCCTTACAGTAGGCAAAGATGTCGGTAATAATCCTCATGGATTCTTTAGGCGGATATATATAGGTGCCACGAGCCATGTACTCCTTCAGAATGTCATTCTGAATGGTACCGGATATCTTGTCAGCGGAAACACCCTGCTTTTCTGCCACGGCAATATACATGCAGAGCAGGATGGCTGCGGTGGAGTTGATTGTCATCGAGGTGGAAACCTTGTCGAGCGGAATGCCGTCGAAGAGGATTTCCATATCTGCCAGTGAATCAATGGCAACACCGACTTTTCCGACTTCACCGAGGCTCATGCCGGCATCGGAGTCATACCCCATCTGGGTCGGGAGGTCAAAGGCGATGGAAAGACCGGTCTGGCCTGCAGAGAGAAGATATTTGTAGCGCTCATTCGACTCTTTGGCGGTCCCGAAACCGGCGTACTGACGCATTGTCCAGAAACGACCGCGGTACATGGTCGGCTGCACACCGCGTGTATAGGGATATTCACCGGGAAATCCCAACTGTTCTTCATAACCTGGAAATTCAAAACCTGGCGTAAAACAACGCTCCATCTCAATATTGGAAGTCGTCAGAAATTTTTCCATCCGTTCTGGTGACTTGGCAATGCCTTTAGCGACTTTTTCATTCCACTTTTGTTTACCATCGTTGATGCTCATATGTAGCCCCTTTACACAGATTGTATTCAAAAAAAAACCAGGGGGAGAAGCACTACTCCCCGCCCTGGCTTTAACTTCAGCGTCTCATTCAATCAGTACCTACAGCGCATTATGCAGCACGGCCTTCAGGTATTCCGTAGTCCGCTCACGTTTTTCTTTATCGATCGCCTTCTGATCGACTTCGATAAACTTTTCATCCGGAGTGATTTTAAAGAGCGGCTGCCCCTTCTGGACGATTGTGCCATCGCCCCCTTCCATGATGATCTTGTCAATGGTTCCGGAGAAAGGTGCCCGGATGGTATTGAACATTTTCATAACTTCAATGATATAGAGCGGTTGATCCTTCTCGAAATGCATCCCTTCGCTGACAAACGTCGGCAGCCCCGGTGCTTCCTGGCCATAGTACATCCCGCCGCATACCGCAACGATTTCGTCCGCTTTCGTAGCCGGTGGCGGAACCAGGATCTTTTTCATCCGGGCCTGAAGATCGAGGTCGGTCAGGTAATCGGGGATTACCACTTCCAGATCGTCCAGAACTTTCATATCCCAGAATTTGGTGTTTTCGCCAATCAGGAACAGCATGCCCAGCAATTCAAGACCAGCTTCATAGCCAAAGTGCGCAGAACGGATCTGCTCCCAAGTCTCGGCGTCGAAACCGGCCTGGGGCTTCTCTTTTTTGACCAGTTCATTGAGCTTGAAATATTCATCCCGCTCAAGCCCGAGTTTTTCCCGCAGAGTGCGGTAGAAATGCAGTGACTGCTGAAGCAGCTCGTTGTCATGATCCCAGATAATTTCCGCTGCCGGCTTGTGCTTGCGATAATTCATATGCAGGTATTCGTACGTCTCATTGAGAACCCCAAGAGGGTTTCTCAGCCAGATAACCTTGCCCTTCTCGATACGGAAGTTTTTCGTGTTCATACTCAACCAGCCCGAGAGAAGGTGCGGATCTTCAAGAAGCCGTTCCATGGGACGGGTAATCAGGGTTCCCTTACGATCAAGCAGAGACGACATATTCTTCAGCTCTTTGGCACACACATCCGGCTGGTCGGCAAATTGTTCGGCCACGTGCTTTGCATAGTGTTTCTTCATCTGGATGAAGGCGTAGACGACGTCCAGACGATTTGATTCTTCCTTGAGGGTACCGACCAGCGCCAGATACGGGACCACGAAGCGGGTCGTCGGCTTGGCCATGACATTCCTGCCCAAAAACCAGTTGACCAGGCCGTAATGGAATTCAAGGTTCGTTGCCAGGGCGCTGCCGCGCAGCGTTGTGCTGCACAGGACATCAGAGAGACGTTCGTAGCTGGCTAGCCGGTCTTCTCCCTTGGTGAGAAGCAGGGCTATATTGGAGTCATATGCACCGGCGACCTTGTACTTCATGAAAATCCCGGTATCAGGGTTGGTCATGCAGATGCCCTGATCATCACGGACTTCGCCTTTGATCGGCTTCGACCAGTAGCGGATCATGCCGCCGGCATGGGGAGACAGCGACGCATCAGTCGCATTCAGACGGGCCTCTACGGAAGCGTTAAAGCGGACAATGCGCTCCGGCTTGGGCAGACGCTCCTTATGTTGCGCCAGCAGGGCCATCGCCTCGACCAGCGACTCGACGACGAAGAAATCTTTCTTGTCCTTGGGGTTAGTGAACTTGAGGCTGTAACAGAGCTCAGTAACGCGATGTTCAACCTGGATGCGGGTATTCACTTCCATGAAAAAGTGACGATCACGATCGACAATACACTCGAAGGTTGAGGCGGAATCAAGTCCTACGGCCTGGCCAAAACGGGCCGACTCCTCTTCCATCCGGGCGAGAACTTTCAGATCGCTTTCCAGCGCCTTGACTTCAGCCTTGCGACCGGCTGCCTTTGCCTTCTCAATGGCAGCCATCAACCCTTCCTGCGTAACGGAAACCTCCAGGAGTTTCTGTTCGTGCATCTGCAGGGAGCAGTCACGACCGCCGAGAGAAACGCACCACTCGCCATTTCCCAGCAACTGGATTTCATTATGCCGGGTCTGCTCTATATTCAGTTCGATCAGGACGTTTTTATTTTCACCGACACCGGTGGCTTTGACTTCATTCAGGACTTCGCGCACCATGGCAGGTGCCTCGGCTGCCGCCTTGGCAATCGCCTTGTCATCGGCCTTTTTCAATGCCAGCAGAGAAGCCCCGACAATACGCTGTCCCTTACCGCCGCCGCCGCCAATAGCCTTGATACGGAACCGGCTTTGCGGATACTTCTTAAAAAGTCCAGCAACTTCCGTCTGCACCTGGGCACAAAGTTCTTCAATGGAAAACAGGTCGATTCCCTTGCTGTAGGAGGTCATCAGGATATGATCAGCCACCACTTCGTCAGAAATCTTCTTGTCCGCAAGTATCTTTTTGTCGCAGGCCAACCCTTCGGCTTGAACCAGCTTGATCAGTTTTTCGCGGGTTGGATATTTTTTAAGCAGTGTCAGGGCTGTTACATTGTTGATACCGGGAGTAACACTGACGTTTACCTGTAAAGCCGTACGCTTCGCTTCATCCTTTTTACCTGCCCTGGCCTGAGTTGCAGCACATGGTCCGATAAACTTGAGGCCTGCTTTTTCAATGGCAGCAACGAACTCCTCGTCCTCAGCCATAAATCCGTACCCGGCAAAAATCGAGTCATAGCCGTTGTCCTTGGCCATGTTGATGATCTGGTTGATGCGCTCGATACGCTCTTCCTTGCTGGCACCGCTGTAATCAGGGACCCGGTGGACACGATTTGAATCGGTCAACTGGCGCAGTTCGGGCGCGAGCGCATTCGGATAAATGATCGAATCCTTCTCGGACAGCAGAATGCCGTAGTGGGAAATTCCCATTTCTTCATAAACATCCATCGCTTCCTTACGAATCGGACCACGGCACACGATCAGCGGCTTGAGATCCTCGCAGGAAAAGGAGCGTACCCATTCGGACGTAGATTTACCCAATTTACGGTTCCGGTGGATCAGTGGATTATGCTTGTAGTAATCAGTCTGTGGCATGGCTTCTTTATCTCCAATCTGAAATGAATGAAATTAATGGAACTCGCGCTGAACACCCTGCATCGGACCCGGCTTGTAGTGACGCAGGAAGAAGTTCATGTTTTCACCCAGCACCTTGCGCAGGTCGGTGGGCATAACGAGGGAGGAGATAGAACCCAGTGCCAGGCCCTCTTTCGGATTCATAAGTTCTTTTTCATAGCGCTGATTTAATGCCGTATCTTCTATTTTCAACCAATCTGCGGCATCCTTTTCGGCATCTATTTTGGCCTCGCCAGGAGACATACCGGCTGCAACGCGCTCCTGCGTGCCGGTTTTTACCCGCTCGGCAGCCGATGCACGAATCTTGCGCACTTCGTCCTTGTAGACAAATTCCTTACCAGCAGGCCCCATAACCGCAAGACGCGTAGTTGGGAGTGCCAATACCAGGTCAGCGCCGGTAGGATAGTTGTTGTATGAAGCATATGCCCCGCCGTAAGCGTTGCGGATGATCAGCAGGATACGCGGCGTTCTGATATCAACGATGGAATCCAGCATGGCGCGACCGGCCTGTACGATGCCGCGTCCTTCCTGTTCCTTGCCCGGCAGGAAGCCGGTCGTGTCTTCCATGAAGATCATGGGGATATTGTAAATATTGCAAAAACGGTTGAAGCGGGCAATCTTGTAAGCCGAATCCACGGTAATCTGACCGGAGGCAACGGCACTGTTGTTGGCCACGAATCCGACGACATTGCCGCCCAAACGGCCGAGAGCGGTCACTGCCTCGCGGGCACGGTCACGCTGAAGCTCAAAATAGTCCCCATGATCGCAGATCTGCTGGATCATGATTGACACGTCAAACGGGGTATTAAACCCGGTCGGCGAGTTAAAGGCTTTTTTGAGCAGCGTGTTGATCTCCCAGGTTTTTCTATCCAGTGGATCGGTCGTCTCACGGAAACGGGGCGCAACACTGTTGTTGTCTGGGAGATAAGAGAGCAGCTGCAGCGCCGTACGCAGAGCATCGACCTCATCTTCCACAGTCATATCGGCAACGCCTGACTGTCCGTGTACTTTCGGTCCACCCAGCTCTTCAGGAGTGACATCTTCACCCAGAACGGTCTTGACGACACCCGGACCGGTCAGGCCGAAAAAAGTGTCCTGCGGCTGAATCAGGAAGCTACCCTGACGCGGAAGATAGCTGCCGCCACCGGCATTGAAGCCGAACATGCACATGATGGATGGTACAACGCCGCTGATTTTACGGAGTGCCGTAAATGCTTCGGCATAACCGTCCAGACCACCGACACCTGCTGGTACAAATGCGCCGGCAGAGTCGTTCATACCAATCAGCGGAATACCTTTTTCGCCTGCCATCTGGAACAGAAGGGCTAACTTGCGACCGTTAGTAGCATCGATGGAACCGGCTCGCACGGTAAAGTCGTGGCCATAAACAGCGACATCGCGTCCATTGACATTAAGGATGCCAGTCACCAGAGAAGCGCCGTCAAGATTCTTGCCCCAGTTCTGAAAGAGGATATTGGGATCGTTTTCCGTCAGGACACGGATTCGCTCCCACACGGTCATACGTTTTTTGAAATGCTGTTTTTCAATCTGGGCAATACTGACCGACTTGACGGGACGCTGGATCAGGTCATGACCTTCCTTCATCGCCTCTTCATAGCCCCCCTTCTTGCCCGGAATCTCGCCGGGAATGGTAAATTCAACGGTTTCCCGGGGTGCAAACGGGTTCTTCAGTGAAGGTTTTATCGCTTTTTTTGACATCTCAACCATCCTTCCAGTTTAATGTATATCTACGACCTGAGTTGGCTAAACGGTGTCCAAATATTATCGGGTAACAACGGCCAAGACCTTTACTTCGCTACCATCTTTTGAAAGCAGACGGTGTTTTAACGAAGAATCAAAATACACACAGTCACCCTCTTCCAGAATAATTCGTTTATCATCAAGCATCAGCTCTGCAGTGCCCTTCATGATAAACAGGAACTCTTCCCCGTCGTGGCTGTAAGTATTCTCTTCAAGGGCCTTTTGGGTAATGGAGAGCAGAAACGGCTCCATTTTCTTGTTTTGCTTGTGAAACGAAAGTGATTCGTAGGAGTAGCCCTGGGTGGTACCGGCTTTGGAGATAACGCGGGGAATTGCCTTGCGCTCATACGAACGAACGACTTCAAAGCGACATTCTTCTTCATCTTCCGTGAAGAACAGGCCGATCTTTACATCGAAGAACTTGGCAATTCTTGAGAGAGTGGCAATCGGAGGTGAAACGTTATTGTTCTCGATTTGGGAGATAAGCGCCGGTGAAAAACCGGTCTCTTTGGCAACTGCCTGAAGTGTCAGTTTTTTTGAAAGGCGGAGCTTTTTAATTTTAGCCCCGATGTTGAATTCGCGCATCCAAACCCCTGACTATAAAAGTAAAACTCAGTTTCCGTGCGGGGTTTGTATACAATTTGCTTTACAATGTCAATAAAATTCCTTCAGTACGAGCCAAATAATATCAGTGTAAATAAAGACAGGTTTACTGCGAGTAAAAATTTAGCTCACCGTTTGAGTCCACGCGCCAGCAGCTGCACGGTATGCATTACTTCGGCAGAAGAGCCATGCTGTTTAAGGCCGTCGGACAACTGCATCATGCAGCCGGGACAACCGGTGACAACGACATCAGCCCCTGTTGCAACAATCGCTTCACTCTTCACATCATTGATCGTCATGGATGAGTCATAGTGGTAGACATTGAAGGTTCCGCCCAGACCACAGCATTTGTCGGCTCCTTCCATTTCAACCAGTTCAACTCCGGGCGTTGCTTTTAACAACTCACGCGGCTGCTTTGTTATGCCGCGTGTACGCAGGTGACACGGGTCGTGATAGGTAATACGCAGAGCTTCGCCGCCGCCGGTTTCGGCGGGATTCAAGCCAAGCTGTTGCAGCAGTTGCGAAGCATCCACGGTCTTTTTCGCCAGCGCTTCAAGACGCTCGCGCAATTCCGGATTGCGCTTTCCCACCACGAGCGGATAGAGGCGATGCAGTGCACCACCGCAGGTTGCACAAGCGGTCATGACATAATCCACTTCGTATTTTTCAAACTCCGCCAGATTCCGCTCCGCCAGATCGCGCACCGTAGAGATGTCACCTCCCGACATACCCGGCAGACCGCAACACTGCTGCCCTTTGGGGATGATAATCGTGCAGCCGAGATGGCGGAACAGAGCCAGCGTCGCTTCTCCGACATCCGTATAGACAAAATTGGTCATACAGCCGACAAAAAATGCAATGCGCGGCTTGCCCGGCTCCCCCGGAATGACTTCGGGATGTTGGTCGATAAAAGAGGTTTTGGCGATTTGGGGGATAAAGCGTTTGTTACCAATAAACGGCGCCGGAAAACGCAAGCGCAATCCGGATGTTTCAGGTACTTTTTTGAAGAACAACGGTCCTAGTAATGAGGCCATCTTGGCCCCCATTTTCATGCGAGTCCGGTTTTTTATCACCTGCCCAACGGCGGCATGAAAGGTGGTCAGACCACGCTTTTGTGCCAGCGACTCGCGGGCGGCAATGACGATTTCATCGGTCGGCACATCATTGGGACATTTCTCGACACAGCTGCCGCAGAGCAGGCATTTGGACATTGCCTGATAGGTCTGGTCATCCAGCTCTATATCATCGGTCAGAATGTGCTGCGCCAGAGCCACCTTGCCGCGAGCTACCGCCGGTTCACGCTGAAATGCGGCAAACGCCGGACAGTTGGTACGGCAGGCGCCGCATTTGACGCATTTTTTCAGTTGGTCTTCAACCCGTTTGAGGGGATCTATTACATCGTTAGACATAGTTCGTTCCTTCTTGAAACTGTAAAGCAGATGTAATTGTTACTTGTCCATAGTAAACAAACTGCCCGATGCTTATCAAGCTGTTTAATCAAGAACGCCGGCTCACGCGTCCCTGTGGTTACAGCCCAGCACACCTGTTTTCCATACTTCAAGCGCTTCCAGCGCCCGCTCCGCCAGCTTCTGGCGACGCTCCTTCTTCTTGATTTTCCCCGGCAACTCGGGAAAGAGGCCGTAATTCACATTCATCGGCTGGAAATGCTTCACATCTGCATTGGTAATATGATGCATCAAGGCGCCCAGAGCGGTTTCGGGCGGCGGCACGACCAGGCTCTCGCCTTGGATACGTCTGGCAGCGTCAATGCCCGCCAGAAAACCGCTCGCAGCTGACTCGACATACCCCTCAACACCGGTAATCTGACCGGCAAAGAAAATACGGCTGTCACTTTTCAACTGCTGGGTTGTTTCCAGTAGCGCGGGAGAGTTGATAAAGGTATTACGATGCATCGAACCAAGGCGGACAAATTCAACGTTTTCAAGCCCCGGGATCATGCGGAACACCCGGCGCTGTTCCGGCCAGGTCAGCTTGGTTTGAAACCCGACCAGATTGTACATGGTCTTCTCCCGGTTTTCGGCACGCAGTTGAATGACCGCGTGGGCTTCGTGTCCGGTATGCGGATCGATCAAACCGACCGGCTTCATGGGACCGAAACGAAGGGTTTCGACGCCGCGGGCCGCAAGCTCTTCGACCGGCATGCACCCTTCGAAATGGACCGCCTTTTCAAAATCTCGAGCCGGAACCTTTTCGCCACGATTCAGTTCATCAATAAATCTCAGGTACTCAGCCTCATCGAGCGGACAGTTGAGGTAATCATCGCCATCCCCCTTGCCATAACGCGAGGCGGCAAAGACCTTGGTCATGTCGAGTGAATCGGCAGCCACAATCGGTGCAATGGCATCATAAAAATAGAGCCGGTCACCGGTCAATTCTGAAAGAGTGGTTGCCAAGGCGTCACTGGTGAGCGGGCCGGAAGCGATAATGACGGTTCCTTCAGCCGGAATGCTCGTTGCTTCCGTGCGCTCGATCCTGATCAGGGGGTGGGATTCAATCTTGCTGGTAACGTAGCCGGAAAACAGCTGGCGATCAACGGCCAGAGCCCCTCCGGCGGGAACCGAGGTCGCTTCGGCAGCTTCCATAATCAGAGATCCGCAGCGACGCAGTTCCTCTTTGAGCAGCCCAACAGCGTTATCAAGCGAAATGCCGCGCAGAGAATTGGAGCAGACCAGTTCTGCCAGACCGGGCAACTCATGCGCCGGAGAGAAACGCAGCGGTTTCATCTCATGAAGCACGACGGATACGCCGCGTTGGGCAGCCTGCCAGGCGGCCTCGCATCCGGCCAATCCGCCGCCGATGATGGTAATATATTCTGTAGTCATGTAGTATTCCTTTAGAAACAGTAAAGCACGGGACCGAAACCATTGTGCGTAGCTCGGAACCCGTGCTTCTGATTGATGATATCTTTTGCCTTACTCGCTGGTGTAGTCGCAGCCCTCTTTGGGACACTTCAGGAATTCGCCCTTGCGCTTGTAGATCTTTTTGACCAGCAGCGGAAAACCGCATTTCGGACAGGGGCTTTCCACGGGGAGATCCCAGAGCGCAAACTTGCACTGCGGATAGCGGTTACAAGAGTAGAACAGTTTGCCAAATCGTGATTTTTTCTCGGTCAACTCCCCTTCCTTGCACTCCGGACAGACCACACCGGTGCTAACAGGCTTGACCAACGGCTGAATATTCTTGCAGGCCGGATAACCGGAGCAGGCCAGATATTTACCGAAGCGGCCATCCTTGATCAGCATCGGCTGACCGCACTTTTCGCATTTTTCATCAGAAATGACAGGCTCTACAACCTCCCCATCCTGATCAACATTGCGGGTATATTTACACCCTTCCTGAAAACCGGAGCAGGCAATAAACTTGCCGCGTTTACCAAGCTTGACAACCAGCGGCTTGCCACATTCCGGGCAAAGTTCATCGGTCACTTCAGTCGTCAGATCAGACTTGTTGACTTCACCCTCTTTCTGTTTCAACAGTGCGATAAACGGCTCCCAAAACTCCTTCAGAAGCGGTTTCCACTCTTTCTCGCCCCGAGAAACCTGATCCAGCTCTTCTTCCAATCCGGCGGTGAAGTTATAGTCAACATACTTCTGGAAATGGGCCGTCAGCAGATCGCTGACCACCATACCCACATCTTCCGGGAAGAAGCGTTTTTTGTCGAGACGAGCATATTTACGCTCAACCAACGTATTCATGATCGAGGCAAAGGTTGACGGGCGTCCGATGCCGTATTCCTCCAGCGTCTTGACCAGTGTCGCCTCGGTGTAACGAGGAGGCGGCTGCGTAAAGTGCTGTTCAGGGAGGACTTCGTGCAGTTTCAGCGCTGCTCCTTCAGTCATGGCTGGAAGCAGGCCTTCCTTTTCTTCATCCTGATCATCGAGCCCTTCGATGTAGAGCTTCATAAAACCGGGAAAGCGGATAACCGTTCCGGCGGCGCGCAATCCGGCGCGGCCGGCTCCGGCAAACGGACCGGCAGTCAACGGTACCGAGAGCTCAGCCGTAATGTCAACAGACGTCTGATCCAGCAAAGCTTCGGCCATCTGGCAGGCAACGGTTCGTTTCCAGATCAGCTCATACAGTTTATACAGGTCAGGTGTCAGATACTTCCGCAGCTCGGTCGGGGTTTTGGCGATATAGGTCGGACGGACGGCCTCATGGGCCTCCTGGGCATTCTTTGATTTTGTCTTGAAGATACGCGGCTTGGCGAGCGCATATTCCTTGCCGTATGCCGCGGAAATCACATCATGGGCGTCCTGAAGCGCCAAGGTAGAAAGGTTGACACTGTCGGTACGCATATAGGTAATCAGGCCGACCGTGCCTTCTTCCCCGATATCAATCCCTTCATAGAGCTTCTGAGCTGTTGACATGGTTTTCTTGGCGGAAAAACCGAGCTTGCGCGATGCCTCCTGCTGGAGTGTTGATGTTGTAAAGGGAGGCGAAGGGTTCCGCTTTCTTTCTGTTTTCGTGATTTTGGCAACCTGGTAACGGCCCGACTGCAAGGATGCTTTCAGAGCCGACGCAACATCCTCACCCGGAATATCAAACTTGCCGAGCTTTTCGCCCCCCACATCAACCAGACCGGCCTTGAATTCCTGCCCAGGCGCAATACCGAGACGGGTCGCAATAGTCCAGTATTCCTGTTCGTTGAAGGCAAGAATTTCTTTTTCACGTTCACAGACCAGACGCAGCGCCACCGACTGGACACGCCCGGCGGAAAGCCCGTAACGGATCTTTTTCCAGAGAAACGGCGAGAGATTGAAACCAACCAGATAGTCCAGGATGGAACGGGCCTGCTGCGCATCCACCAGATCAAGTGCAATGTCACGAGGATTCTGGACGGCGTGGAGAATGGCCTCTTTGGTAATTTCGTGGAATTCAACCCGCTGGATTTTGATGCCGGGATTCTTCTTGTCAAGGCCAAGCGCAGCCAACAGATGCCAGGAGATTGCTTCCCCTTCACGGTCGGGGTCAGTTGCGAGCAACAGTCGATCCGCCCCCTTGAGCGCAGCCTTGATCGCATCCAGATGCTTTTTGCTTTCCGGCAGCACATGATACTTCGGTTCAAAGCCCTTCTCTATATCTACCGATCCCTGTTTGCTCGGAAGGGCACGCACGTGGCCGAATGAAGCCAGGACTTTGAAGTCGGGGCCGAGAAATTTTTCTATGGTTTTCCCCTTGGCAGGGGATTCAACAATCACAAGGTTATACGACATAAGTAAATGAGTCCTTTATCAAGTAACAGCGTAGTGGGTGCCGGGCAGGGCAGTAACCGCACCCTTCAGTTCAAGGTGCAGTAACATAGAGGAAACCTCTCCGGGTGTCAATTCCGTTTGGGAAATGATGTCATCGATGTGCAGCGGAGAGCGGGCCAGCAGCTCATAAATAGCCGCTTCTTTCGGCTTCAGCGCGAAGGAGCGCCGAGGCGGTTGAAACAAGGGGGCGTCGGCGGGGGCAAGAGCGCCTGCGGGGAGCTCTTCAAGAATATCTTCAACGCAATCCACCAGCTTGGCCCCCTGTTTGATAAGGCGATTGCAACCGCGGCTGGTGACGAACGAAATATTCCCCGGCACGGCAAATACATCGCGGCCATGCTCCAGCGCATACTGTGCGGTGATCAGCGAACCGCTTTTCTCGGCAGCCTCCACGACCAGTACACCACGGGAAAGTCCGCTGATGATCCGGTTGCGGCGCGGAAAATTTTCGGCCAACGGCAGGGTTCCGAGCGGGAATTCCGATACCAGGCACCCCTTGTCCGCCATCTCCTCAAACAGGGCACGGTTTTCAGGCGGATACATCTTGTCAACGCCGCACCCCAGAACGCCAATGCTCCTTCCTCCAGCATGAAGCGCCCCCTTATGGGCTGCTGTATCGACACCCCGCGCCATCCCCGAAACCACGCACACCCCATGGCTGGCAAGCGCCTCAGCCAGTTTTCCGGTTGTCATCAATCCATAGGACGTTGCCCGGCGCGAACCTACCATGGCTATCGACAATTCATGAGAGAGCAACGTTCCCTTGACGTACAGAAACGGCGGCGGATCGGGAATTTCAAAAAGTGATTTGGGGTAGTCGCTTGATATATAAGTTACCAGACGAGCGGCACTCGTCTCAAGACGGCGGCATTCCTCCTCGGCAAAACGTCGCCATTCGCCACTCTTGATACCGTCAATCACCGCAGGGGTTATCCCCCTGATGCCGGCAAGCGATGCTGGCGACGCCTTCAAGGCGTCCTCAGGGGTATCAAAACGCTCCAGGAGCCTTCGAAAGGCAACATTCCCGATACCGGGAACGGCCTTGAGGCCAATCCAATAATAATGTTCCATTTCCACACCCAGAACCGATAAGCGGGATTCGCCGCATCCAATAGATCACGACAAAAAAAGACCGGCCCGAAGCCGGTCTTTCAGTATAAAAAACATGCTGCGTTACTTTGTTTGGCTAACGATCCGGGCACCTTTATAGATGGTATCGATACTCTTAACCACCAGTGCGGTGGATGTTTTCTTGCCGGTTTCAAGAATTACCAGCGCCCCCAGCAACTCTTGCGGAAGTTTATCAACCCGCCCCTCAACATAGCGCTGGTCAATCGTCACATCCCGGACAATGTAGAGCAAATTGCCCGCTTCAGCTCCCTGGCTCGAACCGAGATCGATATACACGACATCGCCTGCGGCAATAATGCTCCCGCCGCTATAACTTTCAACCACATACCCCTTGAGATCGTTAGCCGTGTTCTTCAGCGTCACTTCACGACGGCGGGCATCCTTATAGGGGAGCAGATAGGCTCCGGGACCAATTTCCATTGTTGACTTTGTAATAATCGCCCGCGATGATTTTTTTTCGACGTCAGTTAACTGCAATGAACCGAGCGGAATTATTTTGAAGCCCATTTCCTCGTTGTTCAACGGATGCTTTACCGAAATATCCTTTCGATAGATCGTAAACTTGTCGCCGCTGGCAGCGTTATGCTCGGTACCGATATCGGTATACACGATATCATCAACGCCAACCAGGATTCGTTCATGCTGTGCGCCAATCACCAAGCCGAACGGCTTGAAACCCTTCTCAGCCAGAAAGCCCTCCGAACCATACAACGTATAGGTCTTTTCGGCGGCAACCTCCTGAAACGCTTCGGCAACCGTTGCTGCTGGTGCGCTCTTTTGCGCGGGAGCTACCACCGCCGCCTGCTCTTTGGGCACCAGTTCAATCCGGTCAGGAAATATTCTCACTTTCTGCCCCGGATAAATGAAATGTGGATTGGTCACCTGACTGTTTTTTGACCACATATTCGGCCAGTACTTCGGGTCCTTAATAAATCGCTCGGAGAGTCCCCACAGCGTATCTCCCTGCTTGATGACGTAAATCGTGGGTTCTTCCTGACCGGCAGCAAACACAATCGATGGCAAGACTAACAGAGCCAGCAGCAACAATTTTACTTTCATACAGTTTACCTCATTCGCCTTTGCCTACAGGGCAGACAGGAGTCAGTGTGCGCTCAGACGTTCACGGGCTTTAGCCGCAGCGGGACTGCTTGGATATAATGTGACAATTTTCTCGAACACCGCAGCCGCCTTATCTTTTTCCTGCATGGCGGACAACGTAAAACCAAGCTTCAAAAGGGCATCGGGAGTCTTGGAACTCTTCGGATACATTTCCGCCACTTTTGAAAAGGCATCTTTCGCTTTGGGAAGGTCGGAAAGGGTGTAGTGACATTCACCTATCCAGTACTGCGCGTTGGCGGCATAATCACTTTGCGGGTTGTTTTTGAGAAAAGCCTCAAAAGAATCAACGGCTGCCGGAAAATTATTGGCACTGTACAGACCGAATGCTTTTAGATATTCCGCCGGGGGACCGGACTCCCGGGGAGATTTTACCGGCGACGGTTGATTGACAATTTCTACCTTGGGGGTTTGCATCTGTTTGGCAACAGCCGCAACCCTGACTTTCAGCTCATCATTGGATGTTCGCAGCTCACGATTTTCATCCTTCAACCGTTTCAATTCGCCGGTCACTGACTGAAAGCGTTCATCCTGGGCCCGGATCTGACCGTCAAACTCGTTCTGACGCTGTTCCGTCTTTTTTGAAGACTGGACCAGGTACTCTATTTTCGCTTCAGACTCTGCCTGCCGCTTAACCACCAGGTCGTTGGCAGCACACCCTGAGAGCATAAGAGATAAAACAAAACATGGTAGCACTCGACTGCCTAACGGCATAATACCCCCATTTATCGGACTTTTTTCATAATTAAAGCGATATAGTTACCTTTGTCAAGCGAAAGGTGCCTTTTCAGTTTTATTGGCAGACTGATTATGCTAGCATCCACTCCCCACGTATCGATGCAGTGCCAACACATTATTTTAATTATTGGAATTCCCATGCGTAAGCCTGAATTGCTGGCACCGGCCGGCAACATGGAAAAATTGAAAATCGCGATACATTACGGCGCCGACGCCGTATATCTGGGCGGAGAAGCCTTCGGACTCCGCAATAAGGCCGACAACTTTTCCGTTGAAGAGATGAGCACGGCTCTTGATTTTTGCCATACAAAGGGTGTCAAAACCTATCTGACGATCAACAGCTACCCGCGCAACGAGGCGCTTCCGGCCCTGGAAGAGTATTTGGCGCAGATCGCCCATCTCCCGTTCGATGCCTACATTGTTGCCGACCCCGGAGTGCTGGATGCGGTACGGGAAGTGTCCCCGGAACGGGAACTGCACCTTTCCACCCAGGCCAACACCATTAACTGGCGCGCAGCCCGCTATTGGCAGCAGCAGGGCATCCACCGCATCAACCTGGCACGTGAAATGAGCCTCGACAACATCCGCGAAACGGTAATAAAGGTTCCGGGCATGGAGTTTGAAGCCTTCGTGCATGGTGCGCTCTGCATGTCCTATTCCGGCCGCTGCCTGATTTCCAGCATGCTGACCGGACGCGACGCCAATCAGGGAGAATGTACCCACCCCTGCCGCTGGAGCTACCATCTCGTGGAAGAATCCCGGCCGGGCGAATATTTCCCGGTTCTGGAGGACGAAAACGGCACCTTCATCTTCAACTCCCGCGATCTCTGCCTGCTTGAGCATATTCCGGCTCTCGTTGCAAGCGGAGTTCATTCCTTCAAGATCGAAGGGCGCATGAAGGGGATCAACTACGTCGCTTCGGTCCTGCGCGTGTATCGCCAGGCTCTTGACGAGTATCTAGCATCTCCGGACGAGTGGATCTGCCGCCCTGAATGGCTTGACGAACTGGCCAAACTGAGTCATCGCGGCTATACGACCGGTTTCCTGTTCGGCCAGCCACGCAATGTCGGGCAGGAATATGAATCTGCCTACATCCGCAGTCACGATTTTGTCGGAGTTGTGGATGAGGTGCAGAGTGACGGCACGCTTCTGATCAGCGTGCGCAACCGGATCAAGACGGGAGATGTCATCGAGTTTATCGGACCGAGCATGCGTAACGACTCTTTTGCCCTGTCGGCATTTTCCATTATTCCCGAACGCGGAGCAGCCATTCCGGCTGAAGCAGCCAATCCGAACCAGCGCATACTTTTGACCGTACCGTTTGCGGTCGAAGCGGGAGACCTCCTGCGCCGCGAGAAGATAGGCTCCACATGCAGTACAACGAATCATTGATACCCAAGGAATCTTTCGCATGACTGACCCCAAACTCCCCCCCCAGAACCTTGACGCCGAAATGTCCATTCTGGGCGGCATCCTGATCGATAACGACGCCATCAACCGGGTGCTTGAAAGCATCACCCCGGAGGACTTTTACCGCGAGGCGCATCGAAAGGTATTCCTGGCGATGATGCAGCTGTCCGATAAGCGTGAACCGTGCGACCTGGTCACCCTGACTGAAATGCTACGCAAAAACGGCGAACTTGATGAAATCGGCGGCGCTGCCTACCTGCTCATGCTGGTCGATTACGTTCCGACAGCAGCCAACATCTCCTACTACTGCAAGATCGTCAAAGAAAAGTCGGTCAATCGCAAATTGATCACCATCGCCACCGGGATCGTTACCCGCAGCTATGAGGATCAAAGCGACGTCAACGAACTGCTGGATAAAGCCCAGAAAGACCTTTTCGAAATCGGTGAAAACAAGCTCCGCCCCCAGTACGTGCCGATCCAGCCGCTTATCAAGGAAGCGTTTAAAATCCTCAAGTCTTTGAATGAGCGCAAGGAGCATATAACCGGCGTACCGACCGGCTATGCCGATCTCGACCAGATGACCGCTGGTTTCCAGCCCGGTGCCCTGGTCATTATCGCCGCCCGTCCAGCAATGGGCAAAACAACCCTGGCACTCAACATCGCCCAGCATGCCAGCGCCGAGAGCAAGAAGAAAACCGGCTGCGTCATCTTCTCGCTGGAGATGAGTAAGGAAGACCTGGTCATGCGTTTTCTTGCCTCAATTGCCCGGGTTGACTTCGGGCGGATGCGCACCGGCCACTTCCTGGACAGTGACTGGCCGCGCCTGACCCGAGCCGCCGGCATCCTCCATGATGCAAAAATATTCATCGATGACACCCCCGCCATCAGCGTACTGGAACTCCGTTCCAAGGCCCGCCGCCTGAAGAGCGAGCACGATATCGGCCTGGTCATTGTTGACTACCTGCAACTCATGAAAGCTGGTACAAAAATCGAATCCCGCCAGCAGGAAATTTCCGAGATTTCCCAGTCGCTGAAAGCGCTGGCCAAAGAGCTGAGTCTACCGGTTATTGCCTTGTCACAGCTTAACCGCGAGTTGGAAAAACGTGCCGACAAACGCCCGATGATGAGTGACTTGCGCGAATCGGGCGCCATCGAGCAGGACGCCGACCTTATCATGTTCGTCTACCGCGAGGCCGTCTACTGCGAGGCCTGTCGAAAACGTGACGGTTCCTGCACCCAGGGACATGAGCGCAATTCCGAACTGATCATCGGCAAGCAGCGTAACGGTGCCATCGGCACGGTCAATCTGGCCTTTTTTGGTGAACATACCCGGTTTGAAAACCTGAGCGAGCGCAGTGAATAATCTCCACCACATTGATGTATTACATCACGGAGGTCGGCCATGTCAGTGCAGATAAAAAAAGGTTCACTGGGCGAAATACTTTCCGCCTGCAATATTATTACCGAAGCAGATATCACCGCGGCTCTTGAAGTCCAGGCCCGGACAGGAGCCCGCCTGGGTGAAGCCTTGATCGGTCTGGGAATCGTCACACAGGAAGATATCGACTGGGCACTTTCCAACCAACTTGACCTCCCGTACATCCGGCTTAAAGCCGACATGATCGACCCGGATGCAGTGCGTCTCGTCCCGGCAGCCACGGCTCGAAAATTCAACCTGATTCCACTTATCAAAGCCGGGAAAGAATTAAGCATCGCCATTTCCGACCCGCTCAACAAAGCAGCGATCACAACGGTTGAGCAACTGAGCGGCTGTCAGATTAACGTTTCGGTCGCCTTGATCCGTGAAATCCGTGAAATGATTGATATCTGCTACGGCAGCGGCGGACAGGAGCAACTGGGATTCGATTCCAGCGCCTTCTCCGAAAAAGTTCTGGAAGCGATCAACAGCGACCTGAGTGGCGGCAAGCTGGTCGAGTACCTGTTGATTTTCATACTGCAGAACCGCCTCTCGTCGCTCTCTCTTCAACCGATGGGTGACATCATCACCATCAGTGGCAAACGGGGCGGCGTTTCCCGACCGGTTGCCACACTGGCCGGCACCTATTACCCGGATGTCACGCTCAGAATCCGCAAGAGCATCAATTCCATAGGTTCAGGGCAAGCAAACTCCGGCGGCCTGCTGACGTTCAGCTATCGCTCCCATCCGATCACCTTCCAGGTCGTCACCATGTCCGGCTACGGCGGCGACTACATCACCATCCGCCCCCATGTTTCCGCCACCGTTCCGAACCGGCTGACCGATCTCCACCTCCCTTCCCGTCAGGAAAGCGATTTCATTCGACTGTCACGCTCACAGCAGGGCATCACTTTTTTCGCGTCGCGAAATACCCAGGAACGTGACCGCTTTATCGACCTGATGCTTGATGAAATCGACACCTCCGGCAAGACGGTCATCATCCTTGGTGAAGGACCGGGAAAAACGAACCGACGCTTTCCGCGCATACTGTTACCGAAAGACGCAACCGAACGGGCCGCAACCATCATGGCCGCTCTGGATCATGCCCCCGACATTCTAGTCATCGAAGATGCTACCGAAGGGATGCCGTTCACGGCCGCCTGCCGTGCCGCCATGCGGGGCAAGGTTGTGCTGGCAGGCATAGAAATCCGCGGCACCCGCAATGTTCTGCGGCAACTGCTGCTGTATCAGCAGCAGAATTATTTCCTGCCGTTTTTTGTCAACGGCCTGGTGTCATTCAAGGGGATACAACTGCTCTGCCCGGAATGCCGTACGACGTACGTTCCTCCCCCTGAAGAGCTTGCCGCCATGAATCTGGCCGCGCCACCGGCGGTTTTTTTCCGTACGACCGGATGCGACGCCTGCGGCCACAGCGGTTTCAGCTCAAGAAAATTCCTGACCGATGTGGTTGTTTTCAGTGACGAATTCCTGCGTATTTTTGAACAGGCCAGCGATGTTGCCGCCCTGGAAAACTACCTGACATTGATCGGGTATCAGGGCCTGGCGGAAGAGGGGCTGCGACTCCTGCTGGCGGGGGACGTTTCGCCTGAAGAATACATAACATCCGTTGTTCTTTAAGATCGCTGTTCCTTAAGAGAGGAGAAATCTCATGGCACGCATAGACGCACTTTTCAACATGCTGAAGGAGCAGGGTGCATCCGACCTGCATCTGTCAACCGGTAACCCGCCTATTTTCCGTTTGCGGGGCGAGATGGTGCGCCTCAATTTCAAGTCTTTGGGGCATGATGAGCTGAAGGCAATCCTGTTCGAAATTTTAACGGAAAAGCAACAGGCGCATTTCAACGAGACCAAGGATCTCGACTTTGCCTATGAAGTCCCGGGCGTTGCCCGCTTCCGTGGTAACATCCTGATGCAGTACCGCGGCATCGCTGCCGTATTCCGCATTATCCCCACCAAGATCCTGTCAGCCGACGATCTCGGCCTTCCGGAAGGGGTGCGCCGCATGACCGCTTTCAAAAAGGGGCTTGTGCTCGTGACCGGTCCGACCGGTTCAGGCAAATCCACTACCCTGGCCGGCATGATCGACCTGATCAACTCCACCCGTCACGAACATATCCTGACCTTCGAAGATCCGCTGGAGTTCATCCACGAGAACAAACTGTCGCTTCTGAATCAGCGCCAGATCGGCGAACACACGGAAAGCTTTGCTTCAGCCCTGAAGGCTGCTCTCCGTGAAGACCCGGATGTCATCCTGGTGGGCGAGATGCGCGACCTGATAACCATCCAGCTCGCAATGAGCGCCGCCGAAACGGGACATCTGGTCTTTGGCACCCTGCACACCAGCACGGCGGCCAAGACGGTGGACCGGATCATCGACGTGTTCCCGACCGATCAGCAGGAGCAGGTCCGCGCCATGCTGTCGGAATCATTAAAGGGCGTTGTCTGCCAGCAGCTCCTGAAAACCGCCGACGGCAAAGGCCGTGTAGCCGCACTGGAAATCATGCTCGGCACTCCGGCCATCGGCAACCTGATCCGTGAAGGGAAAACGTTCCAGATCCCTTCCATCATGCAGACCGCCAAAAAGGACGGCATGCAGCTGCTGGATCAGCATCTGCTCGACCTGCTGAAAATGAAGAAGGTCAACCCGGAAGAGGCGTACCGGTGTGCGGTGGACAAGAAGCAATTTGAACAATACCTGACTCCGGCATAGAGGGGGATACCATATGAACTTCAACCATTTCGATGAAAGCGGCCACGCCATCATGGTCGATGTCAGCGCCAAACAACCGACCCTGCGTACCGCCATTGCCGCTGCAGAAGTGCGCCTCTCGCCGGAACTGCTGGCTTCCATTAAAACCGGTGGTGTTGCCAAAGGTGACGTATTGGGCGTGGCCCGTCTGGCGGGCATCATGGCCGCAAAACGAACACCGGATCTGATCCCCCTTTCCCATCCGCTGGCGATTCATAATGTGACGGTCGATTTTGAGCTGGACGAGCAGACGGGTCTCATTACTGCTAAATGCACGGTCCGGGCCTTTGAGCGCACAGGCGTTGAGATGGAAGCCATGACCGGGGCGAGCCTGGCGGCCCTCACTATTTACGACATGTGCAAAGGAAGCGATAAATCCATAACCATCGGCGAGATCAGGCTGCTGTTCAAGGAAGGTGGCAAGAGCGGTGTCTATCACCATAACGCGAGTGGTAGCCGCTAACGCGGAATCGGCATGCAGAGCGAACAGGCCATACGGCTTTCCGTTTTTTTTGCGGTGCTTCTCCTGATAGCTCTTTGGGAGATCTTATCTCCGAAGCGTCCCCTGCACGATAGCAAGCGAAGACGCTGGCTGACCAACCTTTCTCTTGTCGGCATTGACACCATCACGGTCAGAATCTTGTTTCCCCTCCTTCCCGTAACTCTTGCACATACCGCCCAGGCCAACGGGTGGGGACTCTTCAACCTCATACCCGTCTCCACAGGTTTTGCCGTTTTTTTCTGCATCATCATCCTTGATGGCATCATCTATTTCCAGCATCTCCTGTTTCACTACACCCCTCTCATGTGGCGCATGCACCGGATGCACCACACCGATCTGGATCTTGACGTCACCAGCGGCAATCGTTTCCATCCTCTGGAAATTGTCATTTCCATGCTGATTAAAATGGCGGCGGTCCTTATTCTTGGCGCCCCTGCACAGGCAATTATCATCTTTGAAGTCGTTCTGAACGCATGTGCCATGTTCAATCACGGCAACATCACCCTGCCGACCGGCCTCGACCGCCTGTTGCGATTGATTCTGGTTACTCCGGACATGCACCGCGTCCATCATTCGACCATCGTACGTGAAACCAACAGCAATTTCGGCTTCTGCCTCCCCTGGTGGGATCGTATCTGCGGCACCTATCGTGCCCAGCCCGAAATGGGTCATGAGGATATGACCATCGGCCTCAAGGAATTCCGTGACCCGGAACAGCTTACGCTGCCAAGACTCCTGATTCAGCCGTTCACCACACCACATCGCATCCCGTAACCTGGCTGAAACCACCTGCCGTTACCGCAATCAGACGCACCTCCCCAAAAACATATTGACATTCATATACTTGAATATTATTCTGCCATTAAAGAAATGATCCGGAGAAACTATGAAAGATTTGCTGGAATACAAATTCCTGATTCCACTGGTACTGCTGCTCGGCTTCGCACCATTTTTTCCCCAGCCGCATATCGTGGAAAAGATCAGGATGCTGTTTACCGGGACGCTGAAGCGCCCGATCGACATATTTGACCTTGCGTGGCACGCATGGCCGTTCATGCTGCTGGGGTATCGGCTTTTTCGTGGAGCGCCGGCCCGATAGGCCGATCATCTCAACCCACTACATTTAAAGGAGCTATACTGTGCAAGCCAAAGAATTAGTTCAACGTCTGAAAGCAAAAAAATCCCCTCCCGTAGTTGATGTCAGGAGCGGGGCAGAATTTGAGAGCGGCCACATACCGGGAGCGATCCACGCGCCGGGCTGGAAAATAGCGATAAACATTGCCCAGCTGCCGAAAGACAAAAGCACCGAACTGGTGATCACCTGCGAACATGGTCCCCGGGCCCAGATGGCGCAGGGGCTGCTGAGCGCATACGGCTACCACAACGTGGCGCTTCTCGAAGGGCACATGTCGGGATGGCGCCGTGCAGGACTGCCGTTGGAAAAGTAGACGGCACAGCCTTCTTGACACAACTCAGGCAAAGCTGGTATGGTTGGTACACACAATTGTTGTACCGGATAGCACGTTATCGCAAGCCCCGGAAATTTCCGGGGCTTTTTTCGTACAACCAGAAAGAAGGAGTAACATGGAGTTTAAAGAATTCAATCTACACCCCGTCATTGCAGCAAGCATCACAGAGGCCGGTTATGTAACGCCGACCCCCATTCAACAGCAGGCTATTCCGACAGTCATGCAGGGACGCGACGTCATGGGTCTTGCCCAGACCGGCACCGGCAAGACAGCGGCATTTGCACTACCGGTTCTGCATCGCCTGATGGATGGTCCGCGCCGAACCGTCCGGGCCCTGGTTGTCGCACCGACCCGCGAACTAGCCGAGCAGATTCATGAATCGTTTGTGACCTTGGGACGCAAGACCCAGTTAAAGAGCGTCACCGTCTATGGTGGAGTCAACGTCAACCCGCAGATCCAGGCGCTGAAAAACGGTGTTGAAATCGTGGTTGCCTGCCCGGGGCGCCTGCTGGACCACATCAGCCAAGGCACCATTGACCTCTCGCACCTCGAAGTACTGATACTGGACGAAGCCGACCAGATGTTCGACATGGGCTTTCTCCCCGACATCCGCCGTATCCTGAAGCAGATTCCCGCCAAGCGCCAGACGCTGCTGTTTTCGGCCACCATGCCGCCCGACATCAACAAGCTTGCCCAAGATATCCTGACCGATCCGGTGACCGTCAAGGTTGGCAACACCGCGCCGCCGGTCACCGTTTCCCACGCGCTGTACCCGGTTGAGCAGCATCTGAAAACCGCGCTGCTGATGGAATTATTGAAACACACTGACACCGAATCGGTGCTGATCTTTACCCGCACCAAGCACCGCGCCAAACGTCTGGGCGAACAGCTGGAGAAGGCCGGATACAAGTCCGCATCACTTCAGGGCAACCTGTCCCAAAACCGCCGCCAGGAAGCGCTGAACGGATTTCGCGACGGCACCTACCAGATTCTGGTCGCCACCGACATTGCCGCCCGCGGCATCGACGTGTCGCAGATTTCCCACGTCATCAACTATGACATTCCGGATACTCCGGAGGCCTACGTCCACCGCATCGGTCGTACCGGCCGTGCCGCCAAGAGCGGTGATGCCTTCACCATGGTCTGCAGTGAGGATACCGTCATGGTGCGGACTATCGAGAAGAAGCTCGGAACAGCACTGGAGCGCCGCACGATAACGGACTTCGACTACTCTGTCCCGGCTCCCAAAAAAGACGCCGAATTTGCCCGCCCGCCACGCGAACCGAGACCGGCCCGTAAACCGGTCGATGCCAAGAAGAGCTCCGGCGGCTCAATCAACCCGTTCAAAAGCGACCATCCCGGCAGCAAACCTTCCGGACGCCCGCAACAGGGGCGACCGGGAGTCACAGGCGCCACTCCCAAGCCCGTATTCAACAGTTCCCGGCGCGGGAAATAATCAACAGCAAAAAGCCTTTCCCCGGCGGGGAAGGGCTTTTTTTTTATGGACCGATGAGCGCATTTTCGGCACCTGTATACAATTGACAAGCGCTTGAATTAGTACTAATGATATTTTATATACATGACGAGACATCGAATCCTCATAACTTCAACCACGGTTGCAGTCATTTTTTTCCTGACGTTTCTGGGAATGCGGATTTCTTTACTTGACAGAACATCCAAGCCAAAACCCAAACCGCGAGCAGTTCTCAATCTCATTGCAAAATCCGTCTCAAATTCGTTCTGTTCATCGAAACAGAATTTCACCCCAACATTTGACATTTTGCCTGGCTCATTCCAGTTCCACTCCCCAAACGCCACTATCGCAAACAGTTGCCTCATGCCAACGACCGACCCAACCGGTTCACTTCACGCTTCTCTCCTGCACGACCGTTCACCCCCTAACTGTTAATTTTCAAACCCGGCCAATTTCCAGCGACACCATAATCATAATTTGCGCACCTGACACCATGACAGACACAATCTGCCTGCTCGCACGTACTCAGTGGACGCACGAGGAGATTCATGACATCCCTTTCGATTGTCATACCGGTCTTTAATGCTGAAAACACCATATCCGACCTTTGCCGGACCCTCATGAAGCAGTTATCAACCGATTATGGCCTTGAGATCGTTCTGATTAACGATTTCAGCCGTGACGGCAGTGATGCTGTTTGTAAAGAACTTCAGGCGGAGTTCCCCGAAACGATCACCTATGCCCGGCTCTCTCGCAATTTTGGTGAGCACAATGCGGTGATGGCCGGACTTAACCAGGCCCAGGGCGACTATGTCGTTATCATGGATGACGACTTCCAGAACCCGCCGGAAGAGGTGCCAAAACTGCTGGCGGAACTGAGCAAGGGTTACGATGTGGTATACAGCCAGTACCCCGAAAAAAATGACAACATCTTCCGTAATCTCGGCAGTTATCTAAACGGCAGTATGGCGCGGGTAATCCTGCACAAACCTGCCAATCTGTATCTCTCCAGCTTCAAAGCCATGAACCGTTTTCTGGTAAACGAGCTCATCTCCTATAAAAGCCCAACCCCCTATCTGGATGCCATTATTCTGCGCATAACGCGCAATATCGGCACGGTTGAGGTTCGTCACGATAAACGAGTATCCGGCAGATCAGGATATAACCTGAAAAAGCTGACAGCACTCTGGGGAGATATGATCGTCAGCTACTCGCTCATCCCGCTCCGGCTACTGGCAATGCTCGGGATAATCCTGACATTGCTGGGAGTTTATTCCGTAGGGGACATGATCATCAAGAATCTGCTCCCGACTCTCAGCGACCCTTCGGAACTGGAAGAGTTAACCTCCGTCTCCCTGTTCTTTCGTGGTTTTCAGCTGTTTGCGACCGGGATCCTGGGGGAATACGTAGGGCGCATCTATCTGAGGCTCAATCAAGAACCTCAATACATCATCAGGGAAATGCTCTCTGCCGTATCCGGCCATGATACTTCAGGAAAGGATCGTCATGATACATAAGGCTGCTTCCGGAGGATTACCCACCGCAATCGCGATAAGCCCGAACAATGCTGTAGCGATCATCGCATCACGCTACAGTGATACACCTCTTCATGACGATCTGTATGTGCGCGGCTGGATAGAGCAGGCCCAACGGGCTGGCTCTCTCAACACCATGCTTGTCCCGATAAATACTATCAACAACTGGAAGCAGGATGCGGTTTCCGGAGATATCGGCCACGATACCGGCCGTTTTTTCAGCGTAATCGGCGTGCATTGCCGCCATCGGGTTGACCGGCACGAAATCGAATGGGATCAACCGATCATAGAGCAACCGGAAACCGGCATACTCGGTATCCTGACTAAATCAATCGGCGGGGTCTTGCACTTTTGCCTGCAAGCCAAAGAGGAACCGGGAAATATCAGCGGAATCCAGCTTTCACCGACTGTTCAGGCCACCTACAGTAATTACACCGGCGCCCACGGAGGAACAACTCCACCGTTTCTTGAGCAGTTCATAACGCCCGCGACGGAACGGATAATCTTTGCCCGCTTACAGACCGAGGATGGCGGTCGTTTCCTGTACAAATCCAATCGCAATATGATCGTAGCTGCTGATGACGATGTTCCCGAGGCGCTGCCGGACAGTTTTATCTGGCTGACTCTGCACCAGATTGTCGGACTGATTGCGAGGGGAAATCTGGTCAACGCCTGTACGCGGAGCATCCTTTCAAGCACGATCTTTGCTGCCAGCCAAAGCCATGAGGCTGTGCGGCACGGGGAAGACGTCCGGACAACCACACCGGACAATGTTCAGGAAGAGCTCCGGTCAACACTTCAGTGGCTTGATGACCGGAGAGCGGCAAATCATATGCTGGTCCGCCGCATCGGGCTGAACGGCCTGAGGGAGTGGGAAATCGACGCAAAAGGTTTTTTCTCGCACCGCGAAAAACGCTTTTTCAGAATTGTCGGGCTCTCGGTTTCATCCGGGACGCGTGAGGTCAGAACGTGGGGACAACCCATCATCGAAAATCCGGCCGCGGGGATTATCGGGCTGCTGGTCAGAAACAGCGGCCATGGTCTCGAAGTATTGATGCAGGCCAAAGCTGAAGCTGGCAATCGAAGCACGGTGCAATTGGGGCCGACGGTTCAGTTTACCCAGAGCAATTACGAGGGGAGCCGCAAGCTGGTAAAACCATTTCTCTACGATGATTTCCTGGAACCGGCACGTTTCCGCACCATCCATGAAAGCCGGCAGACCGAAGAGGGGGCACGTTTCTACCGGGAATACCACCTGCACCGCATTCTTATGGCGCCGGACGGCGCCGACCTGCAGATCACTCCCGATTACCGCTGGCTCCCTCTGGAACAGGTGGTAGTGCTGCTGCACCTTGGTGAACAGGTCAATTCCTGTGCGCGAAGCATCCTCTCGTGCCTGCTGTGACAACACCACCCAATCAGACACGCCCCCTTGGCATCGGCGTACTGGGATGCGCCGACATCGCCGTGCGCAGGTTCCTTCCGGCGGTCCTGGCAAGCAGCAAAGCCCGGCTCATCGCGGTGGCTGGCAGGGACGGCCACAAAGCATCGCACCTGGCCCGGCAGTATCAGTGTGCGGCCATGGGATACCGGGAACTCCTTCAAACAGAGCAGGTCGATCTGGTCTACCTGCCGTTACCCAATTATCTCCATGAAGAATGGGCCTTGGAGGCACTCAAGCAGGGCAAGCATGTTCTGTGCGAAAAACCGCTGGCACTCAATTCCGCATCTGTCGAGCGTATTGTGGCAAAAGCGGAGGCGGCAGGCCTGCTGGCATTTGAAAACATCATGTACCTGCAGCACCCTCAGCACGGCCTCATCAAGAAAATGATTGCCGACGGCACAGTCGGCGTGATGACTGGCCTGAACTGCGTGTTCACCATTCCGGCTCCGGCAGCCGGCACCTTCCGCCTTGACCCGCAGCAAGGGGGAGGAGCGTTTCACGATTTGAACCGCTACCCGCTCAGCGCCGCCCGTTTTTTCCTGAAAGGCGATCTCGCTGAAATCGTCCACTGCGATGCCACCTGGAAGAACGGAATGGTTGAAGCCATGAACGCGAAGGCAATCACCGCCACCGGCGAACAGTTCACCTTTTCTATCGCTTTCGGACAGCCATACCGTTCCTTCTATGAGATTCTCGGCACCCAGGGCACTCTTCGCCTGGAACGTGCCTTCACTCCTCCTCCAGACCATGCGTGCCGTCTCGAAATATACCGTCACGATGGCAACGAGACCATCTTCATGCCTGCGCACGACCATTTTTTGTTGACCATCGACCATATCGCCGCGCTCATCGCCGGGGGTTCCGATTATTCCGTGGAACACGAACATGCCCGTTCCCTGGCCCGCATGGCGGATCGTTTTTTTCAGCAGGCAGGCGCACAAGAGAGGCCATCATGATTCAACCGGAACCTTCGGTACGTTACTGGGACTACCTGTATGAATACGAGACCAACCGGGCTGACTATCTCCGCATTTGCGACGAGGTATTTTTGTCCGGGCGCCTGGTTCTAGGAAGCCGGCTGGCGGCCTTTGAACAAAAATTTGCCGGTTTTTGCCGCGCGTCGCATGCGGCCGGTGTCGCCTCCGGCACGGATGCCATCTTCCTGGCGCTGAAGGCGCTAGGGATCGGGAGCGGCGATGACGTCATCACCGTGGCCAACACGGCGGTTCCGACAATAGCTGCCATAAGGGCTGCGGGCGCGACTCCGGTATTCGTGGATGTGGAAGAAGATACCTTCCTGATGGATGTCACACAACTCGAACGCGTTACCACCCGGAACACCCGTTGCGTCCTGCCGGTGCATCTGTTCGGGC
>MGZJ01000061.1:0-7515 GCA_001802645.1 Geobacteraceae bacterium GWC2_53_11 | reverse complement strand
GTGCGGTGCCACCTACCGGGGACATCGTGCCGGGAGCATGGGAGATGCCGGAGCATTCTCTTTCTACCCGACCAAGGTGCTCGGCGCTTTTGGAGACGGAGGAATGGTGACCACGTCACGCCCCGAACTGCACGAGCGCCTGCGCAGACTCCGTTTTTACGGCATGGAATCAGGATATTATGCGGAAGAAGAGGGGTATAATTCACGGCTGGACGAACTGCAGGCGGGCCTGCTCGACCGGAAGCTCGACAGGCTTGACAGCGCGGTGGCACGGCGGCGGCACATTGCGGCGATCTATGATAACGGCCTGTCCGGCGTGGGGGATATCCGGCTTCCCGCCATCAGACCCGGGCGCACCCACCAGTATTACCTCTACACCATCCGGACCGAACATCGCGACCGGTTGATGGCGCATTTGGCCGCACAAGGCGTGGAAACAAAGGTCAACTACCCGGACCCAATTCACCTGATGCGGGGTTACCAATTCCTTGGCTACCGTCCCGGCAGCCTCCCGGTTACGGAACATCTGGCAGGCACGATCCTTTCGCTCCCCATGTACCCGGAATTGCCCGATGATCATGCGGCACGGGTCGTTGACGCTATCCGGCGTTACTTCATCCGCACCGCGGCATGAACCTGATCGAATATACCCGCATGTATGAAGTGGAAGATCACCATTGGTGGTATGTGGGGCTCCATGAACTGGTTCTGGCTGCTGTCCGGCGGGAATCGCAACGGCTGGGGAGACCGCTCGACATCTTCGATGCGGGGTGCGGCACGGGCCGGCTCTGCCAACTTTTGCATCAGCAAGGGCACAAGGTCACGGGATGCGATGCATCTGAAGAAGCCATGCGGCTTTGCCGGCGGCGCGGCATCAGCGGTGTTTACCAGGCGGACCTGAACTCCCTGGACCTTGAGCCGGAGTCCTTTGACGTTATCACCTCCCTTGACGTCCTCTATCATACCGGAATCACAGACGATGTAGCGGTCATGCGACGTCTGCGGAAGGGCATCAGACCGGGTGGCAGCCTGATCATGAACCTGGTTGCCCACGAGTTTTTGCGCAGCACCCATGATATTGCCGTACATACCAGAGAGCGTTATACAAAAGACTCACTCTGCCTGCGGCTGCAGGATGCCGGATTCAGCAGTGAGTTTGCAACGTATCGCGTAAGCATTCTGTTTCCCTTCATAGCACTGTATCGACGCTTGTCTCGACGCGCCGCACGCAAAAAAACAAATCATGAAGAAGTAGATTCTGACGTATCCCTGCCGTACTGGCCGGTTAACTCAACTCTGTTAAAAATCGTCGAAATGGAAAATATGTTTCTCAGGGTCGCTACGCTACCTTTTGGCAGTTCAGTTTTTGTTGTGGCACGTAACGTGTGAATTCCGGTTTTGATGACAGGCAAACCCTGATTCCTCCTGGATCATTGTTTTTATTTCGGCCCGTCGCTATGCTATAGTAATCATCCGGTGTTTAATTCCCACAACACAACAGAAGCAACAGCCTGTTGTCCCATCTTATCTGCCTCATAGCGATACGGACGAAGCTGATCAAGGAAATGTTACATGGGAATATCGTTACACGCTTCAACCGTGACCATGCCGAAAACCGAAAAACCGTACCCTTCAATTATTGCCTTCTTAAGCGGTAGATTCCCCGCAATTCCCCGTGCTACCTGGGTCGAACGGATTTCAGACGGGAAGATCCTCGACGAAGACAAGGTACCGATAACAGTGGATACCGAATATGCTCCACAGAAGCGCATCTATTATTTCCGGGAAGTCACCACTGAGCCTTCCATCCCCTTTGCCGAAAAGATACTGTTCCTTGACAATGAGATCCTGGTTGCCTGCAAACCGCACTTCCTTCCCGTAACACCCGGCGGACGCTATGTTGATGAATGCCTGCTGAACCGGTTACGTCGAAGCACCGGCATCGAGGAACTGGCACCACTGCACCGCATTGACCGTGAAACTGCCGGGCTCGTTCTCTTTTCCGTCAACAGGAAAAGTCGTGGCCTCTACGGTTCTCTGTTCATGAATGGCCTGGTTGACAAAACCTATCAGGCTATTGCAGCATGCCGACCAGACCAGAAACCGGCTTCATGGAGTGTAGAAAACAGAATCGAGCGGGGAACCCCCTGGTTCCGGATGGAAACGGCACCCGGCACGGTAAATGCCCGGTCGTCCATCGATCTGGTGGACGTCAGCGGAGACAAGGCCCTCTTCACCCTGCATCCGCAAACCGGCAAAACGCATCAGCTGCGAATTCATATGAGCGGGCTCGGGTTCGGCATCCTGAATGACCGCTACTACCCGGTACTGCAAGACGAACGGGAGGATGATTTCGGCACGCCGCTCCAGCTTGTCGCACAAAAGTTGCGTTTTAAAGATCCTCTCAGCGGAAAAAATCGCGAGTTCGAATCCGGCCGTGAGCTATTATGGTAGCGCGGGCAGAGCACATACAGTAGAATATCTCCTTCGTTTTTCACATACGGAGATGACAGAGTTTCGGGAGGACCATTATGAGAGCAGCTATTCTGACCCTGAGCGACAAGGGCTCGCGAGGCGAGCGTATTGACGAAAGTGGCCCCGCGTTGTCGGCCTGGCTTTCCGAGCGCGGCGTCCGTACCGTTCAATCCCGGATCATTGCCGACGAGTTCGACCAGATTGTGGCGGTGCTAACGGAGTGGGCCGATGCCGACATAGCCGACCTGATTCTGACCACCGGCGGCACCGGCGTTTCGCCACGCGACACAACTCCCGAAGCAACGTTACAGGTTGTGGAACGTCTGATTCCAGGGCTTGGCGAGCTGATGCGCCTCAGGAGCCTTGAGAAGACACCAATGGCATCCCTTTCCCGCGCCGTGGCCGGCATCCGCAAACAGTCCCTGATTATCAATCTCCCCGGCAGCCCCAAAGGCGCCCTGGAAAATCTGGAAGCGATCTGGCCGACTCTTGGTCACGCGGTCGAGAAAATCCGCGGCGGTCAGGAAGATTGCGGCGGCAGGTTTTCAAAATAGAAATGGAGATGGCGGTGAAGACGAAAGATACGGCACGAATCGTTGGTCCTGAAACAGCCCGAATGCTGGAACTTGGCCACCCCTGGGTTGTTGCCGATGCGTACACCCGGAAATGGCCGGCCGCTACACCTGGCCAAACGGCAGAATTGACCGACTCAAAAGGCACTTTTTTGGCCACGGCCCTGCTTGATCCGGAGGAGCGGATCGTTGCACGGGTACTGAGCCGGAAGCGGATTCAGATCGACCGTTCCTGGCTGACCGTGCAGCTTCGGAGCGCCGTTGAATTACGCCGGCACCATGCCGATCTGCGCGATTCAACCGCGTATCGTATCGTGAACGCCGAGGGAGACGGCCTGCCCGGCCTGACGGTTGACCGGTATGGCGACTACCTGATGCTGCAACTGTACAGCGCCGCCTGGCGACCTCACTTGAAACTGGTGACCCAGGTACTCCAGGAACTGCTGGCACCGAAAGGGATCTACGAAAAAAGCCGCCCCCAGAAAACGCGGGAACTGGAAGCGGTCAGCGACAGCAAAAAATACGGCCGCCTCCTGGCCGGCAAGGCGGCGCCGCAGCTTTTGGAGGTGCAGGAAAACGGCCTCACTTTTCTGGTCAGCCTGGAACAGGGATTGAATACAGGACTGTTTCTTGATCAGCGATGCAATCGCCGCGATCTGATGCAGCGGACCAAAGGAAAGCGTGTGCTCAATCTGTTTGCCTACACTGGAGCGTTTTCGGTGGCGGCGGCAGCGGCGGGTGCGGTCCGGGTTACCAGCGTGGACGCATCTCCCAGCTATACCGGCTGGGCCAAAGAGAACTTCACGGCAAACAAACTCAACCCGGGCCAGCATGAATTCATCGTCGGAGATTGTCTGGCGGTACTGGCTAAGCTGGCGCAGAGCGGCAAGGTCTATGACATCATCCTGATGGACCCGCCTTCTTTTTCCACCACCGCCAAGAGCAGGTTTACCACACGGGGAGGCACCTCCGATCTGGTGGCAGCATCACTGCCGCTGCTAAGTGACGGCGGACTGCTGATTACCTCATCCAACCATCAGAAAGTCGATACGGCGGATTATGTCAAGGAACTCCGTCGTGGGGCGTTACAGGCAGAAACTGACCTGCGAGTTATCTCCCTGCTCGGGCAGCCGGAGGATTTCCCCTTTCCGGTGACGTTTCCGGAAGGGCGCTACCTCAAATATGCGATCAGCGTAAAGTCCGGCAGCTCGACAGGAAGACGTTCACCATGAAGAAGCTGCTCACGTGGGGAGGCGTCGGCCTACTGACGACCGCCCTGCTCGACCCGGTACTTTACTCGATGCTGGAACAACCGATCCCGTGGGGACGCGACATTGCCATGGCTGTCGGCGGAGGCGTCTGTTTGTACCTGTTGGTAAAGTTCCGCGACAGCATTTGAGAATCAACGTAAGAATGTAATTTGCATGTGCACAAGCTAAACTAAAAAATTACCGACAAGGCACTGTAACCGTTAAATGACTGATACTATAAAAGCTAAAGCAGCAACCATGTTCAATCCAGCAGTATATTTCATACTGTTTGCGACTATGTATTTCACCTATTACACATGCCTAGGGCACGACTTCGTACAATGGGACGATTTTTCTTATGTGGTCAATAATTCAGCGGCACACGGATTTACATCTGAAAACATACAACAGGCTTTTTCAAAAATATTCGTAAGCAACTATGCTCCTGTGCACATCATGTCCTACATGTTTGATTATGAAGTATGGGGGATGGCTCCGCGAGGATATATTTTAACAAATTTGATTATTCATTTTTTCAACGGCATACTATTTTTTCATATTTGCAATGTAATCATCACATCAAGAACTGGTGCTGCGATTGCTGCATTCATCTTTCTCTTTCACCCGGTACAAGTTGAATCCGTGGCATGGATTTCGGAAAGAAAAAATGTATTATCAATGTTCTTTTTTCTCGCTTCATTTTACAGCTTCATTCACTACAGATTAGCAGAAAATAAACGCCGGTTATTGATTATTGCTTCTATCACACTGTATTCACTTGCTTTACTTACAAAAATTGCAGCAGTTATCCTGCCGTGTGCCCTGCTTCTTTTTGACTCTCGCTTTTGTCATGCCACACATATGAACATCCGTTCAAGATTTCGTGAATATGCGCCTTATATCATTATATCCCTCTGTTTAGTTACGGTCGCTGTCATAACACAAAAGCAGGATCAGTCCGGCGTCTTTGCGGGTTACTATGCCGGATCAGGCTACAAGACATTTCTCACCATGCTTACCGTTTTGCCTCAGTATCTGATCAACATCTTTTGGCCACAATTTCTCAGCATCATTTACAGTCCGCCGATTAAAGAAGCTTTTGACAGGGAAGTGATTTTTTCTGTCTTCTTAATATTCCTGATTATTGCAGAGGGAATCTGTTTATATCGAAGAAAAAGCCAGCTGTTATTTTGGTATGGGCTGTTTTTCATAGCGTTCTTGCCGGTATCGCAGATAATTCCACTACTAACTGTTATGCAAGACCGCTATTGCTATTTTCCGCTTTTGGGATTGAGTGGTTTCGTGGGTGTAATGGCGCGTAATTGTACTCTTCAAACATCGGGCAACAATTTCAATAAACTATTTATATTCTTTTTTATCATTGGTATGAGCATGTTGCCGGTTTTATCGAAAACCCGCAGTCAAATATGGAACAACTCAATTACATTGTTCGAGACAACGGCAAAAGCAGGCATCGGTAATAGATATAGTGTAGCCAACAATTTTGTTGAGCATAAGCTGGCAAGCGCATATTTTTTTGAAGCTGAAGCACTGTCGAATGCAGGGGAGACAGACCGTGCAGTGGACTATTGCTTGAAAGCACTATCAGTAGATCCGTTGCACTACGAGGCATTGGTTAAAATTGGAGCATTATCGCTGGTAAAGGAAAAATATACAGCAGCGTATTATTACCTTGCCAAACTCACAAGAAATTACCCAAGGAGTCATATTGGATTCTATAATTTGGGTCAATACTATTACAGGGTCGGTAATCTCAATAAATCTCAAGAATGTTATCAACTCGCATTGAAGCTCAATCCCTCATATAAATATGCCAAACAAGGATTAGCGGCGATTTCTGCAAACCGGGGCGATTATCAATCTGCGGTGACAATCTACCGGGAAATTGTACTATCCGACCACGAGAACGCTGAGGACTACTACGTGTTAGCTGGTTTTGAAGCAGCAACCGGCAATGTTGACGCTTCATACCATTATTTGGAAGATTCCATTGATATTGGTTTTAAAGACATACGTGCCATCAAAAGCAATCCATTATTAGCAACTGTCATAAACAAACCGAAATTCAGGCAACTTCTTGCACGTATCAGCGAATAAGGGGTATGGGAAAAGTGCAGAACAACCTGAATTGACTAATTTCCCGCAGCAACGAGTGAGGTAGTCTCCATGGTATCCCAAATAAAAAAAGGCACACAGGGGGAGGTTGATCTTGCCCTATTGTTTGAGCAGTTCATAGGTAGAACATCAGAAAACAAGTCCCCGCCAAGGGCGAGGACTTGCAGCTTGAAAGATGCAGATGTCTAATTACTGGAACTCTACATATTTTGGATTGGATTGAACGCGCCGTCATAGCAATTTACAATTTTCTTTTCTGCAGCATTGTCTAAAACAAGATTTCCATTAAGCTGTGAATTAGCCAACAAAGCATGATAATTTGAGACAAATGGCGGAGCATACACAGAGCCTGCCCCACCAGCAATAATGCTGTTATTAACTGTAATATGAGTATCATACCAGTCAAAACTAATGCCGTAAGTGGTTCCAGATATCAAAGAGTTACTAATCGATACTTGACCTCCTTTATCAGTTATCCCTGTAATACCACCTGAAACAATTACATTGACAAGGTCAATTCCTTCGCTAGCTTCAGTGCTTACTCCATAATTAACACCTGAAAATGAAGAATTAGTTATCTTTAGCCAACCAGCTGCTTTGAGTGCTGTGATACCACCCTTAACACTCACATTATTTATTACTGATTGACCTTCCATATTGAAGCCATGTGTTTGTACCATGCTGACACCGTAATCCACCGTCTGTGGGGCTTTCACTACTGTATCTTTAATGTATGAATCAGAGCCGGAAACTATTGTAATCGTGCCATTATTTACATAGGATCCTTTTATATATCCATAGTAACAACTAACATTTCCTGAATTTACTTGGCTGTTCAACAGCGTAATTGAGCTGCCTGTTATATTTCCAGTAATGTTTGACTTTTCGAGATTGACGCTACCTAAAGATTCAATATTGCCATTTACAAAAACTCCTCTCATTTTAATTTCAGAACCGCTAATATTACCATTTATTATTGCTTCCGCGCTGCCATCGTGCGTATTCCGGTGAAAGCGTCCAGTCAAACTGACGTGATGGCGTCCACCGTTCCGCTGTGAATCCGTCCAGCGTTCCGTTGATTT
>MGZJ01000060.1:18668-37497 GCA_001802645.1 Geobacteraceae bacterium GWC2_53_11 | reverse complement strand
GGAATTTTCAGCATGGCATCAATGACCCTTCGGTCGCTTACTCCGCGAGCCACGATCTGGTCCTGTACCATTCTTTTTCTCAAAATCTCAAAGTTCAACGACAACCCCGCTCCCGATACATGGGATATATGAAATCCAACGGTATTCTAACGTACTGAAGGGCGTGACTATAGCAGGAGAGTGTATGAATGTCCATACGTGTCAAAAGCGCCATGTGGAAAGAACCGGCAGTGATTTGTGGTTCGTCAGGTCGAGATGCAGGGGGGTGATGGACACGTGAAGACGATTGATCGCATGAAAGTCGGTACCCGGTTCGTCATTGAGTTGCGGTTCTTCGCTGCCGACCCAGAAGTATTTGCGGCCGCGCGGGTCGGTTTTGTCGACTATTTTGCCGATGAAGGAGCGTTTCCCCTGGCGGGTAATCAGGGGAGGGAGCATGCTGCTGCGGGAACAGTCGGGTATGTTGACATTAAGAAACGTATCAGCCGGAAGACCATTGCTGATTACCTGCCGGGCAACCTGTACGGCAACCTGGGCCGCATCGGTAAAGTTTTCGCTCGGTTCGAAGGTTGCCAGCGAAAAAGCGATGGCCGGAATTCCCATCAGGTTGGCCTCCATGGCCGCTGCAACGGTTCCTGAATAGGTGACATCATCGCCCAGATTGGCGCCATGGTTGATGCCTGAGACGATCAGGTCAGGCGTGACCGGCAGCATGTTGTGGATTCCCATGTTAACGCAATCGGTGGGAGTCCCGTCAACGGCATACCACCCTGTATGCAGCTCAAAGATGCGCAGCGGAGAGTGGAGGGTCAGTGAATGTCCTACCGCGCTTCGTTCCCGGTCTGGTGCAACTACGGTTACGGTGCCGAGTTCTTTCATTGCCTCGGCGAGAGCGCGGATACCTGCGGCGTGAATGCCGTCATCGTTAGTAACCATGATGTTCATGAAAAATATCCTTTTATTCAAATGATGGCTGGCATCTTTATCTCAGAAATAGTGAGGTAAATCAAGCCGCTCACGTGTTTTGATTTTGTGTTTACAAAGCAGTTATAAGTCGCTACATTCAGAACCCTGAAATTTTGTGAGCGTGACGATATATATAATCCAGCAGGAGGTACAGAGTATGAAGGCAGTAGTAATGTCCGTATTTGGCGGCGTGGAAGTCCTTTCCGTCGGTGAAGCAGAAAAACCGAGTCCGGCCGCGGGACAGGTGCTGGTCAAGGTGTATGCCACATCAATCAATCGACCTGATCTGGTGCAGCGTGAAGGCAAATATCCACCACCTGCCGGTGATTCCGAAATCCTCGGTCTGGAAGTTGCCGGTGTGATCGAGGCACTGGGTGACGGCGTAACCGGGTGGCAGGTGGGTGAGCGGGTTATGACGCTGGTTGGCGGCGGAGGGTATGCCGAGTTTGCCGTGGCATACGCCAGTCATTTGATGCGTATCCCGGAGAGCATGAGTTTTGAGGAAGCGGCGTGTGTGTGCGAGTCGTACATTACCGCATTTCTGAATGTGTTCATGATCGGAGAGTTCAAGGATGGCCAGAGTGCCATCCTGCATGGCGGCGGGGGAGGGGTTAATACCGCTGCGATTCAGCTCTGCCGTGCCCTGACTCCGGCAAGTAAATTGATCGTGACCGCTTCAGCCGCTAAAATGGAACGGGTCAAGGAACTTGGCGCCGATTTCCTGATCAATTTCCAGGAAACTCCCGATTTTACCGAGGTTGTCAAGGAGTACACGAACAAGAAGGGTGTTGACCTGGTTCTGGATCATGTGGGTGCCAAGTATCTTGCACCCAACATGAATTCACTTGGGTACAAGGGGCGCCTGGTTATCATCGGCGTTATCAGCGGCATCAAGGCGGAGCTTAATCTGGCCCTGATGATGGTGAAACGTCAACAGATTATCGGCAGTGTGCTCCGTTCGCGTCCGGTTGCGGAAAAAGGGGAGATCGTTGCCGAGTTTACCCGCCGTGCCCTGCCGAAATTCGCTGATCGCAGCATTGTTCCGATCATCGAAAAAGTGTTTACTATTGATCAGGTGGCCGATGCCCATCGCATGATGGAGGAGGATAAACATTTCGGCAAAATAGTGCTGAGAATCCAGTGATCGTAACGCCCGTAATTTATTTGTATTGTGCAGCAAAATCGTAGTATTTTATGCGTCTATAAAGAATAATTATCTCTCGTTTCGGAGGAAAATGATGTCAGAACAAAATCCGCAGGTTATGCTGGAAACATCCATGGGGCCCATCAAAATCGAGCTGTTTAAGGAAAAAGCGCCGATTACCGTCAGAAACTTTCTTTCATACGTTAAGGATGGGCATTACGACGGACTTATCTTTCATCGTGTCATCAAGGATTTCATGATTCAGGGTGGCGGTATGAATGAGAACCTGGAAGTTAAAAAACCGAAGTTTGCCATCAAAAACGAGGCAACCAACGGCCTGAAAAATACGCGTGGTACACTGGCGATGGCTCGTACGGCAGTGGTTGATTCGGCAACCTGCCAGTTCTTTATTAATACCGTGGATAACGCCTTTCTAGACCATCAGGGAAAACATCAGGATCATTTTGGCTACTGCGTATTCGGGCAGGTTCTTGAAGGGCTGGATGTTGTTGATCAGATCCGTGCGGTGAAAACCGGCACTAAAAACGGCCATTCAGACGTGCCGGTGGAACCGGTTTTCATTACCTCCGCCAAGCTGATCGAACAGGAGGCATAATATGAGCGACGATCAGGTCTGTTATACCTTTGATGCTGCTCTTGAAATGGCGATTGCGATGGAAGAGGAAGGGTTTCGTACTTATTTGGCTGCTATCCGTCAGTTGACAAACAAGGGAGCCAAGGAGTTGTTGCGCGAAAACGCGCTGGATGAATTGAATCACAAGCATCAGTTGGAAAAAGCTCTGGTGGACGGCCGTATGGACGGCGGCGAAAACCTTGATACGCCGATTCCAACCATGCACCTTGATTACCTGCTCGACAAGCAGGAGCTTGGGCCGCAGTCAGGTGTGCGTGAGGCTCTTGTCTATGCCATTCATCTGGAAAAAGGAGCGGTGGATTTCTACGGCAAGGTTTCGACCGGGTGTTCGGGAGCGCCGATGGGGAAGCTGTTCGCGCAACTCCTTCAGGAAGAGAGCCGCCATCTTCAGTCCCTTGAAGATTTATATGAACAGCACTTTATGACCGAAAACTGATCAACCGGAATTATTTAACTTTTCGGCTAAAACAGAACCGGCCGGCCTGCGATATGATGAGCAGGCCGGCCGGTTTGTTTTTATGCATCTGAAACTATTTGAAGTTTATCCGAAGTCCGTCTTCAGTACTAGTGATGGTATGTTTCGGAAAAGCAGTTTTGCCTGAATCAATAACGATACGGATATTCTTTGGGGACACCCCGATGCGAGCTTTGGTTATTCCGAATTTGTTGATAGAAACGGATTTTGCCTTTTGCTGGATTTTGGCACCGGCAATATCAATCACAAGGCGCTCGGGACCGGCAATTATGGCGGATTTGTAATCGGCAATAGCCTGATTCGCACGGATTTCAATATATGTTGCTCCGGATGCAATCTCCTTGATTGACAACGCCGATGGTTTTGATGGCGCCGCCATGACAGGCACTACGGGCTCAAGTTTGGGAACCCGGGTTACTATCGGTGCTGCTGCAAGGGGGATTTCGCTTGCCACTGATGCCGTTGTTTTTGCCACCGGTGCTGCCGCTTTTGCATCGGGCTCGTCGAGCCCAAGCGGATCATCTGCTTTGTCAGTCGCTGCCGGCGGTGCAACCGGGGCAGGAACCGGTGGCTCAACCTTTGCGACCGGCTCCGGCACGGGTAGAGGTTTTGGTTCGGTTTTAGCGGCCGCTGCTGCTGATCCGCCAAAAGTTACGGTCAACAGCTTGCGATCCGGAGACGCACTGACGGTAATATCCGTTTCGGAAACAAGATTGAAGATCAGCCTGCTGACGACAATGCCTGATATCTGGGCTTTATCGACACTGATGCTTGAAACAGCACCTTTGTTGACGACAATCAGCGGCTCGACTTTTTCCGGATCGGCTTCGGCGATGTCCACGACCGCCCGGGCCTGCCCCGGCACTTTATAATAGGTATACGTCATAGCAATATCAGCTGAAATCTCAATCGACACGGTATTCCCGGCAACGACCGGCTTGACATCAAGCAGTTCCGCAGCAAAAACAGCCGAATGCATGCATCCCAACACAGCGAGACACAGTATGGCAGATAGCGTTTTTTTCATGTGATACTCCTCCTTAGGGTATGTTCAGCGCAGATGGTATCATAACTACGAGTGTGATCTATTTTAGTCCGAATCCGTCCAGATCATCGTCCGAAAAATCAAGCGAGTCAGTAATGTTTGCCGCGTTGATACGGGAACTGATATCCCTGAAACCGGGATTCACCGCCATTATTTCGTTCAAGAGGATGTTTGCTTCTTCAGCCCTTCCGGCGGCTTCATATCCGGTTGCCAGTTCATATTTTACCGAACAACTCTCTTCCTCGCTCAGACCCGGTTTCAAGAGGGCCAGCAACATGGTAGCAGCCTTGTCCAGTTCGCCACGCTCCCTTAAACATATACACTGCATTATCAAACATTCAACCCGCCGCGCCGGATCCTGGGACGCCTGTCGAAACTCATTTATAGCTTCATCGTATAAACCCATCTCCTTAAAAGCCTGTCCCAAATCAAAGTGAGACTGGGCATCGGAGCTATCCATCTCGCTGCCGAACTTGACCCCTCTCGGTGACGTGTCGATGGTATCAAATAACTTGCCTACGGAATCAAGCCAGTTGTCGGGAGACGAAAATGAATCAGCCGAAATATCATCATCCTGCGTGTCGAAAGGGGAGTCGAGATCTATATCGATGTCAATTTCGAAATCCTCTTCAGGCAGTTCTGCCTCTACACCAGAAGGCATTGTCTCTGATGACGTTTCCGGGGCGAGTGATTCCTCCGGAATATTGAAATCCGCAACGATCTCTTCGGAAAAACTGTCACCATAAAAAGGAGAGTCCTCGACTGCATTGGTATCCGCAGAGGCGTCTCCAAAATAGGCAGGCGGCGCTTCCGGTTCAGGGGAGGATGATTCCGCTATCCCGGAAACGGAATGGAGTGACTTCAGCTTTACGGTAAGCGAGCGGACATCGGTGTCATTGCCAGCTGCGGTCGCAACCCTGATAAGGCCTTCCGTAATTCTGATATTGACCGGATCTATTTTGTCCAGCGAATGGTAAATCTGCTCAAGTTGCGGGAGGTAGTTGGCAGAAATGAGGGCTGTTTCGTACTTGCCGAGCAGTTCAAGTGCTTCGGAAAGCTGTTTTTCAGTTGTGACTGAAGCAATCAGGCCGTGCATCGCTGCCGGTTCCGCGGGGAAGAAATTCAGAAAATGCTGGCAGGCTATCTTGACCCGTTGGGGTTGCCCAACCTGTTGATATGCCTGTATGATGAGTTCCCATACCCGTTTGTTTTTTGGGTTGCTGCGCAAAAGGCCCTGGAGGCTGTCAATGGTTGCGGAGGCATTTCCCAGCTCAATCTGCTCGGCGAGTACTTCAAGTAAAAAATCCGCTTTCTCGGGAAAAAGCTGCTGCACACGGGTACTTATTTTGGAAAGGGTTGCATAGTCATTGCGCTCTACCAGCAGTGAGGCCGTTTTCATAAAAACAGAGTATGATTGGTCAAGCTTTCCCTGAAGAATATACGCTTCTGCAAGTTTGATTTTTATCGGAATATTCTGGGGATCAACCGCCTGCATTCTGTCGAGTATGGCGAGAGCATCAACGGTATTGCCAGACTTCTCGTGAAACGCATAGACTGTTTTGTATTCGGAAAGCGCATTTGCCACAAGGCCATGTTTTTCGTTGAGCTCGGCGAGTGTCAGGGATAATGAAATGTCAGAGGGGAAAAGTTTTTGCAGTTGTTTGTAAACGGCAATAGCCTTGAGATAAAAACCGTTTTTCGAAAAATGCTTTCCGATGGTTTCAAACTCTTTACGGGCATCGTCGCTGCGTCCGCACTTGATTAACAGCTCGGCCAGTTTCTGGCGAAGGTTGATTGCGTTTGGCTCCAGTTCCAGAATCTGCTCATAAGCTTTGGCGGCTTTATCAAACTGACCGCGTGCCGCAGACTTTTGAGCCTCTTCAATCAGTTTGTCTTTTTTTGTAACAACCGCCATTTATGTTTCCTCAAGCAGAAACGCATAATCAAATCTAGTGAACATTTAATGACTCTGAAAGGGATAAAAGCTACTGTAAGAGCCACCTGTTGTCAAGCTTAATATCTTGGTTATATTAGGATATTCGGCGGTTTATACGGTTTCATTTTGCTTTGACATAGCCCCGAAAATACTTTACGGTGCTTCCCTGACCGGAACTGTTCGTTATGGTTGAACTGTGCGTGTCTCTGATTGAGAGTCATATTATTAACTGGAGGATGTAGGATGCGTTTCCTGCCGAAAGCAAATCCGCTCTACGAAAAAATAGCTGCCAGTAAGGTTGTTGTGCCTGAAGTTCTTGAAAAGCTCGGCAAAGGCGGGTTTACGGGATATTTTCAGTATATTGCGCCGAAATTTGAATTCTACGGCATTTTTGCCAAGGGAAAACTTCTGTGCGCTCTCAGTAGTGACAATGGCCGGGACAAGACCGGCTTTGAAGCACTCGTTCTTTTGTTTGACAAGGTTATCCTGGCCGGGGGTGAAATCAACGTGTACCGCATGACTGCTGATCTCGCTGTTTGCGCCCATGCTCTGGCGCTTGGCTCCCGCATGTTCAACGGTGAAGAGGTGCGGCAAGTTGATATGAAGAGTGTGTTGGCTCGCGTGAAGGGGCAAAATGCCAATGGGGTTGTACGTTTTTATACGTCCGATCGCTCGGCAATGATTTTTTACAAGGATGGTCTACCCATCGGTTTTTATCATGATGGAGCGGCAGCGATTGGCTCTTCTCCTGATGAATCGCGTAAAGTTGCCGCTTTGCCCGGCGCGCGGCTGGAAGTATGTTCCACCAAAACTCTGGAAGAGTTGATGCAATATGATTTGTTGCAGATGGTTAATCTGGAGAAGCTGTGGGAATCTGCCCGGTCGCGCAATGCGGCGTTGGCGCCGAAAGAGGCAGCAGTAGCTGCCGGTTCTGTTGTCTCGTCTGTCAGCGAACAGAAGCTGCTTGAGCTGGTTGACGATCTGTCTGAAATTGCAGCGGCTTATCTTTCGAGGGCAGGACGTGCGATCGTTGAAAAAAGAATCAAGGAGCGGGGCGGTTCTTCACAGTTACTTGATGATGCAAAGCTTACGCAATTTCTTGCCCTGGTTGAATCTGATGCCTTGGCCAGCGATGCGCATGCGCGCATTGATGAAATGATTGATCTCATGAAATCCGAGATTGCCGGCCGCCTTGCCGTTTAGTACGTTTCTAACGTACGAATTCTGTTCTTCAGGTTTAGTACTCTTATCAAGGGCTGACAGTGCACGTACAGCAGATACTCAAAGAATACCTGGAGCTCCACGGATACTGGGTTCTGTTTCTCGGTACGTTCTTGGAGGGCGAGGCGATCCTGCTGCTGGCCGGTTTTCTTGCTTTTCAAGGGTATCTTAACGTGTTAGGGGTTATTTGTACCGCCTGGGCAGGCTCTTTTCTTGGTGACCAGTGTTATTTCTACCTTGGCCGCTTCAAGGGGAGAGGGCTTCTCAAACGTTTTCACTCCATAGCCAAAAAGTTTCGTGAAGCGTTGAAAATGATTGAAAAGTATGGGAATTATGTCGCTTTCATCTCCCGCTTTACCTATGGGTTTAGAATTGTTCTTCCCATAATTCTCGGTATAACCAATCTTGCTCCCCGCACATTTCTCTGGATAAATCTTGTCAGTGCTCTGATCTGGGCTGCTGCTTTTTCTCTCGGCGGATACCTGTTCGGCAAGAGCGCTTCACTGGTGCTGGACAACGTTAGTAATTATGAACAGTACCTTGTGCTGATTCTATTCGCTTTTATTTTCATGGCGTGGTGCGGCCATGCCTGGCATGTCTGGAAGCTGAAAAAGCCTGCCAGGGATCGTCTGGCCCGGATCCGCGTCATACAAATTTCACGAAGGACATCCTCTTGAACAAAGACATCATAATAATTCTTGTTGAACCGCAGTCTCCCGGCAATATCGGCATGGCATGCCGGGCCATGAAAAATATGGGGCTTACCCAGTTACGGATTGTCAACGGCTGCGACCGTTTTCATCCGGAAGCGCTGAAGTTTGCCGTTGCCGCGCGTGATCTGCTTGAGTCTGCGTTAGTTTTTCCTGACTTGGCATCAGCCATTGCCGACTGTACCCTGACGGTCGGTACGACCCGACGTCACGGTAAATATCGCCAGGAGATCCTTTCTCCGCCGGAAGTTGCCGGACGCTTCAGAGAGCAGGTCGCCCCGGATTGTCGCGCGGCACTCATTTTCGGACGGGAAGATAACGGTCTGACGACCGATGAACTTGCGCTTTGCCGCTGGCACGCCACCATCCCGACCTCCGCTGAATACGGCTCACTCAATCTGGCTCAGTCCGTACTGCTCTTTTGCTATGAACTGGGTAAGGCTTCCGACTCTCCAGGGGGAGGTCGCCCCCTGGAACTGGCAAAATCTGAAGAGATGGAGACGCTGTTCACCCACTTTCATGCGACGCTGGATAAGATTGGCTTTCTGAACGAGCAGAATCCGGAGCATATGATGCGTTCGCTCAGGCGGATATTCTTTCGGGCAAATCTTGACAGTCGCGAGGTTACCGTGCTGCGCGGCATGCTGACCCAGATCGACTGGGCCAGTTCGGCCTTCGACGGGAGGAAGCGCTCGTGAGTGCAACGACCATAGGACTTGTGGCCGGAGCATTCACCAGTATCGCCTCTATCCCCCAGGTTGTAAAAACGCTGAAAACCCGCCATGTCCGGGATATTTCAATCTGGCAGCCGCTCCTGCTGGCGTTCGGCGTTGCACTCTGGATGCTATACGGTATTCTTATTAACGACTTGCCGCTGATTCTGGCTAATATCACTCCGCTGGTCTGCAATATAGTTTTGACCGGGATGAAAATATTCTACGGCAGGGAAGAACGGGCTCAACCGTCAACTATGTGTAATACGGAGGAAACATTATGAAAAGAATCGTTACCGGATTTTTGTTGATGACCGCTTTCGCCTTGTTGTCAGGGTGCGGCTACAACGTCATGCAGGCTAATGAGGAGGCGGTTATTGCGGCCTGGGGTAATGTGGAGTCGTCCTATCAGCGGCGGGCCGACCTGATCCCCAATCTCGTCGAGGTGGTAAAGGGGTACGCCAAGCATGAAGCTGATACGCTCAAGGCGGTTACGGAAGCACGCGCCAAGGTCGGTTCCATGCAGGTAACCAAAGATGTGCTCAATAACCCGGCCAGCCTGAACAAGTTTCAGCAGGCTCAGGGAGAGCTGTCCGGCGCTCTGTCCCGGCTGATGGTGGTCGTTGAAAAATACCCGGATCTGAAGGCCAACCAGAACTTCCTGGATCTGCAAAAACAGCTGGAGGGCACCGAAAACCGCATCAATGTTGCCCGCGAACGCTATAACGCTTCGGTACAGGTATTCAATACCAGCATCCGTACCTTCCCGAACTCTTTGACCAATTCGCTGATCCTGCATCTTCAGCGCAAAGAGGCTTTCAAGGCGGAAGAGGGTGCCAAGGTGGCGCCTAAAGTCAAGTTCTGATGTAATCCCGGCGAACTCGATGAGTCTGAGATACCTTCTTCTGATAGTTGCCCTGTTTCTTTTTCCCGGCCAGCTTGCGGCGCTTGAAGCACCGCCGCTGACCGGGAGGGTAACGGATCTGGCGCGGATGCTCTCGCCTGAATCTCAACAACAGCTGGAGCAGAAACTGGCTGCGTTCGAGCGGGAGACATCCAACCAGGTGGTCGTTCTTACCGTGCCGTCACTACAGGGTGATGATATCGACCGGTTCTCGATCCGGGTTGCCGAAGCGTGGAAGATTGGGCAGAAGGGTAGGGACAATGGCGTACTGCTGATCATCGCCCAGGCGGAACGCAAGGTTCGCATTGAAGTCGGCATGGGGTTGCAAGGGGTCCTCCCCGACATAACGGCGGGAAGAATCATCCGGGATGTCATGCGCCCCCACCTGAAATCCGGCAACTATGATCAGGGCATTGCCGCAGGTGTTGACGGCATTATCGCCGCAACAAAAGGTGAATTCAAGGGGACCGGACAACCTGCCCGGAACCATGTTGCCAAAACGTCTAGCCCGTCGTTTGCTGTCATGCTGCTGGGTGCAGTGGTTGCGATTGCCGTACTTGGGCTGTTTTCGCGCTATCTTGGCGGTGCGGCCGGTGCGGTCGGTTTTCCGCTGGCGACGTACCTGGCATTTCCCGCTCTGGGGCTGGTTACGTTCCTGCTTCTGGCGGTTGGAGGCCTTGTGGCGGGGCTGCTCCTGAGCAAAATCGTTTCGTCTCTCTTTGCCGGAGGCGGCGGTGGCGGCTTCGGCGGTTGGGGTGGCGGCTGGGGAGGCGGTTTTTACGGCGGAGGTGGCGGCAGTTCGTCAGGTGGCGACGACAGCTTCTCCGGCGGTGGGGGCGATTTTGACGGCGGCGGATCTTCGGATGATTATTAAAGTTTTGAGTACGTATTAGTGGATATCTTCTCTGAAAAAACAATTCTTTCGGTAAGTCGCCTCACCGCTCTGCTGCGCGGGGTGCTTGAAGAAAACTTCGAGCAGCTCTGGGTGCAGGGTGAGGTATCGAACCTTTCCTACCCCTCTTCCGGCCATTGCTATTTTACCCTCAAGGATGCCGGAGCCCAGCTGCGCTGTGTGATGTTCAAAAGCGCTGTCAAGAATCTTAAGTTCCGGCTGACTGACGGCATGGCGCTGATTTGCCGGGGACGTATTTCGGTGTACGACCAGCGCGGCGAATATCAGCTGATATGCGAATATCTGGAGCCTGCCGGGATCGGCGCCCTCCAGACCGCATTTGTACAGTTGAAAGAAAAGCTGGCTGGAGAAGGGCTGTTTGCCGACGCGCACAAGGTCAGCATGCCCCGGTTTCCCCGCAAGATCGGCGTAATTACCTCGCCGACCGGCGCCGCCATCCATGACATTATCAATGTACTGAAGCGCCGCTTTGCCTCGCTGGAGGTGCTGCTGTACCCGGTGCGCGTACAGGGGGAGGGGGCGGCGCTGGAAATTGCCCGTGCCATTGACGACATGAACCGGATGGCTGAGGTGGATATCCTGCTGGTCGGCCGCGGCGGCGGCTCTTTGGAGGATTTGTGGGCATTCAATGAAGAGGTGGTGGCCCGGGCGGTCTATCGGTCAAAAATTCCGGTTATTTCTGCGGTCGGCCACGAAACCGACTGGACCATCTGCGATTTTGTCGCCGACCTGCGGGCACCGACGCCGTCGGCGGCTGCCGAACTGGTGATTGCCAGTGCCGAAGATCTGCGCGGTCAGATTGACACTCTGTCCCATCGCTTGCGCCGCGCGATAGAAATCTTGTTGATGACACGTTCCAGCCGGCTGGACGCTTTGCGCCGGTCTCTGCACGATCCACGCACCATGCTGGGACACCTTGCCTTAAGGGTGGACGATCTGAGCGGAAGACTTGATATGGCGCTGCATGTGGCGGTCTCCCGTCGCCGCGACCGCTTTGTGCACCTTTACCAGGCATTACAGCATAATGATCCCCATGGAAGGGTCGAGTCCTTGCGGCAACAGATTATGCTCCTGACGGTACGGGCTGAGGGGGCGCTGGACCAGCGGCTGGAGGCAGTCCGGCAGAAATTCGGAGACAATGCCGCACGCCTGGAGGTGCTGTCTCCGCTCAGGACGCTTGCCCGGGGTTATGCCATAGCAGCCCGTGCCGGTGACGGAACGGTTGTGACCGACGCTGCCTTGCTGGCCATTGGCGAACAGCTACAGCTGAGACTCCACCGGGGGCTGGCTTCCTGCCGGGTAGAGTCCGTTGAATCGGGCAAAACTTGACGTCTGCCGGCATACCCATATACAATCACACAACTTACCCTGCGAGAGATACCATATGGCTACCGATAAATTTGAAGCATCCCTCAAAAAGCTGGAAGAAATCGTAAAACGCCTCGAAACCGGTTCGTTGACGCTGGAAGACTCTCTGAAAGTCTTTGAAGAGGGGGTTAAGCATGCCGCCTTCTGTTCCGGCAGACTTGATGATGCCGAGCGCCGGGTTGAAATCCTTCTGAAACAGAAGGATGGCAGCTTGAAACGGGAACCGTTTGAATCCGGAGAAAACTGAGGAAGGGAACCTTTGATGGATCTGAAAGTATATTTGAAAGAACAGTGCGCCCGGGTTGATGCGGCGCTTGACCGGTTTTTGCCCAAGGAAACGGAGTTGCCCCACACTCTTCACAAGGCTATGCGCTACTCGGTTTTTGCCGGCGGCAAGCGGGTCCGGCCGATCCTGCTGCTGGCCGCCTGCCAGGCGGTGGGTGGCGATACGGAGCGCGCCCTCCCGGCCGCATGTGCCATGGAGATGATTCACACCTATTCCCTGATCCATGACGACCTGCCGGCCATGGATGATGACGACTTCCGGCGCGGCAACCCGACGAACCACAAGGTGTTCGGCGAGGCAATTGCGATTCTGGCCGGTGATGCCCTTCTGACGGAAGCATTCAAGCTTACGAGCGATCCGCGCTATTCAGGCGGAGGCGAACCTGCCGGACTGCTGGCGGTACTTCATGAGATTGCTACCTGTGCCGGCTCCTACGGCATGGTTGGCGGACAGGTGGTCGATATGGAGAGCGAAGGGCGCCATGATATCGATCTACCGACGGTCCAGTATATTCATACCCATAAAACCGGAGCGCTGATCAAGGCTTCGGTGGTGGCCGGAGCACTTCTTGGCGGTGCAGGGGGACAGCAGCTTGCCGGGATTACCCGGTTTGGCGAAGCTGCGGGGCTGGCATTCCAGATCGCCGACGATATTCTCGATATCGTCGGGACGACTGAGGAAATCGGCAAAGATGCCGGAAGTGACGAAGCCCGCGGCAAGGCTACCTATCCTGCTGTCATGGGTATGGCTGCCGCCAGGGAAGAGGCCGAATCGATGATGAATGAGGCGCTGAAGGCGTTGGATATCTTTGGCGCGGAGGCTGACCCGCTCCGGGAAATTGCCCGCTACATCGTGCAACGCAAAAACTGAACTTCACCGAATGAAATAAGGCCTAGGCATGTCAATCCTTGAAACAATAAATTCACCTGACGATCTTAAACGTCTTCCGGCTTCCCGGCTCCCGGAACTTGCCGATGACCTGAGGCAGGCTATTATCCAGACCTGTGCCGCTAATGGCGGTCATCTGGCCCCTTCTCTGGGAGTGGTGGAGTTGACGATTGCCCTGCACAAGGTTTTTACCACGCCGGCTGACAAGATCGTCTGGGATGTGGGGCATCAGGCCTACGCACACAAGCTGCTGACCGGCCGGCGCGACAGATTTGATACGCTCCGCACCCTGAACGGTATCAGCGGTTTTCCCAAGCGTCACGAATCGCAACATGATGTCTTTGATGTCGGCCATTCTTCCACCTCCATATCCGCTGCTACTGGCTTTGCGGTTGCCCGTGACCTTGACGGTCGCACCAGCAAGGTTATTGCGGTTATTGGCGACGGCTCCATGACCGGCGGTATGGCGTATGAGGGGATCAACCATGCCGGCCACCTCAATAAGGATCTGATTATTATCCTGAACGATAACGAGATGTCGATTGCCGAAAATGTCGGTGCCCTCTCTACCTTTCTGTCACGTACGGCGTCGAGTGAATTTGTCCATCGTTTCAAAAAGAGCACCGAGTCGTTTCTCAAGCGTCTGGAAATAGGCAAGGGGGTCCTTCATGTCGCCCGCAAGATGGAGGAGTCGTTCAAAGGGTTATTTACCCCCGGCATGCTGTTCCAGGCTTTCGGGTTCGAGTACATCGGACCGGTGGATGGGCACGATCTGCCGGCACTGATCGAAACGCTCGAAAATGTGAAAAAATTCGATAACTCCGTGCTCATTCACGTCCTGACAAAAAAAGGGATGGGATATAAACCTGCCGAGAACAACCCGTCGTTGTTCCACGGGGTCGGACCGTTCGAAATCGAGACCGGCAAGGTGCTGAAGGGGAAGGGAGGGGCGGCTTCCTACACGGCGGTTTTCGGCAGCGCATTGTGCAAATTGGCAGCCGAAGACGACCGGATTGCAGCTATTACCGCAGCCATGCCGGACGGCACCGGTCTGACCGGGTTTGCCAAGGAATTCCCGGAGCGTTTTTTTGATGTGGGTATTGCCGAACAGCATGGTGTCACCTTTGCCGCCGGATTGGCAGCCGGCGGGTACCGGCCGGTGTTTGCCGTGTACTCCAGCTTCCTGCAGCGGGCCTATGATCAGGTCTGCCACGATGTCTGCCTGCAAAACCTGCCGGTGACGTTCGCCATAGATCGCGGCGGGGTGGTCGGTAATGATGGCCCCACCCATCACGGCGCCTTTGATCTCTCCTATCTGCGCCACCTGCCCAACCTGACCCTGATGGCCCCCAAAGACGAAAACGAGCTGCAGCACATGCTGGCTACCGCTATCAATCTTGGAACTCCTGCTGCGGTGCGCTATCCACGCGGCAACGGATACGGAGTTGCACTGGATCAGGCTCTTGAAATTCTTCCGGTTGGACGTGCCGAACTGCTGCGTGAAGGGAGTACCGCGGCAATCCTTGCCCTCGGCACGATGGTGCATCCGGCCATGGAAGCTGCTGCAACTCTGGATGCGGAGGGTCTCGCGCTGACGGTCGTCAATGCCCGTTTTGTGAAGCCGCTTGATGAAGAGCTGGTAATGGCGCTGGCGAAAAAATGCGGGGTTTTGATAACCATTGAGGAAAACGCGCTGCAAGGCGGCTTCGGCTCTGCTGTTTTGGAGCTGCTTGAACAGCGCGGTCTGACCGGGGTGCGGGTGTTGCGTCTCGGCTATCCCGACTCCTATATTCCCCAGGGTGAGCAGCATGAACTGCGCGCCATGCTGGGGCTTGATCCCGCCGGAATAACCTCGTCTTTGCGCACATTTCTCGCCGGCCAATGATACTGTTTACAAAGCATGTAGTCAGGTGGCTCTGTAGTGTATCCCTCATGGTGCTTCTGCTGTCAGCGATCGCTGTTGCCGAGCCGATTGACAGTGACCCGGTTCTGCGTAGCGGCTACGGCCGTGAACTGTTGATGCGCGGGGAGTATGAAAAGGGCATTGAACAGTTACGGGAAGCCTACCTGCTTTTTCCTCTCAACACCGTTTTTAAACGGAACCTTGCCGAAGGCTATGCGGCGTTCGGGCATCAGCATTTCAAACAGAAACGCTATGAAAAGGCCGATGAAAACTTCATCAAGGCTCAGGAACTCTATCCGGAAGAAGCAGGCTATGCTCTGCTGCGCGGCATCAGCAACTATCATTTGAAAAAATATGACGTGGCCCGCTATGAGCTTGAGCGGGCGAGGGGACTCAAACAGGACTCCGTTGAGGTGCTGTATTACCTCGGGCTAGTGCAGTTTGAAACCGACAACCGTCAGCAGGCACTGGAGCTGTGGGAACAGGCACTTAAACTATCTCCGGGGCGCAAGGAAATCGTTGAGTTGCTGGAAAAGGGGCGCAAGGAAAATACGGTAGAAGCCGGGATGGATCGGGGGCACAGCTCGCGTTTTGATCTTACCTACGATCCCGGTGTGGATACGGCGTTCGCCCTGGCTATCCTTGATGTTCTTGAGTCGGCGGCCAATCTTGTCGGTGCGGAGCTTGGGCTGTTTCCGGAGGCACGGGTTCCGGTCGGTATTTATAAACGGGCGGATTTTAAGACGGTTACCGATTCACCTGACTGGTCAGGTGGAGTTTATGACGGGAAGATCCGTCTCCCTTTTGGTGCATTAACTGAGATAACACCTGCGATGCGCGGTGTCCTGTATCACGAGTATGCCCACGTGGTTGTCTTCGAGTTGACCCGCGGCAATTGTCCGCTCTGGCTTAATGAGGGGATTGCCGAAATGTTTGGCCGGATGCAGTATAACCGGCCGCTCCCGGCATTTGGACGTGCCGCCCGTGCGGGGACATTGGTGGACTTCAGAAAACTCGAAGCTAATTTCAGTGACTTTTCCACCTCCGCAGCAGCGTTAGCCTATCAGCAGAGTTATGCACTGGTTAATTATATGGTCACCACCTATGGTTGGCACCGGGTCAGGCAGATACTGTCCAGCCTGGGAAATGGACGTACCTTTGATGACTCGGTTGCAGCGGCGCTGAAAGATTATAATGTTACCTACGATGGCCTGGTGAAGGAATGGCGTGCATCAGTTGACAGGGAAATGTCGGGAAAGTGATTATTATCTTGCGTAACGGGTGGGGTCATGTTATACAGTCATTCTTTCGTCGGTGAGTAGCGCAGCCTGGTAGCGCACCTGCCTTGGGAGCAGGGGGTCGCTGGTTCGATTCCAGTCTCACCGACCAGCAATTTCAAGGGGTTACAGATTTTTCTGTAATCCCTTTTTTGTGTACTTTTTAAAAAGTGACTTCAAAAGTGACTTTTGGTATCTAAAAACAGAAAAGCCGGGATTCCTGTTTAAAGGTTCCCGGCTCTTTTATTTCGTGTTACGCCAGTTTATCAGAAGAAGGCCTTTCGCTTCGCCTGAAGAAACGCAAGAAACGTATCAGTCACCTCAGGGGGGGCATGGATAGGCCGGAACGGATCAACCAACACTGGTCTATGGATTGCGTATCTGACAGCCTCTACAACGGCAGACGCTTCCGAGTGTTAACCGTAGTTGATGACCTTAGCCGAGAGTGTCCCGTACTTGAAGTTGATCACTCGCTGACAGGAAAACGGGTGACCAAGGTACTTGAGCGAATTGCCCTGACCCGTGGGCTTCCTGAAGCCATAACGGTCGATAATGGCCCCGAGTTCATCAGCAAAGCACTTGATTTATGGGCTTTTGACAACAACGTAAAGCTCAGATTTATTCAGCCAGGCAAGCCAACGCAAAACGCATACATCGAGAGTTTCAACGGTAAATTCCGTGATGAATGCCTGAACGACAATGTCTTCGTCAATTTACACAGCGCCCAAAAAATCATTGAAACTTGGCGACTAGATTACAATTCGGAAAGGCCGCACAGTTCACTAAATGGCCTGGCACCAACTGAGTTTGCTAGAATATTTGAAAAAGAACAAAAGACCGAAAAACCTAAGTTAAAACTGGTACTACTGAAGGGGTAAGGTCAATTTACTCTTAAATTTTATATAGTCTCTTAATAAACGAGCAACATGTATACCTGCTTCGGAATTGGGATGCCAATCAACTGATTCACTCATATATTTCCAATTTGGTGGGGCGTGTTCAAGAGTGTCGATGCAATTTATGCTGAATTTGCTGAACCTGCTGTAATCGTTTGGTGTTTTTCGCCAGTTGAGAAGGACAAAGAGAATGCCACGTTCTTTACAATATTTCTCCATATGCTGAATCAAGCGTATAGTGAGTTCTTCTGGGTAAGGAGGGTAAAGACCAATCTGATTGAGTAATGATAATTTCAAGGCATCAAGTAAGTATGAATTCCAATAATCTTCATAACGTTTTGCAGATTTAACTAGTCGTATCTGGTCATCCCCAGAAAGCTCGAACAGAGGTTTTGTCCCAATCATATGTGCATTGGGCAATATTAGTCTTCGGTCGGTAACGCCATTCCGTGAAATATGGTCTCCGATGAAGGTATATACTACAATCTTTGTATTGAATCTTGGGACAAACTTTTTCAGCGCTATATAGGCTTGATCAGTTCCATACGCCTGCACCCCCAAATTAACAACCTGATAAGGTATACCAACGTACGCACCCAGTTGGCCAACAAAATTTTCATAATAAGACAGTCCGTGTCCCATTGTGTATGAACAGCCGACAAAAAGTATCGAAGGCTTCTTCGACGAAAGATTAAACCCTGGTGATGGAATACGAATCCCATTTGCATCTGTATAGACCATTGCCTCGCTACTACCGAAGTGAACTGATCTATTCAGATTCGCACTATATTTCCATCCCAGCTCTTTATCGAATTCTGCTATTGCGTTTTCAGAAGGATTCCAGCTGGAACTGAATGGGAAATGCGCCATTCGGAGTCCGACTTCAATAATGCCAAGGAGAACTAGTAATATGAAACAGTTGACTCCCACTATTTTGAAACAATTCATCAAACTGGCCACCTTATCAATGCTATACAACGGTAAATGGATTTCAATTGACCGGATTATGAGCTATTTTAGCACTTTTTTATATTCCGTCTTGAAGTAGCAACTCATCATTTATAGCAGATTATACTAGCCCTTGAATATCCATAAAAGATTTTGAAGGAGAAAACTTATGTTGACTGCATTCACATTCATATATATAAATACAGTAAATGTTCGTGCAGTGTATTTATATAGAAGGTAATTGACAATGGCAAACGGCAAATTCGTAGGATACATCAGGGTATCAACAGCCATGCAGCACTGCCAGATGACAGGGGCAACACTGGTGATTGCATAGCTAGGCCGTCTATCCCGTGATTCCCATTTCATAGGCTCCATCATGAAGAGTGGTATTGAGTTCATCGCAGTTGATATGCCAGCAGCTAACAAATTCACCATACATATCCTGGCAGCAGTAGCAGAGCATGAGCGGGAGATGATTTCCCAGCGAACAAAGTCAGCCCTACAAGCTGCCAAGGCACGGGGGAAGGTATTGGGCAGCCCCCAGAGCCTCAATAGCGCAGCAGCAGAGAAAGGGCGTG
>MGZJ01000060.1:17613-18649 GCA_001802645.1 Geobacteraceae bacterium GWC2_53_11 | reverse complement strand
GTAGTGCCTAAAATAAAAGAACTGGCTGACGGCGGTATGAGTCTGCATGGTATCGCCAGGGATCTGAACCAGAAAACATTCTTACACTCAGGGGCAAAGCAGGAGCCTGGACACCAACAGCAGTAAAGAATGCCCAGGAGCGGTGTTAACCCTGCACCACCTATAACTCGCTGCCAACCGTGAAAGAAATCCTGTGGGGTGGTTCTGCGTAACGCCCTCTATGGGTATCAAATTTTGAGCATTTTCCTGCCATTCCTTCAGAGAATGCTATTCAGCATATGTTCCCAGGATTCAAAGGCTTGGGAGCAGGGGGGCGCTGGTTCGATTCCAATCTCACCAACCAGCAAATTAAAGGGGTTACGGCTTATGTCGTAGCTCCTTTTTTTGTTGTAATTTATTTTGGTAACCTTTGCCCCCCCCACTTGACTTAAAATGTCCTCGACATCTTTATCCGCTTTTTTAATCTCCGATCAAGTCCGAAGGTTACGAAGTAACTAAATTCTGTTTCATACCATATAGCAAAGGGGCTGTATCCATCACAGCCCCTTTACTCATTTCTATACACGGCCTTCCTTCGCCTTACAGAAAAACCGGATAATCAATATTTAGTGCTGCTGCCAGCTTCCTGGCGGTTTCCTTGCCGATAGGCCGCTTGCCGTTTTCCATCTCGCTGATGTGATGCTGGGCAATGCCGGTTAGTTCGGCAAGCTGCTTCTGGGTCAAGCCTTCCTTGCCGCGACCACCACGGATGGAGACACCGCCGCTGTTCCATGCGGTTTCCGGCGACAGCTCTTCGAGGCTACAATATACAAACATCGTCACTCCACTGTTTCAGTTTGTTTCCGCTACCTCATTAACGTCTTCAACGCCTGCTTCAGCAGAACTTCCACGGAAACATCTCCGCTTGCATCAAGTCCCGCCAGAGCTTTGCGTACCTGCGGCTCTTTATAGCCAAGGTTGAGCAGTGCCGACAGGACGTCCTCGCTTACGTCGTTAGCAGGGATTTCCCGTGCATCGACGGCTGGAAGCGATGACA
>MGZJ01000060.1:12418-17598 GCA_001802645.1 Geobacteraceae bacterium GWC2_53_11 | reverse complement strand
AGCCGTTCCGCCGTTTTTTTGCCGATTCCCGGTATTGTCGAGAGCTTTGCCAGGTCGCCCTGCGCCAATGCCTGGGCCAACGGGCCGGGCTGAATGTTGGAGAGAATGTCGCGGGCCAGTTTGGGACCGACACCGGAAACGTTTATCAGCAACTGGAAGAATGATTTTTCCAGCTGGGTCCGGAAGCCGTAGAGCAGTATCGCGTCTTCTCTGACGCTGGTGTGGATATGAAGTGTTGCGGTGCCACCTTCCTCCGGGAGCTCATAGTAGGTTGAAAAGGGGATGTGAACCCGGTAACCAACCCCGTGCACATCGAGAATGATATGGTCAGGTGATTTGTGGGCGATCAGGCCTGTAAGTAGTGCGATCATAGTTTCATATCCCTCCAGGATGTTTTTTGCCGTTTAGAACTGCCGTTGCCGGCGGAAAGTTGTTTGAGCCCGTATGAATTGATATGGCAGATAGCGACTGCAAGCGCGTCAGAGGCGTCAGCCTGGGCAGTTTCCGGTAGGCCGAGCAGCGCCTTGAGCATTTTCTGCACCTGTGCTTTTTCCGCCCGTCCCTGGCCAACCACGGCCTGCTTAACCTGTAATGCGGTGTACTCTGCGACCGGAAGGCCGCAATGCACCGCTGCCACGATTGCGGCGCCGCGGGCCTGCCCCAGTTTGAGGGCGCTCTGGGCGTTGGTGGAAAAGAAAATATTCTCAACGGCTACCTGGTCAGGTTTGTACTGGGCAATGATCTCCAGCAGTCCATCAAAGATCTGTTTCAATCGGCCGGGGAAATCAGCTGCCGTGTCGGTGAATATTGCACCATTGTCAATATGGACCAAACGGTTTCCAGCTTTTTCTACGATACCGTAGCCGGTTATGCGTGATCCGGGGTCTATGCCGAGAACAATCATTGTAACGTCCCTCAAAAAAACAGGCGCCCAATTGGATTGGACGCCTGGTGCAGAAATTATTCGCTTTCGGATTTACTTGCGCAGAACTTTGATGACGGCGGAAAAATCCTCTTCACCAAGCCCGGCATCAACCCCTGCCTGATATACCTTGCTGGCTGATTCGGCAGCAGGCAACTTCAGCCCTACGAGCCGGGCGGCATTCATGACCATATGCATCTGGTCGTTGACATATTTGAGGGCAAGGCTGCGGGAGAAGTCGCCGCGGGCCATGGCGCGCCCTTTTTGATGGAACAGCGGCGAGGCAACGCCGCGGGTATCGAGAACTTCCAGAATCTTGTCGGCATTGAAGCCCATTTTCTCGCCAAAAACCAGGCCTTCGGCCAGTACCTGTACCAGTTCGGCCTGCACCAGATTGACGATAAACTTCATTTTTGTGGCATCGCCGATCTGGCCGACATGAATTGTGTTAAGTCCGAAGAAAGAGAATGGTTCGCGGCATTTACCGGCCAAAGCGGGATCTCCGCCGGTGATGATGGTCATAAGTCCGTTTACTGCATGGTCTTTGCTGCCCCATACCGGTGCATCCAGATAGGGCACATTCTTTTTTGCGCATTCTTCAGCAAGTTTCATGGTGGTTTCAAGAGAGTGTGAACCCATGTCAGCCAGGATCGTTCCGCTATCGATACCGGCGATGATTCCTTTGTCGCCGAAAAAGAGAGGTCCCAACTCATCACCTTCAGGGACAATAGCGATAACAAGGTCTCGTCCCTTGGCAGCTTCAAGTGCTGAGCCTGCCTCCTTGGCACCTGCCGCAACAAGTTCCTTTACTACTGCCAGCTCAGTATCATAAACCGTCAGCTCGTAACTTCCTTTGGCCAGGTTTGTTGCCATATGACGGCCGACCGTACCAAGTCCGATAAATCCTATTTTTTGTAACATGCGATACCTCCTATTGGTGGCAGAATATAAAATAGTGTTTCAATTTATATGAGTTTTTGTCAGCTGGCAATAATCAAATACGATAATTAGCAATTTTTTTATCGAGTTTAGTGTGTTAGCGCGACACTGTTACACCAACCCGGTTACACCACTGTGCAACTTTACAGGTTGAGCAGCGGGGCGATACCGGGTGACAGTGATTTTGTCCGAAAGCGACCAGCAGGTCATTGATCTCGATCCAGTATTCGGCAGGCAGTTGCTTCCTCAAGGCTTTTTCAGTGTCGTCAGGGTTTTTGGTCACCACATAGCCAAGGCGGTTGCAGATCCGGTGGACGTGGGTGTCCACGCATATCCCCGGCTTGCCGAAACCAAGAGTCATAACCAGGTTGGCGGTTTTGCGTCCGACTCCTTTGAAACGGAGCAGCTCATCGATGTCGTCCGGTACAATACCATGGTAGTCATCGACCAGCTGTTGCGATAAAAGAGCAATCTGTGCCGCTTTCGTGCGGTAAAAACCGGCTGGATAGATCAGTTGGGAAATTTCTTCCACCGTGAGCTTCACCATTGCCTCGGGAGTTGCAGCCTGCGCAAAAAGCCGGGCTGACGCACGTGCCGTCACTTCATCCTTGGTACGCAGCGAAATGATGCAGGAAATAAGAACCTTGAAAGGGCTGCCATTGCAGTGGGCAACAATGGTTACGGCCGGAGTCTGCCAGTTTTTGTATTCATCGCGCAGAGTGGCGATAATGGTATGGATGTCAGCCGGGTTCATGGACTGAATTCTATCCTAAGCATGGTAGCTCTGCAATAGCGGTTTTACTTTTTTGTCAGGTCGCGTTAGAATGCCTGCCATGAACATTGACCTGCATATCCACTCCAGTTTTTCCGATGGCGCTTTTACCCCTTCCGAGCTTGTAGCGCTTGCAGCAAACCAAAATGTTGCGGTGATCGCAATTGCCGACCATGATTCCGTCGCAGGCGTTGAAGAGGCTACCGTTGCCGGCGCCGTTGCCGGTATAGATGTGCTTCCGGCCATTGAGCTTTCCGTCCAGTTTGAGGGTTGGACGGATGTTCATCTCCTCGGCTATGGTATTGATTATCGGGATGATCGGTTCCTGTTGAGCCTGGATGGTTTTCGGCAGCGTCGAGAAGGTCGAAATGATGAAATTCTTGAGCGGGTGAATGCCTGCTTGCTTGCTGAAGGGCGTGCGGCAATAGACCGCAAGAGTGTCCTTGCCTTTGCCCGTGACGCGATTGGCCGCCCGCATATCGCCCGTGCCTTGCTGGAGCTGAAGTATGTAGATTCTGTCGAAGATGCCTTCCAGCGCTATCTGGGGCCGTGCAATGTTCCCAAAAGCTATTGGCCGATGGCTGAGGCGATTGCTGAAATACACCGTACCGGTGGCGTTGCCGTACTCGCGCATCCGACCAGCGTAACCAAAGATCTGGATATGCTTGGCTCAGTAATAGCTGCGCTGCAAGGGTTGGGGTTGGATGGTATTGAGGTTTACAACAATATGGGGTGGCCTCTTGAAATTGAATTCCTGAGGCGTACTGCCGGGGAGCACGGCTTGTTGATGACGGCAGGTTCAGATTTTCATGGCATTGAACAGGGGCTTGAAATCGGCAAGGGGCGAGAAGGAATACGCTTCGACAGCGCCCTGCTCGCCCCCTTATATGACCGGATCCGTCAACTACCGTAGCAAAAAGTTACATCTTCTCTTTATATGCCTTGTAGTCAACCACGTGGATATCTTCAACGACCGATGTTACTCCTTTGACTGATGTGACAATTTCTATGGCAGCCTTTTTCTGGGTCTCGGAAATAATATACCCGCTGATAGATACGACGCCTTTGTCAATTGCAAGCGTGAAGGGTCGATAATCTTCCAGTGCAGGAGAATTCAGAAGAGCTGTTTCAATCTTCTTTGACAATATAACGCTGTCGATTACTGCGCCGGCTGATTTGTCGGACTCTTTGAGGGACGGTTCCTTGGCTGTTGCAATAATACTGTCAACTATCGTTGCCTCGGAAAGGCGGGAAGTGTTGAAGACCAGGTCATAATTGTTGGGATCCTGCCAGTCACGGTCGAAATAGAAATGAATAAAACCGCCGCGCTGGTGATCGCTGCGTCGAATCAATGAGCGTGCCATGTCCGGATCAATCCACTCCCTTTCGGCAAACCTTTCCACGCGCTCTTCAAAGTCAGCAATAAAACGGAGGCGAAGGATATTTCTGCAATCCTTCAGCAGATCCTGGCCGCCCCGGCCGTAAATCACGACATTTCCCTTACGGGCAAGGTCAAGAATAATCAGTTCAATTGAATTGAGGGCTGCAGCCCGTTTGCGGTCTTCCGCGGTGACGTAGGAAGGCGGTTTTTCGTCAACCATCTGCAGTGTTTCCGGAGTGAGACCGTATTTGGCGGCAAGCGATTTGATCTTGGGACCGTCAATAAGGGTGTATTTGAGCTTCTGGGCAACGTCTGAAGCAATCTGATAGGCTCCTGTGCCCATTTCACGTGATACGGTGATAATTGCCATTGTCCAACCTCCAAAAGTGAACCAGTTTAATCGCTTATAGCATGTAATAGTTGTGTATACAAGCCGATCATGATAGCGTTTCCGTAATTACTGTATACGGTGGTTTGTGTGTCTGACGTCATTCAATTTCTGTTCCGCTTCTCTCTGTTTGCCATGGTGCATTCGATTCTGGCGATACCCTCACTCAAAAGATGGTTCACTGTTCGTAGCAGCCATCTCCGCCGTTTTTACCGCCTGTATTACAATCTCGCCTCTCTTGCTCTTTTCGGCTGGGTGATGTCAGCCTATGGCAACACTGCTGTTCTGTATGTTGTGCCCGGTGCGTGGAGTCTTGTGTTGTATGGAATGCAGCTGGTATTTCTGGTGGCGCTGTGTGTCTGCGTCAGCCAGACGGGAACCGCTGAGTTTCTTGGAATCGCCGGGCCGACTCAGGATGATATGAAAACTCACCGGCTGATTATCTCCGGATTGTACCGCGTCGTACGACATCCACTGTATCTGTTTTCTATTCTCTTCCTCATAAGTAATCCTGTTATCAGTGTCCGCTGGCTTCTATTGACGGTCATTTCAATCGTGTACTTCATCGTCGGTGCTCTGATTGAAGAAAGGAGATTGTTGAAAGAGTTCGGCAGCGACTATCAAGCCTATCAACGTACGGTTCCCTTTATAATACCCCGTTTTTTTATCCGGAAAGGTCCAGCTCAACCCTGACTGTTCTTGTTACTCCGATGCAATCGATACGGTTACCACGAACCTTTTCGTGGTAACGCCGCATTGCAGTTCCAGCGGTATCTTG
>MGZJ01000060.1:0-12384 GCA_001802645.1 Geobacteraceae bacterium GWC2_53_11 | reverse complement strand
ATCCGGGGTGGGACGTCATGCACTGACGGTGACGTCGTTTCTGAGTCGAACGAAGCTCCTGAGTCTTTTGTGGTGACAATATCCGGGGTGTCGGGCGCGGCTGCAGGTTCTGAAAGGTCTTCCGTACAGTTGTGTGGTTCCTGTGCCTGCTCGCCCGGATTGACACGGTCCAGGATCTGCCGGGAAAGGAGTGTCAATGCTTCAAGCAGCCCCTCTCCGCGCGCGGCGTTTGCGCGACAGGGTGTCAGCGCAGCCAGATCAAGCATTTCGGCCAGCTGCTGTGCATCAACCGGTGCCGTATCTGGAGTAAAACTGTTCAGCTGGAGAACGGCTGGCGTTTCATGAAGGTCTACCCCATACGCGGACAGGAAATCCCGCAATTGCGCAACGTTTTCTCGGCTTTCAGCACGTTTCTCGTCAGCAGGGTTGACCATGATAACAATTCCGTCGGCACCCTTAAGCGTCATTTTCCATGTTGCCGGGTTGATAACGGTTCCGGTAAGTGTGTAAACGTGCAGGCGAAACCGGTAACCGTTCGGGAGCGGGGCTTCAAACGGGCTGAAATCAAAGAACAGCAGATTGTCCGACCCTGCTGGCACGTTTTTGAGTTCCCCCCGCAAGGAAGGTTTTATCCGGGAGTAAATATAGGTGAGAGCGGTGCTTTTGCCGCAGCCAGGCGATCCATAATAGACTATTTTTGCGTTGATCTCTTTTTTGGCATGATTGACAAGTGCCATGAAAACTCCCGCGCTACTTTTTCTTGTTCAACAATAATCGTTTTGCCATGGTCGATATCACCGAAGAGATATTTTTACTTTTGGCGAACGAAGACAGATCTTTTTCGGTCATGGTACCCAGATATCTCATGGCGTTCTGGACCGGTGTCCGGTTGTTTTCAACCAACGCTTTGCGAATCTTATAGTTTTTTATCCATTCCTTATTTGCGCAGATCAGCCGCATGATCTCGTCATTCTGGATGCCCGCCTTGATAAGCGTCAGTATTTCAGCCTCCGATATGCGAGGGTTTTTTATGACGCTTCCTGAAACGAGCTTGTTTGCATCTTTAACAAGAATCGACCGCCATTCCTTGTCTCCGGAAAGCGCCATCTTGATTTTTTCACCGATTCCCATCATCTGGGCTGTTTTGTATTTGCTGAGAAACTCCTCGTCATCTTCCTTGACCGGCTCTTCTTCAACAGGTTCCTCGTCGTCTCCGCATTCATTCGGGGGGAACTCAGGCTCCTCTTCTGGGACAAGTGATGTTTCGGGGTCAGGAGTGGCCGTAGGATAGTTGTGGCAGACGAGCGGTAACGCATCGACAACCAGAGGATGGGCATTCGCTGAATCAAGGTACTCCCTGATGACCTCCTCGGGAATCTCTTTCAGGCGGGAAAGGGCGGCAGAGCGGATGGCCGGGTCGGTATCTTTTGAAAGACAGAACAGCAACATCAGGCGGTCGTTTACAGCCATGGCTGCGGCCGCTGAACTGCCTGCCATTTTGACCTCAGGAGAGGTCCCCGGCCGGACATAGGCTGCCACAGCCGGGGATATGGTTAGTTTTATTTTCTCAGCCATCTGGATGTTATTTCGACAAAAGAGTTGCTTTTATGCCGGCGCTTCTCAGCTTGCCAAGCGCTGCGTCTGCTGCCTTCTTATTCTTGAAAGGACCGACCGAAAGGCTCTGGGAGGGAATTGCGATGTCTGCATTCTTGACGGTCACCGGAAACCCGGAGCTCTTCAAGCGTTCTTTCTCCGTGCTGGCGGCTTCATTTTGCAGATATGATCCGGCATAAACGGCAAACTTGCCCCCCTGCTCAATAACAAATGCATCCGACGTGTGCCGCTTCAGTTTTTCAAGCGTAGCCTGTGCTGTGGCACGATCGGTTACTTCTGCTACCAGCAGACGGTGCATTGCGTTTTTTTTGCGTACCGAGGGTTTGACTAACGGATTAAAACCGGCTTTACGAACGCGGCCCATGTCGGCAGACAGAGCTTCTTCCAGAACATAATTGCCGACCATGATTGACCAGGAGGCAGGTGCGGCATGTTTTGATGCAGCAACGGCTTCCGGTTTTGCTTTGGCGTCGGCAGCAGGTTTCTTTGCGGCCTCTTTTGCCGGTGCACTCTTTTTTTCTGGTGTGGCAGATTTTTTCGCTTCTACAACAGCTTTCTTTTCTGCTCCCTTTTTCTCGGCACCAGCAACCGCCGCCGGTTTCTTGTCCACCGGTTTTGCCGCTTCAGCCTTTTTGGGCGCTTCTTTCGGTTTTGCAGGCGCCGGGGCCGGAGCTGGCGCTGCTTTGGCAACCGGCGCCGGAGCCGGTGCCGCTTTGGCCGGAGCTGCCGCAGGTTTTACCGCCGGAGCGGCGGCTGTCTTCGGAGCTTCGGCTTTTGCCGGTGCTTTTCCGGTCGGGGCGGCAGGCTCGTTTTCGCGAGCCGGCAGCGGCATTTTGGCAACCTGAGGTGCCGAAGCAGCGGGTGCTTCTTCGACTTTCTTCGCTTCCTGGGGCTTGACGAGGCCGGTGAAAAAATAGATGTAGGTAAAACCGCCGACCAGAATCAGGAGCAGAACAACAAGAGCACTTTGTTTCTTTGTTTCCCCGGGCGCTTCCTCAGGCTGCGAATCGCCGGAACTTTTGCCGAATTTAAAATCCATGAACATCCTCCGTTACAACTCTAATGATTGTTATGTGCATCTTTCTTTTCTGCCAGCGATTCGGCCACTATTTTTTGCGACAGGTGCGAAGGGACTTCTTCGTAATGGGAAAACTCCATGCTGAACAGTCCGCGGTCGCTGGTCATTGACTTGAGATCGTTGGAATAGGCCAGCACTTCGGACATCGGCACGATTGCCCGGATGATCTGTGAATTTGCCTTGGGCTCTACCCCCACAACCTTGCCGCGCCGCGAGTTGAGGTCACCGATCACATCGCCCATGTTTTCATCGGGAACCGTAATTTTCATGTTCGTGATAGGCTCCAAGAGGACCGGTTTGCACTGTTCCATTGCCTTCTTGAAAGCCATTGATCCGGCCACCTTGAACGCCATTTCCGATGAGTCAACCGTGTGGAATGAGCCGTCATAGAGGGCAACTTTGAAATCGACGACCGGGTAGCCCGCGAGGAAGCCTTCCGTACTGGCATCCTGAATCCCCTTGTCAACAGCGGGGATATACTGGCGCGGAATGACCCCGCCGACAACCTTGTCTTCAAAAACATACCCTTCGCCGCGCCCTGTTGGCGACATCTCAATCCAGCAGTCGCCGTACTGTCCGCGTCCACCCGACTGTTTCTTGTATTTTCCCTGAACTTTGGCTGTGCCTCGAATCGTCTCGAAGTACGGAACCTTTGGTGTTTTCAGAAGGACTTCAACGCCGAATTTGCGCTTCATTTTCTCAACGATTACTTCAAGATGAACCTGACCCATGCCGGAAATGATAAATTCCTTGGTCTGGGTATCGCGGTGTGATTCAAGAGTAGGTTCTTCCTCAATCATGCGATGCAGGGCATTGTGAATCTTGTCCTCGTCAGCTTTCGTTTTCGGTTCGATAGCATAGGAGATCACCGGCTGCAGCTGTTTTGCCGGTTCAAAAATGATCGGCTTGGCAGGGTCGCAGAGGGTGTCGCCGGTAACGGTTTCCTTGAGTTTGGCAACAGCAACAATGTCGCCTGCGACCGCCTGTTTGATCGGATGCTGTTTTTTCCCCTCCAGCTCATAAATCTGGCCGATACGTTCCTCAACTCCTTTGGTGGAATTGTAGATGGTTGAGTCGGAGTTAAGGACGCCGGAGTAAATTCTGAAAATAGTGATTTTCCCCGTGTACGGATCTGAGGTTGTCTTGAACACCAGCGCAGAGAACGGTTCCTTCTCATCCGGTGCCCGTTCGATGATATCTTCACTTTTGGGGTGAATGCCGACCGCTCTCGTCCGGTCCAGCGGCGAGGGGAGGTAGGCACAGACTGCGTTCAGCAGATGGGCAACGCCGATGTTGGCTGTTGCAGCTCCACAGAGAACCGGCGTGAAGGTGTTGCGCATGGTACCGACCCGCAGGCCGTCCATAATTTCATCTTCAGTCAGGCTACCGCTTTCCAGAAACTTTTCCGTCAAGGCATCGTACGCCTCGGCTACCGTCTCGACCATCTGCTCGCGCAGCCGTGCGGCCTCTTCAGCGTACTCGGCAGGAATGGCGCCTTCGGTGTATTTACCCGAGCCGTCTTTCGCGTAATAGCACGCTTTCATGGTGATCAGATCGATGACCCCTTCGAAAGCGGCTTCGAGGCCGATAGGCAATTGAATGGCGACTCCGCGGGCACCCAGCATCTTTTCCATGTCGTCAATGGCACGCAGAAAGCTGGCGCGCTCGCGGTCGAGTTTGTTGACGAACGCGATGCGCGGGATTTCAAATTCATTGGCCCACCCCCAAATTTCCTCTGTCTGGGCTTTGACTCCCGAGATGGCCGAAAGAATGATGACGGCGCAGTCCAGGGTACGCATACAGGCACGGGTGTCGGCGATAAAATTGCCATAACCGGGGGTGTCAACGATATGGATGGAATGCCCCTGCCATTCACAGTGATCAAGAGCCGAGGTGATCGATATTTTCCGCTTGATCTCCTCAGGTTCGAAATCCATGGTTGAGGTGCCGTCATCTACCCGGCCCAGGCGGTCGATCATCCCCGTGTCAAACAGAATTGCCTCTGAAAGCGACGTCTTACCGGCACCACCATGTGCGATAATGCCCAAGTTGCGGATCTTGCTGGTTTCAAACTGTCCCATAGAACTGCCTCCTTGTGTGCAATCTGGATTTCACTCTACAATCAACGGTTTCGTTCGTACAGTATGCGCAAACCTTCAAGCGTCAGGTTCTCATCGACTTCATCGATTGTTTTGGATTCCGGAGCGATCAGGTTGGCCAGTCCACCCGTGGCAATAACCCGGAATTCTTCGTGCGATTCAGTGCGTATCTGCTCGACAATGCCGTCCACCAGGCCGACGTAACCGAAAAAGATACCGGCCTGCATGGAATTGACGGTGTTTTTGGCGATAACATGGGGCGGTTTGATGATGTCAATCCGCGGCAGTTTGCTGGCCCTCTGGAAGAGCGCCTCCACGGAAATGGCAAGACCGGGTGCGATGGCGCCGCCGCAGTATTCTCCCTTGCCGTTGACATAATCGAAGGTGGTCGCTGTCCCGAAATCGACAATGACCAGCGGGCACTTATGCTTTTCAAAGCCGGCCACCGCGTTGACGATCCGGTCGGCACCGACTTCGCGGGGATTGTCGTAGTGGATCGGCATGCCCGTTTTGATTCCGGGGCCGACCACATAGGGGATCAGGTTGAAAAAATTGCGGGAGAGGGATTCCATAACTCCGGTCAGGGGAGGGACAACCGAAGAAATTATGGCCGCCTTGATTTCGGAGAAGCCGAGTCCCGCCTGATTAAACAGGCCGAGCAGCAGTACTGCGTATTCGTCCGAGGTGCGTGACTTGTCGGTTGACAGCCGCCAGCTACGGACGAGCAGGGGGCCGTCATAGGCTCCCAGAACAATATTACTGTTGCCGACATCAATAACCAGAAGCATTTTAGAGTACCCTCACATCTCCACAGGTGATCCGGTGCAGTTTGTCATCATCGGAGCGCAGCAGCATCGCCCCGTCTTCATCTATACCGATAAAACGTCCCCCCGTACATTCCGTACCGGAGTCGCTGACCAGTACCTGCCGTCCGTTGGCATTGCAGCGCTGCTGCCATTCGTCGCGAACAGGTCCGAATCCGTGTGTCAGGAAGTCGCTGTAGAGCCGGTCAAGTTCGTTCAACATGGTGCTGATGAAACGCGAACGATCAACCCGAATGCCCGATTCCAGAAACAGGGAGGTGGCCGGGTGGCGCAGATCGCCGGGGAACTGGTCTTTGGTCATATTCAGGTTCACACCGATCCCGAGAATGACGAAATTGATGCCGTCGGTTTCCGCGCTCATCTCGTTGAGCAGTCCGGCGACCTTTTTGCCGGCAACCAGCAGGTCGTTGGGCCATTTAATTTCCGGGACCAGTTTCGTTGTCAGTTCAATGGCCCGTGCAACCGCCACCGCCGAGAGAAAGGTCAGCTGCGGAGCTTCATACGGCATGATGGCAGGGCGCAGCACAACCGAACAGTACAGGTTTACTCGGGCAGGGGAACTCCACACTCTGCCTCGCCGCCCCTTGCCGCCGCTCTGTGCGTCTGCCAGCACGACCGTTCCCTCGGCTGCGCCGCTCTCTGCCAGGCGAAAGGCATCGGCATTGGTAGAAGCCGTTGATGTGAAATATTCCAGCCGTTGGCCGATCCGGGAATTAATCAGCCGGGCCAGTATTTCATGCTCATCAATACGATCCGGTGAGGACACCAGTCGGTACCCGCGTGATGGTGTCGCCTCAATCCGGTAGCCGTCATTTCGCAGCGCCGAGATATGTTTCCAGACAGCGGTTCGCGATATTCCCAGTTCCCGGCTGATATGTTCGCCGGAAACGCAACCGTCAGTGTTGTGAAAGAGGCGTAAAATGGTGCTGGCTCGTGGGTGCATCGGTCTGCCTCAGTTGTGGGGAAACTAGTCCAGAAGCATTGAAATATCCATCGCCCGCGGCGAATGGGTCAATGCTCCTACCGAAATAATGTCAACGCCGGTTTCGGCAATTGCCCGTACGCGTTCCAGGTTGACTCCGCCTGAGGCTTCTACCTGGGCGCGCCCGCCAATGGTGCCGACCGCGGTACGCATGTCGTCAAGGCTCATGTTGTCCAGCATGATGATATCCGCTCCTGCGGCAAGGGCTTCATCAACCTGCAGCAGGGTTTCGGTTTCAATCTCGATTTTCAGGGTGTGGGGAATATAGGCGCGGGCACGGCGGATCGCTTCGGTAATGCCGCCGGCAGCGGCGATATGGTTTTCCTTGATCAGGACTCCGTCGTACAGACCGGTGCGGTGATTGATGCCGCCGCCAATCCGTACGGCGTATTTTTCAAGCTGGCGCAGACCGGGGGTGGTTTTTCTGGTATCCACGATGCGCGCTTTCGTTCCCGCGACCGCTTCCACAAAGCTGGCGGTGAGTGTGGCAATTCCGCACATTCTCTGGAGCAGGTTGAGCGCTACCCGCTCGCCCATCAACAGCTGTGACGCTTCGCCGTGGATCGTTGCCAGAACGGTTCCGGCCGGTGCCTTTTCGCCATCGCTTACACATGCATCGAAGCGGATATCGGAATCAAGTATGGTGAAAACCCGTGCGGCAGTGGCAATGCCGGCCATCACCAGCGATTCCTTGGCAATCAGCCGTGCCGAAGCAGGACGACTCCCCGGAACAACTGCCAGGGTCGTGATGTCGCCGGTATGGATGTCTTCAAGGAGGGCCTGTTCGATCAGACGGTCAATCATTATCATTTTGGTCACCTGAGGTTGAAAGTGTGATGATCTATATCACAGCGCACAACGTGTATCAACCGCTATGAAGACCGTTTGTCCACAACATAACAACTGTTGCCCGAGTCTTTGGCCAGCTTCTTCAGCTCGGCGGCAACTTCCGAAACCTTTGCCGCGTGCTGGAGTTTCGGCATGTTCATGGGAACGACGCCTATGGATAGCGAAAGGATCGGAATGGGCTCGTTTTCACCTTTCCGGTTGGTTCCGTCATAGAAGCCGCGCTGCTTTGTCTCTTCATCAAACAGGTCGAGGACGATCATGTCAAAATGGCTGAGGATGGTCTGGCAGATCGATTCGGTCTGATCCAGCGGTACGATGCAGACAAAGTCATCTCCGCCGATATGTCCGCAGAAGCCGCCGCCTGAATCGCGAACGGCGTTGAACATGATCCGGGCCGTCATGCGGATTACTTCGTCACCATGGGAAAAACCGTATTTGTCATTATACGGTTTGAAATGATTGATATCGACGTAACAGACAGAGGTCTCCGTCCCTAAAGCTGTTTCGATCGCCATCTGAATGGAGGTGTTGCCGGGGAGCCGGGTCAGCGGGTTGTTGTCAAAAATACGCTTGAGGCGGGAAAGCGCCAGAGATATGCGGTTGAAAAGCTCATTGAAATTAAGCGGCAGCGCAATAAAGTCATCAAGGGGACACTGCTCCCAGTCAAGAGCGATACTGTCTGACGATCCGATCAGGCCGATAATGGGGATGGCACTGAAAAAACTGTCATTTCTGAGTGTGGTAACGATATCAAGACAGAGGGATGACTCAGTGGAAAGGTCCAGAATCAACAAGTCGGGAGGATCTGCGTAAAAAATTCCCACCGTTGAATCTTTGACGGCCATTACGGCCACCTGGCACCCCTTGCTGTGCAGGCGAAGCTGAATGTGAGATGCAAGCTGGTTGTCGGAAGATAAAATTGTGATTCTGGTTGATGGCGGCATTAGTCACTCATCATTTCGAGGCTGAAGTTTTTCACTTCTACCAGTTTGTCCTCAACTTCATCGACAAGCTCCGTCATAATCCGCTCGGTCAGGTTGAGCGCTTCCCACGCACAGGTCTGAATCGGTGGCACAAACGGATCGCCGCTGTTGCCGAAGCCGCTTGCCTTGACAAGAACATCGGCAATGTGAACTGCCGAAGTTTTAATCCGGTGGGTCGTAGACAGGGAAACGTCGTGGTGGTAGGCAATCGGTTCACTCAATTTGTCCGGCAAAAACCAGCTTTTTGACAGCCATCCTCCGATTTCCGCATGATCAGTGCCGATAATCTCCTGTTCGGCTTCCGTTGTGTACAGCTTGCGTTCCCGGGAAAGGTCATGGATCTCTTTTTCTGCGTCACGGCATTTAAGGCTGATAATAACCTTGCCGATGTCGTGCAGCAATCCTGCGGTGGCAATCTCTTCACACTCGGGCAGTCCGAGTTTACGGGCAATAAGGTTGGCTGCTACCCCTGTTCCCAGAGAATGCTCCCATAAGCCGACGCTGTCTTTCTCCATGATGGCAAAAATTGAAGAAGAGAGTGCCAGGCTCTTTACGACGTTTACTCCCAGCAAAATCATGGCATTGGATATGGTGGAGACCCGATAGAAACCGTATGACGGCGAATTTGCCAGACGAAGGATGCGGGCGGACAGTACCTGGTCCGAGGAAACGATTTTTGCCATTTCCTGTACGGACGATTTGTCGTTGTCGGAGAGTGAGTTCAGTTTATTGATGACACTGGGAAGCGTGGGCAGTGTCTTGGTGTCCATGATGATTTTTTTCAGATCATTCCGCTTGTCGGTCACTGTCGCCCCCCATCGATTTGATCAGGTATGCTTTGTATATTTCATACAGCATGGCATTGAGCGGTTCCTGAAGCGTTTTGCTGAATCGGTCATTAAGCTCAAGTACAAGGTCGTCAAAAGAACGTTCACCCTCTTCCCACACAGGGTGACCTTCGACATGCACTGTCTGGACGTCCATGTTTTCGAAGCGCGCAATCAATGAGTCGGTTAATTCGGTGCCCTTCCCGCAAATCGGCATACCGATCGGCGAATTGCCTCGGAATACATCCCGGGCAAGGGTCATTCCTGATTTGGCTAGCATTAAAGGTATTTTCTGCATAGATGGTTTCCCGCTTTGGAATGATTGACCGTAACCAGTGGGAAAATACTACTGAATGTGGAAACATAAGTCAAATGATTACATAATACACATTAATGGAAGTGGGGGCGAACGCACCGGAAGTAACCTGTGAGGTGTGAATCTAATTCAGAGCTACCATTCGGTATAGCTGCCGATGCTGTGCTTGAGGAGTACCAGCGCGTCCAGAATATCAATGGTACCGTTGCTCTTTGGTTTTGACGCATCAAGTGGTGCGACATCGAGCCAGAGATATTCGTCTGTAGTTGGTGATACAACGCCAACGGCTATACGTATTGCCCGGAGTGCGTCGGCCAGAGAATAGGCGGCAAATGAAGCTTTGATCGTGTGAGGTGCTGTCACGGCGGCGAGAGAATAGTTGTATTTATTTGTGACAGAAGTGAGAACGCTCACGTCGTTGTCGGTCAATGATGAGAGATGATACCCTTTGTCAGGTGTTACGAGGCAGTTTACGTTGTCGCCGGCAACGGCCGGTTTGGAGCAGGTGATGATGCCTTTGCCGGTGGAAATTGGTACGGGGGCGGTGATAAACGTTGCCGAAATGGAACAGTCACCTTTAATTAATCCCGTGGTGTAAATATCCCCGGCCAATGTTCCGCCACAGCCGCTTACCGGGCCTGTGAAGTAACCGGAAGACGGGGTCACGGTAAAGGAGGTCGTTTTGCCGTATTGAACCTCTTGTGTGCCCGGAGAAATGCTGCCGCCGCTACCGGAAAAAGCATTTACCGTATACTGGTTGACGGCATACTCTGTGGTGATAGAGCAATCTGCGGTTATCGGGGCGGATGTATAGACCGACCCGGTTAATGTGCCCCCGCAGGAGCTTGTTATCGGAGTAACAATATGATATCCCGCATCTGGCAATAGTTGGAAGCTGATGGTATTTCCATGCAATACCGATTGGTTGATGTTAGGCGTGCTGGTGCCATGGATGCCTGCATTGACGGTCACGAAAAATTTCTTGAGTGAGAATGTAGCAGCCAGTGAATGGTTGGTTGTTATGTCGCTGATCGTGTATGAAGCCGCATTGGCGGATGGTGATACGTCTATGCCATTGTCAGTCAAGCTGGAAAGCAGGTAGTTGCTGGCGGGAGTAATGGTGCAAATGGCTGACGTACCATAATAAGTGATTGCCGGTGTGCAGGATACGCCGCCATTTCCGCCTGGAATGCTGGCAGTCACCGTATAGATGTTTTTTACAAATGTAACGGAAACCGAACAGTCTCCGGTAATTGCTGCTGTTGTATAGTCGCCGCCTGACAGTGTCCCGCCGCACCCGGTTACCTCCCCGATAGAATAGCCGATATCAGGTGTTACTTGAAAGCTGAGTACTGAACCGAAATGGACAGTCTGGGAAAGCGATGGCGAGATGATGCCGTTAGCAACGACTCCGGGAACGGTGACGGTATAAGGGAGAAGGGTAATGCTGATAGTTTCCGGAACAGAGCTGTTTATGCCATCGCTGACGGTAAAGGCAAAGCTGTCTGATCCGGCATAACCGGCTGCCGGGGTGTAGGTCAGAGTTGGCGCGGTTCCGCTAAGGCTGCCGTGAAGCGGCGGGGTGGTTACTGTGTAACTTAGATTGCTTCCCTCGGGGTCATTGCCGGAAAGAGAAATGGCGACCGCCTGATTTTCGGGAGTTGTCACACTCCGGCTGTTGGCGGTGGGCGCGCTGTTGGCAAAGTTGGCGGTGATAACCATGTCTGAAGTAACAGTGCTGACAACCAGCGGGTTGCTTGTTGTCGTGACAAAATCGCCGGTGCCGGTCCAGTTGACGAAGTGGTAACCGGAGTTTGCGGTTGCGGTGACCGGGATCGTGCTGCCGCTCCAGTTCACGGTCTGTGTAGAAGCTACATTGATGATGCCGTTACCGGCGGAAGTGAATGTCACTGTTTTCTGCATCTGGGACATGGCTATGGATATTGTTGCTGCGAGGGAGCTGTTCATTCCGTCAGTAACGGTAAAGGTAAAGGCGTCTGTCCCGACATAGCCGGTAGTTGGCGTGTAGGTCAGATTGGGAGCGGTGCCGCTCAGGGTTCCATGAACAGGAAGCGTTGCGACGGCATAGCTCAGGCCGCTTCCTTCAGGGTCGCTGCCGGTCAGAATAATGGCGGTTGCCTGGTTTTCCGGGGTGCTCAGAATCTGGGCATTAGCGGTTGGCGCACTGTTGGCGAAGTTGGCCGTGATGGTCAAGTTTTCGGTGACATTGGTCACGATGAGCGGATTGCTGGTTGTGGTAGTAAAGCCTGCCCCGGTCCAGTTGACGAAGTGGTAACCGGGGTTGGCGGTGGCTGTAACAGGGTTGGTGGTACTGGCATTCCAGTTAACCGTCTGCGTCGTTGCGTAGCTAAGTGTACCGTTAACGGGAATAGCGAAGCTGACGGTCCGGGTGATCTGGGTGACATTGATAGTTATGGTAGCCGGAGTGGAACTGTTCGATCCGTCGTTTACGGTAAAGGTAAAACTGTCCGGTCCCACGTACCCGGTAGTTGGTGTGTAGGTCAGATTGGGAGCGGTGCCGCTCAGGGTTCCGTTAATTGGAAACGTGGCGACGGTATAGCTCAGGCTACTCGCTTCAGGGTCGGTGCCGGTCAGAATGATGGCGGTTGCCTGGTTTTCCGGGGTGCTCAGAATCTGGGCATTAGCGGTTGGCGCACTGTTGGCGAAGTTGGCGGTGATGGTCAAGTTTTCGGTGACGTTGTTCACGGTCAGCGGATTGCTTGTTGTGGTAGTAAAACCTGCCCCGGTCCAGTTGACGAAGTGGTAACCGGGGTTGGCGGTGGCTGTAACA
>MGZJ01000059.1:53346-64170 GCA_001802645.1 Geobacteraceae bacterium GWC2_53_11 | reverse complement strand
TTGCCGCTTTTGAAGCGGATCTGCGAAGGGAAAAGTTCGGCAATAACACTATAACTCAAAAAGCAGGCGCCAATCCGCTGGTGCTGTTTTTACGCCAGTTTAACCAGCCACTTATTTATATCCTGTTGGCCTCTGCCCTTATCGCCAGTTTTCTGCATGAGTGGGTCGATGCCGGGGTTATTTACGGGGTGGTGCTGGTAAATGCCGTAATTGGGTATATTCAGGAAGCCAAGGCGGTCAAGGCCATCGAAGCTCTGTCCCGTATGCTGACTTCCAGTGCCACGGTTGTCCGGGATGGTGTGCGACTGGTCATTCCGGCACCAGAACTGGTGCCGGGTGATATTGTCCTGCTGCAATCCGGTGACAAGGTGCCGGCAGATCTGAGACTGGTATCGGTACGCGAACTTCAGGTAAACGAATCGTCCCTGACGGGTGAAGCGCTTCCGGTACAAAAAACATGTGCTTCGCTTCCAATCGATACGCAACTCCCCGACCGTACCAACATGGCATATTCATCAACATTGGTGACCAGCGGCATTGCCACAGGGGTGGTTGTTGCTATTGGTGATCAGACCGAGATCGGCAGGATCAATGAGATGATTGCCTCAGCCGATATCCTGGCTACGCCGCTTACCAAAAAGCTCGGCCATTTCAGTTCCCTGCTTCTGTATGTCATACTTACCCTTGCCGCGATCACTTTTCTTGTCGGCATTCTGCGCGGTGAAACGTGGCTTGATATGTTCATGGCCGCAGTCGCACTCGCGGTGGGGGCTATACCCGAAGGGCTCCCCGCTGCGGTAACAATTACACTGGCTATCGGTGTATCCCGCATGGCAAAGCGCAACGTAATCATTCGCAAGCTTCCAGCCGTCGAGACATTGGGAAGTACTACCGTCATCTGCTCGGACAAAACCGGCACACTGACTCAGAACCAGATGACTGTACAGGAGGTCGTTGCCGGTGGCGTCGTCTATCACGTTTCCGGAAGCGGCTATACACCTGACGGTCTCTTTACCAGCAATGGCAATGAAATTAACCCTGCTGATCATAGTCCACTACAAGACTGCCTGACCGCCGGCCTCCTCTGTAATGATGCTGCCATACTGCAGGATGAGAGTAGCGGATGGCAGGTCGAAGGAGATCCGACCGAAGGGGCGCTGCTTGTAGTCGCACGTAAGGCAGGGCTTGACCGGGAACAACTCGGAATCAATTTTCCCCGTCATGATGTAATTCCGTTTGAATCACAGCATCAGTACATGGCAACGCTGCATCATGACAATGGGCTGCCCCTTGTCTACCTGAAAGGTGCAGTGGAAAGTCTGCTTCCTCGCTGTTCATATGCACTGTCGGATACGAATGAACTGACCTCGCTGTCACAAGACGTGTGTCATGAACATGCCGCCCGGATGGCGAAAAAAGGTTTGCGGGTGCTGGCCTTTGCCCGCGTCGAATTGCCTAGCTATTCTGGCGGTTTACAGCATGATGACGTAGCCGGAGGATTAACGTTTCTTGGCCTGCAGGGTATGATTGATCCTCCACGACAGGAGGCTGTCGCTGCCGTTCAGGTTTGCTTCACTGCCGGAATTCAGGTGAAAATGATAACCGGTGATCACGCCATTACTGCAGCTGCCATTGCCCGGCAGATCGGCCTGACAGGGGAGACGGATCACCAAGGCAGGTTGATAGCGCTTACCGGCAGAGAAATCCAGGACCTTTCCGAACGTGAACTTGCCGAAGCCGTTCAACGCACCGCATTGTTTGCCAGGGTAGCCCCGGAGCAGAAACTGCGTCTGGTTGAGGCGCTGCAGTCTGCCGGCCATGTTGTCGCCATGACCGGAGACGGCGTCAATGACGCCCCGGCCCTGAAACAGGCTGACATCGGCATTGCCATGGGGATGTCAGGCACCGAGGTCGCCAAGGAGTCTGCCGACATGCTGCTGCTGGACGACAATTTTTCTTCCATCGAAGCCGCAGTAGAGGAGGGGCGGGGGGTGTTCGACAATCTGGTCAAGTTCATCATCTGGACCCTGCCGACCAATCTGGGAGAGGGGTTGGTGATCATGGCGGCGGTTCTTGCCGGAGTACAGCTGCCCATTACGCCGGTACAGATTCTCTGGATCAACATGACCACCGCGGTGCTGCTTGGTTTAATGCTTGCGTTTGAGCCGAAAGAGCCTGGCTTGATGACCCGTGTTCCCCGCAATCCGGATACACCGCTCTTGACCGGTGAATTAATCATGCGCATCGTACTGGTGGGCTTTTTGCTGCTGGCAGGTTCTTTCGGAATATTTATATGGCAACTGGGGCAGGGGGGAGAGATCGCTGTAGCCAGGACCTGCGCAGTCAATATCTTCGTCTTCGGTGAAATATTCTATCTGTTCAACTGCCGTTCCCTGCGCTATTCCGTGTTGCGGATAGGACTGTTCAGCAACCGCTGGGTATTGGGCGGTGTCGGTTTGATGGTGCTGCTTCAGCTGCTGTTCACCTATCTTCCGGTCATGAACAGGGCGTTCGGAAGCAGTCCGATTGCTCTCGCGGAGTGGGGTGTCATCCTCGTTGCGTCAAGCGTTGTCTACAGCGTGATCGAATGTGAAAAATGGATCAGGCGGAAGCGGGAACAGCCAGCCTCTCAATCAAATCAAAAAAAATAATACAATCCAGATCAAAATTTCAGAAACCCGCCGCTTAGACAGCGAAATTCGTGTGCAATGGTCGGATAATCCCGGCAGATGTCAGGTTTTGTCTCATTGATGCTGCAAATCCAGCGCTGCTGGTCAGCCTGTAGCAAAAATGGACAGGGATCCAGCAGCTGTTTTGTTACAGGATCAACCCAGATCCAGCCGAGGCGATTGACCCGGCTGAGCAGGTCTTCGCGCCCCTCACGTTTCCACCGTTCAATATCATGAGCCGACGTGTGAAGATGCCCGCCAAAATACCGGCAACAGTTGCCACAGCAGGCACAACAGGTTTCTTTCTTTGCAGCAGTGGACGTGCTCCACGGCAACAAATCTTTCAGTGTGTCGAACATACCAATCCCTTCCACGGCAGGGTGCCGTGAGACAAGTAGCCTGAAAAAAGTCAGTACATGCGTAAAGGGTTGTCGGAACTGATCAGGCTGGCGGTGCTCGACCGGGAGATATGATGCGATGCAGGGCGGCAGGAGGGGTAATATTTACAGACAGGCTGTTGCGTTGCACCGGTGCAGCAGATATACGGGGGAGGATAGCGGGGGAGTCTTGCCGAACTACAGCTGTTCGCTTGGATTTGATGAAGCAATTTGCTGAAACAGGGCATTCGTACGTAAAGTTGGTGACCTTGTCCGTTGAAAATGACAATGGAGAGATCAGCAGGAGAATAGAGATCAGCAGTTGTGATAAGTGTCGGTACATGCCGTGGCCTGTATTTCAGAATTTTAAACCTAACAACGGCAGTTAAGCCACAGAGTCGCAGAGACACAGAGAAAATCACTACGTTTTTTGAAATTAATTCAAACCCGATAAGTGAAAGAACACATCACTGTTTTTTTGTGTAACTCCATGTAATGTTTATCTCCGTGTCTCCGTGTCTCTGTGGCAACTGATTTTTATAGTTTAAACCGGTTCAGCAATGGCAGCGAAAATGAGATCCATGCTGTCGTAGCCCGAACCCTTCTTTTTCATATGGTCCTGTATCGCCAGCAGACGCTGGCGGATGTTTTCTTCGGCCATTCCGCGCAACTCGGCAACCTGTTTATCGAACTGTTCTCTGTCGGCAGGGGGCATCTCCCGTGAGACAGACGACAGTTCGTTGGCAAGCCGGCTCCTGAAGAAACAGCGCAGAAGTTGCTGGTGTTTTTCGCCGAAGTAGAAGACCTCCGGGACCAGCGAGGAGAAGCTGCTGACCGGCAGAACATCCTTGTCCAGCAGCCGGTAGGCGTCGAGCACCTCCGCTTCCATATCGAGGTAGTTCTGCACCGGCATGTACATCCGTTGAAGGTACTGCAAAACTTTCTCGGTCTTTTTTCGATGACCTCCGATGATCACCGATGCGCCGATTTCACCCTTGTGTGCACCCTTGATCCAGGGAGCGCCGGTAATGCCGAAATCATTCAGCACCGGCAGGTTGATCAGCACCGAGAGTGTGTTGATTGCCAGGGCGAAACCTGCCGAGGGCCCACCGACGCTATAGGAGGCGGAGAGCAACTGATGGTGAATCGAATAGCCCTCCAGGAACTCGCCCAGAAGAAGCGACATGTTGATCTGCGGCAGCAGCGATTGCAGGTAGCTTTCAACCAGGGTCAGCGCCTCCCGTGAACTCTGGTGGGTCATCTGTACCGCCAGATCCAGTTCCGCGCCGGGAGCGGAGCTGGTCGAAACTGCGCCGGTCACGACAATCTTCTCCGGGTACATACGGTAAACCAGCGTCGAGGCGATCGGCAGCAGCACACCGCTGGTATCATTGGCGCCGACCCCGACGACAAAGCCAATCTGCGGCTCCCTGGAAAGCTCGGTTTCCAGGAATTCGTCGAGCTGTTGCTTTCCCTTGCGCAGCGGGCTGGCAGCCAACTGCAGGCGGGCGTTCTGCATGTGCCAGCGAGTGATCGGAAAATCCCTGTCAGTCTTGATCCTGGAAAAACAGGCGAATATTTCATCCAGCCGTTCGAGCATCCCCTCTTCACCCAGCCGGGCCTTTTGGGTTATGGGGCTGTTTGGAAGCATCCCGTCCAGCAGACCGAGTAGAATCTTGTAATTGAAACGGACAAAACGGGTTTTTTCTTCGCTGTCGGCAGTGCTGTTGCTGAGCAGTTTCTGAATTACTTCCATTTCGGTGGTGCGCAGGGAGCGTACTTTTTCGGCAAAGGCGGTATAGTCCGCCGGGGTTTCGCAAATGGAGTTGCTCTGGCGGGAGATTTCCTCAAGTGTCAGCTCGTCCGCCAGCGGGATTCCTTCAAGCGCCTGGATAATGATCTTTGAGCGGTCCTCGTCGCGCAGATGGCCGGTGACGTTGAGAACTTTCAACCGTTTTGAACGGATCAGCGCCGGATCGATTATGTCCAGCCGGTTGGTAGTCAGTACGGTAAAGACTCTGTTCAGCGGGGACTCGCCATCGATGATCGAGAGGAACTTGTTGGTGATCTTGTCATAGGGACTCCCCCCCTGCTGCGAACGTCGCGGGGCGACGGCGTCCCCTTCATCGAAAAAGACCAGCGCCGGGGAGATCATCTTGGCGATATCGTAAATCCGTTCCAGGTTTGCGATCATCCCTTCAAGGGGACTGTTGATATCGGTCAGATCCGAGAGATTGGCCGAAATGTCCTGAATATCATGGTTGTTTCCCAACCAGGCGCGCACCAGAAAGGTTTTTCCCGAGCCGGGGGGGCCGGTCAGAACAACCCCTTTTTCCTCGTTGATGTTATAAAACAGGGCGTTGTTGGCCATTTCTGAAAATTCGTTCTTGATGTTGCCGATGTACTCTTTCCAATCGATGCTGCGGTCAAGTTCTCCGACCACCTTGTTGTAGAGCGAACCATGGGCATTGCGCGCCACCGACTTGAGGGCGTCGCGGATCAAAAGCTGATCATCAAGCTGCCCGGCAGCAAAATGTCCTTTGATGGTAATCAGTGAAGCAACCAGCCGCCGGACATAGGCCGGAGTAATGCGCAGGCTGCGCTGACGGAAGATCGGGTAGAGTTTCTGCACCGCACTATCGAGTTCCTCTTCCGAGAGGTGCGGCGGCGGCTCGGACAGCGGGTCCTGCGGCTGATTGCTCCGGCGCAGCTCCAGGCAGACCACCTCGCGCAAATTGGCCGGGTCATCCCAGATTTCGTTTACGTCGATGATCAGTCCACGATCCGCGAAACGGCGGTAAATTGCCGGATCGAACTGTTCCGGCTGGTCGGTGGTGGCGATTACAAGGCAGTCGCGGCGGCCATAGGCGATCTCATCAAGGATAATGTTCGCGGCATCGACCAGTGTTGCCTGCTGCCCCTTGATGGAACTCCGCTCGTCGGGGCGGCCGAATGCTGAATGCGCCTCTTCCAGGTGACGAATCGTCAGCATCCACTGCTCCCCCATCGCCTTGCGCAGGTAGTTGCCCGGCTCTCCGGCCCAGGCGGTCTGATAGTCGTTCGGGGTAATGACGCCGTAATCGACCAGAACCCCCTCTTCATCGACCGTGGAAAGGGCCTGGCTGATCCGGTTGCGGAAAATGTAGCGGATGATCGGCACCCGCGAGAAGAAACGCAGCCTGGCGCGCTTGCGGCGCCGCTCAATGCGGATCTCCAGCTCCGGATCTACCTCGGTCAAACTGCGCCAGACCGGCTGATCGGCCATCACCTCTTCCCGCTTGGCGCTCAGATCGACCACCGGTTTTACTTCCGAGGAGAAGAATGCCTCCTCGATCGCCTGCTTGACCGTGGCGCTCTTGCCGCTGCCGGAGTTGCCGATCACCAGGACCAGCGGGGCACGCGGAATCTGCGGGTCATCGCTGTATTCCTTGAGGATAAAGGCGTGATAGAGCTTGTCGAATGTCTCCTGAATCGACTTCGGCACAAACGTGTCAACGGTTTCTTTCTCAAGCAGGAAGGTCAGATACTGGTGGTCCTGAGGGTCGAGCTCTCTGGACAGGATATGATTCCAGGCGGCAGTGGCGTCATGTGAGCCCGCAGCTTCAAAACGCTGGTGCCAGTCGTTGAGCAGACTCGGATTCTGTAGCAGTTTGAATTCGTTACGTTCCGGTTTGAAAATCCGGTGCAACCATTTTCGAAACCGCTTCAGCAGCGAACGGTTCGGTTTGTACTGGTGAAGCCGGCGCAAGATGAAGCGGCGTGTTTCATTGCTCCAGCCGTTGACGAGGCTCTCGATTTGCCGGATCCGCGTTTCCGACAGGCTGACGTAGATGGGTGTCCTAGTTCTTCGTGTCTGCGGCATCGCGTTTTACCGGAACTTGAGGCTGAACGCCAATGGGGGAGGGAAGAGTTACCGGAACCGTCGAGGCGGTATTGTTCAAAACAAAGGTGTTCTGCCCCTGCTGGTTCTTCTGGTATGCCGACGCCCACTTCTGCTGATTGAGAAAATCCAGCAGATATGGTTCGTTGCTGCTGCTTATGCCGAGCGCATGGCGCATCTCCCGGATCGATTCGGTATAGGCGGTATAGAGCTTTCTGGTCTGGCTGGCTTCCTGGTCGGCAGCGTAGTTTTCGGCTTCGGCGATCAGTTCGCGGCGTTTTTTCTCTTCACTCGCTTCGGCCAGTTTTTCGCCGTAACGTGTATCCCGGAGGACAAAGGAGATGATTTCAATACCGTACTTCTGTCCCAGGGTCAGCCCCCCTTCGTTGATCGGCTGATCCTTGAGGGTTCGGTAGATCTGCTCCTTGATGCGTACCCGGTCGGAAATCAGCGCGTTGATCGTTTCATTCTGCATTACGTCCTTGACGATTCCGTCGAACTCGGTTTGCAAAAGTGTCTGCGGCGAGCGATTCTCGATCCCCCAGCGGTTGAGGTCCTTGATCCGAAACGTCACCATGGCGCTTGTCCAGAGGGCGACATTCCCCTTCGACATGATCCGCTGCGGTTCGCTGCTGTTCCCCAGGTGCAGTTCCTGATTCATCAGTGGAACTTCAAGTTCCAGGCGGGTGAAAAGCGGTAAGCGCAGATGCCAGCCGACCTCGGTGATTGCTATCCGTTCCCCGGACAGGGTTTCGAGGATAACTGCATAATTCTTGCGGATTTTATAGATGGTCTTGGTGGCATAAATAATTGCCACACTGCCGTAGATGAGGACAATGGCAAGCAAAATCAGGACGATATTCTTGAGGAGATTTTTCAGTCTGGCACGGGTGAGCAGATTTGTTTTCTGTACCTGATTCACAAAGGGCCTCCGGACACAGCATATTAAGTGTCATAACTTCGGCTGCAATTATGGGCGAAACATGAAAACAATACCAAGTATGGCAATAAATAGGAGCGTGAGGACAAGCCTCGCTTTCCCTTTGGCCAGATAGCTGCACACCCAGGTGAGTGCATAAGCGCCCAGCCAGCAGAAGCCGAGTCGTACAAGGCCGGTCAATTCTTCCTGAAAAGCAGAGATGAAAATAAAATAAAAGAGCAGAAAATGAGTGGCAAACAGGATAGCGCTCAAAAAAATGCCTGTTGCCTGATGCTCCAGTACTCCGGGCAAACGTATCTCATTTTTGGTAGATTGGATCAAAATCAATGGAATAACCTGTACTGCACAATATAGGCTGCAATCCCGCCAAAATACCCCACCAGCGCCAGTCCGCTGATCCGCTTGACGTACCAGAAAAAGTGAATCTTCTCAAGCCCCATGGCAGCTACTCCGGCTGCGGAGCCGATGATCAGGATCGAGCCGCCGGTACCAGCACAGTAGGCCATGAACTCCCAGAGAAACGCATCGGGCGGGTACTGGGCCAGGCTGTACATACCCATTGATGCTGCCACCAACGGTACGTTATCCACGATGGCGCTGACCATGCCGATGATGGTGACGATCACGTCCTCGCGACCGACGGTTTGGGTAAGCCACTTGGCAAGATTAGTTAGTATATGGGTATGCTCCAGAGTAGCCACCGCCAGGAGAATGCCGATAAAAAACACAATTGAACTCATGTCGATCTGCTTGAGCGCCCGTACCAGGGTCAGGTGCTCCTTGGCATCCTCATCCTTCGTGCTGTGGAGAAGTTCTCCTACCAGCCAGATGATCCCCAGACCGAAAAGGATCCCCATGAATGGCGGAAGGTGTGTAACCGTCTTGAAGATAGGGACCGCCACCAGAATTCCGATGCCCATGGAAAACATCAAGTTCTGTTCAAAGCGGGTAGTCTTGGCTCGGTGACTACAGCATTCATCCTCGGCTTTAACCGGACTGACAACCTCCCGCCCCTTGAGCAGCCAGCTGGTGATGGCCAACGGTACGATCATGTTGACCATGGAGGCCAGGAAGACCCCCTTCATGATTGCCAAGCTGGTAATCTGGCCACCGATCCAAAGCATGGTGGTGGTAACATCGCCGATGGGGGACCAAGCGCCCCCCGCGTTGGCCGAAATGACGATAATGCCGGCAAAAAAGAGCCGGTCGTCATGCTTGTCCAGTAGTTTTTTGATCAGCGAGATCATCACGATGGTGGTGGTCAGGTTATCCAGTACCGCGCTGAGAAAGAACGTGACAAAACCGATCAGCCACATCAGGGTGGATAGTTTGGTGGTCTTGATGCGTGAGGTGATCACCTCAAAACCGTTATGGGCATCAACCACCTCGACGATAGTCATGGCTCCCATCAGAAAAAACACTATCTGGGCCGTGCTCATCAAAGACTCGCCAAGCTGCTCGCTCACCAGATGATGGTCACCGGTGGACATGGCATAGATCGTCCAGAGCAGACCGGCGCCAATCAGGGCAGAAGCGGACTTGTTGACCTTGAGCGGGTGTTCAAGGGCGATGGCGGCATAGGCGACGACAAAGATAATGACGATGGCGGTAAGCATGAGGCGATCTCCAAATAAGGTGTATTCTGAAAAAAATACTGATTAATTGTTCTTGAAATAGTTAAACATTCCCAGATCGCCGATGCGGCCTATTTTTGCATAGGGATCGTTCGGGTCGGCAGGCGGGTCTCTCAGGGCATCTCCGATTATCAAGCCGCCAATGGCACCATACAGCAGTGCCGCGCCGCCACCGGTCAGCAGAATATTCATTTCCGTGCTGATGCCGAAGCCGGTAAAGAGCAGCCCTGTGGTCAAGCCGACCAAGCCGAGTACGATGGCACCCATTCTCTTATCTCCGGTCTTTTGCACCGCCCAGCCACCGACAGCCCACGACATCATAGAATAGACCGCGAAACCACCCAGTCCCCAGCGGGCGGAAAAAGTATCCATGAGTCCCATCATTGATATGGCCGATGGTATAACGTTGGTCGTGAGACTCAGCCCGGCAAACGATGCCAGCATGGTGGCGCCTACCGCCCGGAACCGGATACCCATGACGAATCTCACTATACCGGCATTAAATGTGCGGAACATTTTAAGGATCATGTTTTGTCTGTTCTCCAGTGCGGTGGTCGCTGCATTCATACCATAAACTCCTTTAAGCGAATACTGGTTTTACAAAATGCCCTCCCCCCGCCGGGGGGGAGGGCCACAGCAGCCAGGTCAGTGACCGGCTGAAGGTGGTACTACCAGCTTGCCGGGGTAGCGCAGGCTGCCGACCAGATCCTGGATCTCCTGGGGAGGCTCAGGAGTGAACTTGCCGACAATCCACATGGTGGCAAAGTTCAACATTGCGCCAACCGTGCCGATACCTTCCGGTGAAATACCGAACCACCAGTGATCTTTGTTATTGAAAGCAGGGTTGACAAACTTGAAGTAGCTGATGTAGGCAGCAACAAAGACGATACCGATTGCCATACCGGCCAGGGCGCCTTCCTTGTTGGCCTTCTTGTTGAATATCCCCATCAGGATACAGGGGAAGAAGGAGGCTGCCGCCAGGCCGAAGGCAAAGGCAACAACCTGCGCCACGAAGCCGGGGGGATAGATACCGAACAGACCGGCGATACACACCGCCACACCGGCAGCGCCACGGGCCCACCAGAGCTCTTCTTTTTCACCCATATCGGGTTTCAGCATCCCTTTCATCAGGTCGTGAGAAATAGCGGCGGAGATAACCAGCAACAGACCGGCTGCGGTCGAGAGTGCGGCAGCCAGACCACCGGCGCCGATCAGGCCGACGACCCAGTTAGGCAGTTTGGCGATTTCAGGGTTGGCCAGAACCATGATGTCCTGGTCAATCTTGACTTCGTTGGCGCTTTTTGGATCATCCCATTTACCTTTG
>MGZJ01000059.1:37520-53330 GCA_001802645.1 Geobacteraceae bacterium GWC2_53_11 | reverse complement strand
CGTCGCCATTTTTATCTTTCCAACCGACCAGTTTGGTTTTTTCCCAGTTTTTGAACCAGGAGGGAGCTGCTTCATACTTGACGTTATGTACGGATTTGATGAAGTTGGTACGGGCGAAAACAGAGATAGCAGGAGCAGTGGTGTAAAGCAGGGCGATGCAGATCAGCGCGTAACCGGCTGAAGAACGGGCATCACGCATTTTGGGTACGGTGAAGAAACGGATGAGAATGTGCGGCAGACCGGCGGTGCCGATCATCAGCGACATCGTGATGAACCAGACGTCAATGCGTGGTCGTGCTCCGCTGGTATAGGCGGCAAAACCGATATCCTTATGGATGCCGTTCAAAACATCGAGCAGATATTTGCCCTGTGTACCCGGATCATTAAGTAATGCTGCACCTTGGGCGGTGATTGTAGAGCCGAAACCGAGCTGAGGAATCGGGTTGCCGGTAAACTGCATGGAGATGAAGACGGCAGGAACCAGGTAGGCGCAAATCAGAACACAGTACTGGGCAACCTGTGTGTAGGTAATCCCCTTCATGCCGCCGAGGGTGGCGTAGAAAAAGACCAGCGCCATGCCGATGATAACGCCCATGTTGATGGAAACGCCCATGAAGCGGGAGAACACGACGCCGACGCCGCGCATCTGACCGGCCACGTAGGTAAACGATACGAAAATTGCGCAGATCAGCGAGAGCAGACGGATGGAGTTGGAATAATAGCGGTCAGCCATGAACTGCGGGATAGTGAACTTGCCGTATTTACGCAGATAAGGGCCAAAGAGCATGGCGAGCAGAACATAACCACCGGTCCACCCCATCAGGTAAAAGGAGCCGTCACGACCCATGAACGAAATAAGACCGGCCATGGAGATGAAGGAGGCGGCCGACATCCAGTCGGCGCCGGTCGCCATGCCGTTCATGTAGGCAGGAACAGACTGCTCGGCGGCGTAGAAGTCGCCGGTTGATTTTGCCCGTGTCGCATAGGCTATGTAGATGTACAGGGCAAAGCTGAGGCCCGTCAGAATCCAGGTCCAGGTAAGAATACTCATAGTTTGTCACCTCGTGATTTTAGTGAGTTGAGTGTGTTGGCATCAGAACGCACCGACGTATTACCCTTCGTGAACATCATACTTGATGTCCAGCTTGTTCATCATGTAGACATACGTCCAGATCAGGATGACGAAGGTAACCATGGAACCCTGATTGGCAAACCAGAAGCCGAGCGGGAAACCACCGATCATGTAAGCATCGAGCTGATCAACAACCATGATGCCGCAGAAAAACGACACAAAAAACCAGATGGCAAGGTGAACGATGATGATGACCAGGTTCTCTTTCCAATATGCTTGTAACTCTTTAGTTGCATGAACTGACATAAGACCTCCTTTGTGTTTTGTAAACTCCTCTGAAAGCGCTTCCAAATTTGTTTGGCATTTCCTCCTTTCCGTGTGGGTGGCTGCCGGCCGATCCCTGCCCGATATGGCGGGCGGTTAGTGGTTGAACTCCTTTACTTCGCCTCAATTGAAATAACCTGCAGCAAAAAGAAAAATATAACCCCTTTAGGTAGGGGTGGACTGAGGGGGTTACGCATACGCTCGCGAATAACCAAATTTCATCGAAAGCACCTCGGCACCTTCCAGCATGCAGGGAATCACCTCTTTTTCCAGCCGATCCTGCAGCATGCGGAACGACGGGGCCAACAGCGTCAGTGCGCCTACAACCTTGCCCGCATAGTCCCGTATCACAACAGCCACGGTACAGATGCCGTCGCCTAGTCCGTTAAAATCAACCGCGACACCCTTGCGGCGGATCTCATCCAGTTCGACTTCAAGCTGCTTGACATCCTTGATGCCGCCTTTCTTGCCACGGCCAAAGATATCGATTGAGCTGACCGACTTGATCACTTTGCCGGCGGCGTTGGTAAAGAAGGGGAAACGTTTGCCGACCATGTCGGCTGCCTTGATCTGCTGGAAAGAATCGACCATATCAAGAAACAGCACTTCATTGTTGTTGGCTACGGTGAAGTAGATCGCTTCGTCCAGTTTGCGCGCCAGTTCAACCATGATTGGATGTGCCATTCTTATGAGATTGTCACTTTTCAGGATATGTTGGGCCATTTCAAACGCATGTATCCCCAGGCTATAGGTATTGTTTGTTTTGTCGCGTTCAACCAAACCTTTGTCCTGGAGAGTGGCAAGCAGACGGAAGGCTTTGTTATGGCTTAAACCGAGTTTTTTTTCTAAAACAAGGATTGACGGACTTTCTCCGCCCTGAGCAAGAGCTTCCAGCAGATCAATGGCCTTGACAACGGCCTGAACGGAATAAACGCCTTTCTCTCTCATATATTCATGTGCTCCTATCTCGTGAAATGAGCGTATGTATACGTTTTTGCGTGCATAATGTAATGTTGTCAGAGTTGCATACACAAGCGTACAGCGCAAATTGTGCAAAATCCGTGATATCTGATTGACAGCCACACATAACGGCAATCAACCTGGTTGAGCAGCAGACATTTCTTACTTACAATGGTGGTAGAGTTACTTTGGTCTATGCGGAGAGGACAACAGGGGGGGCTCTGCCATGTTCAATTTCGCGGTTGTTATCAACTGCAGGTAATGTTGGGAGTGCTATTACGGATCGATCAGGGGGAGGGGGCGTAACCGTCACCGGCAAAGGTTTGCAGATCCTGTGGGCAACGGTGATGCAGCTTTTACGTGAAGTTTGTAACGGGGAGTTTACGGTAACAAGAATATAGAAGTTGGGAATTTCAGTCGTAGAAAAAGATACCGGCGAGATCACCAGGAGTGCAAACAAAACTATGTGGGACAACAACCTTTTCATAGCGAGCCCCATCAGCCGGAAAAACGTATCACTAACATTTCATCAAAAAACACATCTATTTAAAACATCATGCTACAATGTTTTTAATACACTGTTACATATTTGTCAATATATTTTATGTAACTTTATTACAAACTAAATATAAACATAATATCGGTATGTTATGATGAAAACAATATAAATACCGTTCTGAATTAATTGCTACTACTGTTATATTTGAGGTGATATCTGTAGTATAGTTATAAAAAATATGCAGTAAATGACGTGCGGTTTTATTTTGTATTTGCAACAACAGTGCATTTCGGGATTTAAATCATTAGATTTTGCTATCATGGCAAGGTATAACTCTGGTAAGCAAAATACTCTCAGCCATACCCGCAGGTGAAAACATGCCGGCAACAAGCGAAGACAGTTTATTCTTTATAGCTGTAGAAGAGGTGTGCCACCGCCCCGTTGTTACCTGCTCACCCGACCACAGCCTGATTGAAATGGCCCGCATGATGAAGGCTAATAACATCTCCGGCATTGTTGTAGCGGAAAACGAAAAGCCGTGCGGCATCGTCTCTCTGCGTGACCTGCGTAACCTTGTCGCCGACCGGGCCAATGAAATAGCGTCACTGACGGTGCGCGATGTCATGAAAACAGCACTGATCACCATCCACAACAGCGACTATCTCTTCAAAGCAATATTCCTGATGGCAAAACATAATATTCATCGCCTGGTTGTCATTGACGAATTCGACAAGTTAACCGGTGTCATAACAGACACCGACCTGTTGCGGATCCAGACACGCAGCCCTCTGTATCTCGTACAGGAGATAGAATCAGCCAACTCCCTTGAGCAATTGCATACTATTGGCAAAAAAATGACCGGCATGGTGCATTACGCGGTTAAGACCAATGCCGACACCCAGAGTTTGATCCAGCTTATTGCCCACTTTAACGATGCGCTTACACAGCGTCTTATCCATATTCTGGACAGTTTTCATAACATCCGCCTTCCGGCAGGAGCAGCCTATCTATCCCTGGGAAGCGAAGGGCGGCAGGAACAGACTCTGCGGACTGATCAGGACAGCGCTATCGTCTATCATGACGATCTCTCCAGCAACGATATTACCGAAGTGCGGTGCTTTGCCGAGCGCCTTGTTTCTGCGCTTGAAAGTGTCGGAGTCCCACTCTGCCCCGGAAACATGATGGCTAGTAATCCTGAATGGTGCCACAGCCTGTCTGAATGGAAGCAGCTGATTGAACAGTGGATTAATCGCCCCGATCCCGACGCGACGGTACATTTCGGTGTTTTTCAGGATCTGCGGGTGCTTCACGGTGATGTTTCGTTTGAGACGGAATTACGGGATCACATCTGCGAATGCGTCCGCAGTAATTCAATTTTTCTTCCAAGTATGGCACGCAATATCGTACGTTTCAAACCTCCCCTGGGAATGTTCGGACGATTCCAGGTCGAAAAGAAAGGTGAGCAGCGGGGGAAACTTGACTTGAAAAAGGGGGGGCTGTTTGCTTTAACCAGGGGCGTGAGTTTGATTGCGCTGGAAGCCGGTTTCATGGGAGGAACAACATGGTCAAAACTGGACAGGCTTCATCTCATGCACCTCGTGTCGGATCATGATCTGGAGATTATCCGGGATGCTTTTACCTTTCTGATAAAGATGCGCCTGAGCAAACAGTTGATTGCCATGTCATCCGGAAGAGCAGTAGATAATTTTGTTGATCCCATGGTCCTGATGGATCGTGAACGGGATCTGCTTCGTGCGGCTTTCAAGGGTGTCGATACGTTGCTGAATATCCTGAAAAGCCGTTATCAGCTTGATATGATGGCCCGGTAAAAATCCTCATTGGTATATTTTGCAACAACAAAGGGCGCTTGAAAAAGCGCCCTTTGTTGTTGCAAAGAATGACCTGATTTCGTCAATATCCCAGCAGACGCGGCAACCAGAGTGAAATAATCGGCACGTAGGTGATCAGCAGCATGAACCCTATCATGGCGATCAGCCACGGCATGACCGCCACCGAGAGCTCGGAAATCCCCATCTTGGTGATGCCGCTGGCCACGTACAGGTTCAAACCAACCGGCGGATGACACATGCCGACTTCCATGTTGACGGTAATCAGAACGCCGAAATGGATCGGATCAATGCCCAATTTCATAGCCACCGGGAAGAGGATCGGAGCCAGGATCAGGATGATGGATGACGGCTCCATGACATTACCCGCCAGCAGCAGCAGCACATTGGTTACCAGCAGGAATGCAACCACACCCAGGTTATGCCCGAGAATCCAGTCCGCCATGATCTGGGGGATCTGCTCATGGGTCATCAGGAATGAAAACAGCACCGCATTAGTTATGATGTAGAGCAGCATGGCAGACATGCTGGCCGAATCGAGCAATACTTTTGGAATTTTAGCAAACGTGATGTCTTTGTATACGAACACCGCGACCAAAAAGGCGTAGACCGCGCTCATGGCAGCTGCTTCAGTCGGAGTGAATACGCCGCTGTAAATCCCCCCCAGTACGATCACGATCAGCAGCAGGCCCCAGACGCTTTCCCGGAACGCTTTACCTCGCTCTGCCCATGTAGCTTTCTGCATACGTGGATAATCGTTCTTGCGAGCGATCCTCCAGGAGACGATCATCAATATGGTTACCAGCATCAGGCCAGGTATGACACCACCCATAAACATGCCGCCGACCGATGAATTGGTGGCAACACAGTAGATAACCATGGGAATCGAGGGGGGAATCAGGATACCGAGTGACCCTGATGTGGTGATGACACCTGCTCCAAAGCGTTTCGGGTATCCGGCTTTTACCATGGCCGGCAGCAGGATCGAGCCGATTGCCACAACAGTGGCCGGACTTGACCCGGACACGGCGGCAAACAGACCGCAAGCTATGACGCCGGACAGTGCCAGACCACCATACAGATGCCCGACCATCGAGGTGGCAAAGTTGATCATCCTTTTTGCCACCCCGCCGTGGGTCAGGAAGTTGCCGGCCAGAATAAAGAACGGGATCGCCATGATCTCGAACTTCTCGATGCCCGTAAACAGCTTCATGGCCACCGCTTCGGTCGGGATCTCGGTAAAAAAGAACAGGAAGGAGAGGACCGTAAGGCCGAGAGCAATTGAAATCGGCATGCCGGTTAGCATCAGAAGCAGCAGCAGCGCAAATACGATGCCGGTGCTGCCGAGCATGGCTATGGCCCCAAGTGCGGCAGCTATGCAGAGCAGCCATTTCGTTGCTTTTTTCTTGGAAAATTGTTCCCATCCAGCGACTGCAGTCGTACTCATCTGGCACCCCCATCTTTTTCCTGTCCATTGAATTTATGGACTTCATATTCCTCAAGTGCCTCGGTTGCATCCATGACTTTTAAATCTTCGATCCCATCGACATGCGTGTGATCATGATGCGGCAGTTCACCCGTGCGGAAAAAGGTCCAGCCGACCTGTAGGAAACGGAAACACATCAGGTAGGACCCAAGCGGGACGGCGGCATATATGATCCAGGTCGGCCATTCAAGATCCGGAGTAATCGGACCTTCGAAAAGTTCGCCCAGTTCCAGCCCCAATTTATTGAAGACGGCATAGTGCATGCCGTTTTCCCAGACAAAACGCGCCCCCAGTGTGCCGATAAGGCTGGTGAACAGCGCGCCGCCGGCAATACCGATCAAAACGCATTTAATCCGCCAAGAATCCGGCAGACGGTTAACAATAACGTCAACCCCAACATGAATGCCGGTGCGGACACCATAGGCGGCGCCGAACTTGGCCATCCAGACAAACATGTAGATGCAGAGCTCCTGAGACCAGCTCATGTTGATACTCAGCAGCCAGTCCTGCAGTCCGGGAATGGGGAGGCCGGACAGGTACCGGTGGACAACGGCGGAAAATATAACCACCGTTGCAGCGCCGATGAGAAAGGTGATAATTACTTCCTCAAGGTGGTTGAGGTATTTCATCATGATGTTAGCTCCTGGTCCCGTTATTGAGATAGTAAGCCTGCAAAACTGCGGGCGTAAAAAAGGCCGCTGCGTCGGCCGCAGCGGCCATGAGATGGTTATTTAGGTGAGTAACCGGTTTCTTTGTACACTTCCTTGACCAGATCAGCGCCGATACGTCCCATGTTGTCTTTATGGGCCTTGTCCATGGCTTTTTTCCACTGGGCGCGTTCCTGAGGAGTCAGGGTTACGAACTGGGATTTACCCGATTTTTTAACAGCAGCCAGCGCTTCGTCGTTATCCTTTTTGGCAACATCGTTGGCAAACTTGGTAGCGTCTTTCATGGCGCCTTCAAGAATGGTGCGGATATCGGCGGGCAGCCCGGCCCAGAATTTTTTGTTAACGATGACGGCATAACCGAGATAACCATGATCGGACAGGGTTACATATTTCTGAACTTCATGCATTTTCTGGGTATACAGGTTGGAAGGAGGATTCTCTGTGCCATCGACAACACCGGTCTGGAGCGCCTGATAAACTTCAGAGAAGGCCATAACCTGAGGATTGGCGCCTACAGAACGCATCTGGGAATCAAGTACCTTGGATGACTGGATGCGTAACTTCTGACCCTTGAAATCGGCAGTCGTTTTGAGAGGCTTGTTGGCGCTCATGACCTTGAAGCCGTTGTCCCAATATGCCAGACCATGAATCCCCCTTGCCTCAAGTTTGGCCAGCAGTTTGGCGCCGACCGGACCCTGGGTGACCTTGTGCAGTTCCGTGTAATTGTCAAAGATGAACGGGAGGTCAAATACCTCGAACTCTTTCACACCCAGCGGCGCAAATTTGGCCAGCGATGGCGCCAGCATCTGGACAGCGCCGAGCTGCAGCGCCTCCATCTCTTCCTTATCCTTGTAGAGTTGGCTGTTCGGATAGACTTCGATTTTTACGCGTCCTTTGGTGCGCTCTTCGGCAATTTTCTTGAAATAATCGGCTGCCTGGCCTTTAGGGGTGTGCTGTGCTACGACGTGACTGAACTTGATGACAATCGGGGCGGCTACAGCGGACATCGGCAACGCCAGGGCGGCAGTTGCAACGACCAGGGTTTTAAAACATTTACTCAGTTTCATACGGTGTTCCTCCTTTGGGGTAGTGGTGCGTATATCGGGCCTGCATAAAAATATCGACTTTAATTAATGCAACGCGGATGCCAAACCTTATGATCTGAACAACATACCGATATATCGTTCTATTTCACGATATACATATCGGTGTATTATGCTGGTGAAGTTATAAGTGGCTGAAACCGGCCATAGGCTGTGGCGGTTATTCGCCACAGTAGCGCTGCAGGGAAGTGTGCTACGGAAGAAACAGGGGGGTACTTACGATATAAAAAAACGATCACTCATTTCCGTGAGGGATAATGAATTAAGCAGTTCAGTCAGGCGTTCTGTTGGCCGGCGGCGCGGCAAATCTTTGTAAGTGGCGATGATCAGCTCATTTTTCATGGAGTGTTCCCAGCCGACCAGCTCGGTGACGTTGACCTGGTAGCCATGAGCTTCCAATTGCAGGCAGCGCAACACGTTAGTGACATGGCTGCCGAATTCGCGGGTGTGGATCGGGTGCCGCCACAGTTCAGTCAGGCTATTGGAAGCAAGATTTGCCGCTTTATTTTTGCGCAGAACGGCGGCAACTTCGGCCTGGCAACAGGGTACCAGAACAATAAAACGGGCTTTCTTTTTCAAGGCAAAATGAATGGCGTCGTCGGTGGCGGTGTTGCAGGCGTGCAGCGCCGTAACCACATCAACGGTTTCAGGGAGGGCATCAGAGGTGATCGATTCGGCAACGGACAGATTCAAAAAGGACATACCGGGGAACTGAAGTTTGGCAGCGAGCGCCCGTGATTTTTCAACCAGTTCATCCCGGGTTTCAATGCCGAAAATACGGGGACTCCCCTCTTGAGATTTGAAAAACAGATCATACAGGATAAAGCCGAGGTACGATTTACCGGCGCCATGATCCACCAGGGTGATATCGGAGTGGTCCTGTTGCACCTCTTTCAGGAGCGGTTCGATAAACTGGTACAGGTGGTTGACCTGTTTGAGTTTGCGCCTGCTGTCCTGGTTAAGCTTGCCGTCGCGGGTCAGGATGTGCAGCTCTTTGAGCAGTTCTATTGATTGTTCCGGCTTGATAGCGTGTTTTTCGGTCATATTATAATCCATATTTATCCATTTTGTAGCGGAGCGTACCGCGCGGAATCTTGAGCATGGCCGCCGTCTGCAGAACATTGCCAGCCGTCTTTTGCAGGGCCTGACTGATAATGTTCTTTTCAAAATTAATAACCGCTTCATCCAGTCCGTTCTGCAGGGGTAATTCCGCGTACGGCCTCGACTGCTGGGCAGTGACGCCGGTTGAAGCGGCACTGCCCCGGATCTCTTGCGGCAGATGCTCCGGCAGAAGCGTGGGGCCGTAGTTCATGATGCAGATCCGCTCGATGACGTTCCTCAGTTCACGGATATTGCCCGGCCAGCCGTATTCCTCCATCATCCGGGCCGCGTCCGGCGATAACTCCTTGAAGGCACGGCCAAACGAACGGCTGAAGGTATCAAGGAAATAGGAAGCGATAAGGCTGATATCATCCCTCCGTTCCCTGAGTGGCGGAATATGGATCGGGAATACGTTGATGCGGTAGAACAGGTCCTCGCGAAAAGAACCATCCGAAATCTTTGTCTGCAGGTTGCGGTTGGTTGCGGTGATGATCCGGACATCAATACCGATATCCTTGATTCCGCCGACGCGACGGATAATCCGCTCCTGCAACACCCGCAGAAGCTTGGCCTGCATTGCCATATCCATCTCGCCGATTTCATCGAGAAAAACAGTCCCGTGGTGCGCTTCCTCGAACAGACCGGTTTTGCGTACAGTCGCATTGGTAAAGGAGCCTTTTTCATGGCCGAACAGTTCGCTTTCCAGCAGGGTAGCGGGTATTGAAGCACAATTGATGGCAACAAAGGCAGCTTCCCGCCGGTCGGACAGATCATGGATGGCACGGGCGATCAGTTCTTTTCCGGTGCCGGATTCGCCGGTAATCAGAACCGTTGACGGAATACGGGCAATTTCCCGGACCTGATCGACCACGTCGCGAAACGGTTTGCTCCTGCCGATCATTGGCGAGCGTCCCGGCAGGCAGTTGTCGGCCCGTTTCAGGTTGCGCACTTCCCGTTTCAGGGTCTGTGTCTGCAGCGCCAGTTTCACAATCACCCTCAAAGCATCTGCTTTAAAAGGCTTTTTCATGTAATGGAACGCCCCCATCTTCAACGCATCGACGGCGCTTTCCACCGAGCCGAAGCCGGTTATGATGATGACCAGCAGTTCGGGATCAAGCTCTTTGAGTACCTTCAGAAGGTCGATGCCGTTTTCCGGGCCGAGATTCAGGTCAAGTAGAGCCAGGTCGATTTCACCGGCGGCTACCTGCTCGCTTGCCTCCCGCATGTTGGAAGCCTGGCATACCTGATACCCTTCATCCGAGAGAATGCGCGATACATTTTCCCGGATGAAGGCTTCATCATCAATGATAAGGATTTTTTCCATGAGATCCGTAGAGGGGCGGGTCAGTTATCGAACATCAGCTTGCGTTCAAAATCCATCGAATGGGTCAGGCGCTGGGCATCCTGCAGGGTAATCAAATCCTGGCGATAGAGCTGGAGAAGATGCATGTCGAGGGTCTGCATATGGTACTGGGATGCGCCGTTTTCAATATGCTTTTCTATTTCATCGAGACGTCCTTCACGAATGCAGGCCTGAATGGTAGTCGTTGCCCGCATGATCTCGACGGCAGGCAGAATATTTTCACCCGTTTTATCCTTGATCAGGCGAATTGACACCGTGGCGACCAGAATATCGGCCAACCGGTGGCGCATAATTTCCTGGGCTTCAGGAGGAAAATGGCCAATGATCCGGTTGATGGTGGAGACGGCACCCTGGGTGTGCAGGGTGGACAACACCAAGTGACCAGTTTCGGCAGCTTTGATGCACGAATCGATGGTTTCCTTGTCGCGCATTTCGCCGACCATGATGACATCCGGGTCCATTCGAAGCGCCGCTTTCAGAGCCGAACTGAAGCTGTCGGTGTCAATGCCGATCTCACGCTGAATGATGCAGCTTTTCTGAGAAGTAAAGAGAAATTCGATGGGATCTTCAATGGTTATAATATTATAGCTGAAGTTTTCATTGAGGTGTCTCAGCATGGAGGCAAGGGTGGTTGACTTGCCGTTGCCGGTCGGACCGGTCACCAGAATAAGGCCATTGGGAACCTGGGCAATTTCTCCCAGCACCTGTGGCAGGTTCAGGTCTTCAAACGTGCCGATAACCGGCGGAATCACCCGCATGACTATGCCGTAATGCCCCTTCTGGCGGAAAATACTGACCCTGAAGCGTCCACCGGTCGGCAGCGAATAGGAGGCGTCACACTCTTTAAGGTCGTTGGCTATCTGGCGGCCGTTCTGAGCAAGTACGGTTTCCGCGATAAACTGGGTATCCGCCGGGGTAAGATTCGGCATCTTGGCACGCACCAGCTGACCGCGCCCCCTGAAAAAAGGCGGGTTATCCACTTCAAAGTGAAGATCGGAAACTTTCTTCTGAAAGGCAATGTCCAGAATCTGATGCAGAATATTGGTATCCATCATATCCCCCGTAACCGTTGTTTGTACTACATAGATATACTACATCAGGCCGGCTTTTCAATGCTCTTGCGATACAGGGCGTTATCCAGTATCGAGCCGGCATGCTGGGCAAGTGTTTCAAGCAGATTAACCTGGGGCGGAGAAACCGGTTGAGCGCCAAAATCCGCATAGGTCACCGCGATGACCTTGCCGCGGCTGAGCAGAGGAACCGCTATGACTTTCGGACTGCGCGGCGCGCCGATTTCCTTGTAGAGCAGACTGGTCAGTGCCGTATCGCTCCGTTGTCCGTAATAGAGATGACCTTTTTCAACGACCTCCTGAAGAACCGAGTGTCCTTCAAGCGGGATCCGGAACATGAGCGGGGCTGACGGGCCGTGCGATTTGGCCGTTTTGATACCGATGGATTTCTCGGCGATCAGTTCGGACTTTGCCACGACAAACGTCAGGACGCGTTCGAACTGGAGAGCGGCAAACTGAAGCATGACCAGCGCAATTTCAGGCGGCTCGGAAAGTGTTTTCAGGTGATTGAATGTTGCGACAAACTGACGACCGATTTCAGGGTTCGGAACGGGAAGAATGGTCTTTAGAAAGGAACCGATTCCGGACAGGAAGGCAACCATCTGCGGAACAAAGACGTCGTCATGGCAGTGCCGGCACGGGCGGGGAATGAGCGAGTGAGCCCCGGCTCCCAGGGCATCCATGCTGATGGCGCGCCAGGTGTGACCACAGGTTGCCAGCAGAATTGAAATGTGCGGATAGGCGGATATTTTCTGGCGCACAAGCAGCAGATAATGAGCTCCATCATTGTCATGGGGAACATCAATAAGTAGAACCGGATGAAGGTCTCTCCCCAGCGACTGTTCGATGACGATATCCAGCCCGGTTTCCTCGTCGGTGGTGAACACAAACAGGTTTTCGTGTTTGCAGACGGTTGTTATGGCATGGGAAAGCAGTTCGTTCTGCGTCAGCAGGATAATTGCCGTTACCGGCGGCGCTGAACTTGAAACGGTCGTCTTGGAAAGTTCTGCCAGAAAAGAGACCAGTTGATCCTGTTGATCGATGGTCGCTTCCGGAAGGGCGCGGGCAACCGCCTGACGATGTTCATCGACCGGATCATGGTCCTTCAGACCTATGAATACGTCAGGTATTTTTTTGGTAAAAGTTTCAAGGGCATCAAGACCGAGCAGATCTGCCGTAATTTCCGGGGTGCCGGAGTCTGAATCAGCCCCTGCCGACTCCCCTTTGCTCTCCTCGGTAAAAAACACCCTGCTCAATGTTCCGTCACGCATTTTCTCGTCGTAAATGCGCAGCGAGTCCATAAGAATACCCTGCGCATTCAGCAGGATTTCCTGATGCAGTTTTTCCGGAAAATAGCGGTATTCATCGGATACATATTCTTTTGAGACATCAAGAGAAAACGTGCCGCTTCCCCAGGTCAGGACCTCGACAATGGTCATTTCTATCAGAGATTCAAGTCCCTTGAAGGCGGTGTCCTTATCAATGGTGCCCTGTTCAATCAGAGTAGCTATCAGCGGCTTTCGATCTCTTCCCGCCTCTCTCTGCTCGGTCAAAGCCTGAACAAGCTGGGCAGGGGAAATGGCGTTCATATCCACCAGCACTTGCCCGATGCGGACACTGTTGTTCAGATGATTTGCACTGACAAAGAAGCCTTCGTGGAAAACGAGCTGGCTTTCGCCTTTCGGGCTTTTTAAATACAAAATGCCGGTTTTCGCGGTCATGTGAAGCAGTTGAATGACATCTACCAGGGGGAAGTGTTCAAGATCACCATTGAAAGACATGCAGAGCCCTCCTTTTCTTATCTGAACCTGCTGTTTTTGCGCAACTACTTTGAAACAGGACAACGCTGATGTGAAACATCGGGTACTATACCCCACATTGACATGCTTTTGGAATAGATTGTTGTTACTGTGCCGCTAACTATTCGTGACAACCTGAACTTGTTTTGCTACAAAAGACGAAAAAGAAAAGAACACTCTCACCCCGGAGTTTTGATAATGAAGATAACCTGCCCCAAATGCAATGCCAGCGGCACTATTCCCGATCATGAGGTTCCTGAGTCAGGCCGTTTCATCAGCTGTCCCCGCTGCCATGAGGGTTTTACCGTACATAAACAACGGGCCGGAAACGACGCCTATCTGGTCGATACCTGTCCTGCCTGCAGCTTCAGCACCTTTGGCGATGAGACCTTCAGCACCTGTCCAAAATGCGGCATTTCCGTTAAGACATTTGTCGAGCGTCAACGGGAGGAGTTGCTGCAGAAACGCAACCAGGAACTGCTGGGGAAAAAACTCAATAACGCCGATTCCGCCCCACCGCCTCCGCCCGAAGCATCCGCTGCCCCCGTTGCCGATTTCATCGAGAACCTTCATCCGGTCAACCTTATCAGCTGGGTGGCTGCGTGCGTTGCGATAGTAGTCCTCGGACTTGGCTTGTGGGGGCTTGTGGAGTATGACGGCACAAAAATCCAGGCAACGCTGCTGGAGGAACGAGATGAGCAGGTTTCCGGGTTGTATGTTTTCCTGCACTACGGCCTGCTGCACTGGATCAAACTGATCTACGGGGCGTCCGCCATGACGGTTTCATTGCTGTTCATGAAACGGCTGAAAATCGGCTTGAAAGCCATGAGCGGCCTGCTCTGGGCAACCATTGCCCTTGTCCCGCTGATATATGTCATCAGTTTTATCAACTGGGTGCTGGCGCCCATATCCCATACGTTCAGCGGCTATCTTATCGAAATCCTGAACGTCCTCTTCATGAGCGCCCTGGTCGGCGGGCCGATGTACGTTCTGGAGCAGTATCTTCACGAACGGAACATCACCTCGGTTGTCAAGCTCTGACATGCAGATGATGTCACTGTTACACTTTCTCCCCTGGCTGTCGGTTGCCTTCCTGACGGCCGGTTGCCTCTGGCGCACCGGACTCGCACTCGGACTGGCTGCCCAGCTGATCTACCTGTTCAGCCGTGCGCTCATGCTGGGACGCCTGCCGCTGCTGGGCCCCCATGATACGCTGCTTTTTTTCAGCATGTCTCTTGCCCTGATGGGATTGTTGAGCTCGTACACTCCGGCTGTGCGCGGCAGACGCTGGTTTACGGTTTCAGTCGGCGTTACAACCGCCATATTTACCCTCATCGCGCTACGCTTCAAACCGCTCAACATGCCGCTGCCGCAGATTCTGGACACGCTCTGGTTCGAGTTGCACGTGGTTGTGGCCTTCTTCGGATATGCGCTGTTTACCGTCGGCGCCATTGCCAGTGCTGCCTACCTGCGCACCGGCGTTCGTGCTCATCTGGACCTGCTCTATAAAACCGCTCTGGTGGGGTGGACGTTTTTTTCCGCTTCAATGATCTCAGGGGGGATCTGGGGATATTATGCTTGGGGGACCTACTGGCTCTGGACGCCGAAAGAACTCTGGACGTCGATACTCTGGCTGTTTTATGCGCTGTTGCTGCACGTCAGACTGAAAGGGGCCAGTTGGGATACCGTGACCGCCTGGTTGGGTATTGCCGGCGCTGCGGTGATGCTGTTTACCTATCTGGGAGTAAGCATGCTGATGAAAAGTTCACACAGTTTTTAAACCTGGAAAGTATTTGCCACAGAGACACAGAGGCTCAGAGAAAACCCAAGTATTTTGAAGTTTAACTCTGCGTCTCTGTGTCTCTGTGGCAAAAGCCTGTATCTGTTTAATCAATCCCGGTACCGTTTCAGAATACCGTCATACGCATCAATCCGGCGGTCACGCAGGAACGGCCAGATCCGCCGCACGTTTTCACTTCTCGCACGATCGATCACCACTCCGATGATTTCTTCACTTTCCTGTGATGCATCTACCAGTATTTCTCCTTGAGGACCGGCGGCAAAGCTGCCGCCCCAGAACTTGATGCCAACATCCGGATCCAGCGGGGATGCTTCAAAGCCGACCCGGTTGACGGCCAGCACCGGCAGGCCGTTGGCCACCGCATGTCCCCGCTGCACCGTAACCCAGGCATCGTATTGACGCTGCTGTTCTTCTTCCGGATCTTCCGGGTCCCAGCCGATGGCGGTCGGATAGATCAGCAGTTCCGCTCCGGCCAGCGCCATCATGCGGGCCGCTTCGGGATACCACTGATCCCAGCAAACCAGCACGCCCAGCATGCCGACGGACGTTTTGATCGGCGTAAATCCGAGATCGCCGGGGGTGAAATAGAACTTTTCATAAAAACCGGGATCATCGGGAATGTGCATTTTACGATAGGTACCGGCAATGGAGCCATCGCTTTCAAGCACCACCGCCGTGTTGTGATACAGACCGGCAGCACGACGCTCGAACAGGGAG
>MGZJ01000059.1:30961-37510 GCA_001802645.1 Geobacteraceae bacterium GWC2_53_11 | reverse complement strand
CCACCCCCAGTTCGGCGGCCAGCGCCCCCAATGTTTTTGTGGATGGACCGGGAATCGGCTCGGCCAGGTCAAACAGGGCAGGGGACTCAACCTGACAGAAGTAGGTGGAGGTATGCAGTTCCTGAAGCACTATCAGCTGCGCCCCGGTTGTGGCGGCCTGGCGGATCATCCTCTCTGATTTGGCCAGATTGTCGTCACGGCTGTCGGTACAACTCTGCTGAATCAAGGCAACTCTCAGTTGTGTCATGGCAATACCCCCTGAGGTAACTGCATCGTTACACAGTGAAGTGAACCGTGCTGTTCAAGCAGCGGCAGACAATCCACGCCGATTATTTCCCGCCCCGGAAACGCCTGGGCGATGCGCTCCAAAGCAACCGTATCATTCTCGGGATCACGATAGGTCGGCACCAGCACGGCGCCGTTGATAATGAGAAAATTGGCATAGGTGGCCGGCAGGCGGTGAGCCTGTTCGTCAAAGCGGGCCTTGGGCCAGGGGAGGGCAATCAGGCGATAAGGTGAGCCGTCCGGCGCGGTAAACGTCTGCAACTGCCGCTCCATCAGTTTCAGCTGTTCAAAATGCTCGTCCAGAGGATGGTCGCACAGCTGATAGACGATGGTATTGTCCGGGCAGAACCGGGCCAGGGTATCGATATGGGAGTCCGTATCATCACCGGCCAGAAAGCCGTGATCGAGCCAGAGTACCCGCTTTGCCCCCACGGTCGCGGCCAGAGCCTGCTCAACTTCACTCAGGTCCAGCTGCGGATTGCGGTTCGATGACATCAGGCATTCCGTGGTGGTCATGATCGTGCCGAGGCCGTCGCTCTCCAGGCTGCCACCCTCCATAATCAGGCCGATGGTATTCAGCTTCGGGAGCAGCGCACCCGCCTGTTTCAGCTGTTTTGAAATGAGGTTGTCAAGATTGGCCGGGAATTTGAGTCCCCAGCCGTTGAAGCCGAAGTCCATCAGGACCGGCTTGTCATTGAAGATCACGGTAATCGGCCCGAAATCCCGCGCCCAGGTATCGTTGTTCGGCACTTCACAGATGGTGACCCTGGTTAGATCAACGCCGGAATCCTTCAGGTATGCTTCAGCAGACGCGGCATACGGCGCGGTCAGCAGCACACGCTCAAAGCGGGTGATCTGGCGGATTATATCAACAAACACCGGGCGCACATCATCCAGCATATACGCCCAGTCAGTTCCTTCATGCGGCCAGGCCATCAGCACGCCATCTTGAATTTCCCATTCGGCAGGTAAGCGAGGATTCACGGTTGTTCTCCAGTACGTTATTTAGTTCGTTTATAGTATTACACTTTTCTATAGTCTGGCAAGATTCGTCGGTTCAAGCTCTGCCGCATCAGTACAGCAGGTACTTCTCCCGCACGGCCATAAAGCGCTCCAGCGAGGCACTCCAGCGCGCCTCAACCTCAGCCGGGCTTTTCCCCTGCTTGGTCAGCAGGTCCCAGACTTCCTTGTCACCCACCTGCACGGCAAACCCCGCATCTGCCCTGTAGCGCTCCGGGTGCACCGCGTACAGCGCCTGAAGCAGGTGCAGTCCGGCCTCTACCGGGTTGAGGTTATCGCGATCAATGGCCGCAACACGGATGCCGTTACAGGTTTGACCCCGGTACGGATGGCCCGGCGCAGTCGGGACAAAGGTGCATGACGTAAACCTGATACCGGGAACCATGCGTGCCGCCAGATTGCTCACAACCGCCGCCGCATCGAGCCACGGCGCGCCATATAGTTCAAACGGGTGATCCGTCCCGCGGCCCACGGACAGGTTAGTCGTTTCCAGCACCCCCAGCCCCGGATAGAGCAGCGCTTCGGTCAGGCTTTTCATATTCGGCGAAGGATTCACCCAAGCGAGGCCGGTCGAATCAAAATACATGCTGCGCTGCCAGCCATGCATCGGAACCACGGCTAGAGTGCAGCCGATGCCGTATTCCACGTTGAACAGCCGCGCCAGTTCGCCGACCGTCATGCCGTGGCGGGTGGGGAGCGGGTGGATGCTGGTTAATGTTTTGCAACCGCTGTCCGGTTGCCCGGCGCGCGACGCCGAGACTTTAAGCGGCGACGCGGGCAAAGATACCGCCCCCTGGACGTCAACACCGCCGATCGGGTTGGGGCGATCCAGCACCACAAACGGGATGCCTGCCTTTTGTGCCGCCTGCATGGCCAGCGACAGCGTGCCGATATAGGTATAAAAGCGGGTACCGATATCCTGAATATCGAACACCAGCAAATCCAGGCCGCGCAGCATTTCGGGGAGAGGGCGGCAGCTTGCGCCGTACAGGCTGTACACCGGCAGGCCGGTGGCACTGTCCACCGTCGATGCAAGTTTGTCGTCGGATTCACCCCGGATGCCGTGTTCCGGGCTGAACAGCGCTGTCAGGTGTACGCCCGGCGCGTGGAACAGGACATCGATCGTGCTAACCCCGCCGGCGGTACGCCCGGTCTGGTTGGTGATCAGGCCGATCCGCTTGCCGCGCAGAATGACGAAGTGCTGTCCGGCAAGCACGTCAATGCCGGGTAGTACTTGATGTTCGGCGGCTTCGGCTTGTGGAAAAAGCGTGGTGAGGTGTAGCAGGGCTATGATGATAAGGGGGCGCACTAGTTACGATTCTTCTTTTTAGCGGCAGGTACGGACTTGCTATCCTGTAAATAATTCAGACTTCCTCCCAGCGCGGCGTAACCTTCCAATACACGCCGAAAGCCCTTTTTTTCGGCATCAGTGACATCATGACTCTTCTTGCCGTTACTCCCGGTGATTGTCAGCGTGGCTGTTTTGGCCTTGATTAGTGCCTGTGCCGCTTCATACCCTTTCCGGTCGAGCGGCACATCATACACTTCTGCCACCCCTTTTTCGGTGTTCTCCACCTTGACGGGAGGCGCCATGATTTCAAAATTTTTACCGTCGGCAGTGATGGTAAAACGGGTGATTCCCATAGGCCGTTTTTCAGCCACCTGAATACAAAAGCGAGGCACCATTGCGCCGGAGACATCGACAAAATAGACATACACGGCATCGGTTGACCGGTTACGCGGCGTTGATTCATCGAAGTAGCGTACCGGGGCGCTCGGAGATGCTCCCGCATCCTTGCGTACACCCGGCGTTTTACGCTGCTGAGTCGCTTCGGCGAGTTGCTTTTTAAGCTCCTCATATTCGGGCGAGGATTTCGAAACATTATTGATTTCCATGACAGCGGTTGAATAGTTGCCCTGTTTCAGCGCATCCCTGACCGTACTGACTACGGATTTCGGAGGCGGTTTCGGGATGGCGACATCCTTTTTTGCTTCGGTCACGATGACGGTTTTTTGTTGGGTCTTTTCAGATTCAGGAGTTTTTGCATCACCTCCCAAAAAAAAGTCTAACGCCAGCATCCCGATCAGCAACGCCAGTAAACTGGCAACAAACAGCAGCCCGTAACGGGCATCATCAGAAAGGTTTTTAAACATGGTGCGTATCTCCGTACCGCCAAAAACTATGTCAGCTTCAAGATTACTTCGCGATTTCAGTCAGGATAAGATAGAAGATGAGTTGTCATATGAGAAGTAAAAATCTTGAGCAATCTTGATGCAAATAGCCTTTTGCGCTTTTACGGCATTTATGATGTCATTTTCAACAGAACCATACCGGATTCAGGATCGAGCTCCCTGGTGGCATCTACACCCAGTATTTCGGTTATGACGACCTCCAGCACCAAAAACGCTTCGCTGTCCCGGCGCAAGCAGCCGGCCCTGACGGTGTCATGCTTGGCATATGCGCCATGAAAGTGCACCTTGGGCTGATCGCCATGCCAGAAGATTGTGCCAAAACCGGTCGCTTCATGACTTTCCGTCAGATCACGCCACACCGGAACCGGCGGCATCTCCTCGGTTTCGGGGCCGACTACATAGCCCCCTTTCCTGATTCCCCCGACCATATTGAAACAGGCGGCCCGCAGGCCCTCCGTGCGGGCGATCATTTCCAGTCCTCCCAGCACATCATCGCCATCATTGAAGCGAGCCACAATAACCCGTCCCGGCTGTCCAACCTGATACTGCATATAAACCTCCTGAATTATTTTGATGCCGGTTCTGCCATCAGCAGCCGGTTTTTTGGGGTGATATCCCCCGGTATTGTTTGAGTATAAACCCGGTATCCCTGCGTACGCAGCCGGGCCACCCTGGTGGCATCCATGGCCAGCGGGCCATCCATCCACCCGTCGAGGCCGCCCAGGTCGCCATCCTTAAGGTTGTGACAACAGGGCAAGACCGCAACAGTCGCCCTTGCCGCAACCGCCCGCTCTAAAATCAGGTCGGTCAGTCCGCCGCAGGCGTGGGCCGAGACCACAAGGTCCGTCGGGTGCAGCACCACGTCGCTGATATCCGTCTCGACAAACTGAACGCGCTCTTTCAGGCGCGGCCAGTCATGGTGCAACGCTTCCGCAACGGTTGCCGCACTCTTGGGGATACGGCGATCCACGGCCAGAGCCTCGGCTGAACTGTCATCAAGCAGCAGCATGATCTGCGCCAGCAGGCCATGACCGCAGGCCAGATCGACGACACGTCCGCCCCTGAAGCGGCGGCGCACCCGGCGGGCAACTTCCCACGCTTCGTACAGCTCTTTGCGCGGCAGGCAGCCGGCCCGGCAAACCGAGCGGGCAATGGCGTCAAACAGGGTGTCTCCGCTGAAGTTGGGGAGGAGTTTTTCGGTCAGGCGATTTTTTGACGAGCGATCCATGAGGGCCTTATGATCTGGGGTAAGTGACGTGAGAGTATAGTCGGGTTTTTCGGGTTTGGTAAGAAAAAGTGTGGAGTTTTTGTTGGTGGGAGAGGGGAGGTTTAGGGGCTGGCCTTGCTATTGATCTTTTCAGGTATCTCAATTCTGGCCACATTGGCGAGCGGGAAGATCGTCATTCCATTGTTCTTTCTGTATAGGGCGGCATGGGTGGCGGATGTCATGATCACAATTTCTTTCGATTCGGAAAAACTATCACTTCGTTACCTTTGGGACTTTTTTAAGCTGCTTCACCACCTTTTCAAAATCCCGATCCACTGGGCGTGGCTGAGAGTCAATCATGGTGCGATAACGCTCATATTCCAATCCTGCTTTTGCTTTTGCTGCTTCTGCGGAAATTGTACCAGCATGATCAAGCAGTTCATGTTCCGAAAGCTTCAAAAAATCGTCCAGCTTTGCAATCCAGTCATACATGGTCATTGCTTTGCGTCGGAGCGCCTGGAGTTCGGCAAATTCGATGTAGGCGGTCACAATACGGTTCAGCGTGTGAAGTTCATCCTCAGTCAGGTAGTTCTTGGCAACAGACACATCCTCTTTCCGCACAATACCACCGGGACGAGTTGAAATAATACCCATGTGCGGTTTGTCTGCATCTGCCCGCTGATAGATTACTTCTGCCGCCGTGTGGCCGTGACAGGCCCAGTGCATTTTGTTCTGCACGGTGGCAAAGAATTGCTGCGACAGTTCCGTATTCGGCGAATAATCAACACTTGTCGCATAAATATCCAGCACCTTCTGATAGAAGCGCCGCTCAGAAGAACGGATATCCCGAATCCGCTCCAGTTGTTCATCAAAATAATCTTTCTGCCCTTTGCCCGGCGGATTCTTCAGTCGTTCATCATCCATGGCGAAACCTTTGACCAGGTATTCGCTTAACATTCCCGTTGCCCACTGGCGGAACTGGGTGCCCCGGTGACTGCGGACACGGTAACCAACGGCTAGAATTGCTTCAAGCCGGTAGTGTCGCAAGCTGCGGGAAACCTCACGGTTGCCTTCCTGGCGAACTTGTAAGTAATCCTTACAGGTTGCCGCCTCGTCCAATTCTCCCTCAGAAAATATGGCTTTCAGATGGAGCGTGACATTCTGGGGGGTGGTCTGAAATAACTCGGCAATTTGCGCCTGGGTCAGCCACAAAGTTTCATTTTCAAAGCGGCACTGGATGCGGGTACGCCCGTCTTCGGTCTGATAGAGGATAAATTCGGACTGGGGCAAGGGGGCGTTGTTCATAGGACTTCAAGAGCCTGGATTTGAGCGGGTTTGAACTGAGTGAGTTTGTAAGCGCTGTCTTTGAGAAGTTCGGCAAGTGTGATGGTCATGAAGTATTCCTGTTATTTAATTTCAATTTCAAAAACGAAGTCTTTCATTGCGTCGTAGCGTCATTGCGTGAGACTGCGTGGTCATGATGCACATAATGCCTATCTCATTTACACACAGTTATCAAGTGTATTTTCAGACAGTTAAGTCAATATACACAGCGGAATTCAATATAAATTTGTAACAGACAGTTTTTACAGGATAATTATAATAAGTAGTTTTGGCGGAAAAAATGGTGATGATCGTAATCGACAAAAAAATAGCCACGCAACTCCGCGTGGCTATTTCGAAAACAACTAAAACGAACAACCTGATCTAAAGAATCCCGGCAACCAGCTTCAAAGCCTCAGCCGCAATCATCTCTTCCGGCATCGTGGCATCAATAATCCCGACCTTGTCTTTCGGCAGCTTTGCCAGCGCCTTGCCGTAACTCGCGGCTTGCAGCCGGATAT
>MGZJ01000059.1:4052-30927 GCA_001802645.1 Geobacteraceae bacterium GWC2_53_11 | reverse complement strand
CAGGTTTACCAGGGCAAGCTCCGGCGTCATCTCCAGATAGATGGTAAGATCAGGGGTGACTTCCCCGCCGAAATTAAGACCACGGGCGCGGGCTTCAAGTGCATCGAGTTCTTCCTTGTACCAATCGTGCCCTTTGATCGCGGCATAGACGATTGAGGCGAGGGTAAAGTTCTTGCACAGGACAATTTTTCCGGAAATCAGCTGATCGCGAATAACAGTGCACGCCCGGGCTCTGGATGCCAGCTCGTAGAAGAAATCGGGCTTGAACTGGCCATAGCGCCAGCCGCAGTCAAGCTCCTGCGCACCCATGAGCAGCGCCCGACCGGTATCGGCACTGTCAATTTCATACACGTCTTTTCCCTGTTTCTGCAGCTCATGGCGCATCCGCTCCACAAGGCTGACCACGTATTTCCCCGTTCCGTACACCCCCTCGATAACGACCAGTTTTCCCTTTTTCATAACGTATCCTTTCCTCAGGCGCCCATTAATGCGCCATCACCAACTGGAATATGTTTATATTAGAAGTATACCATAAAGACGGGGAGGGGGAGGGGCACCATGAATAATAATCCGAATGCATCCCATTTATCCGAGTTTCAAATGCCGTAGGCAAAAAAAAGCCGCGGCTTTCGGCGCGGCTTTAAATTCATGCGGGACTTCCCGTTATCACGGATATTTTACCAGCTGAATTGGTCCAAGGTCTGTTGTCTGGCTTTTTATGACGCTTACCGTCGAAGACGAGTAGAGACGGAATCCATTCGCCAACACGAAAGTCTTGTACGAGATCGTTGGTGCACTGGCCGGCACGAAGGCGGCGAAAGGGGCCTGCCATGCGCTGCTCGTGTAACTGCTGAAGATTCTGCCAGCTGCAATCGGATCGGTGTCGTTGACGGCACCACGGCGCTTGACGGAAACGGTTGCACTGGACCAGTCCTTGAATGTTGAATAGACATTCCCCGAGATGGAGCCGAATTCGGAAAGCATGTCGGCCATGCGCACAAGCCGGATCCCGGTCGGTTTGAAGTTGTATTCACCATTGCCGCGGGGGACGATGGCCGTGTTCGGGTCGAAGTCGATCATTAGCGCATTGATGATGCCGGTCTTGATTTCAATCGGTCCAAGCACCTTCAGGCCGGACTGCTGGCCGCTGGGTGTGGTGAGCGGGATTCTGGTGCCGGCGGTGTCCGACTTGAGAACAAGATAGTTTACCGGCGGCTGCTGGCCATTGGGGTTGTCCGCGAGAATCAGGCGGATCTGGTGGTAATTGCCTGCCGGGAGAACAACATCACCAAGCGCCTGCTGCACGAACTGCAACTGCATGACATCAATAACCCGGGGTGTTGCAAAGCTCGCTACGACAGGAAGGCCGGGATCGTTATCCTGGGCGTTTTCCTTGCCGGCGGGTACTATCCTGACTTCGCGTATGCTGATGACGACGTTTTTGTAATCATCACTCATCTTGTCGGTGATCGAGAGCCTCAGCGTACCTGTCGGCGGCGCGTCGCTGCCGCCACCGCACCCCATGATTTGAAGCAGTGCCAGTGATGCTGCCGCAAGAACCGTTGGTACCCTCAAAACTGATAGCGCTTTTCGAAACATGTTGCCCCCTTTTCCCGTACTTTAAAAAAATACGGGTAGTTGAAATATAGTGACACTTCGGCAACCCGGCTGTCTCGCTGAGACCCTGTGGGCTTTCCGTCCCACCCTCACGGGCGGTTTAGTAGTATCGTGCATCATCTATGAGAAATCTAGACCTGTGGAACTGTGCCGTCAACCGTCAATATACTGAGCAACTAACGTGCCGGATACAACCTGTCTTATATGGTACTTCTAATGGCCCGTTTGTACAGGGAATGCGGGAGGATTTTGTGGCGGGTTACGGTATATCCGTCACATTGAACCGTCATGTTTAACATTATTGCCATATGTGACAGCTTTATAAGGATATCTCGTTAAACTATACTTCACTAATGTATTCAGCCGACAAAACAGCATCTACATGCAGTAACCAGCTGTAATAACAGTACATAATTATGTTGACTGGTGCTTTTTTGGAGTTTTTTGCTTGATTTAAGTTTTCTGCGAGTGTAAGGTGGACACACATAACAGACAGGAATGGCTGTTTTAGATACACGACAATACTAAACTATCCGCGAGGGTAGGACGGAAAACCCAAGGGTCTCACCGAGACAGCCGGGTCGCCGAAATATCGCACAAACGATACGGTGACCCGGCTTTTTTGTGTTCAAAACAGGCCACAGGAGGTGACTCATCACAAACCGGTTGTAACGGACATTTATACCGCAGCGGTAGTACGAACCGTAACACGGTATAAATACAGGTAGTGGTACACGATAATACTAAACCATTCGCGAGGGTGGGGCGGAAAGCCTATAGGGTCTCTATGAGACAGCCGGGATGCCGAAATATCACGTGATTTCGGCATCCCGGCTTTTTTGTGCCCATTTCCGGTAACTGCCGATTTCAACAAACGTGAACAAACTGCTGATCATCTCATGATGGGCCATGGGATTCGATCGCAACAACCTGCGACCGGCTGCTGAGCAAGATTAAATTCAGCCGGTGGATAAAGGAGAACGTATGAGGGAAATAACCACAAAGAATTGTAACAGCTTGACGTTGAAAGAAGATGTAATGAAACGACTCGCGAATACTACGTTTGCAGCTGTAATGCTTTTTTCCATAATGACACTTGCTCTTGTGCTTGGCGGTTGCGGAGGCGGCTCCGGCGGGGTTTCGTCAGAAGTTGTCAGCGGTACTGCCGCAGTAGGCAAACCGCTGTCCGGCCAGGTCAGCCTCAAGGATTCATCCACCCCGGCGCTGCAAAAAACGACCGTCATCGGCAGCGACGGCTCCTATGCCATTGATGTCACCGGCATGAAAGCGCCCTATGTACTACAAGCAACAGGAAGTGCCGATGGCGCAGAGTACAAACTGCTCTCGTTTGCCGAGGGGACTGGCACTGCCAACATCAACCCGCTCTCCCATACGATCGTAGCCAGTGCAGTGGGTGACGACGATGATGATGATAAGTCACATATTTTTGAACAATCCCATCCGGAAAAAAATCATAAAATAAAGACCAATCTTACCCGGTCGCTTGCAATTGTACTGGCCAAACTGAAACCGCTCCTCAAACAGTATAGTTCTGAACGCACCAACCCGATCACAGCTCACTATATAACCAAACATATCGACCTGGATGACATATTCGACAATGTGAAAATCACCATAGCAAACGGGATTCTGTCAATAATCAATACCAAAACCTCTGCAGTAATTTTTACCGGCAAAGTAAGCGATATTGCGAATGGTATTTTTGATAATGGCGCTTTGCCGCCTGCCGTATCCGCTCCTGCTGCTCCGGCCGGTCTGACCGCTGTTGGCGGCACTGGGCTGGTGAAGCTTTCATGGTCACCCGTAAGCACAGCAACCTCATATAACCTGTACTATGCAACATCGTCCGGTGTAACCACAACAAACGGCACTAAAATCACCCCGGTTTCCAGCCCGTATACCCAGGCCGGTCTGGCTGCCAATACCAGCTACTACTATGTGGTGACGGCCGTCAACAGTGCCGGTGAAAGTTCTGCATCAGCCCCGGTATCGGCAGTGACTGCAGCAACAAATCCGGTTCCGACGCTGCCGCCGGCTCCGACCGGTATGAGTGCCACCGGCGGCACCAACCAGGTGACGCTTTCCTGGGGGGCAGTCAACACCGCAACGTCGTATAATGTCTATTACGCGACCACCAACGGCGTAACAACAGCCAGCGGAACCAAACTTAACGCCACCACAAGTCCTGCGGTTTTAACGGGGCTGGCGGAAGGAACCACGTATTACTATGTTGTTACCGCCGTAAACAACGCCGGTGAAGGGGCGCCTTCCGTACAGGTTGCAGCGACCACGCTTTCCCAAGTACCTACTCCGACTGTACCGGCTGCTCCCGTGGGTGTCGCAGCCGTTGGCGGCGCCAATCAGGCAACAATCACCTGGCCTGCCGTTTCAGGAGCTTCGTCATATAATGTGTACCGGTCAACAGCAGCAGGTGTGACCACGACCAGCGGCACAAAGGTAGCCGCTGTAACCAGCCCCTACATCATGACCGGTCTTACCGCAGGCACCACCTACTATTTCATCGTTACGGCAGTCAACAGTGTCGGCGAAGGAGCCGCCTCAGCCCAGACCAGCGCTGCTACCAATGCCGCTCCGGTACAGGCATGCGGTTCTTGTCACGCAATTCCGCCTGCAGTTGGTGCGCATGCGAGACACACGTTCACCTCTTGTGCCACATGTCATGGTACCGGTTACAGCAGTGCAACGGTCAATGCGGCTACGCACATGAACGGTGTTAAAGATGTGACCAACAGTATCTGGAATGCATCAACACAAAGCTGTGCGGCTTCCTGTCATGGGGCACGGTCGTGGTAAATCCACAAGCATAGATCGCTAACAACAAAGGGGCTCCGATAAAACGGAGCCCCTTTGTTGTTAGAAAATGCCGGATGAATTACCGGTCAGCGTTTTATCCTCTGCTCAAGCTCAAGATCAAGCTTTTTTAGCTGTTCAAGGCTCTGGCGCATCTCTTTGTTGTCACGACTCAGGGAATAGTTTCGATTGCGAAGAACCCTGTGCTCAGCCAGGTGGGAAAGGAGCGGCGCGGATTGCCGGGTCCAGGCACTATCGGGATAGGTGGCGGCCAGCTTCTCCAGCAGGACCTGTGAGCGCGGTAACCCTTTAGCTCCCTCTTCATTCAGACTCAACAACGCAAGCCGGAAAAGCGCCTCGTCGGACACGCCTGCTGTGGGCTCCCCTTCAACCACCTTTACCAGCAGGGTGTGTGCTTGCTGAACGTTTCCTGCCCGGAGCCGGTCACGCGCATCGTCAAGAGTCCGTTCCTGCTCGGAGAACACCATGAAACGGGGCCCCCTCCCGTCACGCCCGGTACAGCCCGCCGTCACCAACACCAGAGCAAGCAGTGAAATACAGATAATCCGCTCAGGAAACATGATGTCCCGCCTCCCGTATAATGACATAGTTGCTGCCGGATGCCACTTTGACGCGATCCTTGACTTCAGCCGCCGCAGTGGCTATTTCGGCGGCGGTAGCATAATCGCCGGGATGACAGGCAAGGGCCGCGATGGAGATCGAGACAAGTGGAAATACCCTTGGAACTCCATAGCGGTCAATACCGTTAATGGCACCGGCGGCACGGTCCTCGTCCGAGTAGTACGACGGTATCAGTGCGTCGAAGTCCCTGATTATCTCACGGCAAATCGCCTCGGCCTTGCCGGCACTAACAATGGCGACATAATCGTCGCCTCCGATGTGCCCCACAAAGGCTTCCGGGTCATTCTGGCGTATGACGGCTTCATAAATTACCCGGCCTGCCTCCTTGATCAGTTCGCTGGCCTTGATATAGCCGTAACGATCGTTGTACGACTTGAAGTTATCCAGATCCATGTAGCACATGACAAAGGTTGCACGTTCGCGCAGACGGCGGTTCAGGGAGCGTTCGATGGCAATATTGCCCGGCAGGCGCGTTAAGGGACTGGCATCGAGGCTGATCTGCTCCAGCTCTTTCAACCGTTCCGCCATGCGTGAAAAATCCTGCGCCAGGGTACCTATCTCATCGCCGAACGGGATGCCGGGATCATGGTTGAAGTCGCCGGCGGCTATGCGGTGCGTTGCCCGTTGCAGCTTGCCGATGGACGAGGCAAACGAATAGATCATCAGAAAGGCGATAACACAGGCGGAAACGACACCGCCGATGGCAAGCCCTATGGAGATGACAACGGTGCGCGACTCCTGATCGTCGGCTTCTTTCAGTTTGCGCTCCAGGGCGTTCTTCTGTTCCGTCCTCAGCTGTTCAATGGCTCTTTCCACCCGTCCGGCACTCAGCTGCAGATCGGTCGAAGAAACGGGGACGGCTGCGAAAACGTTCTCTACCGCCTTCGCATATCCGGCGTATTCGGAGACCAGCAGATCCAGTGCAGGCCCCTGGTTCATCTGGCGGAGTTGCGCAAGTCCGTCCATGAATCCGGCTGAGTTCCGTTTGTACAGTTCCTTGAACTCCGGCTGGCGCAGTATATGATATTTTCCGACAAGCCGTTCCTGGGCCAGCAGCAGTTCATGCAGAGAAATAGTGGCGGTCGCCGCAGCCAGGTCATTACGGGCAATGCCCACCTGGATTCGGTGCATGGAACCCATGCCGGCCACTGAATAGACCAAGGCCGCCAACATGAAAAGGCTGCTGACCACGAAGCTGATAATCATCTTCTGAATCAGGGTCAGTCTGGGAAATATTTTTACCGGCATGGCATCAGCCTCTGTGAGTACCGGGCAGAGCCCGGTAAATAGCGGTGTCAATATTAGTCATAATATCATGGTACTCATGATACCGGCAAAAGGCAATAAGGAGGGGAGGGGCATCATTCCGTAAAATGCCACATCCGCCATACTCCACTTACGCCGTCAGTTTGATCTGGTCTGTTGCCAATATGATCTGGCCATCGTCCAGCACAACCAGATGGGAACTGTGTTCGACAAGGTCATACAGGCGCATGCAATGTTCGATCGCTACCGTGTGGCAGCACTTGCGGCCGAAATAGGCTCCGGACTGCGGGAATACTTCCGTGGCCACCTGGTCGTCGTAAATGGCAAAATCGCGGGAACCGTCCGTATCCCTGCCGCTGAGCACACTGACCGACGGCAATTCGTCACGGAAAGCGATGCGTATTTCGACGCCGTCAGTATACTGGGTCAGCAGCACCTTCTGAATTTCCGGATCAACAAGATCCTCACGAGAGGTCACGAAGATGCGGGTAATAGTAACGCCGCGTTCAAGAGCCCGCAGGTTCGACTGGTAGAAATTGACCAGCAAGCCACGTGTCTGCCAGCCGCTGGTGATCGGGTCCACAGCCTTGATACGCTGACGGGCACCGTCAGCACAGCGGGCTCCTTCAAGGTAGAACTCGCTCTCGTCCAATGGGATGAAACCCTGTTGGAGCAGCGCAATGGTACGTTTGCTCCCGGACAGCAGATCCTGGACACGCGCCTGGCATTCCGGATCGCTGATCTGCGACAGGGCAAAGGTCAGCTCATGCGCCTTGTTGTACTGGTTCAGAAGATCATTGCGGCACCTTTCGATGTCTTCGCGCAGCAGGTACGTGGCCAGCGACAGCAGGATACCGACTCCAAAGATGACATACGACACATCCGGTTTGTGCAGCACCATATGAAAGAATACCGCAAGGCCTGCACTTGCCAGGAACTCCAGAAACACCGCCATACTATGTATTTTTTTGCTTAAACTCATAATACACGCTCCTTGGTAATTGAATTGAATTGCATCTTCAGTGCAGGAACAGCACAAAAAAAGACAGCCGGGTCGCAGAACTATCGTGTAAATAGTTCGGCGACCCGGCTGTCTCAGGGAGACCCTTGGGCTTTCCGTCCCATCCTCGCGGATGGTTTAGTAGTATCGCTATCTGATTCCAGTTCTGCTGAAGATGCGCCACAGTGCCACAAAATGGTTTCAGTGTCAAGGCAAGTGCAGTAAAAACGACACACTACAAAAGGGATCGGCCAATATTATGCCAGGCACTACGTACTTGACATAATATATCTTATGGGACATTTTCTAAAAAGACATTATGGCCGTTTATTCGAAACACCGCCTTTTTGCCATTCCGCTCAGTCAAAGGCTTGTGTATGCATATTTGCTTCACTCCTTGCCGCTCTTCTCAAGAAACATCTTGATCAGGTCAATGGGAACCGGAAAGATGATGGTGGAATTCTTTTCGGTTCCTATTTCTGTCAAAGTCTGCAGATAACGGAGCTGCAATGCCGTCGGCTCCGCAGCCAGGATAACTGCCGCCTGGGCCAGTTTTTCCGAAGCCTGCAACTCGCCTTCGGCATGGATCACTTTGGCGCGCCGTTCGCGCTCTGCCTCGGCCTGTTTGGCAATGGCCCGTTGCATCTCCTGTGGTAAGTCAATATTCTTGACCTCCACATTGGCAACCTTTACCCCCCACGGTCCGGTATGACGGTCAAGTATCTGCTGCAGCTCAAGATTGATCTTTTCACGATTAGAGAGCAGTTCATCCAGATCAACCTGACCAAGCACGCTCCGCAGGGTGGTTTGAGATAATTGACTGGTCGCATAGAGGTAGTCTTCCACCTCTATGAATGCCTTCTGGGGCTCGATGACGCGGAAGTAAATGACTGCCGAAACTTTGACCGTAACGTTGTCGCGGGTAATGACATCCTGGGCCGGCACCTCAAATACCGTAGTCCGGAGCGTTACCCGGATCAGGCGGTCAATGCCGGGGATAATGAAGAACAGCCCCGGCCCCCGCACACCGACAAACCGCCCCAACCTGAGCAGTACGCCACGCTCGTACTCCGGCAGAATGCGCACCGCACTGCTGACAAACATGATAAGTAAGCCGATGATAAAAATAATGGGCAGAAAACTGAATATATCGAACATGATGGACCTCCTTCGTTTGCCTGACTACTTCGCACTCATCTCGTCTGTTTTCATGACTTTGAGCTTCAATCCTTCCACATCCAGCACCGTGATACGGCATCCGGCATCAATCGGCTCTTCACTCCAGGCATCCCAGTATTCTCCCCGCACTGAAACCGTTCCTTCCGGATTCAAACCGGTCTGCGCAACTCCCGTGGCAGCCGTCAGACCTTCCCGCCCGGTTATGGATCTGCGGCGATGGACCGCGAACACCTTGGCAACGACGACGGTAAAGAAGCCGGTTGTCGCCAGGACCGTTACCAGTATTACCTCCCAGGAGACTCGCAGGTAGGATGCCGGGGATTCGAACAGCATCAGCGATCCAAGCACCATCGAGATCATCCCGGCAATTGTTAGCATGCCATAGGAGACTATCTTGATTTCGGCAATAAACAGTATCAGTCCCAGCAGTATCAGCAGGAATCCTGCATAGTTGACCGGCAAGGCCTGGAAGGCGAAAAAAGCAAGAATCAGGGAGATTGCACCAATAACGCCGGGAAGCAAAACACCCGGATTGGATAGTTCAAAATACAGGCCGATTGCACCCAGCAGCATGAGCACATACGCCACATTCGGGTTACTGATGGTGTTCAGCACCTTTTCCGTGGCTCCCATTCTGCTTTCGACAATTTCAGCATTCTTCAGCTGAAGCGCATGTTCAACACCGTTTCGCCGGAACGTACGCCCCTCCAGTTGTTGCAGCAGATCGTTCCTGTCCCGGGCAATCACATCGACCACATGACCGGCCAGGGCTTTATCAGCGCTCAGGGAAATACTTTCTCTCACCATGCTTCGAGCCAGCGTCTCGTTCCGTCCCCTTTGCCGGGCGATTCCCTCCGCATAGGCCTCGGCGTCATTGACAACTTTACTCTCCATGGTTTTGTCGGGTTTTTCTCCCTGAGACACCGGGTGAGCCGCTCCGATGTTGGTGCCGGGGGCCATGGCGGCAAAATCGGCCGCCAACGTGATTATCGCTCCCGCCGAGGCGGCGCGAGCTCCGGATGGCGCAACATAGACCGCAACCGGCACCGGACTGGCCATGATATCCTTGACGATCCCGCGCATGGCCGTATCAAGGCCGCCCGGAGTGTCCATCTCGATCAGCACCAGCCGGTCTCCTCTCGTGACCGCCTCCTCCAGATTGCGATGCAGAAAACGCGCGGTTACCGGGGTGATGGGGTCATCGACAGCCACCACCCTCACGATATCCCTCCCGGCCGCCGCCATGGTGGCCCAGATCAGAACGCCTATCACACTTCCCATGATGAAACGCATCTCAATCACCCCTTCATAGAGCAATTATACCGCATTATCGGTTCTTCCGCTTCGTCATTGAGCCGATGCTACAGGATCCGGTCACGCAGCTACGTTGCCGTTTCGGCAGATAGCCGCGGATGTTTGCAAAGGCGCGGTAACAAAGTCTGGCAACCGGATTGACCAGCGGCAGGGTAATCACGGTTCCGCATAGGCCAAGGAACGTTGAGGAAGGAAATGCCTGCCAGATCGCCCAAAATGCATCTACTCCACGAAAAACAGTACCCATCCGGTCAATAGCATGCAACTGGTACATGAACTGATCCAGGCCGATTCCGAACGGCTCAGGTTTAAAGTACGGATCACTGATATCAACCAGAATCAGCCTGTTGTGTCGATCCTTACGCCCGTACTGCTCGACCTCACGGGCACATACCGAACAGGAGCCATCATAAAAAATCCGCACCGGAAATTCAGGAGTACTCATCATGAAACACCTGCCTTCTTTTCTGAACCAATTATACCCCATACGCGTATGGAACGGGAAGATTCAACAGATGCGGCACAGCACCTGCCTCTTCATGTTTACAATTAGCTTGCATTTTCAAGGTTCTATCAGTAATGTATTGCAGTTCGCATCAAACGTATGACGAGGAGCCGGTCCAGGTATGAGTAAAGAAGAAGCGATTGAAGTTGAAGGCACCGTAATTGAGCCATTACCCAACGCAATGTTCCGCGTTAAACTTGAAAATGAGCATGTGGTCCTTGCCCATATTTCCGGCAAGATGCGCAAGTATTTCATCAAGATTCTGCCGGGTGACAAGGTTACTGTTGAGCTTTCTCCCTACGACCTTACCCGTGGCCGCATTACCTATCGCGCCAAATAAACTTTTCACGTTCTGATTGATATAAACAGGCCCGTCCTTTATGGAGGGCTTGTGTTGTTTCAAAATACACTGTGCGAGGAACAAATGTATACTGTTGCTGATTTGAAAAAAGGCTTAAAAATTATTCTGGATGGCGACCCGTATCTGGTTGTGGCATTTGATTTTGTGAAGCCGGGCAAAGGCCAGGCTCTGTATCGCACCAAAATGCGCAACATGATCAACGGAACGCTTCTCGACCGCACCTACCGCTCCGGCGAATCGTTCGAACCGGCCAGCCTGGAAGAGCGTTCGATGGAATACCTCTATAAAGAAGGTGAGCACTATACGTTCATGGATCAGCAGACGTTCGAGCAGGTCGTCATGGAAGAGGAAACTCTTGGCGACGCCAAAAACTATCTGCTGGAAAACCTGAAGGTGGAAGTTATGCTCTTCGGAGAAAAAGCAATCGGCATTTCCCTGCCGAACTTCGTCAACCTGCGTGTTACCGAAACAGAGCAGTGGGCCAAGGGCGACACCAGCGGCAACGATTCCAAGCCGGCTACCGTTGAAACAGGCTACGTACTGCGCGTACCGCCATTCATTGAAGAAAACGAACTGATCGTTATCGATACCCGTACCGGCGAGTACTCAACTCGCGTCAAGGGGTAGTTCGTGAAAACCGACGCCTTGTGGCTGCGGGCGAACGTCATCAAAACCGTACGTGATTTTTTCTGGGAGCGGGGGTTTCTCGAAGTGGAGACCCCCCTTCTTATTCCTGCCAACGCCCCTGAAGAGCATATCAACCCGATCCACACCCTCCCCTCCTGGCAGCTGCAAACGTCACCGGAAATCTGCATGAAGCGCCTCCTTGGCAACGGTCACCGGAAACTGTTCCAGATATCCCATTGCTGGCGTTCGAACGAACGCGGCTCACGCCATCTTTCCGAGTTTACCATGCTGGAGTGGTATCGTGCCGGTAGTGATTACAGAGTTCTTATGAGCGACTGTGAAGAACTGCTGCAATCTGTCGCCGCGAACTGCACCCCGGATCGCCCCCGTTTTGTTCATAATGCAGCGACGTACAACCCGTTTGCTCCCTGGCATCGTCTCAGCGTCCAGGAAGCATTTTTGCGTTTCGGGAATACGGATGTATGGGAATGTCTCAGAAACGGGCTTTACGAGGAAATTCTGACGTCAGCAATTGAACCGGCTTTTGCCGCTTTTGACGCCCCGGTGATTCTGATGGATTATCCTGCGGAGTTGGCCGCCCTGGCCCGGATAAAGCCAGACGATCAAAACGTGGCGGAACGGTTTGAGCTGTACGTTGGCGGACTGGAGCTGGCCAACGGATTCAGTGAACTTACCGATCCAAATGAACAGCGTCTCCGCTTTGAAGAGGCAAATTGTGCCCGCAGCAGAGCGGGACAACGGGTGTTGCCGCTGCCGGAGCCGTTTCTCAGGTCACTTTCGGCGCTGCCGCCATCAGCCGGGATTGCCCTGGGGATCGATCGACTGGTCATGCTGACGGCCGGTGCGGCTGCGATTGACGAGGTCGTCGCCTTTACTCCTGAGGAACTGTAATTTCCTGATAGGTGACCCGTTCGCCGGTATAGGTGCGCAGGTACAGCGTATTCCCCTCGATTTCCACATCATCCGGCAGAATGGCTACCTTCCCCTTCCCTCCCGGCAGATCAATGACATAATGAGGTACGGCAAGCCCCGATACATGGCCGCGCAGACCGCGCATTAGTTCCAGACCGGTTCTGACCGAGGTCCGGAAGTGTGCCGTTCCCTGGACAAGATCCATCTGATGCAGGTAATACGGCCTGACCCGCAACGCGAGCAGTCCGGTCATAAGAGTGCGCATGGTCTCAACCGTGTCGTTCACCCCCCGCAGCAGTACCGTCTGGTTGCCGAGCGGTATACCGGCGTCGGCGAGCAGCGTGCAGGCTTTTGTGGAGTCAACGGTAATTTCCGCAGGATGATTGAAGTGGGTATTGATATAGAGCGGGTGAAACTGTTTCAGCAATGTACAGAGTTCCGGAGTAATCCGGGCGGGAAGCGTAACCGGCACCCTGGTGCCGATACGAATGATACTGACATGGGGAATTGCCCGTAATCCGGTCAGAACGACAGATAATGAGTCGTCATCAAGCATGAGCGGGTCGCCGCCCGATAGGATGACATCGTGGATTTCAGGATGCGCGGCAATGTACGTGAGCGCAGTACAAAGGTCAGCCTCTCCCATGGGCTCATCGCCACTTCCCACCATCCGTTTGCGCATGCAGAAACGGCAATAGACAGCACAGCGGTTGGATACCAGCAGCACAACACGGTCGGGATACCGATGGATCAAGCCGGGAACCGGACTTAACGTCTTTTCGTCCAATGGATCAGGACATTGGGTATTGTCTTCCAATTCGCGGGCATCCGGCATACACTGCTTCCAGATAGCATCTTCCGGACTCTTGATCAGACCGGCATAATAGTTGGTCAGTCGCACGGGGTATCGTTCGGAAACGGGATTCACCCTGCCTGATACTCCATATTTTGCTTCATCAGTACAGTACGTTATAGAATTGTTGTTAATGTAGTGCATTAATTGTGACCTTGCCGTGCATATTTGGGAAATACCTTGATTTGTCTTGAAAATAGTCAGCATTTATGAAATACACAACACCTTATTACTCAACAGTTTAAACAAGTTCACCTGACTATTATCTTTAGTTCAAACCTGTTTAGTGGTTACCAGAAATGTATACAAAATATTATGGTTTCAACGAAAAGCCGTTCACACTGACACCAAACCCTCGCTTCATCTACCTGAGCAAACACCACAAAGAAGCCTTTGCCCATCTGTTGTACGGCATCAACAATCATTACGGCTTTATCGAACTGGTCGGCGAAGTAGGAACCGGTAAAACGACCGTACTGCGCACACTCCTCAGCCAACTGAACGACGACAAGTACCGCTCGGCGCTGATTTTCAACCCCTGCCCCACGGTTGTTGAACTGCTTCGCAGCATCAATCACGAGTTCGGCCTCAGAGCAGAAAGCGAATATGCCAATGAGTTGCTGGAAGAGCTGAACAGGTTTCTCCTGAGTGAAAATGCCAGGGGAATTACGGTCGTCCTGGTCATTGATGAGGCGCAGAACCTGTCACCGGGAATTCTGGAGCAACTGCGGCTGATTTCCAACCTTGAAACCGAGGATGACAAGCTGATCCAGATCGTTCTGGCGGGACAGCCGGAACTATCAACGCTGCTGGATCTGCCGGAACTTCGTCAATTGAACCAACGCATTGCCGTACGCTACCGGCTGCGCTCCATGAGTATGGATGAAACGCGCACCTACATCCATCACCGGATGGTGGTTGCGGGAGAGACTGGCGGCGTGTCGTTCAGCCGCCCTGCCCTCAAACTGATTCACCTCTACACGCGCGGACTCCCCCGCCTGATCAACGTTCTCTGCGACCGGGCCCTGCTTATTGGCTATGGCGACGAAGAGCGTCGCATTTCCGCAGGAGCCGTCACTCAAGCCATTAAAGAGATTCTCAACATTCATCAGAAACGAAGATTTTCACTTGCCCTGGCCAGCGCCGTTCTGCTGATTATCATCTGCGCAGCCCTTCTTTTTAAACCCGGCACCACCCCGGTGTCCGGAACCGTTAACGGCGCGGCAGCTAAACAAGTCGGTAGTGACAGGATGCAAAAATGAGTTCAATTCTCAAAGCGCTAAAAAAACTGGAAGATGAAAAAACGGGGTATTCTCCCGATTCGCTGAACATCGATTCGGATATACTTAAAAACAGCGAGCCATCGCGAAGCGCGTCGCCGGTCACGGTTGTTCTCGTACTCCTGTTAATGTTTGGGGGAGGAGCCGCAGCCGCCTATTTCCTGATGAAAGAGACCAAGGTTCCATCCGCAACGGCTAAAACTCAGGCGCCTGCTGTCGCTGAAATCATTCAGCCGCCTGCTGCCATTCAAGTAACCAAACAAGTTTCTTCTCAAGTAAAAGCTGCTGTCATTCCGGTACAAAAGAAATCTAATGCAGCTGCAACTCCCCATCAGCAGAAAAAAGTTTCAACAGGTAAAACATCTCAAGCTACTGCCAAAAAGTCTGACAAAACAAACACGCTACGCAGTAAAGACAAGCCACTGCAGACAGGCACTGCCGCACAGGATGAACTTCCTGCTCCCGTCGCTGTTCCATCTATCAGAGTCAATGGCATCGCATTTCAGAACACCGGTGCCGACAGCATGGCGATCATCAACGGCATACCTGTTTCCAGCGGATCAGTCGTAGAGGGAGCAATCGTCGAAGAGATCAGAAAAGATAGTGTTGTGTTCCGGCGAAACGGAGAAAAGTTTGAAGTCAAACAGGGACAGGCAAACAGGTAAACAATCGCGATCAGCGAACAATGACCCTTACAAACCGGAACAGGTAATCACCGCCGGACCAGACCGTGAGAACAGTGGCAATCCAGAGAAAAAACATCCCAATGTTGTGCATATTAACGGTCAACAGCGGATGCGATACGCCGAAAAACCAATTATAGTTGTAATGCAGAACGAGCCCGAGAATCGCCACAATCTGAAAGATCGTCTTGTATTTGCCCAGGTCGCTGGCCTGGATAACAATCCCTTCACTGGAAGCAATCCCCCGCAGCCCGGTTATAACGATTTCCCGACCCAAAATCACCAGAACCATCCAGGCAGGGACACGATTGAACGGCAGGATCATGATCAAGGCCGCCATAACAATCAGCTTGTCGGCTATGGGGTCAAGAAATTTACCGAATATGGTGACGATTCCCATGCGGCGGGCCAGAAAACCATCAAGCCAATCGGTGATGGACGCCACGGCAAAAAGTGCGGCGGCCCAGAAACCGGCGGAACGGGACGGCGACATGAGGAGTGCGGCAAGCAGCGGAATTGCTGCAATTCTCATGAGCGTGAGGATGTTGGGAATATTGAGGATTTGATTCGCACGGCTGGAAGTCATTATTAAATTCCGCTTTCCTGGTAGGACTTCATGTAGGAAAGAACCCGGTTTACATAGGTTCGGGTTTCATTGTAAGGGGGAATGCCGCCATACTTGGCAACCTTGTTAAGACCGGCGTTGTAAGCCGCCACGGCCAGCGAGACATCGCCGCGAAACGTATCCAGCAGGAAGCGAAGGTATTTGACCCCCCCTTCCACATTGTCTTTCGGATTGAAACGATCGGCTACCTTGAGAGATTTGGCGGTAGCAGGCATCAACTGCATCAAGCCGCTGGCTCCTTTACTGGAGACAGCATTGGGATTGTACCCCGACTCGGCGTGGATGACGGCTTTCACTAGACTTGCGTTAACACCGTACTTTTCAGAGCAGGTTTTGATGAGCTGCTCGAATTCCGCAGGATTAACCGACGAGGCATATTTTAGTTTTGTACGCAGTTCCTTGTCCTTCTTAAGGTCGCGCATGAAAACTTTAAAACGCTTGTCGGTGGGCGCATCGGTAAAGTGAACAATATCATCCTCATCAACATACCGATATATATCAGCTTGTGCCGGTTTTGACCCAACGAGCGTACAGATAATGAACGCAAGAAGGAAGGCCTTGAAGCTGGCAGATGAAGTGAAGGTAGGTTGCATCCGTCAATAATCTCAAAAGATGCGGATTTGTCAAGAGAAATTCTATTTACTTGTCATCTGAAGCCAGTTTGAAATTGACTTTTTGCAGGTCATGTTCTACAAAGATTCTTTTTATAAAGGAGGCAGATTGCAATGAGTGAAAAACCTGTAACCTATAAAGATTCCGGTGTAGATATTGCCGCCGGCAACAGTTTTGTCAACTTGATCAAGCCGCTTGTAAAAGCTACGTCCCGCCCTGAAGTTTTGGCAGATATCGGCGGTTTCGGCGGTTTATTTTCACTTAATACCGCTAAATATAAAAATCCTGTTCTCGTATCCGGTACCGATGGCGTCGGCACGAAACTCAAACTTGCATTCCTGACGGACCGCCATGATACCATCGGCATCGATCTGGTCGCCATGTGCGTCAACGACATCATCGTTCAAGGGGCTGAACCGCTCTTCTTTCTTGATTATCTTGCCACTGGAAAATTGCTTCCTGAAAAAGGTGCCGAAATCGTCAAGGGCATCGCAGAAGGGTGCAAACAGGCCGGATGCGCTCTCATCGGCGGTGAAACTGCGGAAATGCCCGGCTTTTATGCCGAGGGCGAATACGACGTTGCCGGGTTTACCGTCGGTGTCGTAGACCGTGACAACATAATTGACGGTTCGTGCATATCGGTCGGCAACCGCCTGATCGGTATTGGTTCCAGCGGTCTGCACAGTAATGGTTATTCTCTTGCCCGTACGCTGATATTTGACCACTTGAAACTGAGCATTGACGACACATTCCCCGGTTCCGACGCTACGGTTGGCGACGTGCTGCTGACACCGACCAGAATCTATGTACGTTCCATCCTGAATCTGCTGAAGGATTTCACCATCAATGGCATCGCCCACATTACCGGTGGCGGTCTTCTGGAGAACGTCCCCCGCGTGCTTCCGAAAGCATGTCAGGCACACATCAATATCAACAGCTGGGAACGGCCCAACCTGTTTACCGTGCTGCAAAAGGCCGGCAACGTCGAGCGCGACGAAATGTTCCGTACGTTTAACATGGGTATCGGGATGGTTCTCGCGGTTGCCGAAAATCAGGCTGAAGATATCATCGACCGTTTGAAAGGCCTTGGCGAGTCAGCATGGATAATCGGCGACATCGCGACCTGCGGCGCAGGTGATGAGCGTGTCGAACTGGTGGAGGAGTAACGATGTCCGGTAAGGCACCCTGCCGAATAGGAGTTCTGGTTTCAGGAAGCGGCACCAACCTCCAGGCCATCATCGACCGGATCGAGTCAGGTGAGATACATGCCGAGGTTGCCTGCGTTATCAGCAACAAGGCTGATGCCTATGCGCTTACCCGGGCTGCCCGACACGGCATTCCGGTTGTTGTTCACGAAAACCACCGTTTTTCCAAAAGACAGGAATATGATGCCGAAACGGTTGCCATTCTGAAAAGTTACAACGTAGATCTTGTTATTCTGGCCGGATTTATGAGGATTTTGACGAATGTTATGGTCAACGCGTTTCCACACGCAATCATGAACATCCACCCTGCCCTGTTGCCTGCCTTTCCAGGGCTCCATGCCCAGCAACAGGCTCTCGACTATGGGGTTCGCTATTCAGGATGTACCGTACACTTTGTCGATACCGGCACGGATACCGGCCCGATCATCATGCAGACAGTCGTTCCGGTCGAACAGGATGACACGGAAGAAACCCTCTCGGCACGGATTCAAAAAGCTGAACATCAAACATTTGCCGCGGCAATCAAGTTGTTTGTTGATGGAAAAATCAAGGTCAAAGGCCGCAAGGTGCTGATTTCACCGTAACGAACTGTTTACTGTTCAGCACCACCAAATTTTCTCACCAGATGTCCCGTTGCCGAATCCCATTCACGAATCCAGTTATCTCCGCCGGAAGTATAGAGCCGTTTCCCGTCGGGAGAAAACGACACCTGTGTGACCGAACCGTCCAGTTCCGACTTCCAGGACGTTTTACCTGCATGGATATTCCAGAGCTGGACCGATTCATCTTCTTCAGCTATCGCCATAAAATCGCCGTCCGGTGACAAAGCGATACTATTAATCAGACGATTATTAAAATCTAGCGTTCCCCGCAGACGCCGTAGAGGAACCGCCCACCCCTTAATGGTCATATCCTCCAGGGCCGCATAGAGAATCTGACCGTCAGACGAACTTGTCAGTGCTGTCACCTCATAATCAGAAGGCTCCAGAAGGGTTGCAATCGCCTCCGTACCGGTAGTTCCCCACAGACGCACCGCTCCGTCAACACCGGCAGTGGCCAATTCATTTTTTCCCGGTATAAAAGCAAGATAGCGGGCCTCTCCGGAATGTGCCTTGATACGCCGCACAACCGAGCGGTCAGCCCGATTCCAGATAACAACGAAACCCTGTGAATCTCCTGTGGCAATATAGCGGCCATCAGATGAATAGGTCATGGCAACAATAGTGGCATTATGACCCTTCTCACGGGAAGAGAGAACTCCTATACGCCTGCCGCTTTCAACATCCCACATCACCGGCATTATTTTGCCTCTGCGAGCCCACAGCAACTGGGACGCTTCCGGAGAAAAAGCAGCTGTAACAACATTGATTCGAACCGCCTCAGGTTTACCGATTTCCCTCAATAATTTCCCGTTTTTCATATCCCAGATATAATTATTCTCGTCTTCGTCGGCAGTGACGGCCAGACGGCCATCTTTGCTCAGCACAAACAACGAAATATCTTTCAGATGACCTTTCGGCTTGGGAGCTGCCTTCTGTGCGGAAGAGGCAGGAATGGCAGGAGGTGTGAATTTGCCTGCATCGGCCGGTTCAGCCGCCATTCCAGGCAGCGGGCGGCACAGGCAACTTACTAACAGCAGACCTACGAACAGCACGATGAGTCGATTCATATCACTCCCCTTCAGACCTGATTTAAGTGGATATGGTGTTTGATGACATCACATCATATTCCGGTTGCAACGTGTCATAGCCGCTAAGGACTAAAGTTGCGTATACATAGCATATTACGACGGCAAATGCCACCAATCCGAGCTACTGGCAAACACATTGTTCCGCATTTTCAACCGCATGACGGCGAATCAATTCCCATGGGCCGCTGATACTTTTGCAGTTGAAAGACCATGAAGCTTTATTCCGTCAAACTGCTTGTTGAATCAAAATCATTGGGGTATCTTCACACCATCCTGTCCCCAAAATCACCTATTGAAGACAACATGTACTACCGTGAGGAATCAACCATGCATCTGCCGTATCTTTACCGTTGCCTGATTCTGCTTGCTGTAATGATCGGGCTGATTCTGTGCGCAGAAGACGCGCCTGCCGCTCCACCCTCTTCCGTAAAAGATGTTATTCCGCTGACTATGGGGAATCTGCGCGGCCATAAGCTGCTGTATGACGAAGGATGGTATGTGGTTACTTCAAGCAGTCGTGCACTGCACTATGCCCGTGAAAAGTCCATGGACTCCTCGGCAGAGGCGTTGAGGAAGGTGCGCCGTGATTCGGAGCGCCGTTCCGGAACGTATGTAGCGGAAATGTCCGGCGATGTGAAGGGAGCGGTCGCAAGCGGCAAGGAGCTGTTGCGGGAAGGCACCGGGCAGAGCGAAGCCATCCTGACCGGAACCGACAAGCTGGCGCACAAAGAACTTGCCTATGCCGGCACATTCTTCCGCGAGGGAATGGAGAGTTTCATCAAGGGCAATCTTTCCCTGGGAAAACGGACCGCGCAGGATAGAGCCGAACTTCGGGACCTGCCGGGGAACTATTACAGCACGCTGAAAGACGATTTCAGCAACATCTGGGGGTTGACCAACAAGGTGAACGACACGTTTGCCAACAAGATAGAACCGGGGTGGGATACGGCCTTTGCCGAGGCTGGACGCGAATTTCAAAAAGAATACGAACGTTCCGGCACGGAGAAGAACAGCCTGATGGCGCTTGGCCCGATTCTTTCCGGGTATCTCAAGTCATTGTATCGCGGCTTGGCTGTTCCCGCGTCCAAAAGCCTGGTCAAAGGAGGCGCAAAAGGCGCCACCGGCGGTCTGTTTTTACCCGTGGCCGGTGCCACAATGATTGCCGGCCGGACGGTTGAGTCTGTCGGACTGACCTTTTACTACACCGGCAAGACAGCGGTGAAGATCGTCTCGCCCACCGTTGAGGGTGGACTGTTAAGCGGTCTGTCTCTCCTGTCGCTAGGTGCGGTTCCAACAACGTATGTAACCGGAGGAGCGCTGGGAGCTATCAATCAGGTCGCCTTTACCGCGGCTGCTCCGGGGTACGGGGTTGCCAAGGGAGCCACCACGACTGCCGTCGATACGGCAAAGTATGTTTCGTTCCTCGCCTATGACGGCCTGAGCGGCACCACCAGGGTCGTGATCAACCAGGCCCAGTCCGGTGTTGTGCTGGGGTACAATGCCCTTACGGCCATTCCGGCCCATCTTTTGACCGGCACCATTGATTCAGCCATCTTCCTTGCCTGGGACGGCCCGCGCCTGGTGGTGGCCGCCGCGCAGGGACGCCTGAAGGGGGGCGACCGGGAAAATTCCCCTGCCATGGGGGATTTGCCGGTGGGAAGCGTTGTTGACCTGAAACGGCTTCAAGATGAGGGCGGCGTGGCAGTAACCGTCATTTCCGACGACCCCGCCGTGGTCGGTCCCGTACTGGAAAATCTCCCGGCCGACCTGCGCCAGCCGCCCGGCCAGGCACCACAAACCGGAGGAAATCAGCAATGACAGCACTCAGGTATAAACTGCCCTTGTTTCTTCTTTTCTTCGTCACAACCGGTTGCGCCACCACCAACAGCACCGATCCGCTAAAAAACACCAAAAAGCTGGTCAGTGAAGGGCACCGGTCGCTCTACAACAACGGCGCCTTTCAGGTGCCCAATACCCGGCTGTCCCTTATTCCGGCCGGTCCCAGCGCACTTGAACTGGCCGGAGAGCTGGCCGGAGTCCGGGCGCGCCAGTCGTTTACGACCGCTATCGACCGCGCTTCCGATTCGGTGATCGTGGTGGCCGAAGGAACAAAGATGACCTGGAAGCTAGGCGGCCAGCTCCATGAAGGGACAAGCGAACTGACCGGGAAGATCCGCAGCCGCTCGCGGGAAGGGAGTACGCTCCTGCTGTCCCGTTCCGTGGCAATGGGTAAAAATATCATCGGCACATCGTGGCGTTACTCCGGTGATGCCCTGTCCAGACGGGAACAAATCGGAGACAGTGTACGCGACAGCATGGCGGCTGCGGGTGACAGGGTAAACGAGCAGGGAACCCGCCAGGGAAGCGCCATGGCCAGCGGGTCACAAACGTTGGCCGGAGAATTGTCCAGGGGGGGGATAGCCCGCGGCAAGGGTGCACTCAACTATGGCGCAACATCCTTTGTTACGGGATACGCCACCATCCCGGCCAAGCTGAAACAGCGCGGCGCGGCTCTTAACGAATCTGTTGCCGATTTGAACCTGGCCCGGAAAATGGAACATGAAAACAGTTGGCGCGAAACCATGTCAAGCAGCTGTGTTGACCTGATGGGTTCCACGGTTGCCAACTACGGAAGCAAGGTGAAGTCATCATTGCACAAGGCCGGTGATGAACTGAGCACGGAACAGCGCAACTCCACCGGTTTGAGTCTTGCGGCCCTCAAGTCGATGCGCTGGGTATTACAGGGACTGCTCTGGGATGCCGTTGTGGAACCGTCCGCCAAAATCACTACTGCGGCAGTCGGCTACGTCGGGGTAAATACCGTGGCCTATCCGGCCGTGGTGCTGGTCAAGGAGGGAGTGGCGGTCACCAAGCTCGCTCTGGAGGTAAGCTGGGATGCAACAAGAACCAGCTACGATATTGTCGCTCCCAGTGCCACTGCTGCCCTGGCCGGGGTCTATTCCCTGACGGATTTTACCGGTTCGCAAGTGGCTGCGGGCGGTGTGGCCCTGTCCGGATCCACGGTGGGTTACGGCGAAACCGCCCTGAGCAAAGTAGCGGGAGTTACCATTAAAGGGAGCGGTTATGCGGCCGGCAAGGGGGTGCAGTATATCGGGGTACCCCTGGCGGCAGCCGGAATCACGGTCGGAGGAGGAACGGTCGGCGCGGCAGTTGGCGGCGGCGGTGCGATCTCGGCCGGAACGGTACTGGTGGGGGGCGAGACCGGGGCGTTAACCGGAGCGGCGTTCGGCAATATCATTGCCGGCACCGCAGTTGCGGGAGGAACAGCCGCTTCTGCTGCAACCGGTACCGCTCTGGGAGTTTACGAGATCTCCAAGGCGGTGGTGGTGCCGCCCGGTTACGCGCTGGGTGGCGGGGTGGTCCTGAGCTACGGCACCCTCTCCCACCTGGGCGCACATTCGATACTTGCAGTCTCCGATGCCTCGTATATGGTGCTGTCCCTTGAAGGCCCCCGCTGGGTACTCTATGCCGTCTCCGGAAAACTGGGTGACGGTTCGGAGCTTCCGTCCGGAGCCGTGCTCGACCTTGAGAAGATGCAGGCGTCAGGCGAAGAGCTGCGGTACCTGCCGGTGTCCGATGAAGAAATGAAAGCGGTTGTGGAGTCAGTCTACGACAATCTGCCGGTGAACAATCACCCGGATGATGAAAATCCGGAACAGTTGAATTAGTATCCAAGCAATTGCAGGACTACTAAATCGCAACACAAAACTACAGAATTAATCGGTGTGTCTGTCGTAAGTAATTCAAGCACGGGAGAATATATGCTTCGAGTAGTACATTGTTTATTTTTGGTGATAATGTTCAGTCCTGTTGTTTTGCGAGCCCAATCTCCCCCTGACCCAGTCTTCCAAAAACGAGTAGCGGCCGATGTAAAGAATATCGTCATCCTGCGCACCAACCTGAAACAGGCCTCTGGCTTTGCCCGATCCCGGCCTGATTTATTCAATCCAACCAAAGACAGGAAAAATGCATTGGTGTCCCGAGATGACAAACTGGCCATCTGGAACACCTGGAGCAGCATTCTGGACGGCATGGCCGGACTGGACGTCATCCGTCGCGAACACAAGAAGTTCAACCTCTTTCAGGAGAATGAACGGAGGAACGCCTCGTTTTCCCTTGCCAACGCATCATTTCTGGCAGGATACCGCCATGCTTTGGAATTCATCGCCCTGACCGATAAAAACCCTGCGCTGGACACCATCCTTAATGAGGCGGTTCCTGAACTGGGTATTCCGGCTGGCACCTTTGGCCGCTTCAAGGTCCGCTTTCTCAATGCAGCCATTGCCGGTGAATTTGCCGCCCTGCAAGTGGTCGCCAAGACCTACACGGACGGTTCGCAGGAGTTACGCAACGAAATTGACGAGGACAGCCGGGTAATCTGGGAGATGGGCAAGGGAAAAGGACATGAACTGACCCTGAAAAATGCCCTGGCAGTGGTTCAAAAAAGCAGTTTTTCCGCCTGGTTTCCCCTGCAGAAAGGGGTGTCGGAGTGGATGGGTGACACCAAGGTGGCACGAAAGAACAACCATCTGATCTCGGCCAAACAGATAGAAACAATGGGTAAACGGCTCCAGCCGGGTGATATCATCTTTGAACGCCATGAATGGTACCTCTCGAACCTGGGGCTTCCCGGCTTCTGGACGCATGTGGCGCTCTATGTCGGCACCGCCGAGGAGCGCCGTGCCTTTTTCAACGATCAGGAAGTGCGGACATGGGTCAAGGGACTGGGCGTTGCCGGGGGAGATTTTGAGGCCTTGCTGCGGCAGCGTTATCCGACCTCCTATGGCAGAAGCCAGATGGTAAAAGAAGACAAACGCCCCACCCGCATCCTCGAAGCGATCTCGGAAGGTGTGTCATTTACCACGCTTGAATACACCGGATCGGCTGACTCCATCGGCGTGATCCGCCCCCGCCTCTCCAAGCGTGACAAGGCCCAGGCCATTCTGCGCGGATTTCATTACAGCGGCCGCCCCTATGACTTCAACTTCGACTTCCTGACCGATTCGGCTCTGGTCTGTTCCGAACTGATCTTCAAAGCGTATGAGCCGGGTGGCGGCACCAAGGGGATGCGTTTCCCGATCATGGAAGTTATGGGGCGCACGGTCAGCACTCCCAACGGCATGGTGCGCCAGTTTGACGAGCAGACCCGCAACAGCGCGGCCCAGGCCGATTTTGTACTTTTTCTGGATGGTTTTGAGAAGGAGAAACGCGCGGTGGAGTCAACGCCGGAGCAGTTCCGCGCAAGCTGGCAGCGCCCAAACTGGCATATCCTGATTCAGGATGCGCCGGTGGAGGCTAAGAAGAAACCTTGATAGAGTCATTTGTAAATGCACGTAATGAGCAAAAGCCCTCCATTTCTTCGTTCGAGGGGGGCTTTTGCTGCCCTCGACAAACACCCTACCCCGTATTCCTCAACCCCGCGGAAATCCCGCTGATGGTCGCTGCCAGCACGTAGTTCAACTCCTCGCTTTCGTCGCCCGCCCGTTTTCTTCGCAGCAGTTCGATTTGAATCAGGCTCAATGGGTCCAGATAGGGATTGCGCAGGCGAAGAGAACGCGCCAGAGGCGGATTGCTCTCCAGCAGACGCGACTGGCCGGTAATGGTGAGCACCATCCTGCGGGTGCGTTGATATTCCTCAACCACCATGCCAAACACCCGTTCCCGCAGCCCTTTATCCGGCACCAGGTTGGAGTAGAGGCGGGCCAGCGGCAGGTCTACCTTGGTCAGGGCCAGCTCCACGTTCCGGATCACGTCGAAGAAGAAGGGAAAGTTCTGCATCATGTCGCCAAGCAGCTCTTTTTCCTCCTCCCCTTTTTCCGCAAAACGCTCCAAGGCATGACCGACGCCGAACCAGCCGGGGATCACCAGGCGGCTCTGCATCCAGCCGAACCCCCACGGGATGGCCCTCAAATCGGAAAGATCACGCGTAACGCCCCGGCGCGCCGGGCGTGAACCGATTTTGGCAAGATCGAACTCCAGAACGGGTGTTCCCTGTTCAAAATAAGGGATGATATCGGAGTTTTCGGCGATATGGGTACGGTAGAAACGGTAGGCATCCGCCGACAGCTCATCCAGCGAGCGTTCCCACCGGAAATCCGGTGCCGCACCCGTAGAGCCGGGGCGCGCCAGGGCTTCGAGTGCTGCCGCCACCATCAGCTCAAGGTTCCGCTGCGCCAGAGAGGCGTCCGAGTACTTCCAGTTGATAACCTCACCCTGCTCAGTGATCTTGAAAGAACCGCTGAAGGCACCGGGCGGCTGCGCGACGATTGCCCGATGGGTGGGGCCGCCGCCACGGCCGACGGTACCGCCCCGGCCGTGAAACAGCACCAGTTTCACCCCGCATTCGGCCGCCACCCGGTGCAACTGCTGATGCGCCTTATAGATTTCCCAGGAACTGGTGAGCATGCCGCCATCCTTATTGGAATCGGAATAGCCGAGCATGACTTCCTGCCTGCGCCCCCATGAGTCAAGAAAAGGCGCATATTCCGGCAAAGTCCAGAGGGTGCGGCAGATGCCGGGGGCGTTGCGCAAATCCTCAATCGACTCGAACAGCGGCACCGGCATCAACCCCGGGTCGCCCTGTTCATCCGCCGCGACCCGCACGCCGCACAGCTCCATAAGCCAGATCAACGAGAGAGTATCCTGGACGCCTGATGCGCCGCTGATGACGTAGCTCTGAATGGCTTCGGGAGGATACTGTCGCTTCAAGGCGGCAATGGCCCTCAGCGTCTCAAGGAGCTCGATTGTTTCCGGACTCGGCTGTGCCGGCAGCACGTCTGAAGGACCGTTGCAAGTAGTGCAGCCTGCCGCCAGTTCGGAGACCGCCTTCTCATGAATCCGGGCATGCTGGCGAATGTCGAGGCTGTGCAGGTGAGAACCGAAGGTTGCCACCTGGCGCAGGAGCGGATCAATCAAAGAGCTCGCCAGCCGCTCGCCCCCTTCGGCAATCAGGCTCTCCCTTATGAGCCGCAGGTCATTCCGGAACGGAACGACAGAGGGATAGGCATCGGGGTCATTCGGTTTAAGAAGGGTTCGGCGCAGCCGGTGGAGCATATACCCGGCCATCCGCCGGTACTGTTCACACTCCGGAATCGAAATGTTCTCCGCGCCGTTGAAAGTCAGAATCTCCTGATAGTCTGTCACGGCCTGTGCCAGCCCGGCGGTAACCGGCTTTCGGCAGACCGAAGGGGTCAGAAGGCGGCGCAATTCTTCCACGGCTTTGATGTATATGCCTAAAATCAGCTCTCTCGCATTCTGCAAGGCCTCGCGGGTTGATTCGGCGGTAACGTGTGGGTTGCCGTCCCGGTCGCCGCCGATCCAGGAACCGAAGCGGACAACGGTGGGCAGCTCACCCGGCGGGATATCGCTGCCGTAGGTTTCCCGGAACGCCGCCGACATATCCGCGTACAGATCATGAATCGGCGTAACCAGGGAATCGGGATAGTGGTCAAGTCCCATCTTGATCTCATCCAGTACCGTCGGCTTGCGGCGGCGGACCTCGTCGGTCTGCCACAGGGCGGTAACCTCGGAGAGAATGGCATTCTGACTCTGCAAGGCATCAGCTTCGGTAAGAGGCAGACGGTCGAGCGACTCCAGTTCACGGGCAATGCGCCGTTGCTTGAAATGGACG
>MGZJ01000059.1:3278-4045 GCA_001802645.1 Geobacteraceae bacterium GWC2_53_11 | reverse complement strand
CCTGCCGCAGCAGAGTGAGCGCTTCGTCAGCAGTGATACCGGCCGTTTTCATACGCAGAAGGGTGCCGCGCAAGGAACCCGGCTTGTCGGATTCTCCGCAGGCAAGGGAGGCCGCCCGTCTCCGGCGTTTGCGGTGGTTTGTTTCCGCAAGGTTGGTAAGTTCAAAATAGGTGGAGAAGGCCTTGACGATCTGGTAGGTCTCGGCGATGGTCATCCGGGCAATGACCTGAACAGCCTGCTCCTGGAGCTCGACTTCGCCGGGAAAATCAAGACCGGCCGCGCTCTGCTCATCATTTATCTGGCGGTGTTTGATCGCGAGGTGGCGCAACTCTTCCTCGGCCACAAACGCGGGCTCGCCGGCCTGTTCCCGGATAACCGTCCCCAGCAGCCGCCCCAACGAGCGGACATCCCGCCGCAGCGGCACTTCCCGCAGCTCCGTATCCCTGCTGGTAAGTTCCTCAAGGCGTGCCGCCTGATCATCAGCCTTCCAGAATGTTTCATTGTCACTCATGATATTCACCGTTAACCATGTATTGAACTCATCCTGACACCAGTATACCCCCAATATGTGCAACACCTGCCCTGAAACTATCCCTTGCCGATAAGACGCACGAAATCGCCATACGGGCTGAATCCCACCAGTCGCTTCCCGCCGCAGATGTGGGTCGGCACGGCAGTAACCCCCATCTGCCGGGCTCGCTGCCAGTCGGCATCGACCGACTCGGCAAAGCTTTCATTCACCATCGTAGCCCGCGCCTCATCACCCG
>MGZJ01000059.1:305-3267 GCA_001802645.1 Geobacteraceae bacterium GWC2_53_11 | reverse complement strand
CCTCCACGAAATAGGCGTTGTAGACGGCTTTCCTGAAAGCGGCTCCCCTTCCATGTGCTTCCGCCCATTTCCCCAGCTCCTGGGCCCGCCTGCTGTTGCAGGTCCGGCTCCGTTCCGCCAGCGGGATCCCTTCTGTCTGGGCTACCTGAAGAAGCCTCTTCTGCATGCTCTTTATCTGCTCTTCCGCAAAGAACTCGGACAGCTCAATGCCTTCTTCCGGGGTTTCCGGGTGGAGTGGGAAGACCGTCCAGCGCAGCTCTACCCCGTACTCCTGTTGCAGTCGTTCGATACGCACGGTACCAAGATAGCACCAGGGTCAAATGTAATCGTAAAACACCTCGACAACGGGCACATCGTTCATGGCTGACCTCCTGTTTATTGTCATTCCTGTCAAAATACGTGTCAAAGCAACATCTATTGCTTCACGCCGCGAGCAGACGGTTGCAGCTTCAGGCGCCCCGGGGCGCGTTCGCCGGACCTGCCGGATTTGTTGCTTTCGCACCAAACCCCTCTAAATCTCCTCTTATCAGGGGACTTCAAGGCTTCCCCCCAGACAAGAGGGGTACTGAGGGGGGTTGGTTTTAGTGTTAGCAGTTAATGTGCCAGAAGCCTCCCAGGCCTGCAATATACATTGCTCTCAGCGAGCATAGCCAAGCAGCTGATACTGTTCTGTTACCAATCACCAAATATATCATCACCTGCACACTTCATGAATATGGCATGAATGCTGCTCATCCTGAAGTACCGCTGTTAATCCCGTTTACGCGGAGTTGTTCCGCACGGAGATAAGGGGATGACAACCCTGAACGATGTCCTTGATGACGTGCGCCGGATAACCGCCGCTGATCACTTCGTGGCGCTGCTGGCGGTCTGAACAACAGGCGCGGGAGGCTTGCAATGGAATTCGAACTCACAAAAGAGCAGCAATCCCTGCAGCATACCGTACGGCAATTTGCCGCAGATGAGCTGAAGCCGGGTGCTGACCTCCGGGACAGGAACGGTGAATTTCCCCTGTCGGCGGTGCAACAGATGCAGAAGATGGGGCTGTTCGGACTGCCGTTTTCGGAAGTGTACGGCGGTGGAGGACGTGACCTTGTCAGCTTCGTCATCGCCGTGGAGGAGTTGTCCCGGAGCGACGCTTCGTGCGCGATTACCCTGCTGGCCCATACGCTCTGCGCCAGTCATATCAATGTCTTTGGCTCCGAAGCACAGAAACGGGAATACCTGGTTCCGCTTGCCAACGGAGAAAAGCTCGGGGCCTGGGCACTTACCGAGCCTAGCGCGGGGAGCGACGCCGGCGCCATCAAGACAACCGCCCGCCGGGATGACAACGGCTGGCGGCTGAACGGCAGCAAATTTTTCATTTCCAACGGCTCCCGCGCTGATATCCTCGTGGTCATGGCTTCAACCGACGCGTCCAGGAAGGCCAAGGGAATCTCAGCCTTCATCGTAGGTGGTAACACCCCCGGCCTGACTAAAGGAAAAAACCTGGACAAGCTCGGCTTCCGCGCCAGCGACACGGTGGGTCTGCAGCTGAAGGATGTCCTGGTTCCGCACGACTGCCTTCTGGGCGAACTCAACGAAGGATTCAGCCAGGCGATGCAGGTGCTTGACGGCGGCAGGATCGGCGTCGCCGCCATGGCGGTCGGCATCGGCCGGGCCTGCCTGGAGGAGAGCCTTGCCTACGCCCGCAAACGGCAGGCTTTCGGTCACCACATCGCTGATTTCCAGGCGATCCAGTGGATGCTCGCCGATATGGCGACCGAGCTGGAAGCGGCCCGCCTGCTCGTCTACCGGGCTGCCGCACTGAAGGATGCAGGAAAAAAGTGTACCAGGGAAGCATCACTGGCCAAGCTCTACGCCTCGGAGATGGCCATGCGGGCGGCACTCAAAGCGGTCCAGATCCACGGCGGCTACGGCTATACACGGGCGTTTCCGGTGGAACGCTATCTCAGGGAAGCCAAGCTCGGCGAGATCGGCGAAGGAAGCTCGGAGATTCAGCGGATGATCATCGCAAGGGAACTACTACAGTAAAAGGTTCGAGGTTCGAGGTTTAAGGTCCAATGCTAAAAACCTCGAACCTTGAACCTCGAACCTATTAAGGAGGGAAATATGCACCCAGTTTACATGATATCAGGAGGCATCACCAAATTTGCCAAGGGGCACCCGGACATGGACTTCCGCCTCATGGTCAAGAAGGCTTTCGACTACGCCCTGTCCGATGTCCCCGCCCTGACCAGGGATGACATCGACGGTAGCGTCTGCTCCTACTTCTCCGACCACTTCACCCGCCAGCTGATGTCCGGCGCCATGGTGCAGGACTACCTGGGGCTCAACCCGAAGCCCTCGCGACGTGTCGAGGGGGGCGGCGCCACCGGCGGCCTCTGCTTCCAGTCGGCGTGGGAGGCGGTCGCCTCGGGACGGATGAAGGTCTGCCTCGCCATGGGGTTCGAAACCATGAGCCGGGTCAACACCTGGAAAGGGAACGAGTTCATCGCCCTCGCCTCGGACACCAACTTCGACTATCCGGTCGGCGGCTTCTACAGCGGTTACTACGCCATGATGGTACGGCGCCACATGCATGAATTCGGCACCACTGTCGAGCAGATGGCAAAGGTGGCGGTCAAGAACCACCGGAACGCCCTCCACAACCCGTATGCCCAGAGGCCGGAGGCGCTTACCGTCGAAGATGTCCGTTCCTCCCCCATGGTGGCCACTCCGTTGACCATTCTGGACATCTGCCAGATGTCCGACGGAGCGGCCGTGGCAATCCTCGTATCCGAGGAAGTGGCGGCCAGGCTGGGAGTCACCGCGGTACGGGTCAGCGGGGTCGGCTGCGGCACCGATGCCATGCGCATGGCAGACCGCCCCCACGGGAAGGCGATCCTCCTCCCCCATGAAACTGAAGCAGAGTATGCCGGACTCAAGTACCCCGGTGTCCATTCGTTCCGTGGCGGACGGA
>MGZJ01000059.1:0-246 GCA_001802645.1 Geobacteraceae bacterium GWC2_53_11 | reverse complement strand
AAGAAGCCGACCGAAATCGACTCTTTCGCCGATCTGGTCGAGGAATCGCGCCAGATGGGTGAAGCCTGGGACTTCGTTTTCGTCGGCTGCCTGAGCGGCCAGGGCGACCGCCAGCCGAGCGACGAAGAAATCACCAAGGCGCTGGAAGTCATGGTCAAGTCGGTTCAGGGCGGCATCATCGGCCATCTGCTGACTTATCGCCCCGACGGCGAGCAGGTGCGCCTGAACGCACCGCAGATCTAAGCC
>MGZJ01000058.1 GCA_001802645.1 Geobacteraceae bacterium GWC2_53_11 | reverse complement strand
CTATACTTCAAAGTTCCCTTTTTCAATTCACGCTTTTTCATAAGCACAAAAATAACCGGCGTCATTATAAGCACATGCACCGCCGATGAGATCATGCCACCTATCATTGGTGCCGCAATCGGCTTCATGACGTCAGCCCCTGTACCGGTTGACCACATGATCGGAATCAGGCCGAGCAGCGCTACAGCAACCGTCATAAGTTTGGGACGGAGACGTAACACAGCTCCCTCGAAGGTGGCATCGTAGATATCCTGTTCAGTACATGGCCCGTCTTTCAGCTTCTTGTCCAGCGCCTCATGCAGGTAGATGACCATGACCACGCCAGTCTCCACGGCGATGCCGTACAGGGCAATAAAGCCGACCCAAACAGCTACTGAAAGGTTATACCCCAGCGCCGATACCAGATAGACCCCGCCAATCAGGGCGAATGGCACCGAGAGCATGACCATGCTCGCCTCCAGTGCTGAATGAAACGTAAAATAGAGCAGAATGAAGATAATCACGATTCCCATCGGTATCAGCAACTGCAGGCGCGCCTTGGCGCGAATCTGGTTCTCCCACTGTCCAGACCAGGCTATATAGTAACCTGGAGGCAGTTTAAGGTTCTTTTCAAGCACCTGTTTGGCTTCGGTGACAAAACCTCCCATGTCGCGACCACGTACGTTGAGGAAGACCAGTGAGCGCAACAGGCCACCTTCACTGTTGATCTCCGGCGCTCCGGTGGATATTTTGAGTTTGGTTACCAGCGACAGCGGCACCTGTGCCCCCTCCATTCCTGCGACAAGAATCCGTCGGATAGCAGGTATGTTGTCGCGATAATCTCGCAGGTAACGGATCCGGATCGGGAAGCGGTTTCTCCCCTCGACCGAAGTTGATAACATCTCACCGCCAAGCGCTGTTTCAATGACATCCTGAATATCGCCTACATTCACGCCATAGCGGGCTGCCGCCTCACGGTCGATATCAATGTCTATATAGTTGCCACCGGTGACCCGCTCGGCCACCACGTCGGCAGCGCCATTGATCGGCTTCAGGATCGTTTCGGCCTGAATCGCCAGATCCTTGAGCACATTCAGATCATTGCCGAATATTTTTACCCCCAGATCGGTACGCACCCCGGTGGAGAGCATGTTGATGCGGTTGATGATCGGCTGGGTCCACCCGTTGCGCACGCCGATCTGCTGAAGTTTCGAATCAAGCTCGGCCACGATATCGGCCTTCTTGACACCCGGACGCCACTGATCTTTCGGTTTCAGTATAATAATACTTTCAAACATGGAAACCGGCGCCGGGTCGGTGGAAGTCTCGGCCCGACCAACCTTGCCCAGCACATGCTCAACTTCCGGCACACTCTTGATTATGGTATCCTGTACCTGTATCAGCCGTTTGGCCTCGGTGATCGAGACATTCGGCAGGGTCACCGGCATGTAGAGGAGAGACCCCTCGTCCAGCGGCGGCATGAACTCGGAGCCAAGCTTCATGAACAGCGGCACGGCAATCAACAGAGCTATAATATTGAGGGCGATAGTTGTTTTTTTCCAGACCAGCACCCAGCGGATAACCGGTGAATACAGCCTGATAAAGAACGTCGATACCGGATTGGAACTCTCCGGCGGCATTTTGCCCCGCATGAAGAAATACATCAGGACCGGCACCAGGGTTATGGCAATCAGAGCGGAACCCATCATGGAAAAGGTTTTCGTGAAAGCCAGGGGATGAAACAGCTTCCCCTCCTGCCCTTCCAGCATAAACACCGGCACAAAGGAAAGTACGATGATCGCCAGAGAGAAGAAAATTGCCCGGCCAACCTGTTTTGCAGACGCGATAACGACCTCAAGGCGTTTTTCCGCACGCTCTTCCGGCGGCATTTCGGAAAGGTGGCGGTAACAGTTCTCCACCATGATTACCCCGGCGTCAACCAGCACGCCAATAGCGATGGCGATCCCCCCCAGCGACATGATATTGGAGGAAACCCCCATAAGCTTCATGGTGATAAAGGCGATCAGCACCGAAACCGGCAGGGTCAACACAATGACGAGAGCGCTCTGGAAGTGCAGCAGGAAGATCAGAATCACGAGAGAGACGACGACCGATTCCTCCAGCAGATTGTGCTTCAGGGTATCAATGGCCCGTTCGATCAGATCAGAACGATCATAGGAGACCATAATCTTCACGCCAGGGGGGAGCCCCTTTTCCAGCTCCTTGATCTTGACTTTGACCCGGTCAATAACGTCCTTGGCGTTCTCGCCGTAGCGCATGACCACGATGCCGCCAACCGCTTCACCTTCGCCGTTCATCTCCAGCAGACCACGCCTGATCGCGCCGCCGGTCTGAACCGTCCCCAGATTTTTGACATATATCGGCGTACCGCGCATGTCAGCGCCCACAACGATGTTTTCCAGATCAGCCTTCGATTTTACATAGCCGCGCCCACGGATCAGGTACTCGGCATCGGCCTGCTCAATCAGACGCCCCCCCACATCCTTGTTGGAAGCCTTGACCGCATCCATGATCTTTGAAACCTTTATATTATAGGCAAACAGTTTGGCAGGATCGAGATCGATCTGGTATTCCCGCACCAGCCCGCCGATGGAGGCCACTTCTGCCACGCCCTGAACGGTATTAAGCTGATAGCGCACAAACCAGTCCTGAAGCGTCCGGAGCTGTTCCAGGTCGTATCCTTTGCCTTCTATGGTGTACCAGAAGACATGGCCGACTCCGGTTCCGTCCGGACCAAGCGTCGGCACAACGCCAGGAGGAAGCAGGGACGCGGCATAGTTCAAACGTTCCAGCACCCTTGTCCGTGCCCAGTAGATATCGGCCTTATCTTCAAAAATGACATATATCATCGAGAAGCCGAAGGCGGATGAAGCCCGTACCGCACGAACCTGTGGCAGCCCCTGCAGGTTGACAGCCAGCGGATAGGTCACCTGATCTTCCACCACCTGCGGCGAACGCCCCGGATAATCGGTGAAGACAATTACCTGGTTGTCGGAGAGATCGGGGATGGCATCCACTGGGGTCTTGTACACCGACCAGACGCCCCAGCCGATAATCAACCCGAACATCATCAGGACAATGACCCGGTTACGGGCGGAATATTCAATAATCTTTTCAATCATGGGAGAGTTCCTTGTATACCGAACCTACATCTTCATATCGTCCATCTTCAAGGTGCTTTTTTTTGCCGGCTGCGGCTGTGCCGGTATAACCGGTTGTTTCGCCCCTTTGGGTTCATCCATCTTCATGCCCGGCATGTTTTCGTGCCCTCCCCCACCCTTCAACTGCGATTCCGAGTCAATCAGGTAACCTCCGGACACTGCTACCTTGTCGCCCGTTTTGAGGCCGGACAGGATCTGTATTTTGTCATCGGTCTGCTGCCCCACCTGTACATCTCGCGGCTCGAACATCCCCGGCGTGCTTTCCACCCAGACCACCTGCCGCTTGCCGGTGTCAATGACGGCCGTGACCGGCACGACGATAGCCGAGCCGAGCGGCACCTTGATAACGGCATTGACAAACATGTCCGGCTTCAGCTTCATACCGGGATTCGGCATCTCAACCCTGGCCTTGACAGTTCTGGTCTTGGGATCGAGGAAAGGGTAGATGAAGGCGATACGGCCGGTAAACGGCCTGCCGGGGAACGACTGGGATTTGATCTCCACCTGCTGGCCAACATGGATATTGGGAAACTCGTTCTCGTAGACCTCTATCTCCACCCAGACGGTGGAGAGATCAGCGACATTGAACAACACTTCACCCGTATTAACATACTGACCCTGCTGCACCATCTTTTCGATCACAATGCCGGAGATCGGTGTAAATATGGGCAGTCGGATATTCGGTTTGCCCGCTTTCTCCAATTCGGCAATCTGACTTTCCTTAACCCCGAACAGCATCAGGCGCTGCTTTGAAGAGGCCACCAGGCCATCGCCGTTCTGGGATATGGAAGGGATCGACGAGTTTTTCAACTGCTCCCGGCTCTTGACCGCCAGCAGATACTCCTGCTGGGTCGCCAGCAGGTCGGGCGAATAAACCTCGGCTACCGGCTTATCCTTGCTCACATATGAGCCAACCGTATTTACATGCAGCTGGTCGATACGTCCGGCGATCCAGGCGGTTACCTTGGCCTGTCGGGACTGGTCGTACTGAACGATGCCCACTGCGTTGATCTCCTTGTTCAGGGAAGCCTGCTTCACCGCAACGGTGGCGACATTAGCCATGACCCGCTGGGTCGGCGAAAGCGAAACATGACCAAGCATATCGGCCTGCTGCTTCTGCTCCGGAGTCTGGGTTGAATCGGCGGGGGCAGCATCAATTTTCTTGATCAGTTCCATACCGCAGATGGGACAGGTACCCGGCTTATCCTTGATGATAAAGGGGTGCATGGAGCAGGTATAGAGGGTTTTGACAGCATGCTCTGCCTTGGAATGACCGTCACCGTCATCTTTGAACCACCCGTTCTTATAGAGAAGGCCGCCGCCGACAGAAACGGCAACGAGCAGCAGCGTCAGGGGAATTGCTATTTTCTTGTTCAGTGCCATGATGTACCTCGATATATATTAAATACTACTTTGGATGAGAATGTTCAGTGACCCCGGAAACCGGGACCGGCAACGTCTGTGCCGGAACAGCAATAAGATCGGTACCGACAGCCGCTTCAAGTTGTGCCAGCTTCATCATATATTCAGCCTGCGACTCGTACAGCTCCCGCTCATAGGTAAACAGGCTCATTCTCCCATCAAGCAGCGTCAGAAAATCCACCTTGTTCACCCGGTAGCTGATAACCGCCGATTCCAGCGATTGCTCAGCCTGGGGGATAATCCCCCCTTTATATAGTTCAACCAAATTCCTGCGCCGTTCCAGCTGGGCAAGTACATCATTAATCGTATAGGAAATACTGTTCTTCAGTCCGTTCAACTCCTCCGTGGCCATGCTCGACTCCGCAGAGGACTCCGCCACCATCGCCTGACGACGTTCCTGCTGAAACGGCAGATTAAAGGTAACGGCCACGCTATACATATTGTAGCCAGGATCGGTCATGGCCGGTTCGCGGAACATATATTCAAAGGAAAGATTAAAATCGGGATAGAACTCTTTTTGTGCCAGACGGCGGGACACCTCCCCCTTGCTAGCCAGGCTGGCCAGGCTCTTTACCTGCGGCCGCTTTTCAAAGGCAAGCTGGTTCAGCTGTTCGCTGGAATATGAGAGCTGCGGCAAGGTGAAATCGGCGACCTTACCAACCGGAGTGGTGCCGGGACGATAGAGGAGATAATTGAGATTTGCTGCCAGACTCTGGCGCTGTTGCCTGAGGGAAATCTGCATGTCGAGCATTTTGGATTTTTCCAGCCCGGCTTTGTAGATATCCTGCTGCACCCCTTGGCCAACGGAATACTTCGATTCGGCAATGGTGACAAAATCAGCCAGAATCTTCAGGTTCTTGTCGACAATCTCCAATCCCTTGTCAACTGCCCAAAGTTGGTAGTAGGTCTCCTTGACCATCCGGGTCAGTTCGAGCTTTCGCTCTTCAATGGACCACTGATAGGATTCGGCCTCGTACCGGGCAACATCCTGCTTGAGCGCACGCTTCCCCCAAAACGGAAGTTGCTGGGATATACCGATTACTTTAGCCGTCGTAGGATCCTTGCCGCCAAGCGAGAACGGCTCCCGTGCCAGCAGATTTTGCAGCTTGAACATAACCATCGGGTCTTCCAGAGCCCCGGCCTGCCTGGCCCTTCCGGCATACATCCGCCAACGGGCCTGTGAGGATTTGAGTTCCGGATTGTTGTCAAGGGCTTGAGTGATAAGCGTGGGGAGGTTTTCGACCGGTGATCCATCAGCGGCAAACGATTGTGTGATTGATATTATAATAATAGTTACGACAAAAGATGCGATTTTCATAACAGCCTCTGATCATACGTAGTTTCTGAACCAAGTCTATCAGATATCGTGCCAAATACCATACTTGTTGTTTTATCAGCAAGTTACCAATAAGCAGCCCCCATACAACGGCGCAACTTGAAGAATATTCTACACATGTGTTGGTTTTTCTCTATGCGCAACCTTGTACATTTCAGCAACTTTTATGGCACGTTGACACGTACATAAAAACAAACAATCCCCTTTAACCGTACGGCCAAAGGGGATATCCTCGTCACACCCCAAACTGCGCAATCAGCAAAACCATTTTAAGCAGCTAGCAACTCATCATCGAAGAAGTTGCACCATGCAATAATAGTTGCACCGACCGTGCTCTCATAGAACCAAACCGTCTTTCAGCGTAATCGTCCGATCAGCATACCGGCCATTATCCGGATTATGGGTCACCATAACTACCGTCTGACCGGCGTCGTTCAGTTCACGAAACAGGGCCATGACCTCCTCGCTGGTCCTGGAATCCAGATTGCCGGTTGGTTCATCTGCAAGCAGAATATGGGGATTGTTGACGATAGCCCGGGCAATGGCGACACGTTCCTGCTCGCCGCCGGAGAGCTGGTTGGGAAGCCGGTCAAGCTTGGTTCCCAGTCCGACCCGTTCAAGGGCGGTGCGCGCTGCCGACCTCTTGGCCACGGAAGTCATCCTGACAATCGCCAACGGGAGCATGACATTCTCGATGGCGGTCAGATAGGAGATGAGATGAAATGACTGGAAGACGAAACCCAGGTTTTGAGCCCGGAAATCCGCCAGTTTTTCGCCCGGCAGCTGGTAGAGCTTGACCCCCGCCATTTCGACATCACCGCTGGTCGGGTGATTCATCCCCCCCAGCACCGACAGCAGCGTGCTCTTGCCAGAACCGGACTGCCCCATGATCGTGATGAACTCACCCGCTTCGATTGATATATCCACACCACGCAGAGCTTCCACCACATCATCGCCGCTGGAATATTGTTTCTTTATACTATGTAATTCGATAAGTGCCATTGTGTCCTCTGTTTACAATGCCCGAAGGGCTTCGGTTGGGTCCATCTTGCTGGCGTGCAGCGCCGGGTAGAGACTCGCAAGCAAGCCAAGGAGCAAGGCAAGCCCGATGGATCCGAAAGCCACGGTTGTATCCCAGACCAGGTGGGCATTTTTGCTCTCCGCCATAAACGGCAGCGCCAGTTTGGCCCCCCCCATGCCGACGGCATACCCTAACAATCCGGCCAGCAGACTGACGAGAGCAGCTTCCAATAGAATGATCCTCATGATGTGGCTCTTCCTGAAGCCAATGGCCCGGAACACGCCGATCTCCACCGTTCGTTCGTTGACACTCCCCATCATGGTGACGAACACGATCAGTGAACCGATAAAGACAACCACTCCGGCCATGGCGTAGGAAAAACGCTTGAACTGGTCAAGGGCCTTAAGCCGGCCTTCTACCACCTGCTGGATTGCCGACACCTTGGCATCAGGCAGTTTTTCGGCAATCTGAGTCACCATATCGCCGATCGGGCAGCCCGAACAGAGGGCAGCAACTTCGGCCAATGTTATGCGCCCCTCCTTACCCAGCAGCTTTTGCGCCTTGGGCAGACTGGCAAAAACAAGGGCGTCATCCTGCGAACCGGTTTGATCAAGCACTCCGGCCACTTTGAATGTTTCGCCCTTTATCGTGATATTCTCCCCGAAAGAGGCGTTGAGCACCTTGGAAGCGTCACTTCCCAGCAGCACTTCATGATCACCTTTGGGGGCATCACCAAAGATTTTCCACCACTGCTTCATCTTCAGTTCACTGTCAAAGTCCACCCCGACCAGCAGCACATCATGACCGGCAACCTTGATCCCGCCCAGCACCTTTGGCGCGATTGCCGAGATATTTTTGTGGTTGGTGATGGTCTTGATCTTCGCCAGATCATCTTCGCGAATCTCGCGTTGATCAAACGTCACCCCCCCCAGGCTGATGCCGCCGTAGTTCATGGACAAGCCGTTGCTCTGGGGCGTCACGAGGATATTGGCGCCAAACTCATCCATCTTCCGCTCGATATCTCCGGACATGGAACGGGTCAGGGTGACCAAGGTAACAATGGTGGCAATACCGACGGTCAAGCCGACCGTCAGGAAGGCCATTTTGGCCTTGCGCCGTTTCAGGTTATTGATGGAGATAGTGTGCAGTTTCATCAGAAATATTTCGCCCCGCCCTGTAAATCACTTGCCTTGATCGAAATGGCGCCGCCTTTCTGCTGATTGGGCAGATAGCCGGGATTGCAGCCGCCGGTGGCATTGGGGCCAAGGCGGTTAATGGCGAACTTCTGGTTGCAGTTATTGCAGTTCATCTTGTCCCCCTGCTGTTCATACCCCTTCTTGGAACGATAACAGGAGTCGCAGGCGTCAAAGGAAGTCCGGATGCTGCCGTCGGGTGCTTTGACCGCAAAAAACGCAATCACCTTCCCTCCATCTTCAAACTTGTAAAAGCGAGCCTTACCGTCAGCCAGCTTTGCCGCCGGCAGGGTAACAACACCGTTACTTGCCTTCACTTTTTCGTATTTGCCCAGCGAGAAGGCAAAGGCACCGACAGCACCGACCAGCAGCGCAAATACGACAACAGTTGCATATACAATTGATTTCTTCATGATCCAGATTATCTCCTTTGAAGCTGATTTTCGGCAGCTGGTCTGCAACCGCCGTTTTTACTACAGCACCCACCGGCATCGGAGTGCGGTTCACAACTGACCCGTAATGCCATAAGTGCCAGAAGCAAGATTACCACTATAGTAAGGGCAATATTTATATTCCTGCTGCTCATTATTATTTCACCGCATACCAAAACTTGGCCTGGCGTGTCTTGCCGTCCTTCAGCAGAAACTTGCACATGATGCCGTATTTTCCCTTTTTCGAAAGTTCAAAGTCAGCGCCGAAATGTCCCTGCATCCCCATCAATTCCTTTGTTTGAGTGCTCTTGTCCGGATTCTGCACTTTTACCGTTACAGCTCCTTCCGGCAATGCCTTGCCGGTTTTGGCATCTTTAAACGCAACGGAAACATGATGAGTTTCCTTCATTCCCTTGGGCATATCCATTTTCATACCCTTCATGGCATCAGCCATGGTCTGCACTGTGAAGGTGGCCTTGACGCCGTCAACAACTTCTTCATGAGCAGCAGCCGCCTTATGGTCCATCGAGTGGCCGCTGTGATCCATAGCTAAAACAGTTAGTGGGAAGGAAAGAGCTAAAACGGCTGTGGTAACAATAATCATTTTTCTCATCGGGTTATATCTCCTTTAGATTGTTATGCAAAACCTGTTCACGGTAAAGCAGATGCCATGCCAATTCACAACCGTTTGATATTCGGTTGTTTTTATCCCGTGCACAACAGCATCTGTGGACTATTCTACAACCACGGGTGGATATTCCCCACTTTCACTACAGTTTACATTCCTGGCACCTGACAAGAGGTAAACCTGCTTTAAAATAGCCGGTTGCAATATTCGCAAAACCGTATACAATACGCCCTTTAATATTTATTCTATAATAAATATTATTTACTTATTACGTTTCAACACAGGAGGGGTCTCTTGGCTGCTTCTTCAATTTCTGCAGACATTCAGTTGGTCACATTTTTTCTAAACGGCGAGGAGTACGGCATTGACGTCATGCGGGTCCGGGAGATCAGCAGCATGACCGAGATAACAAAAACCGCCAACTCCCCCCACTACATCAAAGGCATCATCAACCTGCGCGGTTCTATTGTCCCCATCCTTTCTCTGCGCAGCCGGCTTGGCTTTCCCGATACTGACGACGACAGCATGAGCTTCATTGCGGTCATGGACTTCAAGGGGGAACTGACCGGATTTGCCATTGATGAAATTTCAGACGTCATCCGCATCAAACGAAGTGACATCCAGCCAGCCATGGACAGCGTTGCCCAGCCATGGATCGAGGGTATCCTCAACTCAGGAGAAAAGCTGATTGTACTGCTCAATCTTGAGCAACTGATCTGAAGCTTAACCAGTCGTACTTCGCAAACAACTTTCCTGTTTATCAGGGCCAGGAGCTGTCAATGGAGACAACGAATCAACGACGTGCACTACAGGATGCAATGGTCTTTCTGGGAGCAATCGCGTCCGGAACGGAACAGGCGATAGGCGAATCCGCCAACAACATTTCCTATCTGGCCGGAGTCAATCTCGGCAAAAAGCTGTCTGATGGAGTTGCCCGTACTGACGATATCCAGCAGGCACTGGATTCAACACGGGAGGTTCTGGAGAAGAACGACTACCTCTGGCTGTTTGAGCCGTTCAAAACCCACGACCAGGAGTCGGTTGTTCAGGAATCCGAAGAGGGCACTCAGGTCATGCTGGTGTTCCGTGACTGCATGATCAGACAGTCGCTGTTCCGTTTCGGCCACATCCAGAAGGGGTCGCTGTGCAACATGATGTACGGCTTCTTCGCGGGGGCACTACAGAACATCATGGGACGGGAATCCTCCCTGGAAATCGTCCACGCCGGTGAAAACGCCTGCTACAAGAAACTGACCGTCAGGAGGGCACCATGAGTGAAGTCACCATCAATACCGAGTGGCTGAGCGATTGCTCCGGCTGTCATATAGCCATCGTCGATCTGCACGAAAAGATTCTGAGCGTTCTGCAAGCCGTCAAAATCCAGCGTTGCCCCGTGCTAACTGACATCAAGGACTATCCCCCCGCCACCATCGGACTGGTGTCCGGCGCCATTCGTAACGAACACGACCGCCATGCCGCCATTGAGATGCGCAAGTCGTGCAAAATCGTTATCGCCTGGGGATCATGCGCCGTTTTCGGTGGTCCTGCCGGTGCAGGCAACATCCATACACCGGCGGAAATTGGTCGTGCCGTATATCTTGACAACAAAACCACCACATCTGCCAACCCGCCCAGCAGTGAGGTTTCTCCGCTGGAATCCATTGTCACCCCTATTGATTCGGTTATCGATGTGGATCTGTACCTGCCGGGATGCCCACCCCATCCCGCTTTCATCTTTGAAGCACTGTCAGCGTTGGTTGAAGGGAGGGAGCCGGAGGTCAACCGCCGCACCGTCTGCGCAAAATGCAAGCGGAATATGGAAAAGACCGACGTCAGCGAGATCAAGACCAACTCCGAGGGGCTTCCCAACGCCGAGCAATGCTTCCTGAGCCAGGGGTATACCTGCATGGGTTCAGTCACCATCGACCGCTGCCTGGCACCCTGCCCGGCCAACGGCGTGCCCTGCACCGGCTGCGCCGGAGCGACCATGCAGATTCTGACCGAACCGAACCGGGACATCCGGACGGAAATCGCCGAGCGCATGTCGCGCCTGACCAAAATTGACCGGAACGTCATTGTCTCTTCTCTTGAGCGGGCTGCCAAGTCTCACTATTCTTACACCATGGCCACCTCGATGATCGGCAGCAAGCCCACCTTCCACATCAAGAAATGGATCGAAGACGAAAACGCCGATTACGAAGCGGGAGGAGTTGCATGAAAAAGACCATCCGAATTGACCCGGTAACCCGCATCGAAGGGCACGCCAAGGTATTCATAAACCTGAATGACGACGGATCGCTGGACAACGCCGGACTCGTGGTCAACGAGCTGCGCGGTTTTGAAAAAATCCTCATCGGCATGGAAGCCGACCGGATGCCGCACATCACCGCCCGCATCTGCGGCGTCTGCCCGACCGCCCATCACATTGCCGCTTCCAACGCCCTGGATTACGCCGCCGGAGTTACCACGCCCCCCGCAGCCATGCTGCTGCGGGAACTGATGTACATGGGGCACATCATCCATTCCCACAGCCTTTCCATCTTCGTTCTGCAGGGCCCGGATCTGGTCATGGGACTAGATGCCGACCCGGCGGTCAGAAACGTAGTCGGCATTGTTCAGGCCAACCCTGAGCTGGCCAAAATCGCCCTGCGCCTCCGCACGATCGGCCAGAAAATCAACGAAATGGTCGGCGGCCGTGGCACCCATCCGGTGACGTCCGTTGCCGGCGGCATTACCTTTGTCCTTGACCAGGAAAAAAAGAAGATCATTCAGGAGTGGATCGATGAGGCACGCGCCCTGCTCCCGACAGTCGTACCGGCCGTAAAAGGGCTGCTGCTGAAGGCGCTCGACCTGCACCCCGCCATGCTCAATGACTGGGTCGCACCGTCATGGGGATTAGGGACGGTGCTGAACGACCGGGTATCCCTGATCGAAGGAAAGCTGCGGGCAATCGACGAGACCGGCGCCACAATGCTTGAGTTTAATGTGGATGAGTACGACAAGTATCTGGTGGAGTCAGTGGTTGACTGGTCGTACATGAAGAAAGTGCACTTCAAATTGGACGGCTTGCACGAATACCGGGTCGGCCCCATGGCCCGCATGAACGCCATGCGCCGCTTCGGCACCGAAATGGCGGATGCCGAGTATGCCGAATTTGCCAAGCTGGGCGGCTCACCCTGTCACCTGACCGTATTCCAGACCTATGCCAAGCTGGTCGAAACCATCTGGGCCATTGAACGCGCCGATGAGATTATCAACGACCCGGCGGTTTGGGGCGAAACCCGCGTGCCGGTAACATTCAAGAGTGGGAGAGGCGTCGGCCATTCGGAAGCGCCGCGCGGGACACTGATCCATGACTACGAGATCGACGAAAAAGGGATCATCCGCGCCGCCAACCTGATTGTTGCCACACAGCAGAACTACGCCATCATCAACCGTTCGGTCGAGCAGGCTGCACAGTCGCACGTCATCGGCAAAACAGATGATGCTGCCCTGTTGAATGCGGTAGAGTTCAGTATCCGCTGCTATGACCCCTGTCTCTCCTGTGCCACCCACGCCGTTGGCCGGATGCCGCTCGAAATAGCCATTACCTGCGGCGGCACAACCGTCAAGACCATTAATAGAAACAACTAAGCGGCAGTAATTAAGCAAGCTAAAACTGCCGCTAACCGGAGGTAAGCGCAATGTCACTTGAAATCAACGTTCATGAGCAGTCCTGCCGAGGCTGCGAACTCTGCATAGATATCTGCCCGACCAAGGTTTTTGAACTTGATGAGGACAAACGGCTCTGCGTGGTCAAACATGCTGAAGACTGCATCGCCTGCCTTTCCTGCGCCTATATCTGTCCCTCCAATGCGATCAGTCACACCGATTACCATGCCGTGAAGAACTTCTATCGCGACGCTGAATTTTGCCAAAGGATGGGTAAATTCCTATGAATACGACCGATTCAAAGTACGTTCTTGAACTCTCGCAGGAGGATTACCAGAAAGCAACGATTGAGGTTGCTTTCCTGCTGGACGCCTTTGCCAGCACCATTGACAATATCATGGGGGGCAATACGGCGCCGGTCGGCAGAATTGCCGGACGGGATACCGCAAGGAAACTTCCGATCAACCTGACAGACCCCACGCTGGACGATATCATTGCCGCACTGCGGGAGCAGATGCAAGCCGGGTTCGACTTCTCTCTGGACGGCGAAGCCCTGAAGTTCAAATCCTGCATAATCAGAGAGATGTGCGGAGTACGTAACATCGAGACCGGTGGGGCGCTCTGTCACCTGTTTCACTCCTACTTTGACGGCATCGTCAACGGGCTGTTCTGCCGTCCGGTCAAATCAACTATTGTCTCGGTTGGTACTGAATGTCAGCTCCAGACCGCCGTACAATAATCGTCTGCATTGGTAACGAGCTGATTGCCGATGACGCCGTGGGGTTCGAGATATTCAACCGGCTGGTCGACTGCCCTGCCCGCCTGGAGTTTTGCGGGGTCGGCGGCATCGACATGCTACCGCTGCTGGAGGGCGAAACGGACATGATTGTGGTCGATGCTGTGCAATTCGGCGCAGAGCCGGGGACGATTCATGTGCTTCCGTGGGAGTCACTCCCGCACAGCAGCAGCGCCATCTCAGCCCATGGCCTGGGGCTGCGGGAAACCATCGAGATCGGCACGATCCTTTACCCGGAAAAGATGCCGCAGCGGGTTACGCTGGTCGGCATTGAGGGACGCTGCTTCAACCGCACCAGAGACTACATGACCGCAGAGGTTCAAGACGCCATCGAACCAGCGGTTTCAACCATTGAAAATATATTGCAGCAAGGGGGAACGATATGAGTGCATCTGTGAATGAGGTGGTAAAACAGTTATCCGAAGCAATGGTTGCGGGACAGCTGGATACCAGAGGTGATGTCAGCGCATTGCGCGGCACGGATGCCGAGACCGTCGAACAGATCAACAAGATGATAGATGCCCTGGTCACGCCGATGCGGCTGGCCGGCAACGCTCTTGATGAAATAGCCCACGGCAAGCTCCCCCCGTTCGTCATTGACGATTTCCAGGGCGAATACAACAAGATCAAGCAAAACATCAACACGCTGCTGGCAATCCTTTACGGCATGCACGGCGAGACTGAGCACCTCATCAGCAGCGTCAGCCAGGGCAAGTTAAAAACACGCGGCAATGACTGGGATTACGAGGGAATCTGGAAAGAGCTGATCGGCGGCATGAATACGGCGCTGGACGCGGTTATTGCCCCCATCAACGAGGCTGGCGCGGTACTTGACCGGCTCGCTCACTACGATCTGAAAGCACGGATGAACGGCAAGTACCGGGGCGAGCACGCAGCCATCAGAAAGGCGATGAATGCGACTGCCGAGTCGTTGAATGAGTCTATTTCCAATGTTTCGGAAACAGTCGGCCTGGTTTCTGAGGTAGGCAAACAGATTACCCGCATCAGTTCAGTTGTCACCAAAGGGGCGGAAGAGCAGAGCGTACAGCTGAATGAAACGTCCATGAGCCTTGCCACGCTGTCCGAGAGTGCCAGCCACAGTGCCCAAAGCACCACGACTGCCCATGGCAATGCCAAAGCGGCAACAGAAGGCATCCAGAAAGCAAAAGAGTCAATGAATCGAATGGTTACTTCAATGAACGACATCAGTAACGCGGCAGAAGACACCACCTCCATAGCAAACGAGATTGACGGCATTGCCAAGGAGACAGGAACCCTGGCTGGCGGCGCAGTAGAAAAAGCCGTGAGGATGCGTATATCAGCAGGAGGGTTCGGTGTCGTTGCCCAAGAGATACGGAAACTGTCCCGGCAATGTTCTGAGACGGCCAGTGCCATGAAGGCCTTTGAGAAAAAGATGAGCGAGGATCAGCAAGAGGAGTTTGGTGAACTGATCACTAACCTGATGAGCATAGCCCGCTTTTCCAACCTGCTCGGGGTGAATGCCGCTATCGAAGCTGCTCACGTGGAAGGAGCAGGCAACGAGTTCAAGGTCATGACCGACGAGATTCACAATCTGGCGGTCAGGTCGGCGGATGCCGCCAACAAGACCAGCGCCCTGACAAAATCATCCGCCACGCTCTCCAGAAACGGCGTACTGCTTTCTCAGGAGATTGATCGTCAGCTGGAGGGCGCCGTCCAGGGTGCCCACGCCCTCAGCGCCTTTGCCGACGACATTTCGGCAAGCATTCACGAGCAGACGGCCGGACTCGAACAGATCAGCAAGACCGCAGCGCAGATAAGCAGCGTTACCGATAAAAACGCCGAAGGCGCGGCAGAATCGCTAGGGGCTGCCAACGAACTGGAACGGCAGGTCGAAAAACTGACCAAAATGGTGAATCGTTTCAGCTTCTGAGAAGGTCTACTATGGGCTATGGAGCTTTTTCAGGCGGGATGATGCCGTATTTTTCCATACGGTAGATCAGGGTATGCCGGGGGATACGGAGAAACTTCGCTGCGGCGGTCTGGTTCCAGACATTGCGCTCCAGAGCCTCCACCACAACTTCCCGTTCGAGCTGCTCCAGCGGATAACCTTCATCAGGCAGATTAATAACCTTGACATTGTGTGCCGGAGCACTGACAACGGCACCGCTGGAGCGCATCTTATCCGGCAGTTCATCACGCGTTATATTATCGCCTTCCCGCATGATCAGCAGGCGTTCAACCAGGTTTTCCAGCTCCCGCACATTGCCCGGCCACCGGTAGGAACGCAGTACGGCCATGGCTCCGGCATCAAAGCGCACACTATCGGCGCCATGCTTCCCGCAAAAATAACGTACCAGCAGGTCAATATCATCCTGCCGTTCTCGCAGTGACGGCAGATGGATCGGGATAACCGCCAGACGATAGTAGAGATCTTCACGAAATGTCGATTCAGCCAGCGCTTTTTCTATATCAAGGTTAGTGGCTGCCACCAGCCGCACATCCAGCTTAAGCGGTTTTGTCCCGCCAACCGGCTCGACCACCCTCTCCTGCAACGCCCTGAGCAGCTTTGGTTGCAGCTCAAGCGGCAGTTCGCCGACTTCGTCAAGAAAAAGGGTACCGCCATCGGCCAATTGGAACTTACCAACCTTATCCTTGATCGCACCAGTGAACGCACCCTTGACATGCCCGAACAGCTCGCTTTCCAGTAGATCGCGAGGAATGGCGGAGCAATTAACGGCAACAAAGGGCGCATTACGCCTGCTGCTGTGATGATGAAGCGACCGTGCCACCAGCTCCTTGCCGGTGCCGGATTCGCCGGTTATCAGCACTGACGCATCAGTATCCGCAACCTTGCGCACAATCTCGAACACCCGCTCCATGGCCTTCGAGGAACCGACAATGGTACGATAGTCAGCCTTATCGGCCAGTTCGCTCTTCAAACGCCTGTTCTCTGCTGATACCCCGCTGAACTGAAGCGCCTTGGCTACAGTCAACCGCAATTCATCCCGGTTGAACGGCTTGGTAATATAGTCGTACGCCCCTGCTTTCATTGCCTCCACAGCGATATCCACCGTGCCGAAAGCGGTGATCATGATTACCAGCGTCTCGGGCAAGCGTTCCTTGACGGCCTTAAGAACCTGCATGCCGTCCATGCCGGGCATTTTCATGTCAGTGATCACCAGTGCCGGAGCTTCCTCCGCGAACAGGCGCACCCCTTTTTCACCATCTTCGGCAGACACCACCTGATAGCCCGCTTCCTGGAGGTTGTATTCCAGAACACGCCGCAGCGAAGTGTCGTCATCTATAACCAGTATTTTCGGTACCATGATATGTCCTTATGCCTGAATGAGGGGCAGTCTGATCAGAACGGTTGTCCCCCGCCCCACGACACTCTCGACCTGTAGCGTCCCAGCATGGCTTTCAATGATTTTTTTTGAAATGGACAGCCCCAGACCGGTTCCATCCGGCCTGGTGGTAAAGAACGGCTCAAAGATTCTGTCAAGAGACTCCGCACCGATTCCTTTTCCACTGTCGGAAAATCTGATTTCACCCATAATCCCTGCCTCATTATCCCGAGACACTGACGTCGAGATAGCAAGACGCCCTCCATCCGGCATGGCCTGGAGAGCATTGAGGGCAATATTCAGGAAGGTTTGGCGCAGTTTTTCACCATCCCCCTTAACAACCATATCAACGGTCGGCGGCTCCAGAACAAGCGTGACCTTCCGCTCGTTGGCGTCGTTTGCCACCAGTAGGGCAACCGTTTCCAGTTCATCCTGAACACGGCACCGCACCATTTCCGTCGCCACGGGCCGAGCCATGCGCAGGAACTCCTCTACGACCCGATTGAGACGCTCCGTCTCTTTAATCTGAATATCTATGAACTCGTATTTGGGGTCGCCCGGCCGGTAGTCATCCCTGAGAATTTCGGCTGTGCCGCGGATGGAACCGAGCGGATTGCGGATCTCGTGGGCAAGCACGGCGGCCATTTCGCCCAGAGTGGAAAGCTTCTCGGCACTGCGCAGGTTTTTTTCAATCGCGATCAGCTGCTCCGACTGCTCCTGCAACTTTTTGTAGGACTGTTCAAGCCCTTCGGCGGTCTTTTGCAGCTGTTCCGTGCGTTCACGTTCGCGCTGCGAAAGCAAGCCAGTCACTCCGCCGACAATGTTGTAGAGAACAATTTCAAGGTATTTTTCCAGCTCAAGGATCATATGCCCGCCCCACTGAAAAAGGACGTGGGGAGCGTAGACGATACTGACAGCAAGCGAGCAGACCAGCCCGCCGCGCAGCCCGAACCAGATGGCAGCCAGAATGATGGGCAGGTAGTAAAGGCGCTGAAAAATGTCGTGTAGGTAGTGCAAACTGAGCGGCGTCAGGTAATGCAGCAGGCTGACGGCAACGATAAAAAGTGCCAGCAATGTTATGCGTATGTTCATTGATGCCTTCATACGTCAAAGCTTATAGCGCACCGGAACCATAATACAAGAGAAATGCTTGCAGCTGGCACTATGGAGTGAAGGAGTATTTAAAACACACGTCACAACACTCAAACAACCACTTGATTTTTTTGGGATCACTTGGTATGTTTTAGCAGTCACCCAAGCAGAGTGCTAACGTTTCCCAAAAGAGGTAAAGAGTCATGGTAGCCCAATTGCCTGTAGTAACTGACAGTCTTCGTCTTTATGTAAATGAAATTCGTAGATTTCCCCTTCTGAGCGAAGAAGAGGAACAGCGGCATGCCATTTCATTTTTTGAAGAGAAAAACTTGGCGGCCGCACACACTCTGATCACTTCCAACTTAAGGTTTGTTGTGAAGGTCGCGTATGAATTCCGGCACTATGGCCTCAAAATGCTCGACCTCATCCAGGAGGGCAATATCGGGCTGATGATGGCGGTCAGAAAATTCAATCCATACAAGGGTGTCCGCCTGATTTCATACGCAGTATGGTGGATCAAGGCGTATATTCAGAACCATATCATCTCCTCTTGGAGCCTCCTTAAAATCGGAACAACTCAGGCACAGCGGAAACTGTTTTTTAAACTGCGTCAGGCAAAAAGTTCGCTTGCCGGAATGAACGATGAATTAAACGGAGAAGAGACCGTAAGCGCCGCACAATCACTCCATGTTACTGAACAGGAGTTCTCTGAAATGGAACAGCGCATGCAGGGCGACTGTTCACTCGATGCTGAAATACCCGGCAGCGAAGGCGCAACGGCTCTAGAATCACTTGCAGACAGCCGCCTCAATCAGGAAGAACTTCTTGCGGACTTCCAGGAGAACCACAATCTCCAGAAGAAGGTTGCTGAAGCAGTCTCGACGTTGAACGAAAAAGAGCGCTATATCATTGAGAAGAGGATTACAGCGGATGATCCTCTAACACTTCAAGAGATTGCCAGCCATTTTTCGATATCGCGAGAGCGTGTGCGTCAAATCGAAGAGGGAGCGTTGCGAAAAGCGAAACAAGCCCTGCTTCCACTGTTAGCTGCCTAACTACGGGGTTTTTTCTGCACCACCCCCGCAAAATGTGCGCTACAAATCAGGCACATTTTTTTATTTTGCAAATTAATACTTGACTTCCGCGGACAATTTCTTTAAATACACAAGTTCTGTTTGAAATGGTCAGGCCCCGTTAGCTCATACCGGTAGAGCAGCTGACTTGTAATCAGCAGGTGATCCGTTCGATTCGGATACGGGGCTCCACATTACAAATAACATGCAGCAGCGCACCATCATCCCTGGAGGGATTCCCGAGCGGCCAAAGGGAACAGACTGTAAATCTGTCGTCAGCGACTTCGGAGGTTCGAATCCTCCTCCCTCCACCATATAATCATCGGAAAACGGTGGTACATTGTGATCCCAGGAGACTCAACGTCGTTAGAACTGGCAAGCTCTGTCCACACGGTTTCCAAAAGTCTTCGTCTGGTAGCGCGGGAATAGCTCAGTTGGCTAGAGCGTCAGCCTTCCAAGCTGAGGGTCGCGGGTTCGAGTCCCGTTTCCCGCTCCAGTTTTAAGCCCACATAGCTCAGGAGGTAGAGCACTTCCTTGGTAAGGAAGAGGTCTCCGGTTCGAGTCCGGATGTGGGCTCCATTTTCAAAACAAACAGCAACTCAAGAAACATACTAAAGCAACCTATCAGGAGGGCCTTTCTCATGGCGAAGGCAAAATTCGAACGTAATAAAACTCATGTAAACATCGGTACGATTGGTCACGTTGACCACGGCAAGACTACGTTGACTGCCGCCATTACCAAAGTTCTGGCCGGCAAAGGTCAGGCTGAGTACAAGGCATTCGACCAGATCGACAACGCTCCTGAAGAGCGTGAGCGTGGTATCACC
>MGZJ01000057.1:76952-77094 GCA_001802645.1 Geobacteraceae bacterium GWC2_53_11 | reverse complement strand
ACAGCCTTTGCAGCATTATGGTACAAAGTCATCATCTTACCAGCTCCCTTCATACCATATTCCTTCCATGGATTCTTTGAAAGGTAACCAGAGCGAGGATTTGACTCAGTTGCTGTAATTACCAGGCCATCGAACGGAACAA
>MGZJ01000057.1:75806-76798 GCA_001802645.1 Geobacteraceae bacterium GWC2_53_11 | reverse complement strand
ATTAACCAAAAGGGCTAAAAGCCGCACAGAACCAATGCAAGTGATAGAGAGGGCCAGGATAATATTACTTTGCAACGAAGGCAAACCTGTGAATGAAATTGCAAAACTGATGCATACCTATCCGAATAAAATAATTGAATGGAGGGATCGGTATCAATCCGAGGGATTAGCTGGTTTAGATGATCGACCTCGTTCCGGGAAACCAAAGGAGTATATTGATTTACCTGCGAGGGTGTTAAAAACCATCAGTACTCCTGCTCCGAAAGGTTACGGCCGGTGGGATGCAACATTATTATCGGCAGAATTAGGGTGTTCTCAAGATGCCGTGTGGCGGGTACTCAAAAAGGGAGGCATCAGCCTGATCCGAAAACGATCATGGTGTATCAGTACGGATAAAGAATTTGTTCCCAAAGCAGCGGATATTGTGGGGCTTTATTTGGATCCCCCCATGAAGGCCATTGTAATTTGTGTCGATGAGAAGCCAAGCATACAGGCGTTAGAACGAAAAACAGGCTATATTCAAACACGGGATGGAAAACTTCAGAGAGCTTATAAAAGCACTTATAAAAGAAACGGTACATTAAATTTATTTGCAGCCTTAAATGTTGCAACTGGAAATGTCAAGGCGAAAACGACAAAATACAAGACCCGGGAAGATTTCATCGAATATATGGATGAAATGGTTGCCGAGTATGATAAAGATCAGGATATCCATGTGATCCTTGATAATTATTCTACACATAAAAAAAATGAATCCTGGTTAGCAAGCAATCCAAATGTGCATTTTCATTTTACACCAACTTCGGCGAGTTGGTTGAACCAGGTAGAAATTTGGTTTGGGATATTTTCCAGAAAATCATTGGATGGTTCCAGCCATGTAAGCACAGAGGCACTCAGCGAACACATATTGGCCTATGTGAATAATTATAACAAGGCTTGCAAGCCCTTCACGTGGCGAAAAAGAGAAGTTCATGGTGCTCAAATAAAAAATA
>MGZJ01000057.1:14597-75481 GCA_001802645.1 Geobacteraceae bacterium GWC2_53_11 | reverse complement strand
ATATGCCATAGTTATTTGTTCCATTTGTTACGTAAAGTGCGATGTTTTCCATCGATTCAGTCAGAAACCCTTTGCCGTCAAATCGGGCGCATCTATGATCAGCAAACATTGTAGAAGATGCAACTTGCGGACATTGCAAGAATGTTAGATTTCTGATCGGATCAGTGCCTGTCAACACACCACTATTACTACACGCCGTCTTATCGACTCCTGATACAATTCCAAAACGGACCTCCATAAGTGATCCAACCTGTAATTCTGCTATTTCATTTGCAGTTTTAACATTATCGGCATTTGTATCGACCCATCTCACAATTTTGTACGAGTTTGCATCCTGATTAATAGCGATATATATTCTACTACTAATTATTTTCCCATTTACAACATCAGCACCGCCACGCTTCATTGCCTGCGTCTGAGCCCATTTGAAAGTTTCATGAAGTGAACTGGCACGATCTTCAAGCTTTCCCTTGCGATACCAGTCAAGAAACGGACCGGCGGCGAACCCGAGGATCACCGCCATAAGCCCAATTGTTATTATCAACTCCATTAATGAGAAACCGCGGTTGTTGGTCACATTTTCCTCCACCAGAGGATCTTGTAGGGGTTCGCCTTGTTGGTTGACTTACTAAAGTCATCTTGAGAACCTATCTGAAGTACGTCCACATTTTTTCCAGAAGCATCCCTGGTTGGCCTGAGGCTTATAATATAAGCATGTTTATTGTCAAAATCGAACCCGCCCACAAAGCCACCAGCATGCCATTGGTTATCCGTTCCACCAACATACGACACATTAGCCGGAGATGTACCGGTACCAGGATTAACCTTTAGATCCAAGACAATGACACGCCCGGTACTTTCCAATTTAGATACATCAGCATTTGAACTGTAACTTCTAATCGTGCCAATATAGACCTTGAGGTCGCTGGTAATTGCCGGCTTAGCCCAGACCTGCTCGCTTCCAATTTTATCTGTTGAGTTATAGCCATCCAGAACAACCGATTGACCATTGACCTTGGTGGCGCCATTAAGTCCGACCTTTACCACTTCAATGCGATACTTTTGTCCGTCGATTGCTCCGTTTGATGCATAGTCAGTACCGCCAGTCGAGAGAACCACGTAATCGCGGTACACTGATACCGGCGCACCTATGGGCTCTTTATAACCTGCTTTTGTAGTTGTGTCTTTACCGTCAGTGTCCAGGGTTTTAACTTCATACACAGGATTGTTGCCCGTAAGATTCATACCGTCGGTTGTTCGTAGCGCCCATAAACGCCCTTGCATATCCCCAAAGACAACATAATCATATGAACCGTTGTTATCCCTGTCCATAAGCGCCGGCATTGCGGGAGCTACAACAATGTCACCAGCATCACTAGTGTAGGGTATGGACTTCTCCCATTTCACCTGACCGGTATCCAGATCTAGAGCAAAAGCGCTTACACCATATACACATCCCGTTGTATCAGTAGTACATACGGTATACGTACTTCCAACCAGTTTTTTCTTTTTGATCCAACTTGATGTCAGGAAAACATAGTCTTTAAGTTCGTCTCCTATCTGTGCCGTACCGATTGCGACACCTTTTGATTCTCCCATATTGCAGTTTTTATTATTTGCCAGACAGCCGGTGTCAGTAGTTTTGTCATATTTACTTTCCCATAGCACTTTGGGATCATAGGGATCAGTCACATCAAGCGCAAAGATGATTCCGTGATTTTCGGAACGGATTGTAGCGGTACCAACAAGTCGTGTTTTCCACTCCCACTTGCTGCAAGTGTTGGTAAGTGCATTTTTAGTTGTGCATACGAGAAAATCACCCAGAGCAGGCGAGCCATCCGCCGAGATAGCAGGAGTGTCCGGTGATGTACCGGAAGTCGAGTCTATAAAGTTTTTTTGGTTTAATAGATTCGGCAACAACGTCGAGGGCAGATATGCCCATATTTCTTTACCAGTCCCCCTGCCAGCTGCTGTATCCGGATACGTGCCGGTTGCTGGATCATATTTTCCAGCATGGAAAGCATGCATCATCCCGTCATCAGCCCCGGCAAATAAAAATCGGTCACGACGGTCCTTGCCGGCGCTTACTTGAGCTGCTGTAACGGCAGCTGAAGTTGACTCTACATACCTGGATTTAGTTTTCAGCGCCGGCGTAGAGTTTTCAATTGCCCACAACCTTTTTGGCTCCTCGTCACAGCCAAACAAATCATCAGCAGTTCCGTTACCAGATGTAGATGCACAATCCGATGTACTGCCATACGTATCTACCTCAGAGGCACCTTTACGGCCTCGTATAGTATTAATCCAGACTTTAGCAGTATTGTCACTGGAAATACCCATTGCCCCCTTAAGTGTTGCAGCGTTACCAGGGTTAAATGCAATTGGAGCCGTACTACTAGTGGATGCTGTAGTGAAAATGTAGCGTGGTGAAGATGTATCGGTAGACGCAAGCGGAGCAGTCGGGAAAGACGCGACCCCGGCTTTCGGCATTGAAGTTGCGGCATCCCAGACTGTTTCAGAAGCAACCTGAGTATCGGTTGGAACCTTGATCATCTTGAGATGCCCGCGATACACGGGAAAGTCAAAACTGGCCTTATATAGAATATTATCTTTCACTATCGGCTGAGTTTTAGAAAACTCACTCGTAACTACTGTGTACTTGAGGGCAAGCATGGTGTTAAGTATGTATTTAACACCACAAGTGTTGGAGCCGTTCCAGTCAATTGCGCAACTACTCAAATATGGCCCGATAAAATAGGTGTTTGTGCAGGAACCGCCCGAAATGGTATAACTCCAGCTTGTTGAAGAGGATGTGCTGCCTGAACTGCCGGTCAAGTCATAGCTTATGCTGCCGTAAGTAGCGACAGATTCCTTATTTGAATCAACAATTGTTTCGTCATTTGTTTCATCTTTAAATTTCGTAATTTTTTGCGTGTGAGCTCCATCGCCTGAATTAGCAGCAAAGGTAAACTCCAATTTTTTTATTCGTAGAGTGTTACTGTCATTCAAGTTGATTAGTTTTATCTGTTCCAGTTTATCCGAATCACCATCGGACGCAAGGAGCACCGCTGTCCTGGTGTCGATTGCCAGAAGGCCACCTGTATCGGTAGTGTACTCTCCAACATTCGGATAGACAGAAGTGTCAAAAGTGTTTTGAACCGTTAAACCGCTACCGGTGCAGCCCGAGCGGCACTCAAAGGTTATTTTTATAGTGATTTTCGTTGCATTTTTATGCTGTGAATTAAGATAATCTTTGTCAAAGCTAATTCGTGCGAGTGTTGTTTTGCTGTTTGCCGGAGGAGCAACGACAGTTCCGCTACAACTTGCCGGGTCAGCGGCATTCGGGCTGCAAACCGCTACTTTGGTAGTTTCATTGTATACCTGCAGCAATTTGATAGCGCCGGTTGGAAATCCCACTTTAAAATCAGTCAACTTTACATCCGCGCATGCAGAGGCAGAACTGATTTTTACATTGCTCAATTTATAACTTGTGGCGTTGTAGACCGCTCCCGTCAAGTCAAGAACAATTCCACCTCCTGTTGCACTAGTCCCTGGTGGCGCCCCGATATCGTAAGTTGCAACAGCACTTCCGGTTGCTGTTGTAGCTGTAACCGTAATAAGCTTGTTTCCTGTGTTAACATCAGCGTCAAAGCTAAGGGTAAGCGTATTAGTGGGTGCAGAACCTGAGCAAGATAATTCAACTCCTTTACTTTGCAGATTAGGAGAGCACAGAGTAATACGATTGTTCTGATCTGTTAAATCAACGACACTCACCAGCTTTGCAGTGCCGGCAGCATCATCAAACGTAGTATAAACATTGTTAACCAGGAGCTTTGTAACGCCGCTTGCAGTCAAACCTGCTGCACCATCGACAAAGTTACTGGTGAAAAACACCCCTTCCAGCTTGTTGCTTGTTGGATCAAAGGTCGCAAATTCAGCGCTCAAATCAATATATCCGTCAGAGGCTTTAGATCCAGCGCCATTTGCAAGGTTAAAGGTCACTTTAGGGCAATTACTCCCTTTAGTGCATTGAGCATGCACAACCTCGATTGTGAGCGGAACAGCTACATTCGGCATGGAATCAAAGGTGAATTCAAGTGACCGGGATGGTGGATATGTTAAATTGGTTGTATTACTACAGCTGATATATTTGTGGCCCGGAAAATAAATAAGGTATCCTTGGGTTGGTGACCCGTTTATTCTCCCCCCCACCAGATAATCGTAGACATGATATCCATCCGTACCAGCAGTATATGCAGAATTAAGTTTAGTAGGATCATCGTGCAGGAACCTGGTCATCTGGGTTCCTATATACCGGTCATCAATATTGGCTGTTGCAGTATCATTAGTTCGTTGCGTGGTTAAATACGTGTAAGAATTGGCAGGGGTAGTTGCGTTATAAAGCGGACGCATGCTATCAATCAAACCAGTAGCTGGTTTATAATTCCAACCGCCGCACTGTGTAAGCCACGAAGGCACCTGTTCCGGCACAATGTATCCGTCGGTACAACTGGCGGTACTGGCATGGTTGTGCCCTTTGAAACAGCCGCCATTATTTTCAATTCTTGGTGAAGTTTGTGACTTGGAAACGAGATAACCGCCGGTCCCTGCCGCTATACTCATTCCAACATCATTTCTTATTTTTGTCCCTTCAAGACTTCCAATGGATGCACACTCAAAAAAACCTGAGTTGCCACGCTCCATAAAAGCTCTGATTTCACTAACCACACTTGATTGTTCAGTTGCTGTCGGCGTCGAACCGTCGCTCCATTTGTTTTCAATTTCCCAATGCGGCGCCCAGACCAATTGAAAAGGAGCTGAAATATCAGGTCGTTTTGTTTTACATGAATCGGGGACAGGGTCTTGTAAACAACCAGCAAGTACATCCCGTGCCGACAGATTCTGGAAAACAGTTCCTTGCCATGCCGTCAGTCCTGACGCGCGTATGTAGTCAGCGAGAACATCGCTACTTCCTTCGTCTAGCACCGCAATTTTGGGTGGTTTACCGACGAGGACCTTATCCACGTTTCCGGAAAATGGAATGTTTGCCTTATGGATTTTTACATCAGGAAATTTTGCAACAATTTTTGCAAATTCAGCGGCAGTAAGATCGTTTGCATCAATAACAAACGGGCCGCCTTTATACGGTATCGGCGTCGAAGTATCACCAGCTTTGGTCTTAGCACTATTGTAAATAGTAATTATCCCTGAAGTATTAAGCGCGGCATCAGTTGTGCTCAGGGTAAGGTCAGCAGCCTGCGGGCTGGTTTTTGTAGAATCAATGATCCAGTACACCTTTATCTGCTTGCAGTAACCAAGCATTGCTTTCTGCTGTGGCGAGGTGCCGTTGATGTTCTTGCATGAATCCGGCTGATCGCCGGTATCAAGGACAGCATAAAGAAGCCCAAAAAGCTGAAAAATGGACTTGTCGTTCTTGTTTGTGTCACACACGGCTGTCTGCGTTATGTTTGCAGGATCATTGTTTGGCTGCCAGCAGGAATCCGCAGAAAAAATATACGAACCCGAATTAAATGTACGCTGGGAAGCAAATGCTGAATTCACCCCAATAACTGTAACTACCATTAACACCAGTGTAAGTATCCTAACAAATTGTTTTTTCGGCATATATTTCATATTACCTCCTAAAATGTCTCTCGTGCATTTGCTCCATCAGCGCCGAGACTTTCACCTGAAATACCTTCTCGAGTGCCGCCTTGTCCCGCCTGTTTGTAACCGCTGCCAAGCGGAGCTGTGTAGATAAGCCCCGCATCGATAACCGTTTTAACAAGTTCACTGCCCGGTTGTCCTGACACAGCAAGAATGTTCACTACCTTAGGGATATTAGTCTCTTTTATATAAATTTTGTAATCATAACTATCACCGGTTCCGTGTGTCATGTTACCGGTTAAGTTGAAATTATACTTTTCCCCAGCAACAGTAAATTCGGGCATTGCGCCTGTAAAGACCCTTTTAACGGCACCTGACATATTTGTGAAAGTGGATTTATTGATAGATTCAAGACCGGGACAACTGCTGAAATTTGGCGGTATACAATCTCCAGCCATAAGAAAGTATCGTGCCTGATTAAGACCAATCTCTGCTGTATAAAGATTCTGGCTCTTTATGACATGATCTCGTGTTCCCATGGTAAACAGGCCAACCCTATGAGAAAGCGCTATTACCACGAGGGTTAGAAGAAGGGTGATCATGAGCGCCGTAACGAGAGCAATTCCCTTTTCGTTGGCTAGGGGCGAATAAAATTTATTAGTAGATTCGCGCAAGGTTCTTGACCTCCACGGTTTTATTGAGAAGTTGACGCCGGTAATGGTCATTAAAAGCTGTAAATGTGGTTGATCCAAGCGTATAGATCTCTTTGTTGGTATATTCCGGCTCAACTTTATCAGAACGTAACAACAGCCAGACCTTGATCGCTTTCAATTCGTTGAGAGATGCAGGTGGAGAAGATGTGGTTACTAATTGCCCGGTCAAGGTGTTTATTGCGATAAATTCAAATTTCAATCCATCCACTCCGCCAGAGGAATTACTACTGTTGTTTGTTTCAACAAGGTCAACCGTCACGCCGCTTCCGGCTGAGCAATTGCCGTCCCATCCAACTCGCTTCAAGTTCCGTTTACTTCCGGTATGACCAGATGCATCATCAACGGAATTATCAATCAGGTAACGGTACATCCTGACAGTATATACGGTTGACCCGTCGGGGATGTTCTGCTGCAACTCTTCGCTGAATGTGAATATCTTATTAGAATCCGGAGCTGCACTAAGTGAGTAATATACCTGAGGCGCGCTTCCGGCAACACCGGACGCTGAGAGGAGGAGAGAGTCAAATGTTACAAGTGATCGTCCATTCTGCGTGAGGTCGTCGTCTCCCATGGCTATGTCGCCGAAACAATCAGCTTGTGCATCAACATACACCGTCTTCCCCCCCGCTGTTGATTCACACTGCGATGTTAGAAAATAATCTATACGGTCGCCGTTTGCAGAGCTGGCACGATCTCCTGTAGAGCAATCCTTCTGTGCGCCACTACCTGGTATAAACAAAGCTTTACAAGCTGCCGTCTCTTTCAAGGTAATCGGCACAGAGGTAATAAACGATAAGGAGTCAAAAGGTGAGCCACTGGAATATGTGAGTACCGGTGACGTTGCTGGCAGTGTCCCACCCAGGCCATCATTTGCCCCGGCACAATAGGGAATGCTCGCTTCCGGGCCGAGCAGATAGGCAATCATCCTGATATCCTCTTCCATGAATGCCAAGATCCGCTGTCCCTTGTCTGAAAGGGCATTCTGTGTGCTTATGCTACCTACCTGTTTAGTGACAAGATTGAATGTGCCATACATCATAGCCGATACAATGCCAAACATGGCAAGCGATATAAGCAACTCAAGAAGAGTAAAACCATGTATTTTATTAAGTGTAGTTTTCATTTCAAAAACTCCACATGGTACTAAATGATCGGGATCTGGACTCACCTTTGTAGATGTATTTTACTACGCACGTCAAAACAACTGGTTTTGGATCACTTGTTAAACCAGGAACCTGGTTAATACTGAATGTTCTTTGAAACATCGCCGTTGTAGCAGTAGTTACCTCACCCTTTTCGGTAACGTACTCCACCGGGCTTGTATAACTTGTATTTGTTGCTAGACCATATGTTGTATCGTATGTATCTCTCGGCAAAGACATAAGCTCTTCAACCTTCTGAACGGCAACATCCTTGGCCTTTGCGCCAACACTCATGGTTTTGTTTACATTTATTGTATTCCATAACAAAGGTAGAATAGCCATAAAACTGATACTTACAATAACCATGGATATCAGCAATTCAATAAGCGTAAAACCACCAGTTGACTGATTAAGGTATGATGATTTATTTCTTGTATAATTATTTTTATTGAAGAATCGCACCATTCTCACCTCAATAAAGCTTTTTTATATTATTTTCTAAACATCCAATTAAAATCTAGCAAAGATAGATTTGATCTACAAATAACCGCAATAGGCAACTTCTTGGACTATCTATTTAAGCAGTTGCGGATTCGACATAAGAACGACACCCGCAATCACCAGTACAACAAGAATCGTGGCAACAACCAGATTCCTGGTCGAAAACACCTTCGCCATCATCTGTTCCATCGGTGTCAGTATCTTTCCGTGACAATAAATACACACCTTCAGTTTCGGTGCGATCAGCTTTTTACAGTACGGACAATTGATCAACACTTCCTTCACCACCGGTTTCTGTTGCTGCTTCAGTTTGCGGGCGGCCATCTGCTCCGCTTTCAGCGCCTTGTATTTTTCATATTCACGGGCGTAGTCTTTATAGATCAGTGACCCGGTTATGGTGGTGAAGAGTTCCTCAAGCTGCTTCAGGTTTTCGGCAGCCCCTGCGCGCGCAGTCATATCCGGAGAACGCATAAGAGTGGTATATTCATCCTTCAGCTTCCGATAAGTTTTCTCCACCTGTTCCGGATTGTCACTGAATGAAAGCCCCATTGCTTTGTAACAAAGTTCAATGTCCGAGAACTCTTTTTCCTGTTGTGAACTGTCGGCCATAGCCATCTCCTTCAATAACTTAATTGCAGTGCATTTGTGATTATCTTATAACCAGCCAACAGACGATCGCCTGTTGATATGCAAGTTCAATGCCTTGAAAATACTGCCACAACAGACTGAAACAACAACTGTTTCCAGAAGTCTCACAGTAACTATGCAATATATGCGTAACTTTACTGATACAACAATGCCATTAGCTATGCAATTATTTCATAGCTAATGGCATGTGGGACAGAGGCATCTGATAGGGAGAAAGCGTTATTTTACCTCCAGCATCCTCTTCATCGTTTCCGCATCGCGCATACCAACTTGGATAGTACCATCCGGCAACACCATGGTTGGCGTGCCGGAAATGCCATTGGCATTGGCAAATTTGACAATCTCATCAACAGCCTTTTTGCTGCTTTCATGGCTTGGTTTGGGAACGTCTTTACCCTCAAACGCCTTATCCAGCATCTCAAGGCTTTGTGTTTCAAGAACCGTTCTCGCTTTATCGTATGCCCCCGGATGCATTGGCAGCGGAAACAGCATAATATGAATTGCCACATCAGTAGTTATTCCAGCCAGTTTTTTTAATTCGACATGACCTTTCCGGCAATAAGGACAATCAGGATCTGTAAAAACATACAATTTTTTTGAACCTTTTGGATTACCCATGACAACTGAATGGCCGACAGGAATTGCTTTCACATCAAGGGATGTTGTCTGTTTGGGTGGCGTCAGCTCCTTTTTGTGGGCGACAACCTGTTCAAGTGTCTCCACGTTAAATACGGCACCTTGAATAAGGTGTTTCTTGCCATAATCCATAAGGAGGACTCCTCTTTGTCCATCCTTTTCAACGAGAAGTTCAAACAAACCCCGAGCCGGAGCTTGACGGACCGATGTTACGGTACCACCTATTTTTTTCAGTAGCCCGGTCGCTTCGCCAGGCGTCAGGGTATGGCACGACGCACACTCACCACCACACCCCTCTTTGGCCATGGCATAAGATGATGAAGCTATTATTGTCGTGACGGCAACTGCAATACAAAGTTCTTTCAGCATGTGTGTTCCTTTCAACAGTTTGGTTTTGTCACTCTATGCCATATTCCTTGAGTTTGTAAAGCAGGGAACGAAGACTGATTTCAAGTATTTTTGCCGCCTGGGTACGATTCCCTCCGGTTTTGGAGAGCGCCTTACCAATTAATTCGCGTTCAATTATATCCTCGGCTTTTTTTATCGAAAGATTTTCATCTGCAACCATCTCAATGGGACTGGCTTTGTCAGACTGACGGAGAGAAAGCGGCAAACAAGCCGTGGTGATTAGACCTCTTTCACAGAGTATACAGGCACGCTCGACGACATTTTCAAGTTCGCGTACATTGCCCGGCCAGCGATAAGCCATTAGACACCGCAATGCATCCGGCTCAACACGTACCAAACCATCTTTGTCATTTCCGTAGCGCTTGACAAAATGTTCAGCTAACAGGGGAATATCTTCCACACGATAACGTAGTGGCGGCAGTTGCAGACAGAACACATTTAACCGGAAATACAGGTCTTCACGAAAACGCCCCAAACCCACGTCACCGGACAAGTCACGAGAGGTGGCGGAGACAACCCTGACATCAACTGTTTTGGAGACCGAGGCACCAATCTTTCTGATCTCGTTTTCCTGCAACACCCGCAGCAGCTTCACCTGTAGAGCGAGCGGCATCTCGCCAATTTCATCCAGAAATAACGTACCGCCATCAGCCTGTTCAAAAAGCCCCGCTTTATCGCTGGAAGCATCGGTAAAAGCTCCACGGACATGTCCGAACAATTCGCTTTCAAGCAAATTTTCCGGGATAGCCCCGCAATTTACCGCTACGAACGGTTTTTGAGATCGACAACCGGTCTGATGAAGAGCCCGCGCTACCAGTTCTTTGCCGGTTCCGGATTCTCCCAACACGAGAATGGTGGTTTTCAAGTCGGCAACCTTCCGTATTTGACTGAAGATTTCCTGCATTGCAGCACTGCGACTGATGATACCGCTGTAGGAAAACTGGCCGGCGGCAACGTCCCTCAACTGACTGTTTTCTTCTTTCAGGCGCTCCCGTTCTTCAGCTTTTTTGAGCACTATAGCGATTTCGTCTTTTTTAAACGGTTTTGAGATAAAATCGTAGGCACCAAGCTTCATGCACTCTACTGCCGTTTCCACAGAACCATACGCGGACATCATGATAATCGGCGCTGACACATGCTCTTCCAGTGCATGTGTCAAAAAGGTTTTGCCATCCATTTCAGGCATACGTATATCGCACAAAATATAGTCATAGACATTGTTCAACAAACAGATCAGACCACTTTTGCCATCCGCTGCCACGTCTACACGATACCCTTGACGAGCCAGCATAACCGACAACATGTGACGCAAGTTTTCTTCATCGTCGATTACCAGAATATGCTGATTACTGTTCATGCTCCGACCTTTCTGCTTGCGCCTGCAGCAGCCATACACTAAAGCAGCTCCCCTCACCCACCTTGCTGCTTGCCGTAATACGCCCGCCAAAGCCCTCTACAATTCGCGCCGAAATAGCCAATCCCAAACCAGTTCCCTTACCAGGAGCTTTGGTTGTAAAAAATGGGTCAAAAATGTATTTCATCATCTCTTCAGCTATACCTGTGCCGCTGTCGGAGACATCCAAACGGATATATTCCCCCTCGTGTCTGGCACTGATTATAATGGTGCCGTCAACTGGACTTGCGTCACGACTGTTGAGAAGCAGATTGATCACTACCTGCTGAAGCTGGTGTTGATCACACTTCACAGACATCACGCTCTCATCAATATCCATTCGAATATTCATCTGCTTGAAAACGCCCTGCTGTGCCAGCAGATCGAGAGTTGAGATAACAACGGCACGTACGTCTGCGTTTTCTCCACTCAACGTTCGAGGACGTGAATAATCGAGTAAGCCCCGAACAATTCTGTCAATCCGTACACAGTCTTCAGTTATTCTTCTCGCATAATCCTGGATAGCCGGATTATCGGGTTGTTCACTTGCGGAGAGATCTGCATATCCCATGATTGACGCAAGAGGGGTTCCTATTTCATGTGCCATTCCGGCAGCCAGTACGCCGATGGAGGCCATTTTTTCGGTACGAATCGTTTCTTCGCGAGCTTTGTGAAGATCACTGTTTGCTTTTTCTAGAGCGGACATTTGCTCGGTGACTTGTTGATCCTTGCTGCGTAGCGCTGAAGCCATTTCATTGAATGCATGAGCCAACCTGGCAAGCTCTGCACTCCCTGATACACTTAAGCGCTGGATATACTGACCTCCGGTAATTCTTTCCGTAGCCGTCAGTAAACGGTTGATCGGATTGACAACAATGCGCGAAAGGACAAATGAGCCCAGCCCGAGTAATAAAATAAAATCCAGCGTAAAATAGGCGATCAGAAGCTGACGAGAACGATTCAGGCGCGCTTTTTCTGGAGCCAGCGAAAGTAGCAAGCCGGCTTTGCCTACTGTTTCTCCACCGCGAATAACATTTGTAAGGTAAATTATTCCACTTCCGTCCGTTCGAACAAAGGTCCCTTCACCTGTTGTTGGAACAGCTTGAAACGGCAAGTACGGGTCATTTCCTTCTCCCCCAGAGCTAAAGATCACTTTACCGTTTCTGTCCAGCAAGGTCAGGCGGCTAAAAGCAGATTCTTCCGATATTTTTTGAATATACTGCGACGATTGCGAATCTGGTGAAATAAAACCTTCCGGATACGTTGGAATTGTATCGGGAAGCAGATTGACAAAGACGTTGAGCAACGTGCGGGCATGTTCACCTTTTTGGGCGTACAGATCGTTGGCGGCCGTTTTAAAGGCAAGCATACTGAAGAGAAGCCACGTCAAAACAAGAAGTAAACCGAGGAATGCGAGAATTGAAACAGTGAGACTGGGGCGGAAGCGGGACATGGCTACCCCTGAAGAAAACCGCTCAGATTGAGATACCAGTGAATGAGCGGCTTACCGTAAAAAATATACAGAACCGCGCCAAATGCAAGGTAGGGACCAAAGGGAATTGCCAGCTTGGAATCTTTTTTCTGAAGCAGCATGATGGAGATACCAACAACCGAACCAATCAATGAACTGGCGAAAATAATAAACGGGATCGCCTTCCACCCCAGAAAAGCGCCCATCATGGCGAGCAGCTTGATGTCTCCGCCACCCATCCCGTCCTTGCCGGTCAGACGCTGGTATATGTAGGCAACAAGCAGCAAGCTGCCGCCGCCAAGCAGGATACCGAGCAATGAATTCAGCCAGGTGTGTCCTTTCAGAAAAAACGACAGAACAAATCCGATAACAATTCCTGACAATGATATTTCGTCGGGGATAATCTGGTGCTCAATGTCAATAAAGGTTATTACCACAAGTGCCGAACACAACAAAAACAACGTAGCGAACGCCAGAGTCGGCCCAAAACGGAGGAAGAGAAACAGGGCAAGAACGCCGTTAAGCAGCTCGACCAGAGGGTACTGTAGCGAAATATGAGCGCCGCACCCCCGGCATTTACCGCGCAGAATTAGATAGCTCAACAAAGGAATATTGTCGTACCAGCGAATCTGATACGAGCAATGAGGACAATGAGAGGGTGGAGAAACAATCGATTCGTTGTTCGGCATGCGGCAGATACAGACATTCAGAAAGGAGCCGACAACCATGCCAAACACAAGTGCAAACAGAGAATATACTATCAATGGAGTCATCAGTCGATACTTTCAGTTACATCAAGGGTAATTTGAGATTTGAGGTACATTTCAACTTCCGCAGCGGTAGAAAAGTCAAAACAGCCTTCGGCAATTCTGGAAGCACGTTCCAACGAGCAGCGCCGAAGCATCTGTTTCACACGCAGTATTGACCCGGCACCCATTGAAAGCTCATCAAAACCAAGCCCGAGAAGAATCGGCAGATAGAGAGGATCGCCAGCCATCTCGCCACATAGGCAGGCAGGAATTCCGGCACCGTGGGCTGCTTGCACTATGCGGCGCAGTGACCGGAGTACCGCAGGATGAAGCGGTTGATAGAGATGAGATAACTGTTCATTTGTACGATCTATTGCCAGAGTGTACTGAATAAGGTCATTGGTACCAACGCTGAAGAAGTCGACCTCACGGGCCAGCAAGTCGGCCAAGGTAACTGCCGCCGGGATTTCAATCATAACCCCGACTTGGACCGCACTGTCAAACCGGGTACCTGAGACAGCCAGTTCGTGCTTTACTTCTTCGAGTAAAGCTTTTGCCGTGCGAACCTCCTCCAACCCTGAAATCATAGGAAACATAATTCTGACCGGGCCATCGGCACTGACTCGCAGGATTGCCCGCAACTGTTTCTTGAATTCGTCCGGCATGAGCAGGGACAATCGGATTGCCCGCACCCCCATAGCCGGGTTAGCTTCTCCGGCTAGTTCCATTCCGTCAAGAAGCTTGTCTCCGCCAGCATCCAGGGTCCGAATGGTAAGGGGATGAGGGGCTATGGCCTTCTGCATGGCCCGATATATAGCCAGCTGCTCTTCTTCATCCGGCATTACGGCACGGTTCATAAAGAGCATTTCAGTACGATACAGGCCAACGCCACTCCCGCCATGGCCTAATACAGATGCGCCTTCTTCCGGAATTTCGACGTTTCCCCGCAACTGCATCACATGACCGTCACGGGTTACTGCAGGCAACGAAACGGTTTTCAGCAGCTCATATTCAACATATTCATAATGCTGTTTTCGGCGTAACGATGACTGAAATATTTCCTGATCAGGCTCGACAAACACCGAGCCGGACAGGCCATCCACGATAACGGCTACGCCGTCGAGGAGAAGATCTGTTATCCCGTCAACCCCCATGACGGCAGGCAGTTCGAGGGCACGCGCCAAAATGGCGGTATGAGAGGTGCGACCGCCGATTTCGGTTATGATGGCAAGAACATGAGAGCGGTTGATCTGAAGCATGTCCGCCGGAGAAAGGTCATGGGCCGCAATGATTATCTGATCTTCATGCTGCGGAAAAGGTTCTACCTTCTCCCCGCTCATACTACGCAGAATCCGCTCAATAACCGTCTCAACATCGCTGATCCTCTCCCGAAGATATGGATCGTCAATACGGGCAAAAGCTTCACGGTAGCGATGCAGAGTCCGCCGGAGCGCTCCTTCGGCGTTTATCATACCGGTTCTGATCGTCTCGGTGGTTTCAGTTACCAGACGTTCGTCAGCCAGAATCATCAGATGTGTTTCAATAAAAAACAGGTGGTCTTCACCGCTGGATTCAGCAAGGCGTGACTTCAGGGACTCAAGTTCGATGCGGGTGTCTTCAATAGCCTGAGTAAGCCGGCCGATTTCATGGCTGACTGCATCAGAAGGTATTGGATACTCTGAGATAACAGTTCGACGACGATCAATAATACGCAGTCTCCCCATGGCAATCCCGGGCGAAGCCGCGATTCCAGAGAAGGACTGCATGTCATTCCTCTCCGAATCCATTGGCAATGAGATCTCCAATGGTTTGAAAAGCTTCAGTTTCGTCTGAGCCATTCACCGTCAGCCGCACGGATGACCCTTTTGATGCCGCCAGCATCATAATGCCCATAATACTTTTTCCATTAACCTCAACTCCGTCACGAGACAGTTTTACGTCAGAACTGAAGAGGCTGGCTGTTTTGACAAACAGTGCCGATGCACGGGCATGCAAACCTAGCTTGTTAACAATTACAAAATCGTTCTGAAGCATATTTCAGGCATCCTTATGCAGCTTAGTCATTTCAAAAATTCGCCGGCAACAATAATTCCATCGCGACCCGATTTGTGCAGATTCATTGCCAGTTCAGCAACCGGCATTCGCTCACGGCGGGAGCAAAACTCAATTAGCATGGGCAAATTAACACCGGTAACAACCTCAATGCACCCTTCTTTAAGAAACGACATCGCCATATTTGATGGCGTACCGCCAAAAAGATCCGTCATGATGATCGCCCCGTCAGACTGCACCGTTTCAACAGCAGCTACAACGCGAGCCATGATGTCATCGGCCCTCTCCTCGGAAGCTACCTCTACAACAGAACAGTTATCAATTGATCCCACAATCATTTCAGCTGACAGTTTTAATGCTGATGCAAGTCCAGCGTGAGTAACAAGTACTAATCCAATCATTTAAGCCCCTTTTCAATATCCCTGTGAATAATTCGCACCATGGGCCACATTTCCTGCAAGTGCATTCCGGTCGCCTGCGCTATGGCAACGGAGCGATGACGACCGCCGGTACAGCCGATTGAAATTGTTAAATAGGACTTTCCCTCCTGGCGATGTGCCGGAAGCAGCATATCCAAAAGGGGAAAAAAGTAATCCAAAAACTGGGCTGTGACAACATTATCAAGCACGTAATCACGGACAACATCATCAAGACCCGAACCGTCTTTCAATTCCGGCACAAAGAACGGGTTCGGAAGAAAACGGACATCCATTACGATACTGGACTCCAGCGGCACACCATATTTGAACCCGAAGGACTGGACTTCGACAACCAGCTGATTATCTTTATCCTCCCCCCTGACAATTCTCAGAATACATTCCTTAAGCTGATGAACCGTAAATTCAGAGGTATCGATAACCTTTGTCGCCATCTGGCGCAGGGTGCTTAGACGCCCCCTCTCAATCCGGATAGCATCAGCAACCGAGCACTGTTCATCGGCAGGGTGACGACGGCGTGTTTCGGAATAACGTCGCACAAGGACATCGTCCAGCGCATCAAAGAAAAATATTTCAACCGTGTGCCCCGCTTCGGTAACTCTGTGAAAGGCATTCTCATACCCCTTGAAAAATTCCCGGCCACGGATGTCGGCTACAAGAACTATACCTTTAAATGTCTCGCCCGACTTACCGATCAGGTCAACAAAACGCTTAAACAGACGTACCGGAAGGTTATCAACGCAATAATAACCTTCATCTTCCAGGGCTCTGACTGCAGTAGATTTCCCTGAACCGGACATTCCTGTGATTACTATAATACGCATGCCCTACTCTACCTCATCCCCAAGTGGACGTGCCTCTATCCGTGCCATGAGGCGTTCCTGAAAATCACGGGCAGAGTGATATCCCATCCCTTTGAGCAGATTATTTCGGGCGGCAACTTCAATTATGGAGCCAAGGTTGCGACCAGGCCTGACAGGTATGACAATGTGAGGTATTTCAATACCAAGAATCGTCACCGTACGGTCATCCACCCCCAATCGATCATACTCTTGAGTTTCATCCCATTCCACCAATTCAAGCAGCATATCAACAATTTTTTTGTCTCGAATAGCTGAGACACCATAGAGATCCTTGATGTTAATAATACCAAGACCTCGGATCTCCATCAAATACTGAAGAGACTCTTCCGCCTGGCCAACCAGCACGGCAGGCATTTTTTTCTTTATAAATACCATATCATCCGCAACGAGACGATGTCCGCGCATGACAAGATCAAGAGCACATTCACTTTTACCGATGCCGCTTTTTCCGGAGATTAGCACTCCAACCCCCAAAACATCCATGAGAACGCCATGCAGATGAGTCGTCGGCAACAGTCTCTCTTCGAGAAATTTGGTGATCAGCGAGATAAAGGTTGATGACTGGTGAGGAGTCGCAAGAACAGGGATAGTGCGGGAATCAGCAAGATCAAGCAGGAGTTGCGGAGGACGCAACCCCTTTGTTACGATGAAACAGGCTATTGAAAAATCGCAGAGAGCTTCAAGATTCTCTGCCAGAACGTTGCTGTCAAGCTGTTGGAGGTACGATATTTCGGTATTGCCGAGCACCTGCAAACGATCGGGATGCAGGTGCTCGGTGTAACCGGCCAGAGCCAGCCCCGGCTTCTGAATACGTGAGCTGGAAACTCGATGTGAAAGTCCCTGCTTGCCGGCCAGAAGCGACAAGCCAAGGCCGTATTCATTATCAGTCAGCAGCTCCTGTATAGAAAGTGTGATACCGTCCATAATAAAGTCACGTTAGGCGCGATGTGGCTCAATCAAACCAAAGTTACCGTCTTTACGACGATACAGCACATTAATCTCATTGCTATCGGAATCAGTAAACACAATAAAATCTTTATGGAGAAGATCCATCTGCATAACAGCCTCTTCTACCGACATGGGCTTTGCAGTCTCTGTTGTCGTCTTGATAATAACTGAATCAGTGTTGGCCTCAATACTATCAGCTTCATAAATTTTCTTGGAGATTGGGCGGCCATGCTCATCGGCACTTGGCTTATGCGCCTTAATTTTTTCCTTGTAGCGAACAAGCTGCCGTTCAATTTTGTCAATAACGGCATCAATTGCGGCGTACATATCGTTAGTCGCTTCGGATGCCTTTGTGCTGACCCCCTTAGAATTGATAACAATTTCAACAATGTGGCGTATTTTCTTTTCTACGGAAAAATAGACATGAGCGCCAATGGGGCCATCAATATACTTTGTAATCCGCTCAAGTTTTTCTTCTGCATATGCCTTAAGGGCATCGCTCTGTTCCATGTGCCTGAATGTCATCGTTACTTGCATACAAACCTCCTGTGTGGCTGGTGTTGTGAAATGGACGACCGCTGAGAATCAGCAGTTCGTCAAAAATGTCGTTTACGTTCCGAAGAAGATCCCAGATTAAGCATCTCTCGATACTTGGTTACCGTTCGCCGGGCAATATTCACCGTCTGCCCCGTCAGCATTTCAGCTATTTTCTGGTCTGAGAGAGGCTTTTTGGGGTTCTCTTTTTCAATAATTTCCTTGATCCTGTTTTTAACACTTTCGGAAGCAACAAAATCACCCTCACTTGTTGAAAGTCCGCTGTTAAAGAAATACTTCAGTTCAAGCAAACCCTGCGGTGTCTGCATGTATTTATTGGTTGTAACCCGGCTGATGGTAGATTCATGCATACCGATATCTTCGGCAATATCCCGAAGTACCAGTGGCCTGAGGTATTCGATGCCGCGATCAAAATATTCACGTTGGAAACGGATGATACTTTTGGCAACTTTATAGATTGTTCGTTGCCGTTGCTGAATGCTTTTGATCAGCCATACAGCCGAACGCATTTTGTCGCTGATATAGTGCTCAGCCTGGGTATCGATACTGCCATTCCCGCGGACATCAGCATACTGGCTGCTTACTTTCAGGTTGGGAAGGCCTTCATCATTGAGCATGACGACGTAATCGTCTCCCACTTTATGCACAAAAATATCGGGAGAAATATAATGCACATCATCCGTACTGAATGAGGAACCGGGACGCGGATCAAACCCCGAAATAATCTTCGAAGCAGCAAGTACATGATTCAAATCAACCTTGAGTGCCCGGACGATCTGCTTGTAATTTCTTTTTTCGAGATCACCAAGATGATGTAGCAGGATACTCTCGACAACACTACCCTTCATCCCCAAGCCCCGTGCCTGGATGAGCAGGCATTCCCGCAGATCGCGGGCGGCAACGCCGGGAGGGTCAAACTCCTGAATGCACTCAAGCACATCCTGAACATCTTCTTCCGTTGCGGAACTAGCAGCAGCGATTTCCGAGAGAGATGCCCGCAGGTAACCGGTCTCATCAATATTGCCGATGATCACTTCGCCAACCCGGACATCCATTTCCGAGTACTGTCCCATATGAAGCTGCCACAACAGGTGATCGATCAGCGTCCCTTTGCGCGTCAGCAGGTTTTCGAAGGATGGCCGCTCATCTTCACCACCATACTGCTGTTCACCGGAACTGTAATTATAGCCGTCAAGGTAACTATCCCAATCACGCAGAGCCTCTTCGCCGGTCTCAACTTCATGAAAATCCACACTATCCTGGGCCGGTTCAAACTCCTGCTCCGCAACCTCCAGCGTATCAGGCTCATGTACCTCTTCCAGCTCAGTAGACTCTTCAAGGAGCGGGTTTTCCTCCAACTCCTGAAGGACCAGATCCTGAAGTTCAAGACGAGTCATCTGAAGCAGTTTGATTGCCTGTTGCAACTGGGGAGTCATCACCAGTTGCTGGGACATTTTCAGTTGTTGGCGCATCTCCATTGCCATGACGCATCAACCTCAATCCTGACACATGATCCAGCTGTGTCAGGGTGTAAAATCAGAGACGGAAATCTTTACCCAGATAAATATCTTGAGCTTTTTTACTTGCTGCGATCTCACCCGGTGTACCGTACTCAAGAACAACTCCGCTACTTAAAATATATGCAGAATCGCAAACACCGAGCGTTTCCCTGACATTATGGTCTGAAATCAGTACGCCGATATTTTTATTCTTAAGGGAAATAATCAATCCTTGAATATCGGCAACGGCTATCGGATCAATCCCGGCGAACGGCTCATCCAGTAAAACAAAGGAAGGATCTGTTATCAAAGCCCTGGCAATTTCAACCCGGCGGCGTTCACCGCCAGAGAGTGCATACCCTTTGGAAGACGCAATGTGTGTTATCGAGAACTCCTCCAACAACTGTTCCATGCGCTGACGGCCACGGCGTTTATCAGGTTCAACAGTTTCGATGATCGCCATCAGATTATCAGCCACCGATAGTTTGCGGAAAACCGAGGCTTCCTGAGGAAGATAACTGATGCCCCGACGGGCCCGCTGATACATCGGAAGGGCTGTTATCTCCTCATCTCCCAAAAAGACCTGACCGCCATCCGGATGAGCCAACCCGACCACCATATAAAAAGTTGTCGTTTTGCCGGCTCCGTTTGGCCCAAGGAGTCCGACAACGGATCCGGAAGTGACTGAAATATCAACGCCACCAACAACCTGACGACTGCCGTAGCTTTTTTTCAGGGCCTTCGTCCAGAGTCGTAACGAATCAACGGCGACCGGCATCGCTCTTCCTTGCCGCCGGGTTAATGACCGCTTCAACACGTGCTTTCGGGTCACCCCCACTGGTCACATCACTTTTCTCATCATCAACGTAATACGTAATCACTTTACCGCTAATTCTGTCACTCCCCTGTTCAACCCGTGGAGACCCTGTCAGAACAATACGTCCGTTATGGCTATCGTAAACCGCCTGCTCAGCGAAGCCAGTTCTGTTCGTCTGAAGTATCCTGACGTTGCCAAGTGCTTCAACCTTATCCACGGAACCGCTGATATCCGCATAACTGACAATCAGTTTATCGGAGAAGATCGTGACATCACCCTGCTTCGCAACAACTTTGCCTGAAAAAATTGCCGTTTTTCCTTTATTGTCAGCAGTCATTTCGTTGGACTTAACTGTGATCGGCAGCTTTGAACGATCCTTGTGAGCCGGAGTTGCGGCTGAAACAGGTGGTACTGAAAAAAGGCACCACACACAAAACAATGCCATATTTAACAGACATAATCGCATTATCAACATCCTAACAGAAACCATGGCTATACGATCGCGGCATCCAGTCATACTACCTGGACACAATTGAAGCATTAATCGAAGAATAAAAATGTGCTTGTTGATTTCTGACACCCATATCCATTCCGACCGCCGTAAGCTGTAATCTTTGCTGCCGGAAGTTCACCGGATCCTGCGTTATGAAATGAGCCGTATCACCTTTGTACTCGACAGACCGCGTAGTAAAACTGGCGCCATCTTCGGTAAAAACGTGAACATGACCATCGAGCCGTACGTTTTTTGTTGTACTGGAGTATTCGCCATTATCTGCCGTAACCGTTATAGCTCCATGCGACCGGTTGCGCTGAAACTCCATCCTGATATCGGAGAGATATGCCTTATCTCCCTCTTTATCATAGTGGGCACGTTCTGCAAAGAGTTCCCAAGCAAGAAGACCGTTCTGGATTTCTGAAAAACGGGCTTTTTTCAGGGCGACATCAATATTGTTGGGAAGTTGTTGTTTAGCCGACCGGACCGGTGCAGAATTATGAGCACCGCTCCGGAAAACGACGGTCGCAATGCCGAAAACAGCCGCTGTTACGAGAAGTGCCAGCAATGGCCTGATATAAACTGGCGATACCATAATAGGAAGGAACTATATCATTGAGGAGCGGGACTGTCCAGCACAACATGGTTGAACCGGAGTTTTTGGCATGGAGATTGTATTACAGTTCGTAACGGACAGCGACTTCATCCCACAAGCCCCGCCCTTTAAGAATCAGATCACAAACTTCCCGGACGGCACCCCGTCCGCCGGCACACGAAGTAACGTAGTGCGCAACGGCGCGGGCTTCCACCAGCGCATCGGCAGGAGCTGCGGCAAAAGCAACACGCCGCATGACCGGAACATCTATTACATCATCTCCTACATACGCAATCTGTCTGTCATCTAGCCCGGTTTTCTGCTTAACATCCTCGTAACTATCAAGCTTCTTCAGTGCCCCTTGATACACAAGACTGATTCCCAGTTCTTTGGCCCTGAACGTTACTACCTGGGAGGTGCGGCCGGTTATGATGCCTACTTCAATGCCATGCCGCTGCAACATTTTAATGCCGTGACCGTCCTTGACATTGAATACTTTGGTTTCTAATCCGTTGGCGTCATAAATGATACCGCCATCAGTCATAACACCATCCACGTCCAGAAGCAGCAACCTGATATCAACAAGCTTGTCATTCATCAGGCGATACCAGCCTTGAGAATATCGTGCAGGTGAATGATGCCGCACGGAGCAGGGCTTTGATCATCTTCAAATACAAACAAAGAGGTAATGGCACGCTGCTCCATAAGCTGCAAAGCAGCGGCAGCAAGCTCAGACCGTTTGATCCGCAACGGCCCGTACTTCATGATTTCCGAGGCACGCCGATTGAGGATGTCAAAACCCTTTTCCAGTGAACGTCGTAAATCTCCATCCGTAATGACACCTTTCAATGCGCCCGCCTCATCACACACCCCGGTAACGCCAAGGCCTTTGGCCGTAATGACAAACAGGGCTTCCTTCATCAAGGTATCCTGCCGCACCAACGGTATACCTTCACCAACGTGCATAAGGTCTTCAACCCGTAAAATCAGTTTCTTGCCCAGTGAGCCTCCCGGATGAAATATGGCAAAATCTTCCGCCTTAAAGCCGCGCTTTACCAGCAAAGCAACGGCAAGCGCATCTCCCATCGCCAAAGTAGCCGTCGTAGAGGCGGTCGGCGCAAGGCCGAGCGGACATGCTTCCTCCGCTACTGAGACATCAAGGAATACATCGCTGGAACGGGCCAGATTTGATGCCGGATTGCCGCTCATGGCGACAAGTGGCGCTCCCAAACGCTTGATTGAAGGGAGTATCCGGAGGATTTCCTCCGTCTCGCCGCTGTTTGAAATGGCAATAACAACATCTCCCGCCATGATCATTCCCAGATCGCCATGAATTCCTTCAGCAGGATGGAGGAAAAAAGCCGGAGTACCGGTAGAAGCCATGGTGGAAGCGATCTTCTGGCCGACAAGACCGGATTTTCCCATTCCGCTGACGATCACCCGTCCGGTACTCTTCAGTATCAGGTCAATCGCCCGTTCAAACGAACCGTCAACACGATCAGCCATGGCGGACAGGGCTTCAGCTTCAACCCGGATTACCCGGCGGGCCTCCTCAATAACTGTCATGCCGGCCTCTGTTTGATAACGAAATCAATAGTCTTCAGAGTTTTGAGCAATGCGGGCAATTCACTCAGTGGTATCGAATTAGGACCGTCGCAAAGCGCCTTGTCCGGGTCTTCATGAACTTCCATGAAGATGCCGTCAATCCCGGTTGCTACAGCCGCACGGGACAGATATTCGACAAACTCGCGCTGACCGCCGGAGCTATCCCCCTGGCCTCCCGGAAGCTGAACGCTGTGAGTCGCGTCAAAAACCACCGGATAACCGGTTGCACGCATGACCGGAAAACTGCGCATGTCTACCACCAGATTATTATACCCGAAAGAAGCTCCGCGCTCCGTAAGGATAATGTTCTCGTTGCCGCTGGCAGCGATTTTACCGGCAACGTTTTTCATATCCCAAGGAGCCAGAAACTGCCCTTTTTTGACATTGATGATCCGGCCACTTTTGGCCGCGGCAATGAGGAGATCGGTCTGACGGCAGAGAAAAGCAGGAATCTGCAGGACATCCAGCACCTCGGCAGCTGGTGTAATCTGTTCAATGGAATGTACGTCGGAAATGACCGGAACGCCCAGTGATTCTTTGACCTTGCGCAGAATTGCAAGCCCTTCTTTCATCCCCGGACCACGAAAAGCGCCAATCGACGTACGGTTTGCCTTGTCGTAGGATGCTTTGAAAATCAGAGGAATCGAAAGGCCGTTGCATATCGTCATCAGACGCTCGGCATGCCGCATCGTTGCGGATTCATCCTCGATTACACAAGGTCCGGCAATCAGCACCAGCGGGCGATTGCCTCCTATTTTCACATTTCCGGAAATAATTTCACGGGTCATGGTCTACCCCTTGTTTCTCTGTGCCAGCGAAGCGCCGACAAAGGCGCGGAACAATGGATGCGGTACCAGTGGTTTGGACTTGAATTCGGGATGAAATTGGCAAGCCAGGAACCAAGGGTGATCAGCAATTTCAACAACCTCCACAAGATCCTTGTCCTTGTAGACGCCCGACAGAATCAGCCCTTTTTTTGTCAGCACATCGCGGTAGGCGTTGTTGAATTCATAGCGATGACGATGACGTTCGGAAATGTCCGTCTGGTTGTATGAATCATGAGCCAGTGACCCCTTGCTGATGGTGCAGGGATATGCTCCAAGCCGCATGGTGCCCCCTTTTTTACTGACAGCTTTTTGCTCCTCCATCAGGTGAATCAGGGCATCGCCACCTTCCTGACGGAATTCACTCGAACACGCTTCCTTGATACCGCAGACATTGCGAGCAAATTCAATCACTGCCATTTGCATTCCGAGACAGATGCCGAAGAAGGGAATTTTCTTCTTTCGGGCATACTCGATCGCCATAACTTTTCCTTCAGTACCACGCTCGCCAAAACCGCCCGGAACGAGAATTCCGTCAACGTCCTCGAAATGACCATCGGCGCCGTCACGTTCGATCTTTTCAGCATCCAGATATTTCAGGGTAACCCGGCAATCGTTACCGATACCGCCATGGGTCAACGCCTCGGAAAGAGATTTGTACGACTCCGTCAGATCGACATACTTGCCGACAATGGCAATACGCACGTCACCGTTGCTCGGATGACGAAGCTTTTCCACCACATCCTGCCATTTGGTAAGATCCGGTGCCTTGGTCCAGATATTCAGTTTTTCGACAACCTGCTCATCCAGATGCTCCTTGTTAAGCGCCTGCGGCACGGCATAAATATGTTCTGAGTCCACAACCGGGATAACATCCTTCTCACCGACATTGCAGAACAGGGCAATTTTTTTCTTCATATCGTCAGGGAGATCACGTTCACAACGGCAAAGCAAAATATCCGGCTGAATACCGATCTTGCGCAACTCCATGACGGAATGCTGGGTCGGCTTGGTTTTCAATTCTCCCGCCGTACGGATGTAGGGCACCAGCGTAACGTGAACATACAGTGCATTCCCCTGCCCCCGATCAAAACGGAACTGACGGATGGCTTCCAGAAACGGCAGCGACTCGATATCGCCAACGGTCCCGCCGACTTCGACGATTGCGACATCAGCGCCCTTGGCGTTCTCGATGATCTTGTGCTTGATCTCGTCAGTGATGTGCGGAATAACCTGAACCGTACCGCCCAGATAGTCGCCACGGCGTTCTTTGGTAATTACCGAATGATACACCTGACCGGTCGTGAAATTGCTCTTCTTGGACAGAACAGCGCTCGTAAAGCGCTCATAATGTCCCAAATCAAGATCCGTCTCAGCGCCGTCATCGGTAACAAAAACCTCACCATGCTGAAAAGGAGACATGGTTCCGGGATCGACGTTGATGTAGGGGTCGAGCTTCTGCATGGTCACCCGCAAGCCGCGCGCCTCCAGAAGAGCTCCCAACGAAGCGGCAGCCAGCCCTTTACCAATTGATGAAACGACTCCGCCGGTAATAAATACAAACTTGGTTTTCATAGTAATCTGCTCCTGATTTTCAATCACATTATTATTTGGAAAGTTTTCGATACTGTTCCTGCGCTTTCAGCAAGTCATCCGGCGTATCAACACCTATCGACTCAAACTCCGACTCGACAACCCGGATTTTAACACCATTTTCAATTGCCCGCAGTTGCTCAAGTTTCTCGGATATTTCCAGAAACGTCGCCGGCATAGCTGCAAATTTCAACAGAAAATCACGACGATAAACGTACAGCCCCACATGCTTGTAGCAGAGCAGTTTTCCGCAGCAAAACGAATCATCCTTCAAATCCTTCCATTTATCGCGAAAGAAGGGAAGCGGGGAGCGGGAGAAATAGAGGGCGTTGCCGCTATTGTCCGTTACCACCTTGACTACGTTGGGAGAGAGAAAATCGTGCAGGCATTTAATGCGTGTTTTGACCGTACCCATCTGCAAATCAGACTCTTCAAGAAAGGGCTGAAGTGCCAAGTCTATCATAACCGGATCAATCAAAGGTTCATCACCCTGGACATTAACAATGATATCGGCATCGAGTCCGGCAGCGACTTCAGCCAGACGGTCGGTGCCCGTTTCATGAGCGGTTGACGTCATGATGGCTTCTCCGCCGATCATATTGACCGCATCGGCAATCCGGATATCATCGGTTGCAACAATAACCCGGCCGACCAGCTTTGACTGAGCTGTCCGCTCATACACATGCTGAATCATCGGACGACCGCCAATTTCCGCCAATGCCTTGCCGGGAAAACGAGTTGAAGCATAACGGGCAGGGATAACCGCTGTAATTTTCATACGGGCGCGACCTTCTGAATAACGGGAATAGTGACGATAACGTCTGGTGTCCTGTGGTAGGACGTGACAAGTTACCGCAAAAGTACGGGGGTGTCAAGACACGAACGTGGAGCGTTTTTCCTCTGGGCAAACGATCTGGGAGGGGCGATCAGCGCACAAAATCTTTGCTGGTTGAAATCACGTAATCCTTGTGAGAAGCCTCTTTCTGGTGACATTCAAAGCAGTTTTTAAGCGGATCAAGACCACTCGGCCTGCCATCGCCTGAATATCCGGCAAACAACCAGCCACCGGTACCCTTCTGGCGCTTGTCTTTTTGCATCAGTACAATCATGTTAAGCGGCCCGTCTGCCGAAGAATTCCCCTTGATGTTAAAAAACTCAACAACAATACGGCTTCCTTCACGGAACTTGTTGCCGGCCTGATACCCCTGCATCGCCTTCTTGTCGGCATACAGATAGTGGATACCATAGAAGAGGGAGCTTTTATCCGTCACAATCTTTCGCCCGCTTTTCTGCCACGAATGGTATCCCTTGGGGAGTGGAGGCTCTGAAGCAGCCCAACCGGCGGAGCAGCACATGGCAGATAACACAACAAAAGAGATTACATATTTTTTCATATACAAGCACCTGTCAGCAGAAAAATGACGATTATAATACCAGAGCCGAAAAATGTTGTCACTAACTGCACAACCTCAGCACCTCATGAGCAATATTCTGCAACGGCATAATCTTATTGACCCCTCCCAGTTTTACCGCCTCCTGCGGCATGCCATACACAACACAAGAAGCCTCATCCTGAGCAATGGTAAAGGCGCCGGCGTCATGCATCTCCTTCATGCCATGCGCACCGTCATCACCCATACCGGTCATAATGACCCCAACGGCATTTTTGCCTGCATAGCGGGCCGCCGAGCGAAACAGGACGTCCACAGACGGCCGATGGCGCGACACCAGCGGCCCGTCCTTGATCTCGACATAATAGCGGGCTCCGCTTCGCTTCAACAATGCATGATGATTGCCGGGGGCGATCAGGGCCCGGCCGCGCACCACCGTATCATTATCTTTCGCCTCCTTGACGGTTATCCGACAGATGGAATCAAGACGTTTGGCAAAGGCGGCGGTAAAATTCTCCGGCATGTGCTGCACAATAACAATTCCGGGAGTATCCTCGGGGAGCATTTCCAGAAAAACTTTCAACGCCTCGGTGCCACCGGTGGAAGCCCCCACGACCACAACCTTTTCAGTGGTCTGGATCATTGCTTTTGTGTTGGGTTTCTCCATGATGACGTCTGCGGTATATTTGGGCGAGACCTCCTTCATCGTCCGCATCGCCCTCAACGGACCCAGACGGGCAGCTGCGGCACCTTTCACCGCATCACAAATACGCATTTTAGACTCTTCTATGAACTGTTTCGTACCCATTTTAGGCTTGGTGATAATATCAACTGCACCATATTCAAGGGCTTTCAGCGCCGTCTCGCTGCCGCTTTCTGCCAGACTTGAACACATTACCACCGGGATAGGATGCTGGCTCATCAGTTTCTGCAAAAATGTCAGGCCATCCATACGCGGCATCTCGACATCCAGCGTGATAACATCCGGAATAACCGTCCTCATGCGTTCTGCAGCAAGAATCGGGTCAGCCGCACTGCCAACCACCTCTATTTCGGGATCGGAATTAAGGATATCGCACAAGGTCTGACGTACGAGAGCTGAATCATCCACAATCAGAACTTTTATCTTTTTCATAGGCTCCTCGCAGAAACGCCGGCACGAAGCCGACGCATAAAAACGTCCCCGTCTCTGGTACAAAAGAACAGCTTGCGACCTGAAAGACCGCCGGTATCACGGGCTGAGACCTTCAATCCGAGAGCGGCAAGCACCGCTTCCGCCCGTGCAACGTTCTGTTCTCCCACGGAACCTTTTGCTTGTGAATACCCGCCACCAACATCCAGCAACTGAGCACCGCCAAACAGCTTGACAACCAGATCAGTGCCCGCGCCACACTCCACCATTTTCTCGTAAAGATAGTGTACAGCGGTATCAACATAGCGAAGGTCGCGCTCCCTCCCGGCATTTGCAGGCAGCATGGCGTGACAGATGGCTCCAAACTGCCGCGACGCGGAATACATGGTTACAGCCACACAAGAGCCCAACACCGTGGAAACGAGCAACGGGTTTAACGAGACAACCACTTCTCCCGGCTTGAGGTACAGATTGTGAGTATGGGAATCAATAAGCTTCTTCATGTAAAAAAACGTTAGTTGGATGGCCTACGGCCGTTCTCCCTTTCACGTATCCTTTCGATAAACTGTTGAAGCAACCGCCTTGAATTCAACATCAAGACCGTTCAGCGTCTCGGAATGCCCGATAAACAGGTACCCGCCAGCCCGCAACTGTCGATAAAATTTCTGCATGAGCGCCTGCTGAGTCTGCTTGTCAAAATATATGACAACATTACGACAAAAGATTATGTCCATTTTTTCAACGATGCCCAAGTCGTTGTCCATAAAGTTGATCCGCTTGAACGACACCATTGAGCGAAGTTGCGGACAGATACGTACCAGAGAACGTGACTTCTCGCGGCTCCGCGTCAGGTATTTTTTCTTTAAATTAAGCGGGATGGTATCGGTGCGTTCTTCAGGATAAATTCCGCTATGGGCGGTCTGGAGTACTCTTGTGCTGATATCGGAAGCCATGATCGCAACACGCAGATCCGGACGACAGGAAGCAAATTCTGACATAACCATAGCCAGCGTATACGGTTCTTCACCCGTAGAGCAGCCGGCACTCCAGATTCTCAGAGGTTCCCGGAGGAAGTCTCCCCGTCTTTCAAGAATGTTTGGAATAGCGGTCTTGACCATGTATTCAAAATGGGCAGGTTCTCGAAAAAAATCTGTTTTGTTGGTGGTTACGACATCAATCAGATGAATGAGTTCTGTCGCCCTCCCCTCCTTGCTAAAGACAAAGTCACTGTACTCCTCAAACGAATCGATGGAGTTGGCCTTCAGGCGCTTTTGAAGCCGTGCTTCAAGCATGGTTTTTTTGACAGGCGGCATCTTGATGCCGGTTTGATCATAAACAAAAGCGCTGAAACGGAGAAATTCCCGATCCGACAAAGTGGCAGGAAGCCGTGGTTTCATGTCAGTACGGGTGCCGGTCACCGTGCCCCTCCTGCACAGGGAGGCTGTTCCAATTGTTCCACCATGTGCAGCAGCATACCCATATCCAGTATCAGAGCCACGGTGCCGTCACCCAGAATGGTCGCTCCCGAAACACCCTTGACATCGCGATACATCTTGCCTAACGACTTGATGACCGTCTGGTGTTCACCCACTACGTTATCCACTACGAATCCGACTTTGGTGCCATGAATATCCGCAATAACGATCTGCTCAATTTCGGGACACTGGTCGCCAATAGCAAAATGCTCACGCAGCGAAATATAGGGGATGATTGCCCCCCGGACATTCGCCAGATTGCGGCCATGGGAATTCTTAATGTCCTCCCGGGTCAACTCGACACACTCTTCAACGGCTGCCAGCGGCAACACGAAATGGTCCTTGCCTATTTTGACCAGCAGACTGTCAATAATGGCCAGCGTCAACGGAATCTTGAGCGTAATAGTCGTGCCGCTTCCCCGAACACTGTCCACTCCGATCGAACCGCGCAAGCCATCAATGCCCCGCTTGACGACGTCCATTCCAACCCCGCGCCCAGAGACGCTGGTAACCTTGGCAGCAGTGGAAAAACCGGGAGCAAATATCTGGGCGTATATTTCCCGGTCAGAGGCGTCAATGTTTGCCGACAACAGGCCACGTTCAATCGCTTTGGCGCGAATAGCGTCACGATCCAATCCGGCACCGTCATCGCGAATGGTGATCAGCACCGAATCGCCGGAATGCTCCGCACCCAAATACACCGTACCCACAGAAGATTTACCGGCAGCCTTCCTTGCTTCAGGCGATTCAATGCCATGATCTATACTGTTGCGGATGATGTGAACCAGCGGATCGTTCAGCTTTTCGATAACGGTCTTGTCCAGCTCGGTTTCTGCACCGAATGTTTCCATTTCGATCTCTTTGCCCAGTTCCTGGGACAGATCACGTACCAGGCGTTTGAACTTGCTAAAGGTGCTGCCGATCGGCAGCATACGGATATTGAGAGCGGTATCACGCAGTTCGTTGGTAAGGCGCTCAACCTCTTCCGAGATGGCGATGTAGGTTGAATCACCGCCGGCAAGTGAGACCTGGGAAAGATGCGCCTGCACCGTAACCATCTCTCCCACCAGGTTGATCAGCTGGTCAAGCCGTTCCGCCGGGACGCGGATACTGGCGGCAGCTTCCTGTTGCGGTGCTTCACTACGCTCTTTGCGGACACTTTTGACATGTTGCTGTTCGACCAGAGCCGACTGTACTTTTTCGGGCGTTACAATCCCCTGTTCCACCAGAATCTCGCCAAAACGCTTCTGAAGCAGCAGCACCTTCTGCATCTCGACTGGAGACAAATCACCACGTTCGACCAGAATATCACCCAGTTTTTTATATCCCTGCTCCCGGTCAATCAGGCCACTGCTATCAATCAGCTCAATCCTGATATCGCAATCATCCTCAACAAAAATGAAGACGTCTCTGATAGCATCTTCGCCACGGGAAGTCGTCAAAATGATATCCCAATAGATATAGCAGTTTTCACCAGCCAGTTCGTCAAGCAGAGGAATTTCGTCGAACTGAGCAACCACATGAGCTGTCCCCAGGCTGCGCAGTTCATTAATCAACGAAATCGGATTTGTGCCGCACATGAGAATATTGGGAGCAGGACGAAATCGAATACGCCAGGTGCATTCCTGAGCGAGCTCGTCTTCCGATAATTCGGGAAGTTCTATGGCGGGGATAACGTCTGAACCCTTTTGCGGCAGGTCATCGTGAGGCACCAGTTGTCGAAGGCCGACAATTATTTCATCCCCGGCAGCACGGTCAATATCTTCTCCTACGGGAGAATTAAGCAAATATAAAATGTGGTCGCGGGACTTGAGTGTCAGGTCAAGCAGACGTTTGGTAACGGTCATCTTGCCATTACGCACCATATCAAAAACGGTTTCAACTTCATGGGTAAAGGCCGCGATCTCATCAAAACCAAACATGGCGCCTGAACCTTTGATGGTATGCATGGCACGAAAAACCCGGTTGATCAGATCGGAGTCATCAGGTGTTTCTTCCAGATCAAGCAGCGATGTTTCCAGCTCTGCCAGCAGTTCGCCAGCCTCTTCACGATACGTTGCAATGGCTTCTTCCATCATGGGTAACACCCCTAACCTAATTTAAATGTGGAATTATGATTTTTGAATTATCAACCCAACATTCAAAATTCAAAGTTGCCGTTACCCCAGCACCTTCTTGATAACCGCTATCAGCTGTTCCGGCTTGAACGGCTTGACGATCCAACCGGTGGCTCCAGCCGCTTTGCCCTCTGCCTTGCGGGAATCCTGCGATTCGGTTGTCAGCATCACAATCGGAATGAATTTATTCAGGGCTCCGGCACGAACACCTTTGATCAGGCCGATACCGTCCATATTGGGCATGTTCAAGTCGGTCAACAACATGTCAACCTTCTGGGCATTCAGTTTATTGAGGGCGTCACGGCCATCGACCGCCTCAACCACATCATAACCGTTCTGTTTCAGGGTAAATGCCACCATCTGCCGAACGCTTGCCGAGTCATCGGCTGTCATAATCAACTTTCCCATCAGTTTGCACCTCCAAACCAGCTACAGATATTGTTATTGTTGTGCTTGCAGGCAGTGTGGCGTTCGGCTCCGCTGGCGTCAATCTGCTCTGCCAGAGCCTTCGGCAGCACACCATGATACGAAAAATCTTTACCGCTCTGCGCAGCGCTCTTGCAGGCGGAACAGAGTATCTGGATACCGGTAATATCAAGTTCAACTGCCGGATCAAACTCGATGGTAACAGTATTCGATGATTCCAGTGCTTCGCGAACGACCCGCGAAAACTCCGCAGCAGTTTCAATTGTCAGACGGTCACCGCTGGTAACAATGACTTCGCCGTTTTCACGTATTGAACTATTGAGTGGCATACCGTTCTCCTTACCTGCAAACAGAATAGTTCGCATGAAGCTATCTGGCGAAAAATGAACCGAGAACAGCTTCTAACTTTCCTAAAATAAATCCACATTATCGCCGAATTCAGAATCATCCGTACTGGTTATCACGACACTCTGGACAGCAACAGGGCTCAGTCCGCTTCGCTTGCGAGCCAGCGCTTCGTGAATGTGGCGTTCACTTTCCATGGTGTAATGCTCTTCCATATGGCGCAGATTCTCCTTAAACTCGCTGCTGGCAGGCTCGATTCTGCGTGAATTGGTTACAATTTTCTGAAGATCGGCTATTACGACATCAGCCATGGCCTTTGTTCGTTCATGCACATCTACGCCGTCAGTGGCCTGCTCAACATCCTGAGTCAAACTGAGCACCTCTTCGTTCAATCCGTCCAGAACCGAATGCATTTCCGAATTCATATCTCCCATGGTCCGCAAGATTTCCGCCAATTCGTCCTGCATTGAAGAAATACGTGCACCAAGGCCGTTCTCTTCGCTTCGGGAGTCGGAAAGCAAATGTTCTGTTACGGCATGGATTCCAGTCAAAGTTACTGCAACGGAACCGGTTTGCCGTACCGCTTCATCCGACAGCCGCTTGATGGCCTCGGCAAGCACCCCGAGTGCGGCCCCCTCAGGTCCGGTAAGCGCGGCCTTTATCTGGGCATTGAGAGCAATCAAATCAATTTCGGAACCAATTGCCTCAATATCGGTAACAAAGTTGGCAATCTCGTCAATCGTCTGGGCAACTTTCTTCATAATTCCAGCCATATTCTGATCGGCCCAAGCACACGACGTCAGTACGGCGGTCACAGCCACCATACCTTTCGTCATGACATCCACAAACGAAGAATCGGTCGAATCGGTCGTACCTGTAATAATCGTGGTCTCCCGTGCGATAGCTGACTGTTTGCGGGCAATATCCCGCAGATTTTCAATAATTGTGCAAACCGCGGAGTAGAGTTCGCCCGATGCAAAACGCAGCTGAGCCTCCTGAAGTTCGCATACGTCACCAGCTTCAACGATAAGCCTGCGAAAACGGTCACGGTCACTTTTAAGACTGTTTGCATCATCCAGTTCTGCAGAAAGCCGCACCAGCGCTTCAACAACATGTTCCAGTTGCTGCCGGGTCATATCATGCATCTGCATTGATGAAACGACTTCACTGATGCTGGTCGAAACCTCACCGGAAATGACTGAAACAGTGGTACCGAACTGGGTACAGCGTTCATTTACCGAGACAAGCTCGTTAAGATGTACCGTCGTATTTTTCAGCGTTGATAACACCATGGCGTCCTCTTCCGCTTCAGTCGAGTGGACAGCCGCCAGGTTCTCGGCAATCAGGTTTGCCAGCAGGTGACGGTGAGCCAGGATGGCGGCTGATTTTTCATGAACCTGATGCGACAGTTTTTCAACATCCATGGCCAGATTGACAAAACCGCTGCCAAGCTCACCCAGACGGGCGCTTTCAATTTTAGTCGAGATACTGAGCATTCGAAGTGACTTGTTCATCTTCTGAAAACCTGTCAGAGGTTCGGAAAGCTTATCAAGAAGCACCTGCACCTGTCCAAGGGTGTTACAGCTTTCACCGCTGCGAGCCCGGGCATACGTCAAATACTCCTCCATATCCGCCATCATCTGCTGGAGCCGCGAAGTCAGCGAAGCAACACCGTCTCCTGACACAACCGACACGAGTTGCCCGGACATCGCGGAAATATCCGCTGAGCGCTGATAAAACGACTGCAGCCTGGCGCCAATTTGCAGGAACTCCTGTTCGGTAGTACCGGCCATTTGCTCCAACATTGCAACGGCACGGGTAACAATTTCCCGCCAAACGTCCGGTTGATTGTCGTTTTCACTCTGAGAGGATAAATTGTTCATGAATTGCACCTTCGCCTGTTCAGCGGTATCGAATCAAAAAAGTTACAACTTATTTCAACACATTGAGTTTACGCAACTCGGTAGCCAATTTGTGCCTGGTCAACGGCTTTACGATAAAGGAGTCCGCTTCACACTCGTTGAAAGATTTGATGACCGTATGCGGATCTCCCAGGGCAGTTATCATGATGACCTTTACTGCCAGATGCGAGGGGATCTGCATTTTTTTCTCAAGAGAGCGCACACTCTTCAGCGCTTCCATCCCGTCAATTTCCGGCATCATGATATCCATCAGAATCACGTCGTAGGGGCGTTTCGCCTCATGCGCCAGCACAAATGAATCGATTGCCTCCCGCCCGTTCACTGCAATATCGCAGTCAAAATCAGGTGAAAGAAGCTCCTTCAGGACTCTGCGGGACAGCAGATGATCTTCTGCAATCAAACATCTCACGTGAATTCTCCCTTTCTTTACTATGTTAGAAGATACTTGCGGCGCTTTTCCGGCGCAAAGATACCTTCGCTAACTTACTTTGCCGGTTTATTACCGTTAGGGGTTACCACATTCATGCTAAACATAAAACAGCTGCCGCCGTTTGGATTCCGTTCAACCCATAATCTACCGCCCAGCAGTAAAGCAATCTGACGTGCAATGGCCAGCCCCAGCCCGACCCCTTCAAAACGGCGGGTGTATGACCCGTCCCCCTGCACAAAAGGTTCAAAAACCCTCTCGAGCATTTCCTCAGGAATGCCGATGCCACTATCTTTAACAGCGCAGAGGAGCATGATATCATTCCCTTCGCCTTCCTGACACGAAACATTCAGCTCTACGCCACCATGTTCAGTAAATTTTAGAGCATTTGCCACAAGAATTGTCAGCAGCCTGATCAATTGTTCACCGTCAGTCCATAATATCTCCGGCACATCGGGAGAAATATTCAATGACAGGCTCAGTCTCTTCATTTTAAAAGCCGGTTCATGCTCCGTAACCAGAGTATTCAGAAGTGTCTTTAGATCAGTAACAGCATAGCAGATCAACCCAAGTTGACCATCTGAATGAGCAAATGTCAACATCTGGTCAATCAGAGCCACCATTTCCTCCGCCGACTGGCGAGCCATGGCAAGATATTCGGCAGCTGCTCCGGTCAGAATTTCTTCCTTCAACAGGTCGAGAGATCCTATCACACCATTCATTGGTGTACGCATTTCATGTGACACCGTGGACATAAACGTACTTTTATCAGTTGCGGCCTTTAACAACGCTGAACGGGAAGCATCAAGTTCCAGCATTGCTTTTTGCAGCTCGCCTGTGCGCATGGCAACGGTCTGCTCCAACTCGCTGAGATAGTTTTTTTCCATCTTCTGAAGCTTGGAATAATTTACCGCACGCTCGACAACTTTGCGCAAATAATCAAAGTCAAACGGCTTATGAATAAAATCGAATGCACCGTTCTTTATGGCGTTCACAGCCATCTGTAATTGGGCATAACCGGTCATCAGAATCACCGGAATATCCGGCCAGGATTTGTGGATTTTTGCCAGAAATTCAATACCATCTTCACCTGGCATCATCACATCGGTAATGATCGTGTCAATCGTCTCCTGCTGCAAAATCTGCCATGCCTCCGCAGCATCTTCGGCGCAGCTTATGCGGAAGCCTATTTTCTTAAAAAATATCGACGACATCTGCCGAATATCAGGCTCGTCATCAACGATCAGAATATGGGGTGCGAGGTTCATGACGTTACCTTTGGCTGTATTCTTCCAATAGTACTGTTTGCTGTCTCGCTGCCCTGCATATTTCCGGCAGCTGCCAGGCTGTCAGCCAGAACGGCGGCCCGCTCCGCAGAAGAGCGTATCAGTGCCACATACTGCATCAGCTCGGCATTAGCCGGATCATCCTTATCGATCAGGGAACAGGCGCCGAGAACGACTGTCAGAATATTTTTGAAATCATCCGCCATCCCCCCCGCCAGAGCTGACATGGATTGCGACGTCTCTGGAGGCAAAACGTACGAATGATTAGAATGACTCTTTTTCATATTCATGAGTGTACTGGTACATGTTGATGCGCAAGGATTGGCACAAAACCCGCCCTTGCGCAGTAGTTAAAACTTCTCAAACTCGTCATCCATATGGTCCGGGCCGGCCTGACCGAGCTGAAGATTTATACCGCCGCCGGAGGTGCGGACTGCCTGTGGCTGCGCAGAACCACCGCTTTTGGCATGGGCAACCTGAACCCTCTGAGCCGGCTTGCGGGCTGCGGATGCCGACGCAGTGCGCCGACCTGCATTGCCGATATCGAAGAAACTTATGGAATGCTGCAACTGTTCCGCCTGACTGGAGAGTTCTTCCGAGGTTGAGGCCATCTCTTCGGAAGCCGAAGCATTCTGCTGGATAACCTGATCAAGCTGCTGAATAGCTTTGTTGATCTGTTCGGCACCGGTATCCTGTTCCTTGCTGGATGCGGTAATTTCCTGTACCAGCTCGGCAGTACGCTGAATATCCGGCACCATCTTGGTCAGCATTTCACCAGCCTGTTCGGCAATCGCCACGCTGCGCGTCGAAAGACTGGAAATTTCTCCGGCTGCGGACTGACTCCGTTCGGCCAGTTTGCGGACTTCAGAAGCAACGACCGCAAACCCTTTGCCATGTTCTCCAGCCCGGGCAGCCTCGATAGCGGCATTCAATGCCAGCAGATTAGTCTGACGGGCAATCTCCTCAATAATACTGATCTTGGTTGCAATTTCCTTCATGGCGGCAACCGTCTCGATGACCGATTTCCCCCCCTCTTTGGCATCAACGGAACTCTTGATGGAAATTTTCTCCGTTTGCATGGAGTTATCGGTATTCTGGCGGATGCTGGAAGCCATTTCTTCCATGCTGGATGAAACCTCTTCAGCTGATGCAGCCTGTTCGGTGGCCCCCTGGCTCATCTGCTGGGCGGTAGCAGAAAGTTCCTGGCTGCCGGAAGCAACATTATCCGCGGCACTTACAACTTCACCGACCACCTGTCTCAGTTTTTCAACCATCCCCTTTATAGCCGTTAACAGCTGGCCTGTTTCATCCGTGCTCTTGACCTCAATATCCATAGTCAGATCGCCACCTGCAAGTTTATTGGCAATTGAAACTGCTTCGGTCAACGGACGCACGATACCTCGGGTCAGATAAAGTGCAGTAACAATTGCGATCAAGATGGCTGTTGCCCCCAAACCGAGCATGGTGTTTCTGGAAGAGTTATATTCTCCGACAGCTTCCTCAAAACGTATCTTGTTGCGTTCCTTGTTATGGTCGGATAATTCCCCAAGAAGCTCTTCCAGCTTGCGGCCAGCCGGCGCCGCTTCTTTGGAGAGAAATGCTGCTGCGTCAGCATCCTTACCAGCCAACGCAAGTTCGATTACTTTTGAATTCATGTTGGCAACAACAACTGCCGCCTCCTTGATTTTAGCAATAATTTCGTGGGCTTTCTTGTCATCTTTGTTCGTCAAATCTTCAACTTTTTTTAAATTAGCATTATATTCTTCCCTGAATTTTACAATTCTCTGCTGGTACTCCTGACGTTTTTCATTGCTGGTAGCAATAATTACGTTACGAATATTAATGAATATATTCATGCTGGCATCATCAACATCGGTCAACAACTCAAGCCTGACATTGTTAACTTTAACGATACGCTCCATTTGTGCCTCAATTCCTGCCATGCTATGCACGCCTTCCCAAATCAACACCATCATGATAAGGAGCAGCACACCAAAACCAAGCGTCATCCGTTTACCGATTTTCATATTTGCAAACATACCATTCTCCTCAATGTAAGTTCTGATACGAATCTGATATTTCAGGCTGCAAGTGCATCCAGACCCTGTACCGCTGCCAGTTCACCCGATGAGAAGACCTCATCAATATCCAGAATCATGACAAAATGGCCGTCATGCTTGCCCATCCCCCGGATAAAATCCGTGTTGAGATGGGTACCGATATGAGGCGCTGCCTCAATCTGGTCCGGTTCCATTTCGATCACTTCCTGCACCGAATCTGCCAGAGAACCGAGCACAATCGTCTCTCCATCCATCACGACTTCAACAACGATAATGCAGGTATTGACCGTACGCTCGGTTTCAGACATGCCGAACTTTAGCCTCAAATCAATAACCGGAACCACGCTGCCGCGCAGGTTGATCACACCGCGCATAAAGTCTGGCGTCTGGGGCACTTTGGTAATGTTGGTAATCTCCAGAATTTCCCGTACTCTGGCCACATCGACGGCAAACACTTCGTCGGCCAGCGTAAAGGTCAGATACTGGGTCGTCTGTAAATCTTCGGCCATCGTATTCCTCCCCCTCTGCCTTGATGGTTATAAATAATCGTTAATTTCATTACATCAAATATGCCAAGAGGAAGATAAATCAACAGAAAGCCGGTATGAGTACAAGCTAAGGAAAAAAACGGGACTAGCAGGAGAGAAGCGACAACGAGGAAGTGTAACATGATACACATTCAGGAGTAACATGTTACATAAGCAGGTGTTACATGTTACACAATTTATGATTTGAGTGATGCCATTTTTTGTTCCCGGATGAAGGCCATCTCAATGTCCCGGGCTTTAACATCCAGGCTAGTCATGGATAAGATGCGAAGTCCCCCGTCAATACTGTTTTCAATAATACTGAGCGGGCCGTCTTTTTGCTCTTTTGTTTCTTCAGTGACGGAGCCAAGCACGATCAGGACATTGTCATACAGCACCGACTTGGCGTTTATTTTAGCATTGGCGACTAAGTTATCCTTGTTACGAATATCCATGATACTGTCTGTCAATGAAGCGGATGTTTTTCGCAATTCAGCAATTTCCGTCAGCGACTGGGACTGTTTGGCTTTTTCCTGGATTTCGGAAAGCGACGCAAACAACTGTTCCAGTAGGGCAACGTCGTGGTAATCAACTCCGGCCTGCACTTTTGTATGTACAGAAGAAACGGAACCCAGCTTCTTTGCTTCTATGCCGCCCAGCGCAATATAAGAGCCACCCGAGAGGGCTCCTTTGTCAACAACGATGCGCCCGAGTGATTTGATGGTGCAATTATGAATTTCAACATCCACAATCACATCACCTGCACATTCAATATCCACATCATGAATAAAATGAGCCCGCAGCGTTCCTCCGCACACAATACGCCCTGTGTTCTGGCCATCCATGCCGCAGAAGGTGATATCGCCATCACTGATAATAGAACAGACGCCGATGTTGCCGGTAACAGCAAGTCCCTTGGTCGCTGTAACATCAAAGTGATCCAGCACATCGCCGCGCACTTCAACGATGCCCTTGAAATTTATTGATCCGACCCTGAAATTGATGTCCCCCTTGACAACGTATTCTTCCTCAACGGATATTTCGTCGCCGGACTGGCAGAATCGCCCCGTCGCAGCAGCAATCAGAACAGTCCCGTTATCCTCCGTGCGGATGTTCTTTCCGATGGTTGCCTTCAACGGCTTGCCGGGCTGGGGTGGGATCGGCAGTCCCATAATGTTCTTACCCGGAATTCCCGGTTCCGCGGGAATGATTCTGCCTATCTCATCGCCATTGGAAACATTGATAAATGTTTGCACGATATGCATGTCAATATTTGTGACAACCTCTTCACCACTGTACACTGATGACGAGGGGTGAATGGATAGCGATAGATATTCGTCTGCACCGTCAACCGGCGGAGTTCCCGAAGCCAGCAAAACATCCACCATCTGCTGTCCTGCAGCCGCCTTGACAAGAAATTCATCAAAAGACCGCTGATCAATGCCCTCTCTCACATTGTATTGTTTCAAAAAGCCGGTCAGGTCATCGCGGGTTATCATTGCCCCCTGCTCGTGCGGGACATAACTGCAACGGCACTCCAAACGATTATCCGGTATGCGCAGATATAAACTGTAACCAAGTTTTTTTATCTCGCTGCCGCCGGGAACTGGCGAAGATGCAGCCTCTTGTGTTTGCATGTCTGACATAACACGATTCTCCTTAGCGCCAGAATCATAACATCTTTTTACAAGTGTAACACACTCTTCATTAACAGCAAAATCAGAGCTGTTGAGATTCCAGATGACGATACAGCGTCATGCGACTTATTCCGAGCAGCCGGGCAGCATGGGCCTTGTTGCCATCCGAAACAGCCAGTGCTTCGGCAAGAGAAAGCTTGGCGGCCGGTGCCGATGATATGGGCAGCGAATGCGAAGCGGATGTTTCGCAATGGGGAGCAGAGTCCAGAAGATCCTGCGGCAGATCTCCCAATGCAATGATTGCCGATTTACAGAGGATGCAGGCGTATTCGATAACATGCTCCAGCTCGCGAACATTCCCCGGCCAGTCATGAGAGCGAAACAGTTCCATGACGTCATCAGAAACCCCATAAATAGTCCTGGAAAACTTGTTATTAAATAGCACGATAAAATGAGCGACCAGCAATTCAAGATCATCAAGTCGCTCCCGCAGAGACGGCAAAATCATCCTGACGACGTTAAGGCGATAAAACAGGTCGTGACGAAACATCCCCTGCTGAACCTTATCGGCGAGATTCTGATTAGTTGCTGCAACGATGCGTACATCTACTTTACGAGATGTTGACTCTCCGACCCGCTCAAACTCACCTTCCTGGAGCACTCGCAGCAGACGCATCTGGACAGCCGGAGAAATATCCCCGATTTCATCCAGAAAGAGCGTACCGCCATCGGCTTTCTGAAAACGCCCGATTTTGTCGGCAATAGCTCCGGTAAAAGCGCCGCGAACATGGCCGAACAGCTCACTTTCCAGAAGATGTTCCGACAATGCCGAACAGTTAACCCTCACAAAGGGGCCACAGGCACGCGAGCCGCTGCCATGCAGCGCCGCGGCGACCAGCTCCTTGCCGGTACCGCTCTCGCCATTAATCAGAACCGTTGTCGGCAGATCAGCGAGAGATTCAATCAAGGAGTAGACCCGTTGCATAACCTCGGAAGCGCCAACAATATCGTGAAATCTTCCACGGCGCTGCAGGGACCGTTCAAGCTCAACCAGCTGGGTTTCATCACGAATCACAGCCACTGCTCCGTTTGTTTTGCCGTCCGGTCCGGCTACCGGAGTTGCCGTCACATTTATAATACGTGTTTTGCCTGTCGAAGGATGACATTCAATACGCCTTAGTTCACGAGGTGAATTATTGTTCAGCACCTCACCCAGCGTCGTACGGCATATTCCGGAACACCCCAGATGCATGTCAGCGGCATCATCGCCGATCAAGTCACAACGGTATCCACAGATGCGCTCCGCCGTTGAATTAAACTGGGCCAAACGCCCCTGGCGATCTACCATGACAATACTGTCGGTAACCGTCCGGAAAATGGCATCAAGGTTGGCACGGTTTCGCTCCCGTTCATCGTTTAACGCCTTGTTGCTCAGGGCATGCCGGGTTACCGCGATCAGCGTCTCATAACGCACCGGTTTGGTAATATAATCGAAAGCTCCCAACCGTACCGCCTCGGCTGCCGACTCCACCTGCGGGCAGCCCGTAAACATAACCACTTGCATGTCATGAGAAGTTTTCCGTATCTCCCGCAGCAGATTCAGCCCGCTTTCATCAGCAAGTTTGACATCAATAAAAGCCAGATCATACAGCGAGTCGGCTATCAGTAACCGGGCGTCCTCAATCCGGGACGCGGAGTCAACATGGTAACCTTCCTTTTGCAGGAGCCTTCCCAGAGTAAAGCAGATTCCCTCTTCATCATCGACGAGCAGAATTCGATATTGCGGTTGCTGAAACGACACGCTTCACCTCTTGAACATTTGTAAAATCAAGTCGCTTGAGACGGTATTGTATGAAATATATATCATTTTCACTGCATCGCAAGGCAAATACACTGAAAACACGGCAACAATATTGACCTGACTTACAGAGTAAGGTACTTTACGATTCAGATCAACGGTAGGAAGGAAACCTCCAAAATGAAACGCCCCTCCTGGGATCAGTACTTTATGGACATTACTCGCCTGGTGGCAACCCGCTCAACCTGCCTGAGGCGCCAGGTTGGCGCCATTTTGGTGAAAGATCGCAATATCCTGGCCACCGGCTACAACGGCGTTCCCTCCGGCATCAGCCACTGTGATGCCGTCGGCTGTCTGCGCGAACGGCTTAAAGTTCCGTCGGGCGAACGCCACGAACTTTGCCGCGGCCTGCACGCCGAACAGAATGCCATCATCCAGGCCGCCCGGCACGGTGTCAACATCGACGGTTCAACCCTGTATTGCACCACCATGCCCTGTATTATCTGCACAAAAATGCTGATCAACGCCGGAATCACCACCGTAGTGTACGCAGAAGGATATGCCGATGAACTGGCACGGGAAATGATTGCCGAAACCGGTATTACCGTCTGCCACTTTTCCCCTGAAAAACCGGAGCAGACCACGTGAAATGCCCTTTTTGCAACAACCTCGACAGCAAGGTCGTCGATTCGCGCCCGGACAAAGGTGGTGCAGCCATCCGCCGCCGCCGCGAGTGTGAACAATGCGGCAAGCGCTTCACCACCTATGAGCGGATTGAGGAGATGCTCCCGCAAGTCTGCAAAAAGGACGGCCGCCGCGAACCATTCGACCGGATGAAGCTTATCAACGGTATTATCAAGGCGTGCGAAAAGCGCCCCATCTCAAAAACAGATGTCGAACAGCTGGTTGACCGGCTGGAAACCCGCCTGCAGGAATCAACCGAGCGGGAGATTTCGACCACCACTATCGGCGAATGGGTCATGAAAGAACTGCACGGCATGGACGAGGTTGCCTATGTCCGTTTCGCTTCGGTCTACCGCTCGTTCCGGGACGTCAGTGAATTCATGCAGGAACTTCAGGAACTGCTCAAGAAATGATTTCCACCGAAAGCAAATATATGATGCGCGCCCTGACCCTGGCAAAAAAAGGGCTCGGTAAAACGCAGCCGAATCCGGTCGTTGGCTGCGTCATCGTTAAAAACGGCGTCATTATTGGTGAAGGGTGGCATAAACGGGCCGGAGGCCCCCATGCCGAAGTGCATGCCCTGGCAATGGCGGGAGATGCCGCCAGGGATGCTGACGTCTACGTCACGCTGGAACCATGCAGCCACACCGGCAAGACCCCGCCCTGTTGTGAAGCCCTGATCCGGGCCGGTGTCAAGCGGGTGGTTGCCGGCATGGGCGATCCGAATCCGCTGGTCAACGGCAAAGGCTTACGGGCATTAAAGAAGGCCGGCATCGAAACGATCTGCGGCGTACGGGAAGAGGAATGCCGCGCCATTAACCGCCCCTTTCTGAAATTCATCGCGACCGGACAGCCGTATGTTACGTTCAAATGCGCCATGACCCTGGACGGTAAAATTGCCAGTGTCACCGGCGAGTCGCGCTGGATCAGCTGTGAAGCATCACGTACGGTCGTGCACCGCATGCGGTCGCGCAGCGATGCAATCATGGTCGGCGTTGACACCATCATTGCGGACAACCCGCACCTGACGGTACGCCACGTCAAGGGGCGCGATCCGCTCAGGGTAATCGTTGACAGCCACCTGCGCACCCCGGAGAGCGTTTCTGTCGTAAGCGGTCAACTGGCTTCGGGAACCGTCATTGCAACGATTGAGTCAAACCCGGAGGTTCATGCCCGTTATCTGAAAAACGGCGCTACCATACTAGTGTGCAAGTCAGACCGAGGAAAAGTCGATATGGGCGACTTATGGGATAAACTCGGCAAGCGCGGCATCCGCACCATCCTGCTGGAGGGGGGAAGCCGCCTGGCCGGTGAGGCGCTCCGGCAGGGACTGATCGATGAATGCGTGTTCTTTTACGCTCCCAAGGTGATCGGCAGCGACGGCTTCTCGCCGTTTGCCATCACCGGCATTACCGACATGTCCCGTTCGATCCAATTTCGCGATCTCAGCGTCAAGCGTATCGGCACCGACCTCATGGTTACAGCCTATCCGGAGAATCCATGTTCACAGGATTGATTGAAGATACCGGCCGGGTGGCCGGGTTTCACCGTCGGAGTGAAGCGGGAATACTGGTTGTCGAGACCACGCTTCCAACCGCAGAAATACCCATCGGTGATTCCGTTGCGGTAAACGGCGCATGCCTGACCGTAACAGAAAAGAGCTCCACCGCGCTGACGTTCGATGTTTCACCTGAAAGCATGTCCCGCACAACCATCGGAAGCGTGAGAAACGGCAGCCGTGTCAATCTGGAACGCGCTCTCAAGCTTGGCGACCGGCTGGGAGGGCATATCGTCAGCGGGCACATCGATTGCGTCGGCCAGCTATCCCGTTCCGAAGAGCGTTCCGGCAACCACCAGCTGCACTTTACCCTGCCGCCGGAACATGCCCGCTATCTGGTGGAAAAAGGTTCCGTAACCATCGACGGCATCAGCCTGACGGTTAATGCGGTGACGAGAGACGGTTTTTCTGTCAATATCATTCCTCATACATTCGTCAAAACCACACTCAGCCAGCTTAAAACAGGCGACCGGGTCAACATCGAAACCGATATCATCGGAAAATACGTGGAACGTCTGACCGCCCCCTGGAAAACCGAAGGCGGCCTCAGCATGAAAACACTTGCCGAAAACGGCTTTTTGTAAAAAAGAAAGGTACATCATGTCAGTAGCAACTATTGAAGAAGCAATTGAAGACATCCGTCTGGGAAAAATGGTCATCCTGGTTGACGACGAAGATCGCGAGAACGAGGGAGACCTGACACTGGCGGCCGAAGCGGCCACGCCGGAAAACATCAACTTCATGGCAAAATACGGCCGCGGCCTGATCTGCCTGACCCTGACCCCAGAAAAATGCGACGAACTGGGTCTGCGTCCGATGGTGCGAGATAATACGTCCCCATTCGAGACCGCATTTACCGTATCCATCGAAGCCAAGCATGGCGTAACCACTGGCATCTCGGCGGCCGACCGGGCCCATACGATTGTGACCGCGGTTGCCGACGGCGCCAGCGCCAACGACCTGGTCAGCCCGGGCCACGTATTTCCGCTCAGAGCCCGCAAAGGCGGTGTCTTGGTGCGCCTCGGCCAGACGGAAGGCTCCGTCGATCTATCTCGCCTGGCAGGATTGAAACCGGCCGGCGTCATCTGCGAAATCATGAATGACGACGGCACCATGGCCCGTATGCCGGAGCTGAAAGTATTTGCGAAGGAACACAACATCAAAATCTGCACCATTGCCGACCTTGTGGCCTATCGCCTCAAAAACGAGCGTCTCGTACGCACCGTTGCGGAAGCGCGGCTCCCCTCCTCCTTCGGCGGGGAATGGCGGGCTATCGGCTTTGAAAACGATATCGACCAACTCGAACATATCGCTCTCGTCAAGGGCGAGATCAAGAAGGATCAGCCGGTACTGGTCAGGGTACATTCGGAGTGCCTGACCGGAGACGTGCTCGGCAGCCAGCGCTGCGACTGCGGCGATCAGCTGCACCGGGCCATGGAAAAGATCGGCGCAGAAGGGAGCGGCGTCATCCTGTACATGCGTCAGGAAGGGCGCGGCATCGGCCTGGTCAACAAACTTAAAGCATACGAACTGCAGGACAAGGGACGTGATACGGTTGAGGCAAACATCGAGCTTGGCTTTAAAGCAGACCTGCGTGATTACGGGATCGGCGCCCAGATTCTTCTGGCGCTCGGCATCACCAAAATCCGCCTGCTGACCAATAACCCGAAAAAACTAATTGGCTTGCAAGGCTACGGAATAGATATTGTTGAGCGGGTTGCCATTGAATCCGAACCGAATGACACCAACCGGGACTATCTTGAGACCAAACGGGAAAAGATGGGACACCTGCTGGAGAACCTGTAATGAGAATCCTGCTGCACACCTGCTGCGGCCCATGCGCCCTGTTTCCGCTTCAGCAGCTCCGTACAGCCGGTCACGACGTGACCGGCTTTTTCTATAACCACAATATCCACCCTTATCAGGAATATGCCAGGCGACGGGACACCGCCGTTCAGATGGCTGAACAGGAAGCAATGCCGCTGATTGTAAGGGATGACTACGATCTGGAGGAATTCCTGGCAAGCGTGGCTGCCGAATCGGGCAAGCGCTGCACGTACTGCTATGCTTCACGCCTGCGGGCTACGGCTCAGGAAGCTGCGGAGGGGGGCTTTGAGGCTTTTACCGCATCTCTGCTCTACAGCAGATATCAGAAGCATGATGAGATCAAAACATTGGGAGAACAGCTCGGCAACGAATTTGGAGTACCGTTTTATTATCAGGATTTCCGTACGGGATGGCAGGAGGGAATCAGGCTGTCAAAGGAGCTGGGGCTCTACCGTCAACAGTACTGCGGTTGTATCTACAGCGAGAAGGACCGCTATCTTCCTGTGAACAAACAGGCATGAGCGGGATGGGACGTATCTTCATCATTGCCGGGTGCATTCTCCTTGCGCTCGGCATTCTTTTTACCCTGGCGCCAAAGCTTCCCACTTGGCTCGGCAAACTGCCAGGCGACATTGCCATCAAGCGTGAAAACTTCAGTTTCTACTTTCCTCTTACCACCTGCCTGCTGCTTTCCGCGCTTATTTCATTCCTCATGTGGTTATTCAGAAAATAGGCAACAAAAAAGCCCGTGTTGCCACGGGCTTTTTTGTCACAGTGCGATCAATGTCAATTAGGCATGGATAGCGCTTACGGGGCAGGTATCAACGCATGCTCCGCAGTCGATACAGGTATCGGCGTCGATAGCACGTTTTGCACCTTGCTCGCTGATAGCGTTAACAGGACAGGAGTCCTCACATGCTGCACAGTTTGTGCAATCATCAGTAATTGTATGGGCCACGATTTCACCTCCTTGTAAGATGTGCTCTCTTGAGAAAGCGGTGTGTGATGTACCATACGGTTTTTTAAATGTCCAGCAAAGAAATCTGCCCCTGACAAATCAATCCTCACATATTTTGTTGAATTCATTTCTTGTTCCGTGTATATATCAAAAACAGTTTTATTACAGCTAGTTGTTTTAGTTTAGGTGTTATTTTTTTACTGATATTATAACTAAATCACCGTTTATTTTGAAGGGGGCGTACATGATTATCATGGCTTTAAACTGCGGGAGTTCTTCGGTAAAATACCAAATTTTCGATTGGCAGAAGATGGAAGTTGTTGCCAAAGGAATGGTAGAACGCGTCATCATTGGCGGTTCATTTATCATGCATGAAATTCCCGGTCGTGAAAATTATCACCACGAACAGGACTGCGCCAACCATCAGGAAGCTATCGACCTGCTGATCAAAACAGTTACGGACCCGGTTCATGGCGTCCTGAAGAGCGTAGACCAGATCTCTGCAGTCGGCCACCGTGTAGTCCATGGAGGCGAAAAGTTCACCTGTTCCGTCATGATAGACGATAACGTACTTGATGCCATTAAAGAAGTGCAGAACCTGGCTCCGCTCCACAATCCGCCAAACATAGAAGGTATCGAAGCCGCTCAGGCCCTGATGCCGAACGTGCCGCATGTTGCCATCTTCGACACCGCTTTTCACCAGACGATGCCGGAACACGCCTACATCTACCCGCTCCCCTACGAGTGGTACGAGCAGCACCAGGTTCGCCGCTACGGCTTTCACGGCACCTCACATCTGTACGTTTCCAAGCGTGCCGCTGTTCTGCTCGGCAAGGATGCCAAAGACATCAACATCGTTACCATGCATATCGGTAACGGCGTATCACACTGCGCCATTAAAAATGGTGTTTCAGTTGATACCACCATGGGCCTCACCCCGCTTGAAGGCGCGGTTATGGGTACCCGTTGCGGTGACATCGACCCGGCCATCCCCGCATTCATGATGCAGAAGAATAACCTTTCGGCCAAGGAAATCGACAGCATTCTCAACAAGAAAAGCGGTGTCATGGGCATTACCGGCCGGTTTACCGACCGTCGTGACGTCATCGAGCATGCCAATGCCGGCGACAAACGCTGTCAACTGTCGCTTGATATCGAAGCCTACCGGTTGAAGAAATACATCGGCGCCTTCATGGCTGCCATCGGCAAGCTTGATGCGGTGGTGTTCACCGCCGGAGTCGGCGAAATGGGTGCCGCAATTCGTGAAAAAGCAATCGAAGGGCTCGAACACATCGGCATCATCCTCGACCGTGAGCGCAACAAAGGGGCCATGACCCGCAAACGCGAAACCCTTATCACAACAGACGACTCACCGGTTAAAGTGTTTGTTATTCCGACCGACGAGGAACTGGTGTTCACGGAAGACGTTGTCGGCATACTGAACGGCACCTACACCGATCATATGCATTTCCAGTACTCATTTGCCAAAGCGGATTTCGTAAGAAAATAATAACAGCGCATCTCTTTATACCATTTCACAGAAAAAGCCGGTATCCACCGGCTTTTTCTGTATCTCCCCTCTTCTTTTCTCAAGCAGGACAGTCGTTCCAATTTATTATTATTCACAAATCTTCCAGCGCCATGACAAATACCATTCCTTTGCTATACTGCTACTAAGTCAAACCAGCCCTGCTAATATCTGCCTTGACAGGAGCGGTAATGCGGCATCGCACCAAGACCATTATTCTTATACTTTCAGCCCTTGGGATTCTGCTGGCTATATTTGCTGTGGGGTCAAGCTGGATTTTTTTGAACAGCTTTTCCCGGCTTGAAACGCAATTGATGCTCACGGAGATTAAGCGGGCCAACGAGAGCATTCAGAGTGAAATAAACCATATTGAAACGATAGCTGCAGATTATTCCGGATGGGATGAAGCATATCTGTTTGTTCAAAATGGCAACCGCGAGTTTGTTGAAACGAATCTTGCAAAGCCGGTATTTTCAAAACTGAGACTCAACCTGATCGCCTATTTCAACAATGACGGCAAGATGGTATTCGGCAAAGTTTTTGATTATCGCAACAACAGACAGCTTCCCATGCCGTCCGGCCTGAAGCCTCATCTGGCTCCCCACGCTCCACTTTTGACCCACTCTGCAATCAGCAACGTAATAAAAGGCTTTCTTGTCACGCCGGAAGGCATCCTAATGGTGGCATCTCGACCTGTCCTAACCAGTCAGTATACGGGCCCATCACAAGGCACCATCGTAATGGCCCGTTATCTTGACATGCCGGAAGTACAAGCTATTGCCGCAAGAACCCGGCGTTCCCTGAGTATAATTCCACTTCATCCACCGGAGGACCTCAGGGGAATCAGTAACAGACCATACGATACACCATCCGATGCGCAGATAGAGCGAACGAGCCATCACATCGCAGGTTCCGGACGTGCCTATGATATATATGGCAACGAGGCTTTTTTAATCCGTGTCGATGCTCCGCGCAGCCTGTTCCATCAGGGGAAAGAAGCCATCGGCTTTTTTTTAGTTCTATTTGTGGCAGTGATCCTCATCTCGGCAGGAGGAATCAGCCATATATTCAAGCACCTCACCTCAACATTAAAACGGCAGCAGGAAGCGGAAAAACATTATCGTACCTTGGTTGATAAAGCCGCGGAAGGAATCGTTCTCGTGACACAGGCGGGATACTTCATTCTGGAAGCGAATGACGCGTTTGCTTCTTTGGCAGGAATGACGGTTCAGGAAATACGCGGCTGCTCATTATTGGACTTTTTAGATATCGAGCAAGAAGAGGTGTCTGACGAATTTGACCGTATCCTCTCGGAAACCCGCGAGCTTAAAGTCCGGCACAGATCAGGGCAAACACTCTTTACCGAGGTAAGCGGCAGCAGCCTCACGTTTCAGAACCAGCCTGTCCTGTCGCTTATCATACACGACATCACCGAACGGAAGCACTTTGAAGAGCAGCTCATGTACCAAGCCGGCCACGATCCGCTGACCGGCCTCCCGAACCGGAATCTTCTCAATGATCGTCTGACCCAGGCAATTGCCCTGTCGGAACGCAGCCACTCATCAATCGTCATCATTTTGCTCGATCTCGACCATTTCAAGATCATCAACGACACGCTGGGACATTCCTGCGGCGATCAGCTGCTGGTCACCGTTGCAAGAAGACTTCAGGATCTGATTCGTGGCAGTGACACCATCTCCCGCATCGGCGGTGATGAATTTGTCGCAGTACTGACGACCCGTGATCACAGCGAAGACATCATTACCATCGCCAATCGTTTTCTTGAAGCCATTTCCCGCCCCTGCACCCTGCAAGGGCAGGAAATCAGGGTATCCGCAAGCATCGGCATTGCCCTGTACCCGGAAGACGGCGACGACTGCGAAACACTGTTCAAAAAAGCCGATACCGCCATGTATCACATCAAGGAGCATGGCAGGAACGGCTTCCAGTTTTTCGCCGACGAGATGAACCGCAAAATTGCCAGGCGCATTAAAATTGAATCACAGCTCAGACATGCCCTGGAACGGGACGAATTGAGCCTCCACTATCAGCCGCAAATTGAGCTTGCGACCGGAAAAATAGTCGGCATGGAAGTACTTCTTCGCTGGACCAATGAAGAGCTTGGCTCGGTCCCGCCGGCAGATTTCATCCCGGTAGCCGAAGACACCGGCATGATCGTCGTCATTGGTGAATGGGCGCTCAAGACGGCATGCCATCAGTTTAAAATCTGGAGCACCCTTAATTTTCCGAAACTGCGCATGGCGGTCAACCTCTCTCCGCGACAGTTCGGTCAAAGAAATCTTGTCGAAATGGTTCAAAACATTCTGAATGAGACCGGAGTCAATGCCGACTGCCTTGACCTTGAAGTCACCGAGAGTCTGATGATGAACAATATTGAAGACTCCATAAGCAAGATGATTGCCCTGAGAGCGCTGGGGATTTCACTCTCAATTGACGACTTCGGTACAGGCTATTCATCTCTCAGCTCCCTGCAGCGCTTTCCGCTCAACATACTGAAAGTTGATCGATCCTTTGTTCAGGAGATTGGCAACGGCAGTAAAGCAGTCATTATCCGCGCCATTGTCGCCATGGCCCACAGCCTCGGCTTATCCATAATTGCGGAAGGTGTTGAAACGGTGGACCAGCTCAATTTTCTCAGGAACCATCACTGTGAGGAAGTGCAAGGCTACTATTTCAGCCGCCCGCTCACTGCAGACAAATTTGCACAACTCATTTCAGAGCTTGACGGCAATGCCGCGACACTAACGGAACAGCAAAACAACGGCAGCACTATTTTGGAAATAGCACCTTGATTTGTCCAGTACACAACGGAAGGAACCTCATATGAAAACATCCGGCAACCTGTATAACATGATATCTCTGCAACCTATTGAGCTGCCGGTATTTAATCCGGTGGCCCTGGACCTCCTTCAACTCCTCGCCGAGCCTGACATAATGTACTTTGAAGTAATCAGAACCATAAAACAGGATGAGGCGTTATCGGCGCAGGTTCTCAAAATGTCCAATTCCACTTCATACATAGGGCGCATCAAATGCGAGACGATCGAAAATTCCGCCATCCGCCTGGGAACCCAGCAGATTGCCAACATTGCCATCGCCGCCTCCCATGCTTCGCAGCATTCATCGGACAATCCGCTGGTAAATGAAATCATGCAGGACCTCTGGCTGCATTCCCACGCCTGTGCGCTCGGATGCCGTTCCATTGCCCTTAAAACAGGCCATCAAAGTTTTGCCGACCATGCCTACATGGCCGGTTTGCTCCATGACATCGGCAAACTGTACCTGCTCAAGGCACTGGAACGAATCTGCACTACCACAGCAGGATTTATCCTTGATGCTGAGGCACTGCATGACGTTTTTTCAGACATGCATGTGGAATTTGGCTGTCTTATAATGGATTGTTGGAATATTCCCCGCATCTATCGCAACATCGTGGCACACCACCATGCAGAGCAATCAGACAGCACCGACTTTCTGCTTGCCATAGTCCGTGTGGTTAACTTCAGCAGCAAACAATTCAACGTCAGCCAATATCCCACAAAATCTCTGAATCAGAATATGGAAACGGAAATCAGCGCGCTTCAGCTAAAAGAATCGCATGTATCGGCATTGGAATCGGTTATGACAGGTATTAAAGGAGAGGAGTCCTAGGGGATTCTAACGGTTTTTAGAATAACTTGGAAATTTCCCTTACGACAGAGGTTGCATAGCTTCCCTTCGGCAAAGCAAATTCGAGCCGAAGCATATCACCTTCCAGAAGGTAGGTCGCATCGTGCAATGGTATTCTCAGCGGTCTCCGTTCACCTTCCATCCGCAGCCCGCCCGGCATATCAAAATGAGGTAGATCGATCCCCGACTGTTCCAGAATTTTGTGTTCAAGTTCCCACACTTCACCTTCAGGACGCTTCATCTTGCATCCGAACATCGGCCCGCTGGCAGAGATTTCAAATCCCGAAGCCCTCTCCTGCTCAACTGCCGCATCTTCAACCAGAAAGCAGGCGCCGTTAACATGCTTGATAGCCAAATCTCCTGCCATCAACTCGTCAAGACGGTCAATACGGCGAGCAACCGTCTGGTCAAACAGAAAGGATTGAGCCGCCGAGAGAAACAGCTTCTTCATCCGTGGATGAACAGCAGAAAAGGCCTTTTCGTACTCTTCCGGACGCCCGGCCAAACGCTGCAACACGTCACGTTCACTGCGGCAATGTCTCGGAAAAAGCCGGAGAGCTTCCCCCACATCCCCCTGCCGATAGGCACGAATTGCCGACGACCACTCTTCGGCGCGCACAGCTTCAGGATCGCCAATCAGGCGATCCACACACTCGCGCCACTCACGGCGCAGCATGGCGAAGCCGATCAGGTGCGAATTACCCTGGGCGCCATACCGTTGGAAGCCGAAATAGTTGGGCACACCGCGCTTCACAAGTGTATCCAAAACAACCGGAACCACCTGGGCGGCACTCTCGGCAACACCTCTGAGGACAACACAAAAACGGTTTCCTTTCAAATGTCCCAGTTTGAGTTTATTGGAGTGGCGTTGCGCCGTAATGACCGTGACGCCATCCAGCTCCAGAGCAAGAGCCTTGTCCGGATCCAGCCACTGCACGGAAATCGTCTGGCGGGCAATGCCGACCGCATCTTTCATTCCGGCATAACCGATGTCCCGCTCCTGGATTTTCAGCGACTGGGCGATGCGGCGGATCGCCTCCAGGGTGGTAATGCCCCTCTTTTCAATAGTCAGGTAGCAGTGTTCACCCAAGCCGCAGGGAAGATACGAGGGGATTTCTTCGACCCGGAAGTCTTCGGGGGATTCCTTGATAATTCCGCCGACGCCTGCAAACTGCCTGGTCAGATACGGCTGTGCGTCCGAATGGCAACTCACCCGAGTCCCCCGCACTGGCGCAGCGCCTCGTACAACACAATCCCTGCCGATGTGGAAAGGTTGAGGCTGCGCACCTTGCCGGACGGCATCGGAATGGTAAACGACGTATCAGGATTGGCGTTCAAAAGCTCTTCCGGCAACCCTTTGGTCTCCTTGCCGAAGACGATATAATCGCCGGGTTGAAATCCGGCATCAATGTAGCTCCGCTCCACTTTGGTACTCAGGTAGAAAAAACGCCCTTCCGTGGCCTCCGCCTGCAGAGTTTCCAGATCAGGCCACCGTTTCAGAGCAACAAATTCCCAATAATCGAGTCCGGCCCGTTTGAGATAACGGTCGTCGAGGGAAAATCCGAGCGTACCCACTAGGTGCAGCACCGCGCCGGTAGCGGCACACAAGCGGGCGATATTTCCGGTGTTGGGAGGAATTTCAGGTTCAATCAGCACAATATTAAATGGTTTCATAACTCGATTGTATACCATTATTCAGGGCTGTCATGCTTGCATTTTTTTCTCTGCGGGGCTATTGTGTTCAGTCTAAATTCAACTGTGTCTGGAGATTCGGTCATGAAGATAATTGTAACTGATGAAGTTTCGGCGGAAGGATTAGCGCTCTTAACCCAGGAACCACGTATCAAGCTGGACGTGAAACTTGGTTTAAAAAAAGAGGAACTGCTGGCCGTTATTGGTGACTATGACGTCATCATTACCCGCAGCGGCACAACCGTGGACAAGGCGCTGCTTGACGCAGCCACCCGCCTGAAGATGGTTGCTCGTGCCGGCGTCGGCATCGACAATGTGGATGTTGACTATGCCAGTTCCAAAGGGGTGATCGTAGTCAACGCCCCGTTCGGCAACACCAACAGCGCCGCCGAGCATACCATGGCAATGCTGCTCTCATTCTGCCGCAATGTTCCGGTTGCCAACAACAGCCTTAAATCCGGCGAATGGAAACGTGCTCCCTTTACCGGCCATGAACTGAAAAACAAAATTGCCGGGGTTATCGGCATCGGCAAAGTCGGCGGACGTGTCGTATCCCGCCTCAAAGCCTTTGAATGCGAAGTGCTGGCCTGCGACCCTTACATATCCGTCAAACGGGCCCAGGATCTGGGCGTCAAGCTGGTATCCCATGACGAAATCTACAAAAACTGCGACATCATCACCGTTCACACGCCGCTCACCGAAGAAACCAAAGGGATGATCGGCCCGCGCGAATTCGGCCTGATGAAAACCGGCGTCATCGTGCTTAACGTGGCCCGTGGCGGCATTATCGAAGAGCAGGCGATGCTCGACAGCCTGAACTCCGGCAAGGTCATCGGCGGCGGCTTCGACGTCTGGAGCGAGGAGCCACCGGCAACCGACGTCCTCAAGCAGCTGATTGCGCATAAAAACCTGGTCGTCACCCCGCATCTGGGCGCCAACACCTTTGAAGCCCAGGTCAACGTGGCCATCGACGTTTCCCAGGAAATCATCAACTACCTTGATGACAAGCCACTCGAAAACGCCGTCAACATCCCCCGTTTCGACATGGCACTCATGGATCAGATGCGCCCGTTCCTCAACCTGATGAGCGTCATCTGCGATTTCGGCGTTCAGCTGGTCGATACCAATATCGAAAAAGTAACTTTCGGCTACAGCGGTGCCATTGCCCATTACGACTGTTCACCCCTCTCCGTCTGCGGCCTCACCGCTCTGCTGAACCGCAAGGTGGAGCAGGACGTCAACATGGTCAACGCCAGCCTGGTTGCCGAGCAGATGGGCATTGTTGTGGAAGAAACCAAATCGACCCAGTCCGATGCTTTCTCCAATGTCATCACCCTTATCCTCGAAAGCCAAGGCAAACGGCGCCTTGTTGCGGGAACCCTCTTTGAAGGGCAGCCGCGCATCGTCCGTCTGCGCGACTACACCATGGACTTCGCTCCCGACGAGCACATGCTGCTGCTCAACTACGAAGACCGTCCCGGCATGATCGGCAGAATCGGCACCATCATGGGTCAGCACGACATCAACATCGCTTCCATGAATCTGGGGCGTAGCGAGAAGAAGGGCGAAGCCATGGTCATCCTGTCGCTGGATTCTCCGGTTCCTCCTCCCGTAGTCGATGAACTGCGGGCAGCAACCGAGGCTTCGTTCATCAAAGCCCTTAAAATGAGAAGCGGCGCCTGCTCCCGCAACTGCGGCTGCGGCGTCAGCTAAGGAATCGCACCCTTCATGCAGTTTCCACACATAGATCCGGTTTTCCTGCGCATCGGCCCGCTCCAGTTCCGCTGGTACGGGCTGATGTATGTACTCTCCTTCATCGCCACCTACCTCATCATCCGCTCCGAAGTAACCCGCAAGCAGCTCGCCCTGACCAAGGACGATGTTGCCGACCTGGTTTTTTACGGTGCCATGGGAGTCGTGCTGGGAGGGCGTACCGGCTATATCCTGTTCTACAACCTCGGCTATTACCTGGCCAACCCGCTCAAACTCTTTGCCGTCTGGGAAGGTGGGATGTCGTTCCATGGCGGCTTTCTGGGGGTTGTACTGGCTTTTTTCCTCTACGCCCGTCGCAAGAATATTCCTTTTCTGACACTGACGGATATGGCTGCACTCTGCGCGCCGGTCGGATTGTTGCTGGGGCGAATCGGCAATTTCATTAACGGGGAATTATACGGCAGGCCCACCGATGCGAGCTGGGGAATGGTCTTTCCCGGAAGTGACGGTGTGCCGCGGCATCCGTCACAACTTTACGAAGCATTTCTGGAAGGAATTGTACTCTTTTTCATCGTGCGGGTTGTTTCACGGCGAACAGCCGTCAACGGCGTAGCAACCTGCACCGCCATTGCCGGTTACGGATTATTCCGCTTTATCGTTGAGTTTTTCCGTCAGCCCGATGCCCAAATCGGGCTCTTCTACGGGCTGTTCTCCATGGGCCAGCTGCTTAGTTTCCCCATGTTCATCATCGGCACCGCTGCGGCACTCCTGCTGTCATTCCGCAACACCAAACGACCGTAAACATTACAGCTTTTTGTTGGCGGCAAGAAACGCGTCAACTATATCCGGGTCGAATTGGGTCCCTTTGCAGCGTATCAGTTCGGCAAACGCCTCCCGGTGAGACAGCGCCTTGCGGTACGGGCGATCGGAGGTCATTGCATCAAAAGCGTCGGCCACCGAGATAATCCGGGCCACAAGGGGGATATCACTGCCTTGCAGACGATCCGGATACCCCTTGCCGTTGTATTTTTCATGATGACCGCGTACCCCCGGAATAACCGAGCGGTGGCTTTTGATATGGCTGAGGATTTCCGAACCGTATTCCGAATGCCGGCTCATCAACTCAAACTCTTCATCATCAAGCTGCCCCGGCTTTTGCAGCACCCGGTCCACAACTCCGATTTTACCCACATCATGCAGAATCGATGCAAGCCAGAGCGACTCCATTACCTTTTCCTCCAGATCAAGCTGGCTGCCGATGGACATGCAGTAACTGCTGACCCGGTTGGTATGCCCGCCGGTATAATAATCCCGTTTTTCGAGCGCTTCGGCCAACGCCATGCTGACGCCGTAGAACGATTCCCGCATCGTTTCATACATGCGGGCATTCTCAATGGCCGGACCGACCTGATACGCCAGCGACTTCAGCATTTCCAGATCTTCCGGAGTAAACTCCTGGCCGCATTTATTGACCGCCTGCAGCACTCCGATAACAGCAGTGCCCGATTTCACCGGCACAGCCACCATTGAGCGTGTTTCATAGCTGCTGACCGAGTCCGCAGCCTTATAAAAATGGGGATCGGTCTGCACATCGTTGATGATCACCCCTTCACCGGTCTGCACGACCCATCCGGCAATCCCCTCACCTGCCTTGAGGCGAATCTCCTTCAGCTTTTCACCCTTGTCGCCGGTGGCAACTTCAAAAAACAGTTCGCCGTTCTCCGCATCAACCAGCAGCAAGCTCCCGGCATCGGCCTGCAACAATTGCGTCGCGGCCTGAATGGCACGTTCCCGGACACGCGACGTATCAAGGCTTGAGTTGATAATAGCGGAGAATTCCATCAGGATATGCATTTTTTCCAGGAGATTTTCAGCACAAATCATGTCAACCTCGTGACTCATGTCACATCCAGAGCCTCTGAAATTGCGGGCAGCAGAACTGCAGCCCGCCTAACATAGGGTATTTCAACGATTATTACAATAATCAAAAGTTTGTTGACACGCCTCAGCTGATAAACCGCAATTCAGGATTGAAAAAGTCCGGATATACGTTATAGTGAAGAAAAATATACAGGGGGGTAATCAATTATGATCAGTAAAAAAATGTCCGACTCGCTTAATACTCATATGAATCTTGAGTTATTCTCGGCGCATCTGTACCTCGTTATGTCGTCCTGTGCCAATGAAATGGGGCTGAAAGGAGCCGCCAACTGGTTTTTTGTGCAGTACCGTGAAGAGATGATCCACTTTATGAAGTTTTACACCTACCTGGCTGACCAGGGCGTGGTTATTTCCATGCCTGCCGGCAAGGCGGTGCCAAACAAATATAAATCTTTGCTCGACATGATGAAGAGTACGCTCGCCCATGAGCAGCTGATCACCTCGTGCATCAATAACCTGAGCGAGCAGGCGGTGCAGGAAAAGGATCACGCCACGCAGATTTTCCTGCAATGGTTCGTGACCGAGCAGATCGAGGAAGAGAATAACGACCGCGACTTGATTGCCAAGCTTAAACTGGTAGGAGACAACGGCCACGGCATCTTGATGATCGACGCGGAAATGGCCCAACGTATTTTTGTAGCTCCGGTCGGCTCCCCGTTGGCGGTGTAAGCTGATGCCGGCCAAGATACGCTTCTGCGAACATAACAAGGGCAAGGGAAAGGTAATCAGGCGGCTTGAAGAGGAATTTCCCGACCTGAACATCAAGGTCAAGAGTTGCGTCAAGCAGTGCGGCACCTGCCGTGACATGCCGGTGGCAACCGTTGACAAGGTAAAAGTAACCGGCAAGGATGGCGATGAGTTGTATAGCAAAATACTTGAGATGATCCGCAAGGATGTTGAATAAAAAAAAGCCGGACCCGCCAGGGTCCGGCTTTTTCGTGTTTTTTTGATGAATCGTGGTCAGACGGGTGAGATCCTGTGCCCCGCCTCCCGCAATTCGCCGACAACCAGTTCGGCCAGGGCGGGCAGTTTTCCCTCAAGCAGCGGCGACAGCTCCACCCCGGCCTCATAGGAATAGGGAATAATTCCGAACAGGGTGACCTGATCGGGCGTTCTGCCGCGCAGTTCGGACAGCGTCAGCACCTCCTGAAGACCGATCTGGTGCGGCGACATTTTGATCGGCAGCTTGCCCAGCAGAAACTCCTCCTTCTCGTAGCGGAAGATATCACCCGGCTCACCTTTGGCCTCAACCACATCCACCAGAAAGACCCGGTCGGCCTCCTCCAGCAGGTGGGTAACCATGATCCCCAGCGTACCGCCATCGTACAACTCCACGTCATCCCCGAAGCGGTACTTCTCCTCAAGGTACTTGATAAAATGGACTCCAAAACCTTCGTCGGAAAGGAGCAGGTTGCCTGCCCCGAATATCAGTGTTTGCATAGAATTCCTTTGGTAACCTAACCACCCCCCGGCCCCCTCCTGAATCAGGAGGGGGAGCCCCGTTTGAGTGGTAAAAATCCCCCCTCCTAGCTTAGGAGGGGGTTAGGGGGTGGTAAGCTACATCACTTTCACTTTCGTAATCTCTTTCCCCTCCGGATCGATCGTATGCACCGCACAGGCGATGCAGGGATCGAAGGAGTGGATGGTGCGCAGCACTTCCAGCGGTTTTTCGCTATCAGCCACCGGATTGCCCACCAGAGACGCCTCATACGGCCCCATATTACCCTTTTCGTCGCGCGGAGAGGCGTTCCAGGTGGAGGGAACCACCGCCTGGTAATTCTTGATTTTGCCGTCCTTGATAACCATCCAGTGCGACAGCGTGCCGCGCGGCGCTTCGTGCAGGCCGACCCCGCGATACTCTCCCTTGGGTATTTCAGTATGGTTGGCGTACACCTTGTCCCCCTTGCCGATATTTTCCACGAACTTGTCCAGGTATTCCAGCGAGTAGTCGGCCATGATGTGCGCCCGGATAGCACGTGCGCCGAGACGCCCCATGGTGGAATGCAGATCCCCTACCCCAATGCCGATCTTGGCACAGCTGGCATCGACGAGCTTTTTGACCTTCTGGTTGCCACCCGCATAGGCGGCGAACAGCTGGGCCGGCGGACCAACCTGCACCGCTTTGCCGTCCAGACGAGGCGCCTTGCACCACGAATATTTGCCGTCGTCCTGGAAGTCGGTATATTTCGGCTTGGTTTCACCTTCCCACGGGTGGTGGCTGCTGCTCCCCTCGTACCAGGCATGGGCGACGTTTTCGGTGATGCTGCCTATTAACCCCTGATCCTGATGGTTGGTGATGATGCGGGCCCCCTTGATGTCGCCGTTGTTGATGATGGCGCCCGGCAGGGCAAACTTGGTGTTTTTGGTATCTTCCGGCATTTCCGGCACAGCCAGGTAATTGGTGACCCCCTTGCCGTATTTGAACCATTCCTTGTAGGCCGAGGCAATGGCGATCATATCCGGATAGTAGACCTTCTGCACGAACTCGCGGGTCTCTTCCATCAGGGCGCGCAAAGCGGCAATCTTCTCCATGTTGATGGCGGCCAGGTTGTCAAAGTTGACCGCCGTAGCAACGCCGCCCACACAAAGGTTCTGGATGTGCGGGTTCTTGCCCCCCAGGATAGCGCCGACCTGGGCAGCCTTGCGCTGGTAATCGAGCGCTTTCAGGTAATGGGCAACAGCCATCAGGTTTGCCTCCGGCGGCAGTTTCATGGCCGGGTGTCCCCAGTAGCCGGACGAGAAGATGCCGAGACGACCGGTCTCCACGAACGACTTCAACTTGGCCTGCACCGCCTTGAATTCGGTTTCGCTGTTGCCGGACCAGTCGGAAATACTCTGGGCCAGCTGGGCGGTCTTCTTCGGATCAGCCCTCAGGGCAGAGACGACGTCAACCCAGTCCAAGGCAGACAGATGGTAAAAATGGACGATATGATCCTGCACCGAATGCTGGGCCATGATCATGTTGCGGATGTACTGGGCGTTGAGCGGCACTTCCACCTTCAAGGCGTTTTCCACCGAACGGATCGATGAAATGGCATGCACCGTGGTGCAGACGCCGCAGAAGCGCTGGGCATAGATCCAGGCATCCTGAGGGGGACGCCCCTGCAGGATCGTCTCGATACCACGCCACATCTGGGCCGACGACCAGGCGTTGGTTACTGCGCCGCCGTTTACTTCCACATAAATTCTCAGGTGACCTTC
>MGZJ01000057.1:11739-14582 GCA_001802645.1 Geobacteraceae bacterium GWC2_53_11 | reverse complement strand
GTCAAGGGTAATACGAGCCATTATTGAACTCCTTGTAATTTTGATTTAGTTCCCCCTCCCTTTATGGGAGGGGGTTAGGTGGAGGGAATGATTACGCCTTCTCCGCCAAACGATGCGCATCATCCAGCTGCTGGCGCGTATGCAGCTTCGGCAGCACCGGCAGGATCTTGACGATGACCTGGTAGCCGAGGATTTCGAAGGCGACGATACCGACCGTAATCATCACTTCGGCCAGCGCCGGGAAATAATGCCACCCCTTACCGGGGTTGAAACCGATCAGGTAGACGTTAAAACGGTACAGCGCCCCACCCAGCACGATCAGCGCCGCCGACACGAACAGCCAGCGGATCGACTGGCGCTTCTTGCCGCTGAACATCAATAATGAACCTCCGGCAACCAGGCAGAACTCCAGCAGGAAGAAGCCGGAGTAGAAGTCGAATGCCAGCGCCGCGCCCACCTGGCCGCGCCAGACAAGGTCACCCACCACGACGCAGAGCCAGATGACCGTCAGCCAGGGAATGATCCGGGCCATGCCGGACAGCTCCTTGGTTTCAAACGGCCGCTTGAAGGCGTAGCAGGAGATGATCGATTCCAGAATGGCGATGGAGTAGCCGATGAACATGCAGTTGATCAGGAACAAGAGCGGCAGAAAGCCGGTGTGCCAGAGCGGGTGCAGCTTGGTGGAGGCGATCAGCAGCAGGGAGCCGAGCGACGACTGATGCATGGTCGGCAGGGTGATGCCGAGCACGATGATGAAGATCAGTACCTTGTCGAGGCGCGGCTTCAGCCAGGCCCCCAGATCCTTGACCGACTCCAGCCGTTCTTCCATCCGCTCCGGTCGTTTGATGCCGGTATAGCGGTGCAGCCGGTCCATGAGGTTCTGCAGGGTCTGCCATTCAGTCTTTTCCAGCGTCGTCAGCACAGCGGGGAGAAACTCCAGCAGCAGCACGGTTGTATAGGCCATGACGCAGAGAGCCACCTCAAACATGGCCGAGTTGGCCTGCCATTTGGACGGGATAAAGAAGTTGTAGGCATTCCAGGGGCGCCCCACGTCAACCATGACCGAAAAGCCGGCCAACCCGTAGCCGAACATGCTGGTCAGGATGGCCGAACGGATCATCGGGTGGTAATGCATGTGATTCCTGATGTAGATCAGGATCGCCATGGCATAGCCGCCGCAGGCGATGGCCGTGCCGGTGGCCACATCATAGGTAATCCAGATCCCCCACGGATAGCCGTCACTCATATTTGAAACCGCGCCGATCCCCTTGATGAAACGCACTCCGATCAGGGCAAAACCGATCAGCGTCAGCACCAGCAGCACGATAAACGAGGGGGTCAGGATCTTTGCATCATGCTTTTGAAATTCATCATGGCTCATGGTGGTTCTCCCCCTCGTCTTTCTTGTCGCTGTCGCCATTACCCTTCATATTCTTGACGGCAATGAAACAGAGCGTGCTGTAGAGCGCCACCGGAGCGATGAAACCCTTGTAGATGGTGTGCTGGATCTTTTCTGAAAACTCAGCCGGCGCCTCGCTTTTCAGGGCCGGCAGCCCCAGCTTGTTGAACTCCATGGCGGCCAGATACAGGTGGTTGGTACCCCCCACCTCGTGTTCACCGTAAATATGCTGCTGATATCTCGAAGGGTTTTCCTGCAGGCGTTTTTTGGCCTCCGCCAGCAGATCCTTCCGTTTGCCAAAGGTGATCGCCCCGACCGGGCAGGTTTCGGCGCAGGCGGTGATCCCCTTCTTGGCCAGGTTGGTGTTTTTGCACATGTCGCACTTGACGATCTGCGGAATGGCCTTTTCCCACTGGAATTTCGGGATATTGAAGGCACACGCCACCTGGCAGTAGCGGCAGCCGATGCAGGTATTCTTGTTGTAATCGACGGTACCGGTGACCTTGTCGCGGGTCATGGCGCTGACCGGGCAGACCGATACGCACGACGGCTTCTGGCAATGCATGCAGGAATACTTGACGTACGACCACTTTTTGTCCGATTCCTTGAACAGCTTGATCAGCGTGCGGGTGCTGCCGGACAGGTCGTTGGGCGCATCCCACAGGCCGTCCGTATCAAACTTTGCCTGCTCGTAGGAGAGACTGCCGGAGTCGCTATTGACCCGCTTGCACGCCGACATGCAGGCCTTGCAGCCGACGCATCTGGTGGCGTCGTAGAGCATGCCGATCGTATCGTTATTGACCTGGAGTCCTTCGGATGCCGACCCTACGCCCCGTCCCGTCAACAGGGCGGCGCCGGTGGCTCCGACCAGCTTGAGAAACTGGCGTCTACTCGGTTTTCCCATGGTCATCCCCCTTGTCAGGTCCGTCCGGAAGCTTCTTGGCCATCATGGCACCGACCCCGATTGCTGCCCCGGCAGCCATGCCGATGACACCGGTCGTGAGCGGATGCGGCCCTTTGCCCTTGTCCTTAAGATCGACCGGCGCATAGCTGTCGAACGGTGTCGGCTCGTGAATCTGCACCTTGTCGGCAATAGCGGTCTTGAAAAGCAGATCCGGCTCGGTGCAGCCGATACAGGGGTGGCCGATGCCGACCGGCCAGGCGGCGCCGTCGTTGAATTTGAGTACCGAACAGTTGGCGTAGGTCGCCGGCCCCTTGCACCCCAGCTTGTAAAGGCAATATCCTTCGGCATGGGTCGAATCGCTGTACGACTTGGCAAAACGCCCCGCATCAAAATGGGCGCGACGCTCGCAATGTTCGTGAATCTTGCGGCCATAGGCAAACTTGGGACGCCCCAGTTGATCCAGTTCCGGCAGTTTACCGAAGGTGACGTAATGCAGCACGGTTGACAGGAAATTGTAGGGGTTGGGGGGACAGCCGGGGA
>MGZJ01000057.1:8788-11728 GCA_001802645.1 Geobacteraceae bacterium GWC2_53_11 | reverse complement strand
TCGGGTTGGGGCCGACGGACTGGATGCCGCCGTAACTGGCGCAGGTGCCGATGGCGATGATGGCCGCGGCACCGTCGGCGGCCTTCTTCAGGGAGTCAAGGGCGGTTTTGCCGCCCACCTTGCAATAGATGCCGTTGTCTTTCATCGGAATGGCACCCTCGACCACCAGGATATATTTACCCTTGTTGGCCAGCATGGAATCGTGCAGCGACTTCTCGGCCTGATGCCCGGAACCGGCCATGAGCGTTTCATGGTAGTCCAGGGAAATCATGTCCAGAATCAGGTTGCCGACTGTGGGGTGCGACGACCGGATCAACGACTCCGTACAGCCGGTGCACTCCTGAAAGTGCAGCCAGATCACCGTAGGACGGCTGTCCTTTTTCTGCGCCGCTTCGGCGACCTTGCTGACCATGCTGATCGGCAGCCCCAGCATGGCCGAGACCGTGATGCATGTCTTCATGAAATCCCGGCGACTTACACTGGGGAACAGCTCTTCCTTACCCATACCATCCTCCGCTTCCGTATATTTTCGTACCTCTTTGATGTGTCCGCAAAGCAGTTGCGTATACGGCAACAGCCATGCCAAGCGGAATGAGGAGGGTTGTTATGGCGTAACATCATGATTTATCTACCGTATGCACCTTCAGTCACAAGCGGTCCCGGAGACAAAAAGAAACTCCGGTTGCTTCTTTTTGTCCGTCGGTGTATCTTTTTGTCCAATTTCACTCAGCGGTATTCAGATTAGTCTTTGTATTTAGTCCCCCTCCTTCCTCTAAGGAGGGGTTAGGGGTGGTTGCCTTTGATTCTCATCAATCTTAAAAATCAAAACAGAATCAAAAGCGAAAACCTTACCACCCCCAACCCCTCCTAAAATAGGAGGGGAGTTAGAAACAACCCTCGCACTAGGGAGGGTTGTTAGCAGATGATAAATCTAACGGACAACGCTGATTTCAAGGGAGCTGCCAACGATGCCGACCATATTTGTCTGTGACGACGAACCGGAAATACTGCGCTATCTCGACAAGCTTCTGCAGGCGTGCGGATACAAGGTGGATACATTTCAGCGGGGGCTTGATCTGCTGGCACGGCTGGGGAGCGCCACGGTCATACCGTGCGATGTGGTATTGCAGGATGTGCGCATGCCCGATATCGACGGCCTGCAGATTCTCGACCAGGTATGCAAACGATGGCCGGAGCTGCCGGTGGTGATCATGACCGCCCATGGCACCATCGACGACGCCATCAGCGCCATCAAACAGGGGGCGTACGATTACATCACCAAACCGTTCCCCAAGGAAAAACTGCTCGGGATGCTGGAGAGGATGCTGGACCATCGCCGTCTGGCGTCGGAAAACCAGCGGCTTCGGGATGAGTTGCAGCGCGGCGGCGGCGCGGCGGACTCCATCGTGTTCCGCAGCCAGGTCTTCCGCGAAGTCTATGATCTGACCCTGCAGGTAGCCGAAAGCGACGCCAACATCCTGGTCATGGGGGAATCGGGCACCGGCAAGGAGCTGATCGCCGGCGCCCTGCACCGCAACAGCCCGCGCCAGGACAAGCCGTTCGTCTCGCTCAACTGCGCAGCCCTCTCCGATACGCTGTTGGAAAGCCAGCTATTCGGCCATGTGCGCGGCGCCTTCACCGGCGCGGTCATGAACCAGAAGGGCCTGCTGGAAGAGGCTGACGGCGGAACGCTATTCCTGGACGAAATCGGCGATGTCAGTCCTGCGATCCAGGCCAAACTGCTGCGCGTCACCCAGGAAAAGGACTTCATCGTGCTCGGCTCAACCCGGACACGCAAGGTGGATGTGCGCTTCGTCGCCGCCACCAACAAGGATCTGATGAACGAAGTCAGGGACGGGCGCTTCCGCGAGGATCTCTACTACCGTCTCAACGTCATCTCCATCACCCTCCCCTCCCTGCGCGAACGACGCGACGACATCGAACCGCTGGCGCGCCACTTCCTGAAAGCGGCTACCCGGCGCATGAAAAAGGAGGTGCACGGCATCGAGGAGGACGCCCTGCAGGCGCTGTTCCAGTACGACTGGCCGGGCAACGTACGCGAGCTGGAAAATGTCATGGAGCGGGCGGTGATCCTGGCCCGCAGCGGCATGATCACCATCGACCTGCTGCCGCTCGGAGCACGCCGGGAAGCACTTGCCGGCCCGAGCGGCACAACCCAGCTGATAGCTCTGGACGAGATCGAGCGGCAACACATCACCTCGATCCTCAAGGAAACCGGCTTCCAGAAAAGCCGTGCCGCGGAAATCCTCGGCATCTCTCGCAAGACCCTTGACCGCAAGATCGCTGAATATGGCCTGACAGAAAAGGGGGTAGCGTGAGACCGTATCTGCGCTATTCGATCCGCCTGAAACTGACGCTGGCGACCCTCACGCCGCTGGTGATCGCGGTGGTGCTCTTCTGGGTGATCGGCGTGCTGGCGATCTATCTGAAACTCCCCCAGCTTCCCCTGTTCGATCTGCATTCGCACATACATATCATCTTCACGGCGATCCTCCTCTTTGTGACCCTGATCGGCGTCGGCATTTCGGCATGGCTCGGCTCAAGCCTGTCCCGCCCGATCAAGGCGGTGGAGGAAGGGGCACGCCTGCTGGCACTGGGCGAAAACATCCCGGATATCGTGGTGGGGGGGCATGACGAAATCTCGGTCATGGCGGAAGAGTTCAACATTATGAAGCACCGCCTGATCGAACGCGAAGCCGAAATAATGATGCTGAACTGGACGCTGGAAGAAAAGGTAGCCGAACGGACCACCCAGCTGGAGGAGAAAAACCAGTGGCTGCTGGTGGCCCAGCAGGAACTGGCCCGCGCCGAGCGGCTGGTGGGAATCGGCATGCTGGCCTCCGGCGTGGCGCACGAGATCAATAACCCGCTGGCGATAATCCGTGGCAACGCCGAACTGCTGGAGATGTCGCCCCGCCT
>MGZJ01000057.1:0-8764 GCA_001802645.1 Geobacteraceae bacterium GWC2_53_11 | reverse complement strand
GCCCGGACCAAGAAGAAAGCCGTGCGCCCCTTCCGGATGCATGTGCTGCTGGATGATATTCTGGAACAGATCGGCCACCAGATTCCGCTGGAGAATTACCGGATAGAACGCGCGTACGAAGTGGCCCGCGACAGCATTGAAGGGGATGAAGATCAGCTCCGCCAGGTCTTCACCAATCTGATCGTGAACGGGCTGCAGGCGATGGAAGCGGGGGGAACGCTGACGGTGGTGACTGAAGAGGATCAACAGACCGGAAATTATTCGGTTACGATCCGGGACAGCGGCCCCGGTATTGCCCCGGATGTGCAGGAAAAGCTCTTCACACCGTTTTTCACCACAAAGGCGCACGGCACCGGTCTGGGACTGGCGGTCTCCTACGGCATCGTCAAGGACCACGGCGGAGAGATCAGGGTGAACAGTTCACCGGGACAGGGAGCGGCGTTCACGGTAATTCTGCCGCTTGAGCAGGGAGTAAAATACTAATTCTCAGAAGCATATTTATCGCGCAAAGGCGCAAAGAGCGCCAAGGTAACAGAAGGACCTGTCTCACGCAACGACGCAACGTTAACACCTGCATTTCCGGATTTATCTGTCTTAAAAAAAAGCCTGACAGTTTTTCCGTCGCGTTCGTTGCGTCGTTGCGTGATCACATATTTTTGACTCTCTTTGCGACTTTGCGCCTTTGCGCGAGTGAATCGCCTATTTCAGCCCCGAACACACCCCACGACTTTATCCGTTGATATGGTACTATCTACCTATAACAAAACGAACATTTGATGTTGTGAATGGAGGAATCTGCCATGTCACTTCCAGAGCTATTACGTAAAATATCGCCCACCATCTGGGAACTCCCCGTCACCTACAAGGAGGGGATGCGGGTGCCGGCCCGGATCATCGCATCTGAGTCTCTCATCGGCGGCATGGAGGCCGGGGTCTTCGACCAGGCCGCCAATGTGGCCTGTCTTCCCGGCATCATTGACTATGCTTGGTGCATGCCGGACGGCCACTGGGGATACGGCTTCCCCATCGGCGGCGTGGCCGCGTTCGACCCGGACAGCGGGGTGATCTCCCCCGGCGGGATCGGCTTCGACATCAACTGCGGCATGCGCCTCTGCCTGACCAACCTGACCGAGGACGAAGTACGCCCCCGCATCCGTGAACTGGTGGACCAGCTGTTCTTCGCCATCCCGACCGGCGTCGGCTGCACCGGCTTTGTCCGCTGTTCGCGCAGCACCTTCCGCCGGGTAATCGAGAACGGCTCCCGCTGGTGCCTGGAAAACGGCTATGCTCTGCCCGAAGACCTGGAGATGACCGAAGAGGGAGGCCGTTTCGAGGGGGCCGATGCCGACGCCTGCAGCGACAAGGCCGTCGAGCGCGGCTTCGACCAGATCGGCACCCTCGGCTCCGGCAACCATTACTGCGAGATCCAGGTGGCGCGACCGGAGAACATCTTTGACGCGGCAACCGCCCGGGCCTTCGGCATCACCATCCCCAACCAGGTGGTAATCATGTTCCACTGCGGCAGCCGCGGCTTCGGCCATCAGGTGGCCACCGATTATCTCCAGACATTTCTCAAGGTCATGACGACCAAATACGGGATCAAACTGTATGACCGGGAACTGGCCTGCGCCCCGTTCCGTTCCCCCGAAGGGCAAGCCTACTTCGCCGCCATGAAATGCGCGGCCAACATGGGCTTTGCCAACCGCCAGGTGATCCTCCACCGCATCCGCGAAGTATTCTCCCGGCTTTTTCACCGTTCACCCAGGGATCTGGGCATGGACATGGTCTACGACGTGGCCCACAACACCGCCAAGCTGGAAAAACACATCGTTCACGGAGTGGAGCGTGAGCTGCTGGTACACCGCAAGGGGGCAACCCGCGCCTTCGGACCCGGCATGACCGGCCTTCCTGACCGGTACCGCGACTCCGGCCAGCCGGTCATCATCGGCGGCAGCATGGAAACCGGCTCCTACCTGCTGGCCGGGGAAGCAAGCGCCGCCCCGACCTTCTACACCACCGCCCACGGCAGCGGTCGGACCTTGAGCCGCCACCAGGCCAAGAAGATGGTCCAGGGACGCAAGCTGCTTGATGACATGGAGCGGCGCGGCATCCACGTCCGCACCGATTCCTACGGCGGCCTGGCCGAAGAGGCGGGGCTGGCCTACAAGGATATCGATGTGGTGACGCGGGTAACCGAAGACGCGGGATTGAGCAGGAGAGTCGCAAAACTGGTGCCGATGGGGAATATCAAGGGCTGATTCTAATGGAGTAATCCATGCCGTACCGTTTTCAGGATGAAATCACCACCGCCGACGTGGCCTTCGAGGCATGGGGGGATACGCGGGAAGAGCTGTTCATCTCCTGTGCAACAGCCCTGCTCCGCACGATGACTGCCGCACCGGAGCAGGTGGCGCACGAGCAGAAACGTGTAATCCGGCTTAAACATGAGGAACTGGACCTGCTACTGTTCTCGTTCCTCCAGGAATTGATCTTCCATAAGGACGCCCACCGGCTTCTGCTGCATGCCGACTCCGTCCGGATAGAGCAACGGGAGAGTATCTTCAAGCTGGTGGCAACCGTCAGCGGGGAGCCGATCGATGCCGCACGGCACCGCCTGCTGGTGGATGTCAAGGCAGTCACGCTGCACCGATTTCAGGTCCTGTTCAGGGATAATCAGTGGCGGGCGGTAGTGGAACTGGATGTTTAGCCTAAATACATTTGCCACAGAGACACAGAGACTCAGAGACAAACATTGCATAGATTATACTTAAATTCAGGGTAAATTGTTTGCTGATTACTACTGATCTCCCGCTATTCCCTTCTCCCTGAGGGAGAAGGTGGCCGAAGGCCGGATGAGGGGGCAGCAGTGCAATATTTACCAACGTTTCCCCCTCACCCTAACCCTGTGTCTCTGTGGCTTGACTGCAGTTTGAAGGATGGCTTTACTGTAATGGCGGGCGGAGCCACTCTTCCACATCTGCGGCCATAAGCGGCTGCGGCACGATATGGTTCGGCAGGCGCAGGATGCTCGTCCCCTCGGGCGGATGGAGTTCATCGTAGAGAGCCACCGTGCGGAGCAGATACCCCTTGGAGAGGTGCATCGGAAGCAGGAAGCGCGGTTTAAGCTTCCCAAGAAGCTCGTTCAGGTCGTCGCTGCAGAGATGGTACGAGGCCCGGGCCTTTGCAGCGTCGGCCGCCAAAAAGGTACATTCGGAGCAGAGCAGGGTAACACCGCCCAGGAATGCTTCCATCTTCGCCCTGTTTTCCGCCGTCCACCCCACATCGGTGAGGTAGCCGATGGAGGCACAACTAGTTCAAAATGCTTTTTCAGGAGCTCCGGATACGAGTAAAGCCCCGAACAGTTCCGAGGCTTTACTGTTATAAACACCGATTGACGCACAATAGAGAATATTTTTTACAATCCGTCGGTAAACCGTCAACTTTCCCCGGTCCCCTTTTTCAAGCGGTCTACGCGCCTGGCGGATGGGATTATAAGCCTTCGGCCTTATCTCACGTGCGCCAATCAGTACCATGTTCCGGAGTGCCGTAGCACTGTTCACATTACTACCCTTTTCTCTCATCATTTCCCAGGAAAGGCGCTTCAGGCGTCCACACCGGAAGAGGACGAACACACCACGCCCTTACCCGGACACATCACCTTGTTTTCACTCATCGGTAGTGGTTCACGGCATACATACGCACACCCCAGAACAGCTTGTAAAAGAGCATCCTGTTTCTATGTTTATTATACGCCTTTAACGGTGCCAGTCAAGCAGCCGAATCAGGTAAGAGGGAAGCTGTGGAGCGGGACATGCTGGGCACCGGCCGAGGAGAGGCGGCTTTGGAAAAGGATGAATTCACGCACGGGGACCAGCGGAAATGCATGCTTCGGCTCCCCTGACAAAAAGAGGCCAACCTCACGCGGCGCCGGGAGCTTCAGCCGGGCCAGTGTGATATGGGGCGAGAAGGGGCGTTCTTCCTGGGGGATGCCGCAGGCGAGCAGGACGCTCTGTACGGCAGCGGCAAGGTCACGCAGGTGCGGTTCCGGCTCCAGCCCGACCCACAGCACCCGCGCCCGTTGCCGCCCTGGAAAGCAGCCGGTCCCGGCGGGACGAAGTTTGAAGCTCGGAATGCGGATACGTGACAGTTCGTCGTGCAGATGCCCAACGGCAGTTTCCTCCACCTCACCGAGAAACGCCAGCGTCAGGTGAATCTGTTCCGGCGGCACCCAGCGGGCACCGGGGATCGGCGTGCGCAGGCCGGCAAATGCTCTTTTAAGCCCGTCAGGCAGCTCTATGGCGATGAAGAGCCGTATCGCCATTACCCGGCGCATTCCGGCTCATCGAAATCAAACCCGCCGGCCGGGCCGCCGCCGACAACGATGACGTCAAAAGGGGAAGTTGATTCCACGTCATACTCCTTGAACAGAAAGAAGGTATTAAACGGTACTTTATCGGGAGTTGTACTGAAATAGGGATTTTGAAGGGGAGCTACGGTTCAACACACCAAACTGAATTCACTCGCCCCGGCGGATCTGTACCCCGACCATCAGGCGGTCATCGCCGTTAGACATGGCCAGGGAGACCGTTTCCGGTACCATCATAAATTCGTCATGGAAACCGGTTTCGCCATCGAACACGGACGGAACGGACAAATGCACCTGTTTTCCGCTGCCATCCAGGAGCAGCTTGATATCGCCCCCCAGGATATTGACCACCTCGCCCATCGCGTCATGCACATCCTGCACGGCAATATCTTCGCCAACACGGAGCAGGCTGCTCGCCGTGCGCCGCGCCAACGGTTCAGGGCAGTGCAGCACCACCAACCCGCTGTAGGATCCCTCGAAACCGATCAGCGCCGTCACCCACTCCTCCTGATCCTCGCCCGGACCTTCGTGGCACTCTTCCAACGCAATATCGGCCATGACATTGAACACGTTGCGGGCGCTGTGCATCAGGCGCTGATGCAGATCAAAACGGGAGATCATATGATAACGCGGATTCTCGGCCATGCGGTTCCTCGCTGTGTATCCGATGCAGTCGGAAATGATTGGCAATGCTATCGTGTGTGCGTGTTCATGTAAAGGTCATTTTTAAAATTTATCAACAGTACGTTTGATAATGCCATATTTTATCGGGCACGGACGTCACCCGCTTCATGCCGGTGAACCTCTCCGGGAGACCCGTTCCACCCAGCACTGCTCCGTAGCAAATGATCTGAGGAATTCTGCCGCAAAAAGAAACTTTGTCAACGGCACCGCCACACTGATGAAATCCTTGCCCCGTCCGATCGTCAGTGCATACCCGCTCTTGCCACCCCGCTCCCACTTTTCCACGGCGAGGGTCGTCACTGTTTCGCCCCCCAGTTCGCCAACGGCGAATTTGTGGGGATTGAGCTTTTCCTTGCACGGCACGGAAGAACCAGCCACCTGCCCGATCATGAGCGCCAGGGCAAAAGCCTCATCCGGTTCACAGATAAAGCGGATCTGGGTGACCTCATCAGGTTTGGTCTTCGGCGTCAGCTTGAAAAAGCGCAGTTGGATGCGACCGGCCCGCTCCACCACCCGGCCGTTTTCCTCATGGCTTTTGACCGCATCGCGGATCTCAACACCGCTGGATTGGGAAAAGATTTCATAACAGCGATAGCGTGTAAGTTCATCGGCGTTTTTCATGTATCCTCCGTGCGGGGCAGAGATTACTCAGACTTTTATCAGAATTCGGTACGTATTTTCCAGTACTATCTATACTCTTCCCGAAAACAACAAAAACCTCAATCAAGCCGCGTCGTACAACCAGAGTTGGGCCTGACGGGGTGGAATAGCGAACGTGAAGCGTTCACCACTCACCTGCATCCTGTTGCCATGAATCCGGCAGCGATACTCCCCCTGGCGCAATCCCCAGGTCTGGATGGTGGCCTGCTGCCAACTGTCGGTTTTGTTGATCGCCACAATGCCCTGATCTCCGCGGGCAAAAACGAGAAAGCCGTCGTCCTCGTACAGCGGCCGTTGCTGCGTGCCGTGAACGGCATTGTGGAAAGCGACCATTGCCACGATATCAGGGCGGTCAAAGGCGTTTGTCCAGCGATTGCGGTCTTCGGGAAATTTGCCGGCACTCTGGTTATTGTCGGAATAAATCAGCGGAACACCGCCATCCCGAGCCATGATGTAGACCTTGGCCAGGAACTCATCCTGGGAGGACAGCAACTGCCAACGGAAGCCATCGTTGTTCGGAATATCGTGGGTAACACCGAACGTCACGGCCCGCCGCCACGGCAGGGCTTGACCATAGGAAGCCGGATCAACGAGTTCACGCATGCTCCCGGTCGGCGCGAAGACCCTGCGCAAGGTTTCAAAAAGCGGGAAATCGTAGAACGACATATAGGTTTCCGTCACCAGCGGCCAGAGGAACAGCCGCTCTTCGTGATCGTTGGCGGTCAGGGCCTCGCCGAACAGGTATTTGCCGGCCATCTCGGTGGTCTGGAAGACCTGGCGCACATGCTCGCCCGGCAGGTGCTTGACAGCGTCAATACGATACCCGTCAAAGCCGAGGGCATTGAGTGCGCGCAAACAGAGTCTCTGCTGATCGACTACCCAGGGATTCAGCTCCAGATCGGGGAGACCGGAAAGCGAGTGCTCGGTCGATTCATGCGGACTCATCCAGTCCAGGATATTGCCGTCAGTGTGGAAATCCCAGGGCGAGAACAGCCCATTGTCGAGGTCGCCGTACAGCAGGTCTTTTTCATAGTCGTGTCGCTTGTCCCGGTAGCGCTGCAGCTCGGCATTGCCGGGAAAATTGAGGCGATCCGGCCGGTTTTCATTGGCCATGTGATTAAAGACAATGTCGGCGTACACCCGGACGTTGTTATCGTGCAACGCCTTGATGGCCGCTGTCAGCTCGCTCATGCCGCCAAGACGGGAGCGGATCAGGCGATAATCCTTCGGCTGGTATCTCTGCCACCACTCCGGACCATTTTCGTCACTGTACAACGGCGGCGAGATCAGCACCGCGCCATAGCCAACGGAAGCTATGTGGGCTGCCTGTGCGGTGATGTCGGCAAAACTCCAGTCAAAAGCATGCAGAATAACGTCGCGCATGGTGTTCTCCTCCTCTTCAGCTTCACGACTATCTCAAGATTACTCAAGATTTTAAAGTTTGAGCAAACGCCTCATGCCACTCCCTGCCGGTCATGCTGCCGGTATCAGCGGGGCTGGGAGCCTTCCCCAACACATCCTGCAAAAGATCCTCCGCCATATGCTTGCCGAGCGTGTAGTAGGCGTTCCACTGCGGTTCGTCAAAAAACTGGTCCGCCGTGGATTCGTGGGGGAACGCCGTGTGCCACGTCTTATACAGGTAGCTCGGTTCGGCGCTCTTTTTCACCGTCTGCGGCGCCTTCAGCGAGGATTTGAGATAGACCAGCACGCCCCGGTAGCCTGCCATACGCGGATGGGCGCCCGGCAGGGCACGGAGGTCGGCAATAGCGTACTGTTCGCGGGAATAACCGTACGACGCCTCGGGCCTGATGACATCCTCCGGCCGGTCGCGGAAGGTAATCGCCACGCCAAGGATGTTACGCGCCTGGATAATCAGCTCCTGCAGATCTTCAAAACAGTAATCGGGATCGGCTCCGGAGTCCACGGACAGGATCAGCCGGCAACGGCGGCGCAGCAGCTCGAACACGCCCAGGTTTTCGATATGCCCGCCGTCGGAGAGAAGCACGCGCCTCCGGTTGGTGTCGGTGCGGGAAACCAGTTCGGCCATGTTGTACCACGGCCACCAGGTAAGTTTGGGCACGACGCGGGCAGCAGGGTTGGGCGCCCAGTAACCGAGACGCAGGTTGAGGATCGTCATGGCAAAGGCCAGGAAGCGGTTGGTCTTGTACCCCATATCCGGATTGACCGCCGCCCCCGAAACCGCCATGGCGGTGGACAGAGTCATGGAACGGTATGCGGTGCCGGAACCGGGCGCATAGCCGGTCAGTTTCGAGCCGCAGTAAAGCGGTGACAGGATGAAATGCTCGCAGGTGCTGCTTCCGGTAAACTTCTCATCCCCCCTCCCCTGCAGGTTGAGGCAGGTATTGATGAGCGGATACGGCGAGGCGCCCCACTCCTGAGCAGTGGTGCCGGGATTGAGCGTAAAGAGTTCAAACGCCCGGTCCACCCCTCGCACGAGCGACAGGTAGGCGGCAGCCAGAGCGTCGCGGTAGAAGCGATGAAACGTGAGGATATTGGGATTAGCGAAGAAGCCGGTGACGATCAGGATCGCAAGGAAGGCAAGAACGGTTTTCCAGCAACTGCCGCACGCCAGCAGGGATTCAAGCCGGCTGCCGATAGTTTCGGTGCAGGCGCACCCCATCAGGATGCGGGTAAAGACGCCGTCGGCAGCGGCATAGGCGCCATAGATGCGGCTGGCCGCATACGGCAGGGCCAGCGCAAAAAGCACCCCTTCCACGGCATAGAGCACGCGGGAGGACCAGCAGCACCACCTGAATACATGCAGGAAAAAATGCACCGCAAAGACCAGGATCGCGGCACAGAGGAGGAACTCGCCGTAGTGACCGCCCAGCAGGCAATCGATGCCGCGGAACAGGCAGTGCACCGTCGCCCCAAGCGTCACGAACAGGGAGAGTACCCAGACCAGGTTCATGAAGAAGCTGTACAGGTAGGCACCGGCCAGTTTCAGGTAATCGAACCCACCGCGCGGAGCCAGGTAGGAGCCGTTGTTGCGGAGGCGGGCAATGTCGTCGCTGCTGAAGAGCGAGGCAAAGG
>MGZJ01000056.1:3992-25367 GCA_001802645.1 Geobacteraceae bacterium GWC2_53_11 | reverse complement strand
CGGCCTTCGGCCACCTTCTCCCTCAGGGAGAAGGGAGGTGCGGAAGTGTGGTACTACTCAGGCCTGTTTTCCTACTCAACCGGAATTATCGATTCCTTTTTCCGGTACACCATCCCCTGAAACAGCGCCACCACATCACCCGCATCATCGGTGATCGTCACTGCGTACGATGCCAACCTGGCATTGAGCGACTGCTCCTTTGCCTCGGCATACAAGGCACCCTGCAGAGCCGCTTTCACGAAGGACATGCTGGTATTTATCCCCATGGCCAATATGCCATGGGAATTTGAGGCCACGGCAAAAGCAAAATCGGCCAGCGTGAACATCGCGCCGCCATGAACTGTTTTGGCTCCGTTCAGATGGAACGGCTCGATTTTCATGCTGGCCTTCGCCCAACCGGATCCCACCTCAACAAGTTCGATGCCGGAATGACGGGCAAACTTGTCCTCCGTGGCAAAAAAACGCTTGATCCCCTCCATCATGTTCCTCCATTTCATTGCTGTTCCGTTTTCTGCATCGTTACACATCTTTATAGCACCTGCCGGGCCAGAAGTCATCACCCGCAACGGCTAACAGACCGGCTCCATGAACGCTTCAACACACTCCTCCCGGCTCCATGAATCCAGTTCGCCGTTGACCAGCCTCACCTGCACGGTCACTCCTTCACGCGTACAGCCAAAAGAATAGCCAAGCTGGCCGCTCCTCAAATTGCTGAGAGGAACATGCTCATCCTGCTGCTCCGTCCGGTAGCATACCCGCTCATAGCTGCTGGCTGTCATGACTTCTGCTCCCTTCCCGGCCACTAAAGACTTTTGAGGTTACTGAACTCACCCCACTCAAGATATGTCCGTGGCTCTTCGACAAAGAAATAGATATTTTCAAGCATTGTCAGGTGTTCGCGCTCTTTGTCAGCCTGCAACCGGCAGATTCTCTTCAACTCTTCGCTTTCAGCCTGATTACTCAACTGATCGAAAAACTCGATCATCCCCTCTTCTTCCGCAACGACATGACGATAGGCGTCCGGGTCGTTGCGCAAGGCATCGGCAAGATGGCGCGGATCAATATGCGGACTGTAGACGCAGACACTCTCTTCAAGCCTGTTCACATCAAGCACCAGTTCGGTTTCCTGATCGTTTTTCACAGCAGCGAGCTTTGCAATATGCTCGGCCTCGGCTGCCGCCATCAGGGAGAACAGACGTTTCAAATCCGTATCCGTCGCAACCTCCGCAAGCTGTTCATAATGCGCCTGTGTTTCCCGTTTCATCTTCAACGTGCATTCGAGGATGTTCATATCCCTCTCCTTCCCAAGCCTGACATACACTTCAGGCTTTTACCTTTCAACTCCTCCCTGTATAGTACCATTTACCGTTATCTTTTCGCAATATTGCCGACCGGTTTGGTGGGTTATACAACAGACAGATGGAGCTGACATGAAAAGATCATGTGAAGACGCGCCTCCGGGACAACTACTTCAGGGAATCCGTGAGTTTAACCTGGGCGAGTGGTATGAATGTCACGAAACCGTGGAAGATCTCTGGATAGGGGAGAGCGGTGAAATGCGCGACTTTTATCAAGGGATTATCCAGATAGCTATAGCGCTGCATCACTGGCGCAACGGGAATTTCGGTGGAGCCGTCAGCCTGCTCACGGGTGGAGCCGGTTATTTACGCCGCGTCCCTGACCAATGCCAATGGGTCGATGTCTGCGCCCTTATCGCCGATTCGGAACGGATGAGAGCAGCTCTGGAGGAGTGCGGCAAAGAACGGATGGCTTCCGTCGATCCGGGACTCATTCCGCGGATAAAGACTGTCCCGGCAGCCAACAGTTAACACTAAACCTTTTGAGTCCACGAAAATCTCGAAAAGACACGAAAAACAAAGCCATTACAGCAAAATAGTAGTTCACAAAGCAGGTGACACCGTGAAATCGTATATATTTCATATTTCGTTCGTGTATTTCGTGCTTTTCGTGGATAACTGTTTTTTCTGGTTAACGACAGGAGAACACCATGGCGCAGCCCTGGAAAATTATTGAAAGCAGGATGACGGACGAAGGGGCATTAGAGCTGCGCCAGCGCGGCGAGAAGGACTTCATGATCATGATCGGGTCCCAGGTCCTGATGAACAGCATGGCAAACCGCTCGGAAGTAGTCCTCGGTCAGCTCGGCTGCGGCCACCTGAAGGAAGCTGACGCTCCACAGGTGCTGGTGGGCGGACTTGGCATGGGTTTTACGCTCAGGGCAGTGTTGGACTCTCTGCCCGCTTCAGCCCGGGTCGTGGTCGCAGAACTTAATCCGGTCGTGCGTGAATGGTGCCGGGGACCGTTGGCGGCACTGACAGGAAATGCCGTGGACGACCCGCGGGTAACGGTGGAAATCGGCGATGTAGCCCACCTGATCCGGCGGAGTGCGGTAAACGGAGGGGATGAACGCTTCGACGCCATTGTGCTCGACCTGTACCGCGGCCCCCATGCAAAAACGCACCCGAGCAACGACCCGCTCTACGGCAGCCGGGCCATCGACAACATGCGGGCCGCCCTCAAGCCGTGCGGAACCGTGGCGGTGTGGGGGGAACAGTATGATGAAAGCTTTGACAAACGCCTGCAAAGTGCCGGCTTCACCGTAACGACCGAGCGCCCCGGCCGGGGAGGGCTCCGCCATGCCGTCTTTCTGGCCCACCTGAAACAATCGAAAAAGAGCGGCATGCATGCATCGTGAGGTGCATGCAGCATCTCGCCGGTTATCCCCGGGCGAGAAGCGTTTTCAGCTTCGCCATTTCATCGGGGCAGATGCTCAGACAGTCATGCCCTTCCAGATACGACACCAGTGAACCAAGAAAGGTCCCGAACGAGAGCGGTACGTTGACCTTGTTGTAGTAATAATCCACGTTATTGACAAGGACGTTGACGGCGTAGCCGGTGTTGGGTGAATCAAGCTCGACCAGCCTCTTGACCAACTGGTAGATTTCCTGTTCCAACCGCCGCTGAGTCCCGCTTTCCGGTTTGACCTTTTCGGCTTTCGGATTCCCTTTCGCCGCGGTCTTTATCATGGCAAGGTTTACCCCGGCACGCTTCGATGAGCACCCCAGCAGACCGTCGAAGATTCTCATCATCTCCTTGACAATATTCTCCCGCGCAACCTCGGGCGATGCATCCTCCACCAGAGGCGCAACTTTGACCATCTTCCGGACTGCCATCCTGTCCGCGCTCGACTCTGCCGCCGGACGCCTCAGCTTGTTGATACCCTGTCTTTCTTCCATTACCACAGACTCCTGACTTCAGTTTTATTTCCACCTGTTACCGGCGAAAGAATCAATTCGCCGTTTTACCGCCCTGCTCCGCTTCCTTGATGGACAGCGCAATCCGCTTGCGCTGGGGGTCTGCGGACAGCACCTTGACTTTGACGATCTGCCCCGCCCTGACGGCATCGTTCGGATCCTTGATATAGCGGTTGGCCAGGTGGCTGATATGCACGAGGCCATCCTGATGCACACCGATATCGACAAAGGCGCCGAACGCGGTCACGTTGGTCACGGCCCCCTGCAGGATCATCCCCTCTTTCAGGTCGCCGATCTCGCGGATATCATCCCGAAAAGCCACCGTCTGGAACTGGCTGCGCGGGTCGCGTCCCGGCTTTTTCAACTCGGCTACGATATCATTCAGCGTCGGCAGGCCGACCTCACCGGTTACATAGCGCTTCAGGTCGATCTCGGCCACCCGTACGGCATCGTTCATCAGCTGCGCCAGCGATATTTTCAGATCGGCGGCCATCGCCTCCACCAGGGCATACCTTTCGGGATGGACAGCGCTGTTGTCCAGCGGGTGCTTGCCGCCGCGAATGCGCAGGAAGCCCGCCGCCTGTTCGAACGCTTTTACCCCGAAACGGGGTACCTTGAGAAGCGCCTTGCGTGACTCGAACGAGCCGTTCTCGTCGCGGTAGCGGGTAATGGCCTTGGCAAGCGATGGCCCGACTCCGGACACGTAGGAGAGCAGCGCCCACGACGCCGTATTCAGATCGACCCCCACGTAGTTGACGCACGATTCTACCACGCCGTCCAGCGACTTTTTCAGCATCGCCTGGTTGACGTCATGCTGATACTGGCCGACCCCGATGCTCTTGGGATCGACCTTGACCAGCTCACCCAGCGGGTCTTGCAGCCTGCGGGCGATGGAAATCGCGCCGCGCACCGTCAGATCCAACTCGGGAAACTCCTCGCGGGCGATTTCCGAAGCCGAATAGACGCTGGCCCCCGCCTCGCTGACCGACACCACCGGAAGGTGTTTTCCAACCCCGGCCAGGGTTTCCTTGACGAAGATTTCCATCTCTCGCCCGGCGGTGCCATTGCCGACGGCAATCATTTCGATGTCATGTGTTTCAACCAACCGGAGCAGATCCTGCTTTGCCTGGGGAATGCGCCCCTCGCCGATGTGCGGATACACCGTGACATGCTCAAGAAAGCGGCCGGTTGCATCCACCGCTGCCAGCTTGGAACCGGTACGGAAACCGGGGTCGATCCCCAATACCCGTTTTCCCCCGGCGGGCGGAGCCAGCAGCAGCTCGCGCAGATTGCGGGCAAACACCGTAATGGCTGCCTCGTCAGCGCGCTCCTTGCTCTCCAGCCGAAGCTCCACTTCGATGGACGGAGCAATAAGCCGCTTGTAGGCATCCTCGGCCACCCGCTCCAGCAGCGGAGTGAAGATGCTGCTCCGCCGCAGGATCAGGCGCGACTTGAGTCCCGCCAGAATCTGCTCCACCGGCGCGGTGATCGACAGAAACAGCACCGACTCCTTTTCGCCGCGCCGCATGGCCAGCATCCGGTGCGACGGAATCGCCTTGAGCGGTTCCTGGAAATCGTAATACATCTCGAACTTGGTGACCTGCTCCTTGAATTCGGTCGCCACCCGTGAGGTCATAATGCCCTGCTCGCCGGTCAGGCGCCGCACCATGGCGCGCGCGTCGGCATCATCGGAAAGCCGTTCCGCCAGGATATGTCCCGCCCCCTCCAGCGCTGCCGCTGCATCCGGAACCTCCTTGTCAGGATCAACAAACAGAAGCGCCGCTTCTTCCGGCGTACCGGCAGACAATTCCTGGGCCGCAATGATGTCGGCCAGCGGTTCCAGCCCCCGTTCCCGGGCAATGGTCGCCTTGGTGCGCCGCTTCGGCTTGTACGGCAGATACAGGTCTTCCACCTCGGTTTTCTGGCGGGAGCTTTCGATCCGCTCCCGCAGTTCGGGCGTCAGTTTTCCCTGTTCGTCAATGGATTTAAGTACCGTGACCTTGCGCTCTTCCAGTTCGCAGAAATAGGCGAACTGCTCCTCCACCGTGCGAATCTGCACCTCGTCCAGCTCGCCGGTATACTCCTTGCGGTAGCGGGCGATAAAGGGAACCGTTGCCCCTTCCTGCAGCAGCTCAACAGTATGTTCAACCTGAAAGGATTTCAGGCCGGTAGCTTCGATGATGTACGTATTCAGTTTTCGGGTTTGTTCGTCTGTCAACTTCATTACAGCTCCTGGTTTTGTATTGTTCTTCTTTGTATTTGTGTTGCGCCGCTCACAAAAAATCGTGCGCATTCTCAACGCCAAGAATCCGGCAGGTGACAGCATAGCCGGGAAAGGCATCCTTAAGCCGCTCCACCCGACGATTTAGTTCAGCCATACTTGCCCGACCGGGATTGAGCTTGATTTCTGCCGCCAGTATGATCTTTTTCAGATCATTTACCGCGACAAGATCGATTTCGTTTTTATTCCCCTTCTCCCACCAATTGCCAATCCGGTTATACTGCCCTGTTGACGCCACCAGATTTTGAAAATAGCGTTCCAGCAGCCGGCCAGACCAGGTAGACCAATCCCGTTCGACAACCTCGCGCAGATAAACAAAATTGCCGGTCTCAACAGCGGAACGGTTGCGGAAGACAAATCGAAACCAGAAACTGAGAAAATTATCGGATATGACGTACTTGATCACTCGACTCCCCGGTGTCGCTCCCAGCGGACGAATTGCGGCAATCACGGCATATTCCTGTTCAAGTCGCGCAAGATATGCACCTGAGTGAATACCAAGCGTGGAGTCAATTTCAGGGCGTGATGTTTTGCCCGAGGCGATCAGCTCAAGAATAGAGAAGTACGTACCATATTCCCGGCCAAACTCTTCCACCAGCAGGTTTTTGCCTTCATTGAGAAAGGGAGAGTGAGGCGACAGGAATAACTCCAGAGCCTTAACCTTTGTCAGGGCGCCAGCCGAAGCCAGGGCATCAAGATATTTAGGGAGACCGCCAGTCAACGCCCAGATAAAGAACAGTTCGGATACATCGGTCACGCCATGATCCTGCAAAATGTTCCATACGGTTGCCACAGGGAATGGTTGCAGCAGCATGATTCGGTCGGCACGACCGAAGAGCGGCTCATGCGCCTCCTCAAAAATGCGCCGCATCAGACTTTGGACGGAGCCGATGAAAATAACGTGCAGCTTGCAAGCGGCCCGGTTGAGATCCCACAACCGTTGCAGCTCCGAATATACCGCCGGATTGATGGCATAAAATTCCTGGAATTCATCCAGCACTACGGTCAATGGTTCAGTCCGTGCCGCCTCGATAAGGAGCGCGAACAGATCGCGAAAATGACGAATCTCGCCAAACAGCGGGATGTTCAGCCGCGCCCGGATTTCTTCGGCAAACTCCTCACACAGCAGCCCCTCTGATTTTTTGGAGACAAACAGATACAAATGGCGGCGTTTGGCGGCAAATTCAAGCGCGAGCATGGTCTTGCCAACCCGGCGCCGTCCGGTAATAACGGTCATCCGCCCGGCTTGCTCCGACTGGGTCTGCATGGTTTCAAGGACTGCCAGTTCATCAACTCGATCATAGAATTTCATGTGGCCCGCCAGACTTAGTAATGGTGGTTACTGTAACTATGGATACTAAAATACATAGTGGTTGGCAAGTGAAAATATGGAGGGCAAGAGTTCCTATGGTTCTGTTATTTGCCTGGGGGATTGGTTACGAGGTGACTAAATCGCCTCACATTCCAGGTTTTTGAGTGGATATCGTTACGGCATTATTATTTATCTTCCCATTTGAAACCGCTGCGCTTAATGCTGACAACTTTACCGCTCTCATCCTCAAGCCGCAGATTGGAATCTTCATGGAACTGCTTACGAAATGCCCTGCGCTTCACATCAGCTAATCTCCTGGCCGTAAAGGTAAATGTTTCACTATCGGTAGTAAACACCAGATTATCTGATTGACGTAAAATATATGTTGTGTTCATGATGTTCTCCTGTCAAATTTTAACGTGGCAAGGCACACCGGTCGGCGAGGGCATTTTCCCGCTGACCGGTGCTGCCGTTGGTTGAATATTGGTTGTTCTCGCCGTTGGTTAACCTAGATTTTGTCAAATGAGTATATCTACACCACGAAGGTTTTTTAAAAGCCTAATGACATATTGACGGGCGCGTTTAGTTTAACCCAAAACATTACAACTCCTTCTAATCTCCAATCTTCTAAAGTAATAATTGAGTCATATACGCGCCATTCTGTTATTTTCATTTGTATGTTATCTGTCACATCATAAGTCCTGTGTGGCTTGCCATATGTATTTGTAATATTTTTCAACATCAAATCACGGTCAACTTTTTCGGTACCGTTCATGCTTACACCTTACGACGACAACTGAAGTCTCTCCATTTCCTTAAAGAAGTCCGTCGTGTCTGGCGCTGTGAATGTGAGCGTAAACTTTACGATGTTATCGGTAGGAGGGCTTGCAATAACCTCGCATATTTTGTCGTACAAACTCGAGGCATAAGTCTCAATCTCATTGAGCATGCTGGCCGAAAGCATCCCCGCGAGTGCCATGAGATTTTTCAATTCGGGCTCAACATTCAGCCGACTAAATTCAAGTGTCCAATCTAGGATCTGAGAGTAGCCGTCAGCAATTCTTGAAGCAAGATGTACTATTCTGTGGATATCACCAGGCTCACCTGGCTCACCTACGGCCTTTTCAATACCTGAGTTAAGTGCAAGCGATAAGTGCTGTACCGTCTGCGAAGCTTGGGCGCATTTTCCAGAGACCCATTTAAATGCCTTAGGACGATCAAGAAGGTCTATTACAGGGCCAAAACTTATTCCCAGTTCGGCATCAAGTTTTTTGTGTTCATGTAATCGAATCCGCTCCTGTAACAGCTTAGCGAAAACAAGATATTCCCACCCTTTAGGTTTTTCGACAAATATTCGAAGTGATTCAGGCCCAAGTTGTAGAGATGAAACCTCAACCGTCAGCATTTTTGAACGTATTTCAAGACAATCAGCAAGGAGATAGCTCAACTGCTTTCGAAGTGTGCTTGTAATGTCCTGTACATTATTGAACGGAAAGACCCAGACTTCGCCATTATCTCTTAGGTGCGAAACAAATTCAAAAAGCTTGGGTGTATCAACGGTTGAGCTGAAATCTGCATCGGGATTGTCTCGCCAAATGGGGAGCAATGAAAGAATCTCACTTTTAACGAACACATATTTTGGTATTCCCCTTGCCGCAGCTTCAAGATACTCCAAATTTGTGATCGACTTTCCTGTGTCATTAATGGAACCGTAACGACCGCCCACTACAAGCAAGAAGACGTCGGCACGTGTTCGTACTGCATCAATACAGTTTTCCACAGTATCTCGCGAAGGATCGACTGGAAAGGTGTCTAATTCTGACAACATTGGCTCTAAACCCATGGATTCCGCAAAATCTCGTAGGTCGGTTCTCAGCTGAGCAAGGTCGTAACATGTAGAGCTTACGAATAATGTTGTACGGCTCCCTTTAGGCATTTTGTCTCCTTTTTCCAACGGCTAAAACTCACTGACTTTTTATTCAGGATGCTTTCACTCGTCTAACAACCTCAATCTGATAAATGATGCGGTAGCGTTGCCCAACAGCCCGTATACTGCGAAACCCTGCCAATTCACAAGTCAAGCTCCTGTTTGGCATCCTGCCAGGAGATGAGCTTGCCGGAATCCATCTCCTGTATGCTTTGACGCAATTGAGTCATCAGCTCTTTATCCCCCAACACTTCGAGCGTATCCGAAACCGCCTCGTACAACTCCCACGGCAACATGGCAACCTCCCTATCTGTACTTATAACGGCACAGTCAAGCGTTAACATTCAAACGCGGATTGGTTTTCGGCTATCCACTATGTCTGAAGCTGGCGAATCTAATTAAACCAGATTCCACGGAATTGCCATGACATCATCCGTGATCCAGTATGGCTTCTCGACCGCGCAGATCACCGCCCCCTTACTGATGTTCCGTCCGGGATAGGCGGCCTTGAAGGCTGCTATGCCTGACACATCGCGGCGGGATGGTTTGGTAGTCAGTTTGAACTCAAATGGGTAGATAACGTCGTCCTTTTCCAGAAGCAGATCAACCTCGGCTCCGCCAGATGATCGCCAGTGATACCATGCGGGTCTGATGCCCGAGGCGGCGGCCTGTTTATAGAGTTCCTGCACCATGGCGCTTTCAAACAAAGAACCGAACAGCGGGTTGGAAGCGAGCATTCTGGGCGATGAAACCCGCGCGTGATAACAGGCAAGACCGGTATCGGTAATATGCCCCTTGGGACGCATCGAGACGCGCTTGACCAAATTACCGGAAAAGGAGGGCAGCTCAAACCACTGGAAGGTTGCCTCCAGAATTTTCAGCCACCGCTTTGAAGTTTGAGGGGTTATGCCGATTTCGCGTCCCAATTGGCTGTAGTTGATTTCTTGCGCGGTCAGTGCCGTCATGAGACCGATAAAACGGCCAAATTCCTGCCAGTCCTGTATTTCCCCCATCAAACGCGCATCGCGCTCAATGTATGTCCGGTGATAGCCGACCCAGAAATCCGTAACCAGATCGTCAGGAAACGCCTGCACCCCCGGCATGAATCCTTTCCAGAGCCAAGTTGTGAGGTCGCCGGAGTATCGTGCTGCTGTCCGGCTCCACTCCGGAAACTGTGCGGGACTGTCCAGCCACCGGGATAGCCAGGAACTATCGGCTTCGGAGAGTTCTTGCAGTGAAAAACCCTGCAAATCAAGGAACGCAGCCCGTCCGGCAAGACTTTCCGACAGCGTCTTCAGCACCTGCCATTGCTGTGAACCGGTAAGGATGAATTGACCCGAAGTGGAAGGAGAACGATCAACAAAGCGTTTTATGGCTGAGACCAGCTCGGGAACATACTGAATTTCATCAAGAATGAGCGGAGGCGGATGATTGAGCAAAAACAAATCCGGATCACGTTTGGCACCCTCAAGGTCGAGGCTTGCATCAAACACGACATAATCATGCTGCGGAAACAGGTGCTTCAGGAGCGTCGTCTTACCAACCTGACGAGCGCCACTGACAACGGTTACCGGAAAGTTCTCCGTGAGACGGAGCAGGCGGGTTGAAAGAAGGCGATTTCGATACATACCTTGCATATTAGTGATGGCATCATCAATTTGCAAGGTGTTTTTAGTTTTAGAACTGTTTTCAATGGTGACAGCCGCTTTACTGCTCATGATTACGTGAATCAGAAAACCGCTACGACTGCAGTTGCCGCAGCATGGCGGCAAAAGAAGCAGCCGCAGGAGACAGCGTCCGTCCCTTGCGCTGAACCAGCGAAAAGCTACGGGTAATGGAAACGCCCGCCAGGTTGATCGCCACCAGCTCTCCTCTCTTCAACTCCCCGCGTACCGCCATTTCAGAAATAAACGCCACACCGCATTGTTCCAGCGCTGCCTGCTTTACCGCTTCGCTGCCCGGCAGGGTGACGCACGCCACAAGATCATCCAGCGAAACGCCATGCTGGCGGAGTGCGCCGGCAACCGCATCGCTGGTGCCCGAACCCTTTTCCCGCATGATTACCGGTTCCTTGAGCAGTTCTTCCAGCTGAACGGCGTCACGCCCGCACCAGCGATGTCCCTGCCACGCCACCAGAAGAATCTCGTCGTGACCAAGCGTTTCGGAGGTGAAACGCTTGTCGTCGGTCGCCGTTCCGACAATGCCGATCTCGATGTTTTCGTCACCCAGCCGGGCAAGGATTTCACTGCTGTCGCCTATCTCAACGTTTACGCGAATTCCCGGATCGCTCATGCGCAGGGCGGCAATAACCTTCGGCAACAGGTACGTGCCGGGAATAGTGCTGCCGCCGACAGAGAGCTCAACACCGTCAGCCTGGCGGAAGCGGAGCATTGCCTGTTCCGTCTCCTTGAGCGATTTTATGACCTGCCTCGCGTGGACGAGCATGATTTTGCCCGCTTCGGTCGGCATGGCGCCGCGTCCGGTGCGGTCAAGCAGCCTGACTCCGCAACTGTCCTCCAATGCCGCAATGTGCTGACTGGCGGTTGATTGGGTGATGCAGGCCGCCTCTGCACCTTTTGAAAAGCTGCCGGTGGTGGCTATGGTCACAAAAATCTCAAGCTGTTTTATATTCACGGCTGCTCCTTGTATCGTAAAAACCAATCCTAACCATCGCCATTATCGAATATATCAATTTGACTTATCCGTCAATACGCAATAAAAATACTAAACAAAACAGTTGTTTATAATCATTAACAGGGGGAGCTCTATGAAACGATTCATGGTAATGATGGCGTTGCTTCTTGGCTATGCCTTCACGGCTGCGGCGGGAAGTTACAACTATGTCGAACAGGCCCAGTTCAAGCAATGGCTGGAAAAAGGGAAGGATATGGCCATTGTCGATATCCAGGTGCCTGCGGAATTTCAGCAGCATCATTTCAAAGCAGCGCTGGAAACAGGCGCCTTTCCGGTCAAATCGGCTGCGGACAAGCAAAAACTGGATGCCGTAGTGCCGAAACTTGCGGCTGCTAAAAACGATGTGGTGGTTGTTTGTCCCCGTGGCGGCGGAGGTGCAAAGAACACCTATGACTACCTGAAAAGCAAGGGCATTGACGAGAAGCGGATCTTCATCCTCAAGGAAGGCATGCAGGGATGGCCGCATAAGGAATTAGCAGTGGCCGGCAAGTAGCGACCAGTACCGTTAAGCCTCACCAGATATACTCCTTCGCAATCCCCCGTTTATCCTTGCCTGACAGGATATGCAAAATCCGCATCTGCTTGAGCTTGTGGGGCGAAAGACTCCCGAGCGGAATATAGACAATCTTCCGGTCGCGGCGTGCGGCCAGCTGCTTGAAGATGCTGCGGGGTGGTTTGGTCGCCGCGTAGATTACGTGTTTCTCGATGGAGTAATCCAGCGCCGCCAGCAGCAGCACCTCGCCCCTGGTCACGGCATGCTGGTAATCCGGATCGTGCCAGACATCCATCATGCGCCTGGGCGGATAGGAGAGCATGAAGCCGCCATACTCGCAGCGACAAATTCCAGGCCCGACGATGTTTTCCGCCGGATCGGTGGCGTAAAAGGCCATGTCCGACTCCTGCTCGTGCTCCCCCAGCCAGGTCATGCGGTACGGATAGCGCTCACTCTTGCGATCTTCATCAAAGACAACCACCAGGCACCCTACCCCACCAGCCACCCTCTGCTGTTCCCGGACATAGATTGCCCCTTCGTGGATATTGCGCAGCGTCTCGCGCATATCGATGCCGTCCAGCAGGGAGGAGCTGAACTTCTCCGTGCGGGTCATCTCCTCGGAAAGCTGCATGCATCCCTTGCGTTTGAGGAAGCGTCCATACTCCTCAATCGCGATATCCTCGGGCGGATACGAGCAGATCGACGGATCGTCAAATCCCTCCAGCCACTCGCCGGGACGCGCTTCCCGTTTCCGCTTGAGCAGGCCCAGCTGCGACAACCCCTTGCTTCGCTTCTGGCGGGGGCGGAAGCGGATGCGGCGGCTGCCGCCCCAGATTTCCTCCGGCGAAATGCTGATCGTCGCCAGATCGCTCTCCGCGCTTTGCCAGGGATAGCAGGTGGCGAGGCGGCAAAACGCGTGGGCGAAGTTGTCGTCGATGCAGCCGCGCGCCGCCGCCAGCAGCTGGAACAGATCCGGCAGCAGCATGCCGGTCTGCAGGGCATAGTTGCGGGCAAAGCGGAAAAAGGCCCGTTTCTGCCAGATATGCAGGGTCTCACCGGTCTCCTGGCGATAGTGGCGGGCCGCTTCGCTAAAAAGCCGGTAGATCAGGCGCTGCCGGTCGAGGAAAGACCCGGCAGCGCCAAGGTGACGCGCCGTACGGCGGATAGCGTTCTCCATCAGCTGTTCTTCCGGAAGTTGTTGTTCCTTGCCGCCGGTGATCAATTCCAGAGCGTGAAAGCGTTTGCGCAGGCCGGAGCCGTTTTCCACCGGTTCTTCGGGAAGCGCTCCCCGCCGCAATTCATAGACCGCCGACAGGAAGGCAAACTCCGCCAAGATCTCGCGGCAGGAATCGGGGTGCAGATTGAAGACGCTGACGCCGTCGCGCCGAACCCGCTCCAGCGGCACCGCTTGCGGTACGGCAGAGAGCCCCTTGATCCGCTCCAAATGGGCCATACCGCAGACGAACAGGATGCGCTGGTGCTGGCGGGCCATCTGCTGGAGCCGGTACGCCATCCCCTGTTCTCTCCGCTGATCCTCCCGGCACGGCTCTTCTCCGGCGCACGCTGCCAGGTATTCGCGGTAATACGCCTCCAGACCGATGCGGCTGATGCTGTAGGAGTCGGGGAGCTGTTCGTAATGGCGGGGATAGGCATCGGTGTCAACATCGACGAAATGCAGAGGAATTCCGAGTTCCTGTGCCTGCCGTGCCGCCTCCACCAGCGGGTCGGCAGGTTCCACCAGCAGGTAGACCGTCTCCGCACCGGCCTGATAGCTGAGCACGGAAATCTGCGGCAGACGGCGGAGCGCCCGCACAAAGGGGGCTTCCAGCGTGGCGGGAAGTTCGACCGCCACCGCATCGGGACGGACACGGCTGACCGCCATTCGCACCAACTGGGCAAACTCCATGCGATAGTGAAGTATCGGCAGGGCATGGACCGGGCCGAACTGTTCCAGGTAGAGACGGGTCGGCACGATTAATCCAGATACGGCAGCGCTTCATTCCCCAAAATGCGCGTCACCGCCAGACGCAGCAGATCCTGTGGCGGCTGCCCTCCGGCGGCAGACATTTTGAGGGCGTAGCGAGCAATGTTGATACCGTCGCGAACGGAATACAGCTCGTCGGCGGCGTGGGCGCTCTGGAGGAACCGGACCACGTATTTCAGGATATCCTTGTCGGCAAAAGGGAGATTTTCTTTCAGAATGACCAACTCTTCGTCGGCCTCGGGAAAGTCGATGTAGATCTGCGGCTGCAAGCGGGAGTGGATGTATTCCGGGATCTCGAAGGTGGATGAATCTTCGTTCATGGTGACGACGATGCGGAAATCACGCGCGGCCGGGATGCGCAGACCGGTGATGATCGACTCCACGTAGCGGCGGTCATCCAGCAGCGGCGCCAGCGAAGCCCACGCTTTCTCGCTCATCCGGTTACCTTCGTCCAGGATCAGCACGCCGCCGGAAAGCATGGCCGACACCAGCGACGAAGCGGCGTACTGGATCTTGCCGTCCGGCCCGATGACCGGGGTAACGATCAGGTCTTCCGGGCGGGTGTCCATGGTGGCCTGGAACAGGTAGACCGGGCGACCGAGCCGTGTGGCCGCAGCATAGGCCAGAGTAGTTTTCCCGACCCCCGGCTTGCCGATCAGGCGCGGATTAAAAGGGAGGTCCCGGTCGTCGATGACCATCCAGGCTGCCAGCAGCTGTGTCAGCAGTTCATCCTGACCGACCCAGTGCAGATTGAGTTCCACCGGCCGTGCCAGCGAGAGTGAGATGCCGTCGAGTGTTATGTGATTCATAGGGGGCTCCGTACCATGTGATAAAGCTGTCGAGCGCCTGTTATAGCACATGGCCGGCTGAGAACCGGAGACAAAAAAGCGGCCTGGTCATGAGACCAGGCCGCCACTAATTCCGACCTTCAGTGTGCGGCGTCACGAAACTACAGCCGCCGTTTCAGCAACCTCGGCATCCGGTACGGCTTCCATCTGACCCGGTTCAGCGATACAGAATCTGTTTTTCCCCGATCTTTTAGCCTGATACATAGCTTCATCAGCCAGCTGCATCAGCTCCTCCGATGAAGCGCCATGCTGCGGGTACAGACTGACGCCGATACTGGTTGATACGTTCAGGGTAAAGCCGGAAATATTGAAGCTTCTTTCAAAGGACCGGACAATTTTCCGGGCGATCATCTCGACGTTGCTAACCCCCTTGACGTTGATGAAGACAATGACGAACTCGTCCCCGCCAAGCCGCGCCACCGTGTCCCGTTCACGCACGCAGTGCAGCAACCGGATCGCCACCTGCTTGAGCAGCACATCCCCGGCTTCATGACCATAGGTGTCGTTGACACCTTTGAAACCATCCAGATCAAGAAACATCACCGCGACAATTTCGTCCTCCCGGCGCCCTTCGACCAGCGCCTGCTGTAAACGATCCTCCAGCAACAGCCGATTGGGCAACCCGGTCAGCGCGTCATGATTGGCAAGATGGCGGACCTGGTCACGCGAAGCGGTAATCTCCTGTAAATTGATTACCATCCGGTTGAACGTTCGTGATAGCTGGCCGATCTCATCGTTTGACTCAACCGGCACCTGGTACTCCAGGTTGCCATGGCCCAACTCTTCAGCTGCTTTTTGAAGGGCGCGAATCGGTTGAGTCATGGAATGGGCCAACCAGAGGGAAAAGAGCATCCCCAGAGTAAACGCTAATGCCCCGGCTGCCAGCAGGTCGTCACGCAGGCCAATGACCGGGGCAAAAGCCTCAACAGTATCGGTTTTTACGACAATGCCCCAGGCAACATCGGGGATAGTGCGCCAGGCGGCAACGACTTGCCTCTCCCGGTAATCATGGGTAATTCCTGCACCGGTTTGGCCGGATGCCGCCAGCTGGGCAGGAATGGCTCGCCGGTCGCCCATTTTTACCGGACCGTTCGACGGATCAAGTTTATGACGCATCGGGTTCAAATACCGGACCGAGTCGCCGACACGCTTTACGAGCAAAGTTTCACCGCTCCCCCCAAGCCCGGTTGTTGACTGGATATGTGTGAAGAATGGGTTCAGATTGAGTTCAAAAACGATGACACCTATAAATTCCCCCTTCATGTCGTAAAGCGGGGCACTCGCCAGCATGAAATCCATGGGAGCACCATGTTCCACCTTGCGGAAAACATCCGTGAAGTAGGTGCCTTTTTTACCCTCCTGAAGCAATGCAGCCACCGAATGGGTTTCACGTTCGATATGCTCCGTATCATCTCCATCTTTGGAATAGATGACTTTCCCACCCGGGCTCAAGATGTCGATATCGTTTATATGATGATCGTTCGCATATTTTATGATCTGGAAATCAAGCATTTTTTTTGCTGCTTGATAGCGCGGGTCGTCAGGACGGTTTTTGAGCGACAGAAGGATGGGGATATTGCTGCGCAGTACGACAAAATCCTGAGCTGTGACAAGATCTGTTTTCACCTGGTCGAAATATCTGGTTATCTCATCCGTTTTAAGCTTGGCAAGCTCTTCCAGATGTCCGATCGTTGTGGACTGAATACGGGAGGTGGCTTCACGAAAGAGGTGCAGGGCGACAAAAGCCATGGGGATAATGCTGAATATCATGAATGCAACAATCAGCTTGGTTCGGATCGACATGACGAGTCGCTTCATCAGTGGCCCCTTGATGCGTGGATAGAGTTGGCAAAAACGTCCACATGTAACTTCCTAAATCAATGTTCATGCCAACAGAGCCCTAATTCGCCACAAGCCTGTGATATCTGAGAGTTGTACCGAGTAATGACGTTTTTATGTAATGCCGGCCACAACGTAATTAGTCTTATTTTGACATAAATGTCTCAAATTGATACATGCCTGTGAAGAGTTGGTATATGGCAGCGCACGGGATATCCTTCCCTGCTTCGAATTTCTCATGGAGATAACATTTTGAAATTATTGAGATTTTAAGAAGACACATTTCTTTACCGGTGCAATATCCATTGCATTGCCAGAGAGAGGAGGAATTGAATACCGTAAAACATTACACAAAAAGTCATGTTCACCTGTTTATTTCAATACTTTTGGTATACTTGGCTTGAAACACGGGTTGGTTTGGAATCACTATCTTCACGCATCATTCTGACGATTCTTTGCCAAGCAGATAAAAATCAATAAGGGACATCACAACACTATGGATACTCCGGAAAAACATTGCAAAATATGGGCTGTTGGCGGGGGAAAGGGAGGCACGGGAAAAAGCTTCATTACCAGCAGCACCGGTACGTGTCTGGCCCTGAAAGGTAGTAAGACCATACTTCTCGACGCTGACCTGGGGGGGGCAAATCTGCATTCGTTCTTCGGTTTGAACAAGCCAAGATATTCACTTGCCGATTTCTTCGAAAAGAAAATTCCGCTTCAGGACATCATGGTTCAGAGCGGCGTCGCCAATCTGGGGCTGATAACCGGCTCCATCGGCTCCCTTGATTCCGAGAGCATCAACTTTGCGCAGAAACAAAAACTGTTCCGTCATATACGGGCACTTGACGCGGACCACATCCTGATTGATCTTGGCGCGGGTACCCACATCAACACGCTGGACACGTTTCTTCTGGCCGACCGGATGATTGTTGTTACCGTCCCCGAAATCACTGCACTTGAAAACATGTACCAATTCATCAAAAGCGTCTATTTCAGAAAAATGAAATTCATCTTTAAAACCTACGACCTCAACACAACGATACAAGATACGTGGAAGAACCGCGCCTCCCACAATATCCGCAGCCTGAAAGACCTCATTACCCATCTCCGGGAGAGTTCGGAATATATCCGTGACATCTTTGATCGTGAAATTTCCGGGTTTGTCGTGCATATCGTTCTTAATCAGGTCCGGACCACCCGGGATATCCTGGTCGGCGAAAACCTGAAGAGCGCCTGTATGAATTTTCTGGGACTCAAAGTGGTGTATGCAGGGTACTGCAGACAGGACGAGGCGGTGCATGAGAACATCAACAACAAGGAACCGTTCCTTATTTTCAACCGTATTTCTCCGGTCGTCAAAGAAATCAAGACGTTGACAGACAACATCATTACCGGGACTCACCTCTCCGTTCGAAAGGATCTGGTCAATGGAAGCCTATCTCAAATATTATGATCTTTTCGAGCTGCCGCCGGAGGCCACCATTGAAGAGATCTACAAAGTATACGCATACTTGAAGGCTCTCTACACAGGAGATGCCATGGAAACGACGGCGCTTAACACGGATTTTTCCGAGGATTTGCTGCAGGACTATCTATCCCGACTGGATGACGCGTACGAACAACTCAAGCTGTTGCTGGAGACTAAAAAACCGGCGCTGACAAAAAAGACGGACGTGATGGATGAGGGGTTGAGTGACTGGATCAAAAGCATCGCCTGTTTCAGCGGCAGCGCGCTCAAAACTGTCCGGGAACGCATGGGTGTGGATTTGAACGACATATTTGCCGTATCCCGGATTCAGCCTCACTATCTCGAAGACATCGAGAACGAACACTTCAGCTCTTTTCGCGCCGAAGTGTTTTTGCGGAGCTACCTCATCGAATACACACGTTTTCTATCTCTGGACAGCCAGAAGGTACTGGCCGACTACCTCCCCCGCTACCGAAAATCTCAGGGGCAGGCATAATCCAATCAAGAGGGGTCTCGTTAGTTGGCACTTATTGCTCCCATGACCGCCCATCCCAGGGCACCAAGTGTCATCAGGCAGCAGATCAGTGCCAGAGCGTGATCGACAAAATTTTCCCGGCGGCGTTCGTTATACCCCATGAGCGCGCCGGCCACAATTCCGCCAAGAATCCCGCCGCCGTGCCCCCAGTTATTGATGCCCGGAAATATCAATCCGAATATAAAAAGGCTGATCACCCAGCCGCTTACTTCACGGTAGACGGAACTTCCATACGCACCGCCCCTGCTTTTTCCGTAGTAGAGCAGGGAGCCGATCAGGCTGCAGACAGCTGCCGAAGCGCCGATGGTAAACGGCACTCCTGCCATGTATGAAACCACATATCCCGCAACGCCGCCCACGGTATAGATGGTGAACATACGGCTGGTGCCGAACTCGTTTGACACCCAGGGGGCGATCTGTTTCAGCGCCATCAGGTTGAAAATAATGTGGAGAATGCCGCCATGCAGATAGTTGGCGCTGACCAGCGTCCAGTACCGGCCAAAATGGTCAATCGGATAGGTTCCGGTTGCTCCCAGCAAAAAGAGCGCCGTCTGTCCTGGACCGAAAAACCCGCCACCGCCGCCCGATTGGGCGGTCAGCAGGAGCGAAACAGCGAAATAGAGGATATTGGCGGTGATAATGGCTTTCACCAGCCAGTCCCCGCCCATGGCGCCCTTCGTCCAGTTCATAAACTGCCACCAGGGTGCAGAACGCGAGGCGCCGCACCATGAACATATTTTTTCTTCACTCCCGATCAAACGCCTGCAGCGCGGACAGAGAATCGCCCGTTGTGTCATCAGAACACCTCATGTGCTTCATGTATTTCAGTAGTAATCAGAAACCGTTTATTCCGGTGCGGCAGCGATTGTTCCAACCAGACGTGTGAAAAAGTCCGGGACGCCGGTGGTAAACTCCAACCGTCTGCCGGTTACGGGATGGGTAAATGCAAGCGATTTGGCATGGAGAGCCAGTTGGCTATGGGAATCGTTTCCCCTGCCGTATTTTCTGTCCCCCACAACCGGATGCCCCTTTTCCGACAAATGCACTCGAATCTGATGTTTACGTCCGGTCAGCAGGTGTATTTCCAGCAGGCTAAGCCCCCGGGTCTCTTTCAGCACCACGTACTCCGTGTGTGACAATTTCCCCACCGACTGGTCTGGTGTGGAGTATACGTTGAGCGCGCTGTTCTCCGCCAGATAGCTGCTGATCGTCCCTGTTTTCTCGGCCAGAGAGCCGTGTATGATGGTAAGGTAGCGCTTGTCCGTATCCTGCCAATGCGTCTGCAAAAAGGCCTTGTTCGCTTCGCTCTTGGCAAGAACCAGAATTCCCGAGGTTTCACGGTCCAGCCGGTGGACAATGTAGACCCGGTTTCGTGAACGCGGGTCTCCTTTGCGGACATACTCATTGAGTATGGTATGGACCGTTCGTGTTTTGTCCCGATCCGTACCGATCGTCAAGAGTCCACACGGTTTTTCCACCACGACAATATCCCTGTCTTCGTGCAGGACCGTCAGCCCTTTGGGCTGGTATTTTGCAGGAGGACGTTGTAATTTGGGCATGAAACTCTCCTTAATGTGACGGCACAGCAGGCGCATAAGAACATGGTTATATTCTCAATATTATGTTTGTAAAAAATAATTTTCAGGGTTACTATTGTTTCAGTATGCAGATTGACAATTCAGCCATTCATCTTGAGAAGGGAGACGCCACATGACACCAGCCACTGTTTCAGGCTTAGCTCAGTCGCTCCCGCTGTTTTCAGGCACGAAACCGGACTCGTCGCCTCAAGGAGACCGTTCCGGGGCTCAAGGCACTCAAGGGCAGACAGCAAAAGATGGTATACCGGAAACAGTAGATACTGTCAGCATATCGGAGTTGTCCCGCCAGACAGTAACCGACGCGCGGAAGAAAACCGTCCTTGCAGTAGAGCCAGAGAAAGAAAAAGCAAAAAATGAAGCGGCCCAGCTCACCGGCAACGAAAAGCCAGGCAGGGGTACGGCTAACATACAATTCGTGTATGACTTAAAAGGTGAATTAAAGGTGCGGTATATGGATACCGCCAACAGACTCATCTATCAAGTCCCTTCCGAACTTATGATGCGTTTGAAAGAAGCCGCTGCAAAATCGGATTCATCCGTCAATACAAAAGCGTAAACGCGGAACTTTCCGCCTGACATAATCAAAGAGGAAGCCGGTAACCGGCTTCCTCTTTCTGTTTCAGCAACGTATTTTGCCGCACTATTGAGCGCTGCTCACCGCCGCGTACGCTTTCAAGGCATTTTTTCTGGTTTCATCTTTTGCCGTAGCATCAGCTTTGCGTTCGTCAGATCTATTGGAAGCTGCCTTGGCATCAGCGTCCTTGCTGTCAGCCATCTTCAACGCCTGGGCGGAAATGGTAACCGTATCGGTCTGAACGGTTTTCACGACTTTTTGGGCTTCCTGAGCGGCCTGAGGCGCAGAACCCTGAAGATCCGTTTTGACCTGCGGATTAACCTGTATGGGACTCGCCAATACACTATTCGGTGACAAAGCAGCCATAGCCATTGCATTCACCCCCTCAACGCCCTTCTACATTACAGGTTTCATTCTCCGCTTATCACTAACTTATTGCAAGATAATTTACATATTTTTTGATATTAATTCATAGGTTGCGTGAACGCAGACCCGATTTCTGATCACCTCAACAGCCAGATAGTAAGCGGAAGCGTGAAAAAGG
>MGZJ01000056.1:760-3974 GCA_001802645.1 Geobacteraceae bacterium GWC2_53_11 | reverse complement strand
CCCATCTGCCGCGAGAGGATGTACGCCGACGGGGCCGTGGGTACACTGAACAGCAGCACCGCCACGCTCAGCGGCACACCCGACAAACCGAGGGACGTGGCAAGACCCCACGCAATCAGTGGTTTACAGAGAAACTGGACACTGCTGCTCACCACCAGCGGATGCCAGTGAAGCATCAGATTGTCGGCCCGGTAGGCAGCACCTACCGCCATAAGCCCCACCGGAAAAGCAGCCTTGCCTCCCAATGCCAGGATTCCGTCAATGGCAGTCGGCAGCATCACTCCCGAAGCATTGATCCCGACGCCGACCACACAGCCGATGATGAGCGGATTGCGCAGCAGATCACCACCCAACCGTTTCAGGTCAACCTTTGCTCCGGTGTTCACCGCCAGGGAAAATGCCGACACGCAGAGCACATTGATCAGAATAATCATGAACCCTGCCCCCATGGCGGCCAGAAACAGACCGTCCCGGCCGAACAGGTTTTCTGCCAGAGCCAGTGCAACGAAGGTGTTGAAACGCACCCCGCCCTGAAAGAGCGAGGTAAAAGCTGCCCCCCCCATCCGCCGGTTGGCGAGCCACCAGAGCGTTATCAGGAGTGCGCTCGCCAGCACCGCCCCCTCCACGGTAAACAGAATCTTCAGCCAGGGGAGGGCACCGATTTTTTTGCCGGCAAGATTATGGATCAAGGTGGCCGGCATGAGCAGGAAGTAGGTTAGTTTTTCTGCCGAGGGCCAGAATGCGGGGGGGAGGAAACCGGTGCGCTGGATGACAAAACCGACCGCAATCAGGGCAAGCACGGGTATGAGGGCGTTCATGATCGAGGTCATAGCTTACTCCTCTTTTTGTAGAACCGGAAAAAGAGTAGCACAGGGACAATATAAATAATAATTGATAATTCTTTAACAATACTCAAGTAATTATTAAGTATTCGCACTCCTTGCACAGTTCGGCCAGAATCAGACCGGTCAGGGCATGTCGCGGATGACGCTGCTTCTGATACATCCCCACCTGGCGCGTCAACTGGGGGGTTCCGAACGGGGTAAGGGAGAAATGCTTTCCGGCCTGTTTCAGGCGCCGCTTGTTAAGCGGCACCACGGCGATGCCGAGCCCCTGTTCCACCAGGCTGAGGGCAGCTTCCAGAGAATCAAACTCCATGACGTCGCGCGGCCTGATTCCCTGCGCCAGCAGCTGCCCATCCACCAGCCTCCCAGCCCAGGCGGTCTTGTCAAAGCGGACAAAGGGAAAGTGCTCGAACAGCAGCTCCACACTGGTCGCCTCGGTGTTCTTTGGTGCAACCACAAAAAACGGCTCCACATCGTATTCCTGCCACTCATACGGGAGGGACACGACAAAAGGAGGTTCGGTGGTCAGTGCGGCATCAAGATTCCCCTCTTCCACCTGGCGGACCAGTTCGGCGGAGAGACCTGACTGAAGCTTGACGTGGAGATCTTCGTAACGTTTCCGCAAGCGCCCCAGCACCGGCGGGAGTGGGCCGGTCAGCACCGTCGGGACGACCCCCAGGGTCAGCACTCCCCGGATCATGCCGGAGGGGGTCAGCTCATCCTTGATACCGTCGTAGATGGCCAGTATCTCGCGGGCCCGCTCCAACACCAGCCTGCCGCTGGCGTTAAGTTTCGGGCTGCGCCCGCCCCGCTCGAACAGCTGCACCTCCAGTTCCTCCTCCAGGTTCTTGATCTGCAGGCTTACGGCGGACTGGGTCAGTCCCAGATGATCAGCTGCCGCAGCAAAACTCCCCTTGCGGGCGATGGCGGTCAGGATTTGAAGGGTGCGCAGGGACATGGGGTGGCTCCGGGGTGGGATGCGTTATGCTTCGTGCCAGTGGAGGTAGCAAATGCCCCGGCAAAAGTCAAGGTAACGGCCTGGTGTACGAAAAAGAGATCCTGCTGAAGCTGAGAACAAACCGGCAATCCCGGCGTCGTGCCGGTCTGGACGTTCGGAGGGCAGTACATGGAGCAGCTGGCTAATTATTAGGCACGGACCCGTGCTGTTTGCTGGAAGAGGGCAGCCCAGTTCGACCAGTGGCCAATGATTTCAGCATGATAACTGTTGGCACACCCTGTGCTATCTTCCCAGACAAATCTATCCGCATTTCTGGCAACGGCGCCATTCTCCACAGGGGGAGTGGCGCCGTTTTTTTGTCGGATCAGCATACGTCACACGGGAGGCATATATGAAAATCGCATTTACCACATCAACGGGCGAAATAATCGATCAGCACTTCGGCCAGTGCCAGAGTTTCCATATCTGGGAAGTCGGCCCCGATGAGGCCGTTTTCCTTGAGGCGGTCGGTGTTGGCGAGCATGGCAGCGATGAAGAGGATCGCATTGCCGCCCGAGCCCAACTGCTGTCCGACTGCGCCATCGTCTACACCATGCAGATCGGCGGGCCGGCGGCGGCAAAGCTGGTGGCGCAGAAGATTCACCCCATGAAGACCAACATCGAAGTCAGCCTGAAAGATACGGTTGAGAAATTTCAGGAAGTGCTGCGGGGCAATCCGCCGCCCTGGCTGCGCAAGGCAATGAACAAGGGCGTTACAGCATCATTTCTGGACGACTGAAACCCCTCCCGGCCTCCCCTTATCAGTACCCTCTGGGGCATAAAGGGAGGAGCAAGACCTCCCCCCTGATAAGGGGGGACTGAGGGGGGTTGGTTTTGAATTATGACGAAGTAGAATTAACCACACGTAAAGGAGAACGAACATGGCTTACATTACCGGATTAACACGCGACAAAACAGAATGGACCCCGCAGTTTGTAAAGAACATCGACGAAGAGACCTGCATCGGCTGCGGCCGCTGCTACAAGGTGTGCGCCCACGACGTACTGGAGTTTGAAGAGCTGGACGGTGACGACTCCGCCAAAATGTTCATGAAAGTCGGCAACCCCGGCAATTGCATCGGCTGTCAGGCTTGTGAGCGGACCTGTTCGAAAAAATGCTTTTCGTTTGAACCTGTCGTCGCCTGAAAACGGAGGTCAACCATGTTAATCGCAGTTGCATCAAAAGATGGCAAAGAGATCAACCAGCACTTCGGGCATGCCGAACGCTTCCTGATCTATGATGTGGAAAACGGCGACGCCAAACTGGTTGACGAACGCAAGGTTGAGCGCTATTGCAGTTTTGATCCGGAGCATCCTCTGCGGGGACACATTCTCAAGAGCATCGCCGAAGCTCTCTCCGGTTGCCGTGCTGT
>MGZJ01000056.1:0-700 GCA_001802645.1 Geobacteraceae bacterium GWC2_53_11 | reverse complement strand
GGATGTCAAAGGTACGGATGCTGCCGGATTTTTCGAAACGCTTTTCAAAGCTTCCCTAACCCACAGACAAATGCTAGAGGAAATGATGAGTAGGGCGCCGGAAGATGGCAAACCTATCTTAAATAAAACTTTAGATTCTCCCAAAAAGGTTAACGAGCAGGTGAGTCACTTTTTAAACGAAAGAGGTAAAACATTACTCACCCCCACTCCTACAAATTGACTCCCAGGCTTGTTAGTATTTTGCAAACTTTTCCCGACAGAGCCTTATTATTAATTCTCTTTTCGCTACATTGCATAGACAAAAATGTTCAAGATATCGGTTGGGTCAAAAGAGAGTAGGTAGAATTGCCCGTTGTGGAGGCAGCTTAAACTTAAAATGCAGATAATTTCTAAGGCTGTTATCCACGAAGATGAGACCCTCTGATCTACAAAGTTATATTGACACGTTTTTGTGGTTATGAAAATATTCCCCCAAGGAACAAATCCCCCTGCTCTACGCTTTTTCCTGTCTAATTCTTAACAAATTCACATGTCAGAATGAAAACAACTGAAGAGATCTTAAAAATTGGCTTTCAAATTCCCCCTGTTCCGGAGCGCTTGCCGGAGCCACAGCTATCCGAGACGGCTTTGTATATTGCCAAGACCCGCTATGCGCGCCGGAACGAGAAGGGACAGCCGGAAGAGACAGCTCGCGAGATGT
>MGZJ01000055.1 GCA_001802645.1 Geobacteraceae bacterium GWC2_53_11 | reverse complement strand
CGCGGGAATCACCGGCAAGGTTTTTGGTGTCGAGCGGGTACCGGTAGTCAAGAATCAGGCGCTTCCGGCATATGATCCCCGCGCTGTCCAGGGTATCGGCGTCACCTATGCAACCACCACACAGGGCGCCGACCATACCGCCGGCTACGCGATTGCCACCAACATTCTGAAAGTGGGCGGTGATGTCGATCCGCTCAAAACCGAAGGACAGATAGAGCTGTCACGCAACCTGCAGATCGCCACAGCGGCAATCGACTCGACCGGTATGTGTCTGTTCATCGCCTTTGCGATTCTGGATCAGCCGGAAACTTTCCAGGCGCTGCTCGACATGCTCGGTTCCTTCTACGGCGTTACCATGACCGGCGACGATGTTGTAGCTCTGGGCAAAAAAGTTCTTACTGCCGAGCGTGATTTCAACACCCGTGCCGGTTTCACCAAGCACGACGACCGTCTGCCGCGCTTTTTCTACACCGAGCCGGTTGCACCGCATAACGTGACGTTCATGATGAAAGACGAAGAGCTGGACGAAGTGTTTAACTGGTAAGGGCATCCCCTCCCTTGACGGGAGGGGATTGAGGGGTGGGTGAATGAGCCATGGAATATAACAGCGCAATTTCCCCCACCCCCTACCCCCTCCCGCACGTGGAGGGGGAACCTGGGAGACCGCTGTGAATCTAGAAACCGTGGCATTACATCTGGACACGAGCCAACTGAACAGCTTTTTCCCGCTTCTCCAGCAGGGTGTGACAGTTCCGGCAATTATCGGTTGTACGCTTAAAAGCCTGCTCTGCGACCAGTTAGCGATTCCTGCCGACTATGTAACAGACCGGGTAACCACCATTTTTCTAAACAACCACCCCGTAGATGACCTTGAACACGCAATGGTACACGATGGTTCGAGGATAGCACTATCGGCGGCCATGCCGGGGCTTGTCGGCGCTACCATGAGGCGGGGCGGCTTTTACGCGGCGCTTCGTCAGGGGATCAGCCTCGTTGCGGAGAGCGGGGCAGCGGCAGGTAAGCACGGGACTGTCCGGGTAAAACTCTTCAATCTTCTGCTTCCTGAACTCGGCCCCCTTGTTCTGGCTCGCGGCCTTATTCTGGAACATGACGAGCTGAGCAAACTGCTGCAAAATCTTTCCGGACTGCCGGAAGAATCTCCCCTCAGCGCTGGTCGACGGCTCCTGACCGTTCACTTCAAGGAGTGATACGATGAATATAACTGTAAAATTATTCGCTTCTTTTCGCGCCGGCCGTTTCGACGTTGAAACCGGTGACTATCCGGACGGGACCACTGTTGCCGACGTGGCCGACCTGCTGAACCTGCCGCAATCGGAACTGGGAATCATGATGGTCAACAACCGGCATGTCAAACTCGACTACCAGCTTGTGGATGGCGACACCCTGGCGCTCTTTCCGCTTCTGGGCGGAGGGTGACATGGATACCCTGCCAATTTTCGTACGTGATCATGCCGATGGCCAGCTGTTCCCCTGGAAGTACCAGGTAGAAGCATCCAAACGATTCGGCCTTACCTTGGCCCAGATCGAAGAGGTTGCCCTGGAACGGGGGATTCTGCCTGCCCGCTACCAGCGCAATCGCACCATCATCTCCGTCAGCGATCAACTGACGCTGTTCCGGAGCAGCGTTGCGGTGATCGGATGCGGCGGACTCGGCGGTTATGTTGTGGAGGAATTGGCCCGGCTGGGAGTAGGCAAGATTGTTGTTATCGACCCGGATGTTTTCGAGGAGCACAACCTGAACCGGCAGTTGTTCAGCTCTCCTGAAAACCTTGATACAGCCAAGGTAGAAGCTGCTGCCAGACGAATCGGAGAAATCAATCCCGCGGTAACCCTGGTCCCGGTCCAAACGGCATTTTCGCCTGAAAACGGGGCTGAGCTGCTTGCGGGATGTCAGCTGGCCGTCGATGCGCTTGATTCGATACAGGTCCGACTGGAGCTGGCCGAGGTCTGCACGACACTGAACATACCGCTCGTGCATGGCGCCATTGCCGGCTGGTTTGGACACGTTACTACTCAGTTCCCCGGCGACGACTCGGTGCAGGCGATCTATCGTTCCTGGACAAGCGGCAAGGGAGTTGAGCAGTCTCTGGGTAATCCTTCTTTCACACCTGCGGTCGTAGCAAGCCTGGAAGTTGCCGAAGTCTGCAAGCTGCTGCTTGGCCGAGGGACGCCGCTGAGGGGGCGGCAAGCGATCATAGATCTGCTTTCAATGGAGATGCACGTAATTAACATACTGGAAGGACACAAGGAAACGGAATGAAAGCAGCACCGGGAAATTACATAATTCGAACCGTGTCGCGAGCGTTGGATCTGCTTGAGCAGTTTCAAAAAAGCGATACGGAGCTTGGCATAACGGATCTGAGCAATCGGCTCCATCTGGAAAAAAATAATGTATTTCGGCTTGTTGTAACCTTGAAGGCTAAAAATTATATCGAAATGAATGCTTCCACCGGTAAATACCGGCTTGGCATGCAGACCAGGGCACTTGGCCATGTTGCCACGCGGCAGTTTCATTTTGAAAACCAGGCACGACCATTTTTGAACGAACTGAAACAGCAGTGCAACGAAGCCTGCTATTTTTCTGTCATACAAGGCGACTACACCTACTATCTGGACGGCGTTGACACAGATCTTCCGGTTCGGGTTGCCCAACGGGCTGGCGGCAGCAGACCGGTATACTGCACAGCAGCCGGGAAAGTTCTTCTGGCGTTTATGAATTCGCAGAAACGGCAGGAACTGTTGTCCGGTCTTGAGCTGAAGAGGGTTACCGACAGGACCATTACTGACATCAGCCTGCTGAACATGGAACTGGCTGCCGTAGCCAAAAAAGGGCATGCCGTTGAAAATCAGGAGCACGATGCCGGGGTAATGGAGGTTGCTGCACCGGTCTTTGACTCCTATGGTGAGCTGGTTGGCGCTCTCAGTATTTTGGGTCCGGAAATACGGCTTGCCGGTTCCCGGCTCGAAAGAGAATTGATTCCTCTGGTCTGTTTGAGTGCTTCGCGCCTCTCAACTGCTTTGGGGTATAGCCTGGCCGGAAAAGTATTTCCCGCAATCAGCACACCACCTCCGAAACCGCAGAGAAAAGTGCGAAAAATTCCGACAAAACCGGCCAGTTTCAATGGATTGACTGCATGTTAAAACGCTTGACGGCAAACAGGAATTGAATACACGGAGCAGTAATGGAACTATTTTTCGAAGGAATCAGCAAAGCTTGGAGCCTTATTGTCAGCCTTGATGCCGAGGTGCTGGCAGTTACGCTCCTTTCCTTAAAAATATCCTGCAGCGCAACGCTTGCCAGCCTCTTTATCGGTATTCCGACAGGCGTATTTCTTGCTTTGGCCGACTTCCCGGGTCGCCGTCTCACCATCAGCCTTGTCAATACCGGGATGGGGTTACCACCGGTTGTGGTCGGCCTTTTTGTGACGTTATTCCTGTGGCGCAACGGCCCCCTTGGATTTCTGGAAATCCTCTACACCCCTTCTGCCATGATTCTGGCTCAGGCGGTTATCGCCACTCCAATCGTGACAGGCATTACCGTTGCTTCAATACAGAATCTCCCTGCCAATCTCAAACTGCAGGTACAGGCCCTTGGAGCAACCAGACTTCAGACGGTCTGGCTCCTTATCCGGGAAGCGCGTCTCCCGCTCCTGGCTGCGGTTATGGCCGGGTTCGGAGGTGTTATTTCCGAGGTAGGAGCGTCCATTATGGTGGGTGGTAATATCAAGGGGCAGACTCGGGTTTTAACGACGGCCACGGTTATGGAAACGGGAAAGGGGAATTTCGATGTTGCCATCGCATTATCCCTGATTCTGCTGGTACTGGCCTTTAGTGTAAACTATCTTCTAACTGTGATCCAACAACGGGAACGGCCACGATGAGCAGTATAGATCCGTTGCTTGAAATATGCGATCTTACAGTTGTTCGTGGCGGATCTACGGTGCTTCAGATACCGTCATTTGTTCTCCACAGCAATGAAACTGTAGCTTTGATCGGCCCGAACGGCACCGGCAAATCCAGTTTTCTGCTTGCACTGGCCGGCCTGCTCCCGCTGGAATCAGGTAAGATATTCTTCAAACAAAAAGCAATTGTGCCCGGCTTTGCTTCAACCGAATACCGCAGAAAACTGGCCATGGTTTTCCAGGATCCGCTCCTGTTTGACACAACAGTATTCGAAAATGTTGCGGTAGGGTTAAAACTGCGCAACTACGGAAGTCGCGAGATAAAAGAACGGGTGAATTCAAGCCTGGATCGTTTCCATATCGCCCACCTTGCTGACCGCTCTGCCCGGAAACTATCCGGAGGAGAAGCACAACGCACCAGCCTGGCACGCGCTTTCGCAACAAACCCTGAAATCATTCTCCTTGACGAGCCGTTTGTAGCACTGGATCCTCCTGCCCGACAGGCTTTGAGCGATGATCTCGAAAAGGTTCTGAGAGAAACCGGCACAACAGCTATTCTGACGACGCACGACCAGGCGGATGCACTGAGATTAGCCGACCGCATGGTGGTAATGGAGCAAGGGAAAATTGTTCAGTCCGGCACGCCCTCGTCTGTACACAGCCAACCGGCAAATGAATTTGTTGCCACTTTTGTCGGTATGGAAAACATCTTTACCGGAACAGTCACAAAAGCGGATAACGGACTTTTTTCTGTTTCTGTGGCAGGTCAAACCATGGAAATAATGGGGGATGGAGCCCCTCAGGAATCTGTAGTGATCTGTATTCGTCCGGAACATGTCGTGATTTCCCTTACAAACCAGGAAACAACGTCGAGTACCCGAAATGTTTTTCCCAGCACGGTATCCAAAATTGTTCAGCTGGGATTGTTCACCAAGGTATATCTGGATTGTGGTTTTTCTCTGGTTGCCGCTATTACCAACCAATCGCTGGAAAGTCTCGCATTGCAGACAGGCAGCCGGGTCTTTGCTTCGTTTAAAGCAACCGCTGTACATGTCTTTCGGAAGGGCTAAAACCGGCATCCGCGTTTACCCCCAATAAGGTATCGCGGCTTCAACTCTACTTCAATCGTCAGCACCCACAAACCTTGCCTCAATTCTTCTGTTCTGTGCTCTGCCGCCCGGTGTGCCGTTATCGGCAATCGGCTTTGTCATGCCAAATCCTTTTGTTTGAATCCTGACAGGATCTATTGAATATTTTTTGACAAGGTATTGTTTCGCAACATCTGCCCGAAGCTCAGAGATTCTCTGGTTTACTGCCCTGCTTCCCACATTGTCGGAATGCCCTTCGATAATTCCTTTTATGTTCAGGAGCTTCTGCATGGCCTGCCCGACAGTCTCAAGTTTATATAAATACTCCGGCTTCACAGAGGCTTTGCCAAAAGCAAATTCCATCGTGAAGTCGTACTGGACTTTGGAAGGGGCAGCAACCTTTCCGGCAGATTCCACTCTCGTAAGAGATTCCATATGTTCAACAAGCAGTGCTGTTTCGACAGCGTTTTCTGCCAGTTCATATGCCGAACTGGTGGTTACCCTGCTCAGCAGGGCCGAAGCACTGCTCTGATGTCCATAAACAACACCAAAACCGAAGTTAACCTTCTTCTCCCAGGCTTCTTGAGCGCTCATCGCGCTATGCTTCACGTCAAGCTTCAAGTCCTTTCCAATTACGGAAGCCAGTGAAATATCTGATGTTGCAGCAGGCGCCAGTTCAATTGGGCGATCAAGTATGTGGTCAATAAAAATACCATCATAATAGAGCGATACTCTCTTCAATGTCAGAGAACTGTCTGACTTGTTGGTAACATGCAAGACTGAATCCTTGCACACAATCTTGACGTTGTCGTCCTCGCTCCGGAAGGCCGGCAGCACGTTATTAATAATGTTTGTCTTCAGGACAACGGGAGCTGGAACATCGCTGAATCCGATGTTTACAAGCTCTACGACGCCGGTGTACCCCCCATATTTATAAAACATTCGAGATGGAGCAGGGACAAGGTCATAGGCAGCAGAATCTTCCTGAAATCCAGCACCATGCTCCTTGCGATTCTGTGTCGATTGTTTTTCAGATCGCTTCAGGCGGTAATATTTTGGCAGTGAACTCCTGATTTTATCGAACAGAATAGTGCCTGACCGGTCAAAATCAGAATGTTCGCCGAGCTGTAGTGTAAGCAGCTTTTCCGCGGCCAGCTTGTCCAGGTACATTTTTATGGTCTGCTGCTTTTCGTCAGGCGTAAAATTCGAGGTGGTTGTTATCCGCGTGCCTTCATACTCCCAAATTATATCAGTTTTTTTTCCCATATTTTCAAGATACCCAACCCGGCTGGACGGCAGGCTGAAGACTCCCTGCAGAGGATCCGTGATTTTATGTACGGCATCGCCACAAGCAACCGACATCGTTCCGGTTGTGACCGGCGACCTGGTGCAGTTGTCATCTGCCGGAACCCCGTACAGCTTTTCGTCACAGCTATTCTTGAGCACTCTGACTGAGTAAGGAGTAACCATCTCCAGCATATAGCTTGGCTTGCTACTGTCAGCAGCAAAAGCATCTGCTGAGCAGAGTACTACAACAGCAATAATTGAGTTTATAAACGTTCTGAACATGTGATTTACACTCCTTGCGCACCACGTACCAGCGTGCACTTGAATAAACACTCTACAGCTATTACAGCGTTATCCCTTGGGATCGCCCTTGGTGCCCGTAACAATAAAAAACGGCATTTCAAGATCGACCCACATCACGGAAATATCGCTCAGTCCCCCTTCAGCCAGACATTCCACATACAGGTCGGGTGAGCGAAAGGTGTGGGCAAAGAGCAGAAAGGGAATTATCGAGTATGGCAGCCCGGCTTCACCAATCTCAAAAGGCCCCCGCTCAAAGATCAGCAGCGTCCCGCCCGGTTCAAGTGCCTGGCACGCCTTGCGAAGAAACCCCCTCGCCTCTTCATCGGGCCAGTCGTGGAGCATCGACTTGAAGGTAATAAGGTCATTCCCGCCGGGAAGGGCATCCATTCGCGCATTTCCTTTGATGAAATGTATCCGCCCGGCTTCGGGTTCATGACGGAGATGGTTGCTGCCGACATCGCAGACAACGGGCAGGTCAAATACCGTTGCCGCAAGATCCGGGTTGGCTCTGCACGCCTGGAGAGCAAATTCGCCGCTGTTGCCACCGACATCAAGCATCCGGCGATAGGCGCCGACCGGATGCAATGCGAAGCAGACCTGTGCCTCGTACCTGGTCAGCATCGTCGTTATCCGCACCCAGCGTGCCGTCAGATTATGGCTTTCCGGCGTGCTTACCAGAGCATTCCCATAATTGAACAGCCTGAACATACCGGCGCGTTTCATGAATTCCACCGGGTCGGCAATCAGAACGGAAAATAAATTGATGAAATCATGGGCAGCGATATGGGCAAAATCCAGCTTTGCCAGCAGCAGGTCGCGATAGCGCAAGGCGGCACTGAACCGGGCCGTCAAGCGGAACTGTTCGCCGATTTTCTCCAGAACCCCCGCATTTTCCAGCAGCCTGAGCAGCAATTTCAGCCCGCCCTGCGGCGCCCGGATCTCCTGTGCCAGAGCATCGCAGGTTGCCGGAGTGCCGGAAACCAGGGCGTCGATAACAGCAAGTTCAAAGGCGGAGGTCAGAGCGCGGGCCGCCACCATGTCCTTGATAAATACATCAACACACAGGTAGTCAAGCAGCGTGCCGTCTTTCAGCTTATCCATATCAAAATGTCCCATAATAACCGCTCTTTACTGCCGCCATCCGCCCGTTTTCCAGCGTATAGTCAATGCCGAAATCGTAGCGGAGATGATCAAGGTTCGCGCTGTTTTCCCTGATGAATGAAACAATCTCCGGGGGATACTTCAGCCTGGTCATGGCGAACAAAAGCTGATCCACGGTAATTCCGGAGAAATAGATACAGTCGTTATGCTGCTTGTTGGCCAGGCAAATGGTGCTGCACTCCGCCAGTTCGGGCCAGAGGATCGAATCCAGCTCGATACGGGAAGCATTAAGGAAGCCGGAACAACAGATCTTTCCGATTATGTCGTCCCGATGCTCGCTTGGCTTGAAGAAGTAGTACAGGTTTTCCAGCCGGTTGCCCGCCTTGGTCACGGAGTAGCTTATCCCGGACGAGACCGTGCTCCCCACATTCCCCACATACATGTGCAGTTCGTCGAGATCACGGGCCCCGGACAGCAACTCGTTGTCGATATCAACAGAAAACATGAAATAGTGCGGGTTGTCGTTGACCGGCACGCTGCATGAAGCCAGGGGAGCGATGACGTTCATGAACCGCGCGATCGACCGCTCCCGCATCCGGCGGCGATAGTCGTAGATGTAGAATTCCCACTTCAACGAGCCGTCCAGCAGCTTGACTCCCCAGACGGTGTTCCCCACGCCAAACGACTCCCTGATGAGCTGCACGATACGGAAGGCATTGTCATGGGCCTGGCCGACCTCGAAAGAGTGGTACAGCAGATTGACCGCCTTGAATTTGCCGAGAGGCGGGGTAAGCGGCGGGTATTCCCACAGGCAGTAATTGAAGAAACTGTCACCGGCAGCCACGGTTTCCATGCTCTGTGCGTTGTTTTTCATGACCCCGCGCCTCCGCTTGCGGTTCTTGGCGAGAGAAGAGTTCTTTCGTCACCATATTTTTCAATATAGGCGTTGGAAAGTCCCCAGCATTCCCTGGAACTACAGCGTTCCCTGTGTACGCAGGCTCCAAAGCCGTTCTTGGCAAACTCGAACCAGAAATCGTCCTGAATGAGATTCAGCGGGAAATCGCTGTTGACAAAACAGGGGGATTCCGGCGAAAGACATTCGGGGAAGCCCTTCAGCACCAGCGTTTTGCCGGACGGAGCGATGGCCGACGCAATGCCCGGAAGAAGCGCTTTAAGGCCGGACATGCTGACCACCAGATCGCGCCGGTCGGTTCTTTCCATCGGGAAAAAATTCCACAGCTGCATTTCATGTACCGGCGACGCGCTGAGTTCGGCGAACAGCGCAACCAATCCGTCGCAGTTCGAAGCGGTCAGCACGGTATTGGAAATAACGTGTACCGGAAATTCGGCAAGATTAGCGATGCCTGCCATGACCGCCGCATACGATCCCGGAATGCGGGTAATGGCATCATGGATATCACCCAGGCCATGGACGCTGACAAAAAATTCGTTCACACCGGCATCCACAAGCTGCTTCACATACTCCCGGTCAGCCAACCGGCGTCCGTTGGTCTGGATCTGGATCTTCCTGAACCACCCGAACGAGGCAGCATACCGGACGTATTGTTCGAGCTGACTGAAGGTGGTCACCTCTGCCCCGGAAAGGATCAGGCTGTCATAGCGGCGTTCATTGACAAGCCTCGTTATCAGCATGCTGAAATCGGCAAAATCAACGGTGCCGAGCTTTCCCCGTACATTCGAGAGCATGCAGATGGTGCAGGAGCTGTTGCAGCCATACCAGACCGGTATGACGGCATATCTCCTCAAATCGATCCGGGTATGACAGTTGTCTACAGGTGCGGACACAATGGCCTCTCGTGGGTCAGGGCAATTCGGTGCGGACAAACCGTTCTGCGGCCAGGCTCATGCTTTCAGGGTCGGTCAGGCCGTCGAGCAGAAGGTCCGCGCCGGGACGAACCTTGTCATGCTGGACCAACAGAATGTCATGGACAAAGGCGAGGTAGCTGTCAACGTAGCCATAGAGCCATATCAGGCGTTCCTGATGCCGGTCGGGCGGAGTTTCGTTCAAAAATGACCCGGCATGCTCCCGCAGCTTGCGCGCCAGCGCGATATCGAGGGGGATATCGATCCAGAGCAGCCGGTCGACAAACGGCGCTGTTGCAGCGTGTGCCCTGCCGAACGGCATCTCGAACACGATATATTTTCGCGGTTCGACGATTTCATGGGTAACCGGGTCTGCAACCGACTCACCCCGTTTCAGTTTTTCCAGATCGCGCACGAGCTCAGGAAAAGCGAACCGGTCGATGTCCGCACCGTCCTGCATCCATTGCACGAGTTCGCCCGGAGTTTTCCGGGTAATATCTTCATAATGGTCGAAACGTACCATTGCCGCGTCGCGCAGCTGTTTGACGAGCGCACCGGCCAGCGAAGATTTCCCGGAACCGACCGGCCCCGCTATTGCTACCACATAACTCATAGCCGACTCCCCTGCATACGCTCAACCCCATAGTACACCGTGAGAAAATCGTTCCCTTCCCGGTCTATTCCGCCCGAAAGGTGGCCGAAGCGCTTGTCCCGTATTCTGTCGCACAGCTTCACGAATTGATCCGCTGGAAGAGAGTAATGACGGCCGATATCCATCAAGAGCGGATAAATATCCCTGATGCACAAATCGGCGCCGTACAGATTCATATCGAATGATTTCCGGGGATTGCTCTCTTCGCTGACCTCTTCATAGATAATTTTATCATTGGAAATTACCTTGACCAAGTTCCGCACAATATTCTGCGCTGTTTCAAAGGATTTATAATCCGGGTTCCGCTCAAACAGGCAGGCAAGCTTTTCCTGGATTTCCTCCGGAGACAGGAGCGGGTAGCAGGTATACCGGGACATCGCCCGGGTGCTGTTGTCAAAAGGATTCCACTTAAAGCCCAGAAAGACGAGAAAGGGTTCCTGACGGATCCGGGAGCCATCCGTCCCGAACTCTACAGGCACCTTGAATTCAAGATACGCTTTGTAAAGACAACCGGTGCGCTGCTCTTCAAAACCGAAATGGAAAAATTCCGTTTTGGGCAGCAAAGCCCTGCATTCATCAATGAACGCACCCGGCATGCCCATCTGCATGAACACGGAACCCATTGTTTTGTCCGGGTCGCCGGGGAGCTGATCCTTCTTGAAGCCCATGATGAAACGGTTCATCAGCAGGGAGCGGTCGGATATTTTGAAGGAGCGTTCCAGGCCGTATTCAACGCCCAGGCCGTCAATCAACCGGGCAAGAGAACGGGCTTTTTCTGCGGTTTTTTCCGATGCGTACGTGGGACTGTCGGCAGGCAATGAGTTTTGCTCTTGAGGGTAAAGCGTCGGGACTTCCCTGTCCAGTGGGCCGAAAGCGGACTCGTACTCCTGGACCTTACGGGCAAGCAGGGCGGTAAACCGTTTGGCAATAGAGGGTGCCATAATGATGCGGTTGGCAAGATAGGCGGTTATACCGTCATTCCGGACGGCCTCAACCGGCTGCATGTTGCCGAATGCCAGCACGATTTCTCCGGGGTTGCTCATCACCTCGAAGACATTCGCACCTTTGCTCTCAATTCGGGAGCTGTCAATCGTTCCCGAATACCGCTCTGTTTTGTCTGGCATCATGCTGCTACCTCTGAAACCTTACCACCCCTAACCCCTCCTAAAATAGGAGGGGGACTTTAAGCTCCCCTCCTTACTAAAGGAGGGGTTGGGGGTGGTTGGGTTTAGATCATCTTGATTGCAAAAGCGAATAACCTTGCTATTTAATGAAGCGAACCCGGCATTTCAGTCCCGAAGGAATCTTCAGATCCGTATTCTTGATATCAACCCTGACGATAAACGTGCTGCTTGCCGCATCAACAACCTTGTCCACGATGGTCACCCTGCCCACATACACGCCACCGACCGGCAATTCCGGCCTGACTTCGGCCTTCATCCCCTTCTTTGCCGCACCGAAACGCTTGACCGGCACGATCACTTCAACTTTCAGAGGATCAATACTCGCAAGCTTGAGTATCGGAGTTTCCCCGACATAGTCTCCCGGCGCCAGAATCCGTTCCGTCACCACACCGTCGATAGTGCTCACAATGGTGCGCAATTTGAACCGTTCCTGCACTTCCTCCAACTGGAGCTCCGCCTTGCGGAATTCGGTTTCAAACTCGTCATTTTCATTGGCGGAAATAAGCTTTTTCTTTGCCAGCTCCACGTTCCGCTCCATTTTTCGCTTTAAAAATTCCACGTTGGCACGAGCCAGGTCAAGCGATGCCTTTTCCTGGCCGGACTTTAAGCGGGCCAGCACCTGCCCCTTTTTGACCAGATCGCCACGCTCGACGGCAACCTCCTCCAGAATGCCGGGCACCTGGCTGCTCACCTTGACCACTTCGTTCGGGTAGATAAGCCCCTCGAAATCCTCCGTTGCGGCTTCCACCCACCCTGCCGCGGGAAACAAGGTTCCCAGGACAAACAACCCTGCCACTACACATCTCTTCAGCATCCGGCACCCCTATTCTTCACGCTGGGAAAACGACAGCAGATTTTTCCTCAAAACGTCCTGTTTAAAAAGTTCACGCCTCATTTTTCCATGAAAGCGCTCGGTCTCTTTCTGGACATGGACAATGGCATATTTTGCCGCCATGCTCCAGACAAAGAATCCCTTCGGCATCAGGCGCCGGGCCAGCACACCGGCAATGCCTCCCCTACCGCCTGCCAGAATCGAGTCATCCAGGGCCAAAAGGGCTTCGTGACTGCCGGGGTCCCCCTGGCGGGCACAGCGCCCGGCAAGCTGCCGATCGATTCGGGCCGCTTCATGCAGCTCGGTAAGGATCACATGCAAGCCGCCCAGTTCCGCAATGCCGGGATCCAGCTTGATATCCGTGCCGCGGCCGGCCATATTGGTCGCTATCGTGATGGCGCCGCGCCGGCCGGCCAGGGCCACGATTTCAGCCTCCTCAGCATCATTCTTGGCATTCAGAACCTTGTGTCCAAGACCGGCCGAAACGAGCAGCAGCGACGTCTGCTCCGACGCGGCGACCGAACCGGTACCGATAAGCACCGGACGCCCGCCTGCATGGAGCTCCCTGATGCGCTCCAACAGATAGGCATCCCTCTCGTCCCTGCCGGGAAAGATCCTGTCGGGCTGCTTCCAGCGCCGCAGCTGCCGATGGGTATGAATCCGGACCGTCGGCAGTCCGTACACCGTCCATAATTCCCCTCTCACCTCTTTGGCCGTACCGGTCATGCCGGCAAGATGCAGATAGCGGCGGAAGAATTTTTGATAGCTGATCCTGGCAACGGTTTCCTGCTGCTGCGTCACCTCGCACGCTTCCTTGAGTTCAATAAGCTGCTGAAGCCCCTGTTCCCAGGATCTGTCGGGCATGACCCTTCCGGTAAAGGCGTCGATTATCTGCACCTTGCCGTCTCTCACTAGATAGTCCTTATCCCGTTCGAACAGATGCAGAGCCGAAACAGCGCGGCGGATCATCTCGTTTTTGCGAATGGTTCCCGTCCATTGCGTATCAGGTGGCAGCACCAGTTCGGTAATCTTCTTTTCACCGCTTTTTGTCATGCCGACATGCCTGCTGCCGGTATCGATGATAAAATCCCTGTCGGCCTCCAGGCTTTCAGCGAAGTCCATGACCGCCCGCATGAAAGCGACTTCCTCCCGGCCAACCACTGAGCCGGAAATAATCAGCGGTGTCCGCGACTCGTCAATCAGCAGGCTGTCGGCCTCATCGGTGATCGCATACGAGAGCCCGCGCAGCAACAAACGGCCATGGCGCGGTTCCTTCGTGTACAGCGACTCCGTACGCAACCTGAGCGCCGCCCCCCCCATATCGTTCAGGGTCAGCCGGTCGCGCAGGTAGTCAAAGACGATCTCCTTGTTGGTGCAATAGGTGATGTCGCACAAATATTCGTTGCGACGCTCAGTAACAGGCACGTCATGGACAACGCACCCGACGCTCAGCCCCAACGCCCGGTACACCGGCCCCATTTCATCCGCGTCCCGGCGGGTAAGATAATCGTTGACGGTCAGCACATGAACCGGCACACCCGCCAAAGCAGCGGTAGCGGCAGCCAGAGTGGCGGTAAGGGTTTTCCCCTCCCCGGTTTCCATCTCGGCTATCATCCCCTTCAACAGCGCCCACCCTCCCATTAACTGCACGTCGAAGTGTCTTTTCCCGAGCGTTCTGTCAGCTGCCTCTCTCACTATGGCGAAAACCTGGGCGACCAGATCGTCACGGAATCCCTGGCGGCGCAGTTCCAGGCCGAGCCTGGCCGCCTCCGCCTGTAATTCCACGTCATGCAGTTTCGTCAACGGCCCGCAACACGCCTTAATACGAGGCAGAATCTTGTCCAGGCCGGCAAAATTGGAGCTGACTGCCCTTTCCACACCGCCGGTAAACCCCTTGAGTATTTTTTCCACAGTACCAGGGATGACATCCTGCTTTTCTGGCCGGAAATCGTGGGTAGCGGGTGGTTGATTCAATAAGGTATGCAACATATCGGTCCGGGCGGATGTCCCGCGTCTGCTCCCTGTAAACAGAAAGAATCAGATGTCGAATTTCTTGATAAGCAAGCGGCGAATATTTCTGTAAAGCCTCATTGCCAGAGTCTCGGGGACGTGGTTAAAACGGACAAAGGCCCGCTCGCCGACACGGGACAACGTGGTTCCACTCAAATCAACATCAAACAGAAAGTTTTTTTTGTACGATTGCGGTTTTTTGCTCTCGTTCGGATCAAGGGCAATTGAACCTCCGCCGCTGACGCTCAGCGCCATGCTCGGCAGTTCATTGGATGCCGCTGGCACCTCCCGAACCACTGTGGCCGGCATTACGTCGGCCAAGTTCCCTGCAAGCCTGGCCTCGACATTTTGGGTTCGGTTGCGAATCAACTCAACATCGTCCTGATCCACGACAATACGCACCACAGAGTGGGAAAAATCAACGACGTACCCCAGCGGAGTCCCTCTCTTGACATATTTGCCCGGCAGGTCTTCCGCAACCGGCAGAAGAAAAATGCCATCAGCCGGGCTTAGTATTAAAAGCCCGCTGACCCGCTCACGGGCACGATTGATCTCTGACTTTATTTTTTCGGTTTCATCACGGAGTATTTCCGCAGCAGTCCTGTCAACAACCCTGTTGAGCTGATAGCGGGCCTCCGCCTCGCCAAGAGTGCCCATAAGCACGCTTACTTCTTTCCGCAGCTTTTCAGCTTCGCACTGAATCAGCGGATCTCCGCGATGAACCACGGAATTCGGCGCAGCTATAAGTCGGGACACAAAACCGTCCACGCCGGCAACAACCTGGGATTCTATCGGAACCCAGACGATTCCTTCCACCACGGTGAACGACGGGATCTTCACCCCGAACGCAACGGCCAGCACGATGGCTGCGGCGACTCCTCCCGTCAGCAGGCTGCGCACCCGGTACCGCTGCATCAGGGAGTCGGCTGCCATATGCTGAAGCAGCTTTTTGAGCGGCATCACCAGAAAGCCGAAAACGGTCCACACCGCAATCAGTGTCCCGATCACAAAGTACTTGCCGGCAATAAACAGGGTTATTGCCGCCATGATGAACATGCGGTACGCGAACGACGCAACGCCGTAAAAAGCCAGCCAGCAGGCCTCAGCAGAGGTCTGGGCCGTTGTGGACAATTCGGTTATGCCGATCACCCTTCGCTTGATGAGGTTGCCCAGATACTCACTGCTTCTGGTTGCCAGATTCGGAATTTCAAGAAAATCGGACAGGATATAATAGGCATCGTATCTGATCAGCGGATTACCATTCATCAAGAGAGTTGAAACGCCGCCGATAATCATCATGTTATAGGCGATAGCCCTCACGGTGCCGGGCTCGACAGCAACCCAGACTAGAGCGGCAAGAGCAGCTAGGAACAGCTCCACCAGGATTCCGGCCGCGCCGACCAGCATGCGCTGCTTCTTGTCCCTGAAAGAATAGGAGGAGGTCGCGTCCACATAGGGAATCGGAACAAACACCAGGAACATGACTCCCATCTCGTGCACTTCTCCGCCCCAGCGCTTCACGGCGTATGCATGACCGAATTCGTGAAAGGCTTTGAACACGGGATAGACCAGGGAGAGGATCAGCACATTTTCAAGACTGAGAACCCGGTCGGTTACGTTAGACGTCAATTCATTCCAGTGCACGCCAACCAGGAGCAGACCATACAGCACGACTGACAGCCAGACTAGGGCGCCAAACCAGCTAAAGACCGGATTTACCAGAACCTGGGTCCGTTCGAGGAATTTATCGGGATCGAGCAGCGGAATTTTAAGCGAGGTGGGTGAAGCCAGATAGGCCAGCAGCTTGCTGCGTTTCTCACGATGAGTCCGCTCACTGAGCTCGGCCATGTCAGGCATCAGATTGGACTGCAGGCCATCGAAATGATGAATCTGGGACAACAGGCTAATGACTTCTTCCTGGGTCGGCAGATTATCGCCAAGGTGAGCAGCTGCTGCATCCCATATATCCGCCATGGTTCGCTTGCCGTCCATCAGGCCGGTTATAAAATATGCTTCGGGAGATATCCGGTGAAAACGCCCGGTTGACTGGTCTTGCAGGACATACCATTCCTTCTCCCGGAAAATCTGCCGGTGAATCCGGATATGGCTGCGCAGGCGCGGCTTGAGGCCTGCCACCCGATACCACGACTGACTGTAAAGCTGCTGTTCGCCCTGTCCTCTTGCTATGGCCACCAGTGCCACACTTTCAGCCGTATCCAGTCCACCAGATCGCGCGTCCAGATAGTCATGAGCTTGCGCCGGTCAATGGTAATCTTGCCGATTCCTTCCATGCCCGGACGCAAAACATCACTCGATTTGCTTAACTTCGCTTCGACACGGAAAAAATTCTTGCCGTCCTTTTGCGACGAAATCGGCGTAATCTTTTCAATGACAAAATCAAAATTCCGGTCCATCAAGGCAGGCAAAACCAGGGTGCCAGGCTGGCCGGTATGGACATCCGCTATCCGGTATTCATCAACTTGCAGAATAACGCGATAGGAATTCAGCGGAGCCAGCTCAAACAGGACTTCTCCCTGTTCAACCGAACCGTCAATCCGCTGGCTCAGATCACCGCTGACCACAATACCGTCAAAAGGAGCAACCAGACGGGTTCGCCTCAACTGGCTCTGCACAAGATCAAGCTGCGCGGTTGCCTGGTCAAGCTGCGACGTAATGATATTCGCTTTTGCCCGATCGTTGGTGGCAATCGCCTCCTGTCGTTGCCGCTGGTATTGCGTCTGCTGATTCAGCCATTTGCCACGTTCCAGATTCAGGTCTCGCGCATCCAGACTGCAGAGAACCGCACCTTTTTTAACCAGATCTCCCGAACGAACCTCGGCGTCCTTAACGTACCCGACAAAGGGAGAGACAATCGACCGTCGCACCAGCGGTTCAAGTGTCGTCGCGGCGGAAAGCCGGTACTCGCCCGTCGCCTTCGACAAGAACGCCATCACTGCTATCAGGACCACAGCTGCCAGCTTCCGGCCGGTATAACCGGGGCCGACCAGGTGCTTCATCTGTTGCTGGAACGAGTCGGCGGCTTTAATGACCAACGCCCGATCATTGAGCTTTTTCACTTCCAGAATCGGTGCAACCAGAGCGAAAATGCCCCGGCAGATTTTAACCTCATCCTCATGAAAGGGAAGATCCGCGGGACGTTCAAGGGTAATGGCGCCATAATATCGCTCAGTTGCGTACAGCGGAATGGTCAGAATCGATTCTCCGGCCTGTTGCCGGGAGAGTTCCTCGTGATCCCGCGTAACAAGGACCTTTGATCCGGCCGGCAGGGGATACATCAGCTCGCACCGTTGGAGAACAGCCTCCTCCATGGCAGCGGATATAAATCTGACCAGATTCATCTGCTTGCCAAAACTGGCACTGTGGGAAATAGCCCCAACGCTGACGGAACTGTTTTTTACGAACCCGAGGCTTACCCTGTCGCAATTCATGAGCGTTGCCAGTTCAGTGACAAAAATCATGCTCGCATCGGTAAACCGGTCCTCCGCAAGAACACTGGCCAAAAGATCGAAAGACGACTTCATCCCCGCCATCAGTACGGAGCTCTCCGTTGCCCGTTGCCGCCTGAAATGCAGCTCCAGCCACGAGACGCCCCACTGGAGCTGTTCCATGCTGCCGGCCAACTCGGCTTCCGACCCCGCAACTATTTCCAGGGCAACGACGCCGTGGAGCGCATTGCCAATGAGAACCGGATAGGAGATGGCATAGTGCGTCAGAGTAGACGCTGATCCGGCAGAGAGAGGAAGCGTTGCCAGTAAACCGCAGCGCTGTTCAAGCGAGCTTTCACAAATTTCAACCAGCCGTTCAGGATCGGAGTCGGCTTCAGGCCACAGTGCAACCGGAGCATAGGAATCCGTATCCGGAACTCCCATTATCAGGAGACCCCGGACGGCATTCCTTGCCAACGTGGACTGGAGGGCAAGCCAGTAGTGAAAATAATCATCCCCGACAGCATCCCTGAAGTGCGACCATAACGTGGGAATACTATCGGGGAGAGTATGTTGTTCTTGAACAATAGTGGTGCTCATTGAATGGTACTGCTAATCAGTCAATAGGTAGTGGCCCGAAAGCGGCCTCGTACTGCTGAAGAACACCAGAGAGAATGTGCGTCAAACGCTTTGCGGCATAGGGGTTGAGAATTATGCGATCGGTCAGTTCAACGGTGATGCCGTTCTGAGCAACATTCACGGACTGATTTGTTCCGAACAGCACCGAAACTTCTTCACGAGTGCTAGATACGTTGCAGACATTCGCATACGTAGTCTTCATCTTGGTCTGATCCCAGTTGATTCTTGGTCCCTCGCCCTGAGTTCTTGTTTCTTCTACCTGTTCTTCTTCATTTCTGTTTTTAGCCATCACGTTCTCCTCCGGTTGTGAAATATCCACCCGAAAATTCGGGTGGCAAGCAGCACTACATTAACTCCATTTTTGGAACTGCCTGTTGCGTTCCTGCTGGGTAAGCTTGGTAAATGTGCATCGATTAATACGCGTCTTTCTTTCCGATGGCAAGTTTGAATTGACATTCCAGCCCACGTATCCGGTGATCAGAGTCCCTAAAATCTGAGCGTCATCACCCTGTTCCGCATCTATATCATTAGTTGCGGGCAGTTCCTCCGCCCCCTCCCCAACAGGTGGTTGTAGCTGCGGCAGCTCATTTTTGTCGGTTATTCCCGTACCTTCAATAAACGGCACTGTCGTTTGCCCTTCATTGATATCCGATGCAGGCATTTCTTCCGAGCCGCCATCTTCAAATTCCAAATCCTCGAAAAATTCAAGTATCTGCTGAATATTTTGCGGCGTCATCATGACAGCCGTACTACTGCTTAATTCGGATATCAGCCGTTTTTGTGAATAATCATAGCTGTCTTCGTGTTTTTCTTTTGCACCGCTCTGCTCAGAGACCTGCGCGGCTGCAACCGTCATGACAGACTTAACGCTATCCGCCTGTCGCGGCGATGAGTTAAACAGTCCGGACTGGGTAAAGGCCAGCAGATTAAGAGGTGCACCGCTGACCGTAACAGATTGTACCACATTTTTTGCAACAGACACGGAGCCTGTCTCTCCAATCATCAGGTCTTTTTTCGAATCCCCCTCAAATTGATCGTTTCCAGCACCGCCAATCATGATGTTGTTGCCGCTGCCGCCCATAAGAGTATCGGCCTCACCGTACAACGGATCTTTACTCTCGATTATTCTGGATGCAGTTGATTTCCAAACTATTTTTCCACCATCACCGATCATCACGTCGTTGCCGGCGCCACCGGTGAGCAGGTCGCTTCCAAACCCGCCAATCAGAACGTCATTGCCGGCGCCGGACATGATGGTATCATTCCCGCCGAATCCGGACAGCGTGCTTTGCAGTGTGGCCGGACTGCCATCAAGAGCATAGTCAACAGATCCGTTGTCCCCGACCAGCATGGTGAAGCCCGATCCGGCCGTTATCGTATCACTTCCCATGCCGCCGAAAACAAGGGCAATGCCGTCGCCAAGCGTAACGGAGTCATCACCCCCGGTGCCTGCACTTGAGTCGGTTGTCGTTGCACGCAGAAGAATACCTGATGTGCCATAGGCAAGAGTGCCGTTATCACCGAGAACCACGCCGGTACCGGCTGTGTCGAGGCCGGCTGCTATGGAGTCGGCACCGAAACCGCCAATAATGGTTGTGCTGCCGGAACCTGCCGTGACCGTATCATTGCCGCCGGACGTAAGCGCTATGGAAACGGCTTTTTCAAGAATGTTTGCAGAACTGTAGGCCAGGACACCACTGTCTCCAAGGATGGTGTTGATGCCGGAGCCGGCAGTTACCGTGTCGGCGCCCATACCGCCCATGACAACGTTCGTGCCGTCACCGATGCTGATGGTGTCGTCATCGCCAAGATAGGCGACTGTTGCTGTGGCATTTTTGAGCCAAGTTGCTGAAGTGCCCGTGTAAGCAAGCGAACCATTGTCGCCGAGAACAACATTACTGCCGCTGCCCGCGGTGATGCTGTCTTTACCCACACCGCCAAGCACAACATTGCTGCCGTTACCAAGGGCGACTGTGTCGTCACCTCCGCTGGCGGCCATGGTGTCAGTGGTACGTGCAGTCTGCAGCACTCCGGCAGCATCATAGAGCAGTTGCCCGTTGTCACCAAGAACAACAGAATTGCTGGAGGCGGTCAGCCCGGCGGTAATTGTGTCAGCGCCGAATCCGCCCAGGATTGTGTTGGTGCCGTCACCGGCAGTTAGATTGTCGCTACCGCCAAAATCAGTTGAGGTGCTGGTAATCCCGGAGAGTTTGTCAACACCGCTGAATGCGATGTCGCCATTATCGCCAAGAACGATAGTACTGCCCGACCCAATAGTTACCGAGTCGTTGCCCATACCGGCAACAATGATATTGGTGCCATTGCCCGCAGTGATGCTGTCGTCACCGCCAAGATTGGAGCCGGTGGAGGTGACATTCTTCAGCCAGGTTGATGTTACGGCGTCATAGGTGACGGCGCCGTTGTCACCCAGGATCGTATTACTGCCGCTGCCGGCTGCTATGCCATCGCCGGCCATGCCGCCAATGACAAGGCTTTTGCCATTGCCAAGAGTAATGCTGTCAGCACCGCCGGTGACCGGATCAACATCCGTACTGGCGGCTGATTCCAGCACGCCGGCCGAACTGTAGAGCAGTTCACCGTTGTCGCCAAGGATGACATTGCTGCTGGTGGCGGTCAGACCGGCGTGTATCGTGTCGTTGCCGAAACCGCCTATAATAGTGTTGGTTGTGGTGCCGCTGCCTGCGGTGATGCTGTCGTCGCCGCCAAGGTCGGTTACGGCAGAGGTGACGGCCTTCAGCCAGGCTGATGATGCTGTGTCATAGGTGACCGTGCCGTTGTCGCCCAGGATCGTGTTGCTGCTGGCTACGGTGGTATTCCCGGCCGTAATGGTGTCGCTGCCCATACCACCAGCCACCACGTTATGTACGCCACCGAGGGTGATGCTATCGTCACCGCCGGTGGCTGTTGCGGTGTCGGTGGTGCGGGCGGTCCGGAGGACGCCGGTTGCGGTATAGAGCAGTTCGCCGTTGTCGCCGATAACTACGTTGCTGCTGGTCGTGTCGAGACCGGCGCTTACCGTGTCGTTGCCGAAACCGGCGACGACAGTGTTGGTGCCATTTCCGCCGGTAATATTGTCAGAGCCGCCGAGGTCAAGTAACGTAGATGTTACCTTTTCAAGCGTGTTGGCAGCGCTGTAGATGATTTCACCGCAGTCGCCAAGAATGGTGTTGGTGCCGTTACCAGCGGTTATGCCGTCGTTGCCCATGCCGCCGAGGACGATGTTGCTGATGCCACCGAGAAGGATTGTGTCATTGCCACCGGTTGTTGCTGTTGCATCAGTTGTGGTGACGGTTGCCACTTGGCCGATGTTGTCATAGGTGATGGTGGCGTTGTCAGCCATGATGGTGTTGATGCTGGCAGCGTCAAGGCCTGCGGTGATGCTGTCGGCACCGCTGCCGCCCAGGATGGTGTTGCTGCCGTTACCGGTGGTTATCTGGTCTGTGCCGCCAGTGCCAATGGCTGTAGCGGTTACGGTGTTCAGGATGTCTTTGGCGCTGTAGTCAATGTCGCTGCTGTCGCCACTGATGACGTTGCTGCCGTCACCGGTAGTGATGGTGTCGTTACCGATGCCTCCGGTGATGACGTTGGTGCCGTTACCGGCGGTGATGCTGTCGTCACCGCCGAGGTCAGTTACGGTGGAGGTTGCGTTTTTCAGCCAAGCGGTTCCGGTGGTGTCATAGGTGACTGTGCCGTTGTCGCCCAGCAGTGTGTTGGTGCCGTTGCCGGATTTGATGATGTCGTTACCCATGCCGCCGAGAACAAGGTTGTTGCCGTCGCCGAGGGTTATGTTGTCGTCACCACCAGTGGCTGTTGCTGTGTCGGTGGTAGATGCTGCCTGGAGGACACCCGTTGCGGTGTAGAGGAGCTGACCGTTGTCGCCGAGAACTACGTTGCTGCTGGTGGCGGTCAGACCGGCGGTGATGGTGTCGTTGCCGAAACCGGCTATGATGGTGTTGATGCCGCCACCGGCGGTTACCGTGTCGTTCCCGCCAAGATCTGTTGAAGTCGTGGTAATTCCGGATAGTTTGTCAGTCGAGTTGAAGGTGATTTCACCGCTGTCGCCAAGGATCGTGTTCGTGCCGTTACCGACAGTTACCGTATCGCTGCTCATACCTGCGACAATAATGTTGGTACCGTCGCCGACTATAATGCTGTCGTCACCGCCAAGTCCGGTTACGGTGGAGGTGACGGCCTTCAGCCAGGCAGTACCGGTGGTGTCGTAGGTGACTACGCCGTTATCACCAAGGATCGTATTAGTGCTGACTATGGTGGCATTCCCGGCTGCAATGGTGTCGCTGCCCATACCACCGGCGACCAGATTGAATACGCCGCCAAGGGTGATGCTGTCATCACCGCCGGTGGCTGTTGCAGTGTCGGTGGTGGCAGCTGATTTGAGGACACCGGTTGCGGTGTAGAGCAGTTCACCGTTGTCGCCAATGACTACGTTGCTGCTGGCAGCAGTCAGACCGGCAGTTACCGTGTCGTTGCCGAAACCGGCTATGATGGTGTTGATGCCGCCACCGGCGGTTACCGTGTCGTTCCCGCCAAGATCTGTTGAAGTCGTGGTAATTCCGGATAGTTTGTCAGTCGAGTTGAAGGTGATTTCACCGCTGTCGCCAAGGATCGTGTTCGTGCCGTTACCGACAGTTACCGTATCGCTGCTCATACCTGCGACAATAATGTTGGTACCGTCGCCGACTATAATGCTGTCGTCACCGCCAAGTCCGGTTACGGTGGAGGTGACGGCCTTCAGCCAGGCAGTACCGGTGGTGTCGTAGGTGACTACGCCGTTATCACCAAGGATCGTATTAGTGCTGACTATGGTGGCATTCCCGGCTGCAATGGTGTCGCTGCCCATACCACCGGCGACCAGATTGAATACGCCGCCAAGGGTGATGCTGTCATCACCGCCGGTGGCTGTTGCAGTGTCGGTGGTGGCAGCTGATTTGAGGACACCGGTTGCGGTGTAGAGCAGTTCACCGTTGTCGCCAATGACTACGTTGCTGCTGGCAGCAGTCAGACCGGCAGTTACCGTGTCGTTGCCGAAACCGGCTATGATGGTGTTGATG
>MGZJ01000054.1:70769-81508 GCA_001802645.1 Geobacteraceae bacterium GWC2_53_11 | reverse complement strand
TTAAGATAATCACGTGGAACGTGGAAAAGTCGTCACTCCGCCATGAACGCGATGCATGGCAAGCCGACCGTAAGGCAGGCAGATAGAGGGACGAAAGTAAGAGGTCGGAAAAAGCAAAGGCCGCCCGGTAACAGGGTGGATAGAGCATGAAAAATGGCTCGCGTTAAAACCGGGGTACGTCCTTCCATCCCCCCGGCGAAATGACGCGCCCACGTCCGACTGGTGTTCCGTTGCGAGATCATTTGGAGAACCTCTGTAGATGGGAAAGCAAAAGACGGCCTCGGTCGGTGCGCCCAGAGACAAGAGCGGAACATGGGGCAAGGTTGATTGGAAGATTGCCCGCCGCGAAGTCAGGAGGCTGCAAATCCGTATCGCAAAGGCTGTGCTGGAAAACCGGTGGAACAGGGTGAAAACCTTGCAACACCTGCTGACCCGCTCGTTCCACGCCAAGCTGTTGGCTGTTAAACGAGTGACTTCGAATAAAGGCAAGAAAACCCCTGGCGTTGACGGCGTTCTTTGGAAAACCGCCAAAGTCAGATGGCAAGCTGCTCGCAGCCTGCGCCGACGTGATTACAAGCCAAAACCACTGAGAAGGATTTACATCCCGAAGAAGAACGGCAAGAAACGTCCGTTATCAATACCCACGATGTTTGATCGGGCCATGCAGGCGTTATACAAGCTGGCGCTGGCACCGGTGGCTGAAACCACTGCTGACGGCAACTCCTACGGTTTCCGGGAGGGCCGCAGTTGCGCCGACGCAACCGCCGCAGCTTTCAACGCACTGAGCAAACCGAACTCGGCACCATGGGTTCTTGAAGCGGATATAACGGGTTGCTATGACAACATCTGTCAGGATTGGATGTTGACCAACATACCCATGGATCGTGAAGTTCTTCGTAAGTGGCTTAAGGCGGGGTACATTGAAGATGGCATCTTGTACCCTTCGCACAAGGGAACGCCGCAAGGGGGAATCATAAGTCCCACCCTGGCGAACATGACTCTTGACGGTTTGGAGCGGGTTGTCCGCAATGCAGTCCGCCGCCGGAATCGTGTCAACTTCATTCGCTATGCTGATGACTTCATCGTGACGGGCAAATCGAAACGTCTCCTTGAACAAACCATCAGACCGGCAATTGAAAAGTTCCTGACCAAACGCGGTCTTACTCTTTCACCGGAAAAGACCGCGATCACGCACATAACAGACGGATTTACGTTCCTCGGGCAAACCTATCGCAAAACCGGCAATGTCCTGCACATTACCCCGGCCAAGGAGGGAGTCCTCGCCCTCAGACGAAAGGTGGGAACATTAATCCGCAAACACGTCAGCGCACCAATGCCGATCCTGGTCAAGAAGCTCAATGAGACGCTTCGCGGCTGGGGGAACTACCACCGCCACGTGGTGGCATGGGAAACTTTTGTATGTGTCGATAAATACGTCAAGGAACAACTCTGGCGGATGGTGCGTCAAAGGCACCCGAAGAAGCCCCGGAAATGGCTGCATCGCCACTATTGGCAGATTCCGGGACACCATCGGATGTTTACGACCACCTCGAAAACCGTCAAAGGCATACTACGGCATCACGAAGTAGTCCGCCTCAAGTTTCTGGGCATCAAGCGACACATCAAGATCAAGGCCGACGCCAATCCGTATCTGCCGGAACAGGGCAGATACTTTGCGCGTCGCAGACACGAAAAAGAGTCGAAGTATCTCCTGGGCCACTGTGCCCGAGAGCATCTGGCCTTGACCGCCGCAAAACGAAGTAACAGAGCCGGGGCGTCCAACAAGGGCGTCCTTTGAGAATGCCAGAGCCGGATGAAGCGAAAGTTTCAAGTCCGGTTCTTAGGGGGGTCGGGAGCCGAGAGGCTCCCCTCCTACCCGGTCCACAATAAATAGGAGATTATAAATGAGCCCTGATATTTTGCTTTCTGAGAAATTCGGAATTTTACGGTCAGACAAACAGCTAAAAATTGACTTTGAGGCTTATCAGATTGATGGAGGTGGTCTGGGACTGATTTTTTTTGATATCGATCACTTCAAACCACTAAACACAAAATACACTGAAACAGTAGTAGATAAAGATATATTGGCACCTTTCCAGAGACAATTGTCTGATCTAGTGTGTCATAGGGGATTTGCCTACTCTGTTGGAGGTGATGAATTTATAATTTTGCTTCTCGGCGTAAATCAGGAGGAAACACTAGCCTTTGCGAACCGACTCCTTGAAACGGCAAGAAATACCGTATTTAAGGTCAAAGAAGACGATGTGAACATAACTTTGTCTGCTGGGGTTGCAAACGATCTTTCTGATTCAAGGGACTACCAGACACTACGAGAGCTTGCAAATCAGGCAGAAAACAAAGCAAAGGCAAATGGTAGAAATCAGGTAGTGTTTTCAGGGCAAGATCTAACTGCCACCGAAGCTCCAAAGGAGTCAGAACAGCAGGGCATTGTTAAGGTCTTTCCTGAGAGTACGGTCTTTTTTTATGAGAGGTTCTGTAGCGCATTTCCTGGCGTAAGAGGGATACAATGGTTCGCAAATCCAGATGAAGCTATAATAAGACTTTCAAAATTATTACGCCCCCCATTGTCACTAACAAAAGATAAGCATAGTGGCACACTGAGCCCAATTTGGTGGTGGCGTGATGGGAATTTGCATATTCGCAAGTTTGGTAAAGTTAAAGATGAAATTGTTTTACTTGATTGGTTTGAACTAAAGATCGATAAGGTGGCTGCTGTGAACTCAGGCAGTTACTATCAATGCTTTGTGTATGTACAAACAAGCCCTTTCGAGCCGACAGGACTATATCCAAGAACCGAAGAAGAAATTAAATGGTGTGTAGACACATTTGGTTACTGCTCAGAAGAATACGGATTATTCGATAATCAGTATAAAGTCACCAGAGCCGAGTACGATGATGATGCGGCAATGATAAATGGGGAACTTATCGATTTCGAAGGTAATATTGAGCTACGAATAAGGCACATCACTCCTTACAACTTTATAATTGCTGCACAAAACTCACCTATAAATAATTCTAGATTTGATCAAACGTTAAAACAGCTAATGAACAATTTGCTCCAAGGCAAAACTTCTCTTGAGCACGTCGAAGAAGCTGTAAGTAAACTTTCTAAACGAGAACCGCGTGGCTAACCAGCGCCAAGACCGGCCCAAAACCCAGCCGGTCAGGCTTTGGGCGTTGGAGAACGAAATGAAAGAACGAAAATATCAGATTCAAATTCTAGGGCGCGGAGAGGATATGCTCTACTCCGACAGCAATCTTGAGATTTATCTTGAGACAACTTACCTAAATGGTCAAAGACTCTACTGTAGCAATACTGTTGAAGGTTCTGGAAAGCTGGCAATTTCCTTCTTAAAACGCCGAGAGATAATAGAGAATCTTTGCGAATATTTTAAAACAACAAGTGAGCCTACAATTTTTGTTTTGGATATAGCTGACAAAGATCGAGAAGAATTTGAACATTTCTTCGAGAATCTGATTTCAATAGGACACAAAATTACGGTTGAATACGACAGCGCAAAGAAAAGAGAAGAAGCTGAAGATAAAATGTTTATCAGTACCCTCAACGCCGGAAAGAAGCTTTATATAAACGACGTGGAGATAAAAAGTGTCGAGGACTACTGGGGCTGGAAAACAAAGCAAAAACAATAAAATGTTCCAACTCTCGCGTTGACACGGGCGCGATGAACCCGCGCCGGTCACGCTCGTGCACGTTGGCTGAAATTAGAAGTATAAAAACCAAGAGCCTAACCATAGAAGGCACAGTGGATCTTAGACGACTTCAGAAAACTAGTTAGCCAGCTGAGCACCATTAAAATTCAGCATGACTAGAATGAGAACTGAAAGGGGAAAAAGTGAAAGCAATGACAAGGTTTATAGGGAAAGTGCTGATCCTGACGTTATTTATGAGCCATATTGCAGGTTGTGGTTCAGGAGGTGGTGGTGGCGGGAGTACGCCTATTCAGTCCATTCAGTCTGTTCCGCTCATGAATATTCAGGTAATGAGCGGCTATGGCAATCTTTTCGCCGTTGCGCATCTGGAAAGCACCATCGGCGGGACATTTAGAGAACAACTGAAGTTGTTTCAACAGGATTCAACTAAGCCGGATCAACTCCTTGACCTCGGCACCCTCGACCTCGGTATCCAGGATATTTCGTCGATGGCGCTGAACGTAACGTTGAGTCCCGACTGGGCTGTTGTCACGATGAACAACGGGATCGTTGATCTCGTTTCGCTGTCGACGGCCCCGAATTACTCCCTCGCAGCTACGCTTCTTGTCAACTATCAACCCGACCGATGCATCGCATCCGGCAACCTGCTTCTAACAGCTTTGAACACGAGTTTAGAGGTGTATGATATTTCCAATCCCGGTTCTCCAATCCTGAAGAAGCAGCTCACCCTCAGTGCCGCCAATACGAGTCTGGTAGCTCTTCCGCATGGGTTCTACGTCATCACCCAAAATGGGTACGGCTATGTAGATACGACCAATCCCTCAAACATTACTCTCGCCGAGGCGGTTCAGGCAGATATCAAGCAGAGCATCAATGCCTATCTGTTCGGAAGCAAGCTCTACATTGGCGGTCCATCCAGGTATGCAGGAAAGTCGAAGATTGCGAGGGTGGATGTAACAACGCCCACTAACCCAGCAGTCGAGCTGATCAACGATCAGATCCCTGACGCGTTCGGGTCTTTCAGCTACGACAACCTGGGCAATTATTACATACAGACAGAGCCGGGGGTGAGCCGCTACAACGAATCGAGCGGTTCGCTGACGTTGACGAAGAAGGTGACAACCGGCCATAACATCCCGCTGAATGGCGAGTTTTACGCATACAACGACAGGTTCTACCTCAGGGATCAGGAGACCCTACTGATATACCGGATGCCGTGAGAAAAAATGGGAGGCTATGGAAGCCCACTTACAGGTCTGCACTGGCCGAAACCAAAAGTAAAAGAATGCCCAATCGGGTAGCCGGGGGTTTTTCTCCCCCCAGATTAAGGATTATCTCCCAATCAGTTTAATTTGTAGAAAAGTTCCTGTTTCAGATTGTTACACAACCATTAGTGCGGTATCATTCACGCCATCCAGTTGAAGGAAACGGTTCCCATGCCCAGTGAAAAAGATGCCGCCACCAAACATGCACGAATCCTGATCGTTGATGATGACTCATTTTCCCTCTCGTTTCTCGAAGCTCATCTGCAGCGGCAGGGCTTTGATGTTCTGAGCGCCGGCAGCGGAAAAGAGGCTCTCTCCCTCCTGCAGAAGCAGACGGCAGACCTGGTAATTTCAGATCTTGTCATGCCTGAAATGGACGGGGTCCAGCTGATGCTCGCGGCAAAGGAACTCCACCCCACCCTTCCCTTTATCGTCTTCACGGCCGAAGGTAGCGTTGAAAGCGCCGTGACCGCCATCAAGCTCGGTGCGCTCGACTATATCCAGAAACCTTTTGACCCCAAGACATTCAATGTTGTGCTTGAGCGCACCCTGGAGTTCGGACGCCTTTCCAGCGAAAACAAAAACCTGCGAGAGCATTTCCGCGAACGGTTCAGCTTCCAGAATATCGTCACTCAGTCGCCGGCCATGCGCGAAGCCCTGGAGCTTGCAGCCCGCGTGGCGGCTTCGCCACGAACAACCATCAGCCTGACCGGAGAAAGCGGCACCGGCAAGGAGGTGCTGGCACGGGCAATCCACTTCGCCTCCGGTTGTTTGCCCGGCAATTTTGTCGCGGTCAACTGCGCGGCCATTCCCGAATCACTTCTGGAAAGCGAACTGTTCGGCCATGTACGCGGCGCGTTTACCGGCGCCGACCGGGAGCGGGAGGGTAAATTCAGCCTGGCCCGCGGCGGAACCGTGCTGCTGGATGAAATCGGCGACATGCCATTGTCGCTCCAGGTCAAACTGCTGCGGGTGCTGGAGGAAAGGAGCTTTGAAAAAGTCGGAGCAAACACTTCACAGCCGGCTGACTTCAGGGTAATCGTCGCCACCTATCGCAATCTTGCCGATCTGGTACAGAAAGGCACCTTTCGTGAGGATCTCTTTCACCGTATCAACGTCGTTCCAATCGCCATACCGCCGCTCCGGAAGCGAAGCGAGGACATACCGCTGCTCGTGGCGTTTTTTATCGATCTCTTCCGCCAGCATCAGGGCAAGTCTCTCCCGGGCATCTCGAAGAACGCCATGGATCGGCTGATCTCCTACTCGTGGCCGGGCAATGTGCGCGAACTGCGCAACGTGCTCGAATATGCCGCCATCATGGTATCGGACGAACTCATCAGGCCCGACCACCTACGCCTGCCGGGCGCCAAACCGGCATCGCCAGGCGCTCTCGCATCAAACAGGGTTGATTACACCATCAGCCTCCCCCCCGAAGAACTCTCCCTGGATGCCATCACCAGAACCGTCCTTGATATGACCCTCGAAAAATGTGGCGGCAACAAGTCCGAAGCGGCCAAAATGCTCAAAGTAAACCGCAAGATGTTCTACCGCTAACCCCCAACTGTCCCTCACTGTCACACATGTCCCATGAAGGGACACATCCCTCTTCGTCCAACCCAACATAACAGACTGTATTTACTATGTTTATCAACTTGGCACCATTCCTGTACTTACAAGGGTAGCGTATGTACATCAGCACCGGCAATGTCCCATTACCGGACACATGGTTAACAGGAGGTAGACAATGTCCCAAATTGAAGTTGAACGCTTATTAGGCCGGTTACTCACGGACCACAATTTCAGGACGAGGGCTACAGATTCTCTTGAAAAGGCGGCAACCACAGAGGGTATCGTCCTCTCGCAAACCGAGGCATTAATTCTGAGAAGCATCGACATTTCCCAGTTCATTAGTGTCTCGAACAGCCTGGACGATTCCATCAAGCGATCATAACTACGGCATGTAATTTCATAACCTGACACATCATTACCCCATAAAGGAGAACTATCATGGCACTTTCATCAGAATTATTGAGCTCACTGGACACCACCGAAGAAACGTTAAGCAAGCACCTGATACGCGATGTACGTGAAATCTTCGGCACTATGGTCGGACTTGAAGACCTGCTCCATCTTCCGATCCAGATTGACCCGGTAAACAACTTCACCGACTGCGTCAGTTCACTCGTCGGCCTGGCCGGTTCATATAACGGCCTGGTCAGCCTCCACATGCCGAGCAGCCTGGCGCTCACCGCCACGAGCAGCATGCTTGGACTGGAGGTCAATGAACTTGACGACGACGTAAATGATGCCATGGGAGAGATTGCCAATATGATCGCCGGTTCGTTCAAGCAGCACCTTTCCAAAGGCGGCATGGACGTGCACCTGTCAACGCCATCCGTCGTGTATGGCAAGGAGTATTTCATCAAACTGGGGAACAAGCCCGAGCAGATTTCATTGCGTTTCGCCACCGATGATGACTGGTTCATGGTCTCGGTTGCATTTGACAATAATTAATTCTGTCGGAAGGGAGAGGAAAATATACTAATCAAGATACTGGCGTTTGACGATGTCAGCATGAATCTGGAAATGCCGGCCTGGAAACAACTGGTGTGATCCGCTCAAACAATCCGCTGCCAGAAAGAATATACCTGATCTTTTGATCAAAACGACACAAGTCAATCAGTGACATCCGGACGCAAAGTGTTATAATGATCGGGAAACGAATTCCTGTTCTCCAGCGCCATTATTCGTATACATTTCAACCCGGAGCACACCCACGATGAAAAAACGATTTACCGCCATCTTTACCATCACCGTTGCCGCTGTCCTCGTAAGCAGCATTGCCTATGCAGCCAAGAAGAAACTACGGACCAAATCGGAGCCACTGACTCCAAACGTGTCTGAACTGGATTTGGCGGCGGACCTGCTGGATGCCCGTGGTGACCATAAGCACTCATCACCAAAACCGCGTGAGACTGTCAAGCGGGGTGACGAGGAACTGAAAGAACTCACCATGGCATCTAAAAGCAGGAAAGAATGACCGCAGAAAATCAGGTGAACGTATGAAGTGCCCGAACTGCCAAAACCGAAAGATCGATGTCTATGAAGCAAGAGGATTTACCTCAAAGGAAAGCCCGATCAAGGAATGTGAATGCGGACACGTGTGGCGACTCGTTCCACTTGATGGCGAGAACAAAAGAATTGATGTAATCAGGCAGGGAAAATCTTGTGACAAGACAGCATCAGGGCCTATTCGGGATCACATACTTGAAAATAGCGCAGAAGTGGCACGCGCTGCCGGTGAGAACGAAAAGATGCCAGATGGCATGATTAAAGGGAAGCCGGTCCCACAAGTAAAAGATGACGCCGACGGTGTATGCCACTCCTCCTGCAAACAGCAGTAACATCCCACCTGCCGGGAGAGCCGCAATAAGCGGTTTCAAGGCAATAACCACGATCCAGCCCAAGGCTATGTAGAGCATCAGCCCGATAAAACGCAGACGATGGGTGGTATAAATTTTCACCACCGCTCCCACCGTTCCCAATCCCCAGACAGTACCAAACAACGACCATCCCCAGGGTCCCCGCAGGGTTACCAGAGCAAACGGCGTATAGCTACCCGCGATCATCAGGTAGATGCTGGCGTGGTCAAGAATTCTGAACAGGTAGCGGACCGAAGGCTTGCTTACACTGTGATAGGCAGTGGACAGACAATAGAAGGTGACCATTGCCCCGCCGTAGATGCAGGCACTGGCAATACGGTAGCTGTCGTGCTGGCGGGAAGCAAGTACGATCACAGCAACAGCCGCGACGAAGCTTGCTATCGCGCCGATGCCGTGGGTGTAACGGTTGACCAGCTCTTCCTGTTTGCTGTAGTAAACCAGCCGTTCATGAAGATCAAAGTTTCTCATGTATTTAATCAGTAGGCGCCTGGGCGCGGGGGCCGCAAAGAGCAAGGCGGTTCTGGCGCGGACTGCTACCGCCGGTTGCCGGTAAACCTGAGCAGCATCAGGAACAGGTTGATGAAATCAAGGTAGAGCGTCAATGCGCCGAGTATGGCCGGTTTTCTTCCCTCGGTTCCCTGCGCCGCCATTTCCTTGATCTTCCAGGTATCGTATGCGGTCAGCCCGGTGAAGACGATAACGCCGACGCCGGAGATGACCCAGGAGACCGCACTGCTGCCGACAAATATATTGACGACCGAAGCGATCACCACGCCGATCAGCCCCATGAACAGGAAACTGCCCCACGAGGTCAGGTCGCGTTTGGTCAGGTAGCCATAGACACTCATTGCTCCGAACATGCCGCCGGTAATAACGAAGGTAGAGGTAATCGAGTTGGCTGTATAGACCAGTGCCACTACGGAAAGGGTGATTCCGTTGAGCGCGGAGTAGGCGATGAAAATGAGCGTTGCCGTTGTCGCACTCAGCCTGTTGATTGCCCCGGACAGGGTGAACACCAATGCCAGTTCGCCGATCATCAGACCGTAGAACAGGAGCCTGTTTCCGAGTACCGCGTTGAGTATCACCGGTGAAGACAGCGTGATCAGCGCCATAACGGCTGTTATGGCCAGCCCGGCTCCCATCCAGGCATAAACCTGCCGGATAAGGGTGTTCTGCCTCACGACAACTTCTGTTGCGGTACGGTTATACGTGGAATTGAATTCATTCATTGACGAAACTCCTTGTGCCGAAATCATTTTACATGGCCTTATTGCGCTTATACTGGACGGAATTGTATCATATATTCAATCCCTTGTATGCCTGTTTCAGATCCTGGCTGTTCATCCGGCCGGCATGGATTCCTCGGACACATTTTATTATCTGGCGTTATCACTCCGAAGGGTACATGGTCATTTCAAGGAGTACCAACCATGAACGTTATCGCAATAGGTGTTATGTGGGCATTTGCATTCGCAGTTTTTTCCATCATTACCTGGTGGCCTATGGGTAAGACAAGTAACCAGCGCGCCGATTATTGGGCAAAATACGAAGGCAAGTGACCGCCTGCTTACAGTTTGATGTAAAAAACCCGCCTCCAATGGAATGCGGGTTTTTTTATGGCCTTATTCGGTGTACCTGCTCAATCAGAGTATTTCATATCAGGGAGCAGACAACAAAGAAGCCAGACATATAACATGGCTGGCTTCTTCGAGAACTCATGTCACTCTTTGCAGCCTATAAACCTTTGAGGTTCTTGCCTGCGGAAAATTTGCCGCTCTTGGATGCAGCGATCGTAAGTTCTGCACCTGTCTGCGGATTGCGGCCTTTGCGGGCGGCACGCTGCGCAACATCAAAAGTGCCGAAGCCGGGGAAGGTGACCTTATCGCCAGCTTTCAACAGATCAGTTGTCACTTTCAAAAAAGCATCAACCGTTTCAGCTGCTACGGTTTTAGGGACATCCAATTCTTCAGCTACTTTTGCTACAAATTCTGCTTTTGTCATAATTTCTCCTTGGTAGTTAGTTCCGGCAAGGGCTGTTGCCCCGTCAGTTCGGTGGCGAATATAGCATAGTGTGAAAAGATTGTCAGTCGAGTTTTATGCAGTGGATGGAATCTTATGACTTTTTGAAGGTAATCAAACAGCCAATCGTTCATGTGCCATTCATTGCACACTTTTTTTATTTGAGGTATACTTGTTTTCATTTCACACGAAAGCAGGCATGCCATGGAACCCATAGTCACCTACAAAGAGCGCTGTCGCCGTTGTTATTCCTGCGTGCGCAGCTGTCCGGTCAAGGCCATCAAGGTTGACGAGGGCTTTGCCCAGATCATTTACGACC
>MGZJ01000054.1:59387-70731 GCA_001802645.1 Geobacteraceae bacterium GWC2_53_11 | reverse complement strand
CACGCCAAGGTGGTGGTTGACCGCATGGTCCGCACGCAGGAGATGCTGGCATCCGGTTCACCGGTGGTAGCGGTGCTTGGCTGCTCGTTTCCGGCTTTCTTCCATGCGCTCCAACCAGGCCAACTGGTTTCAGCCCTGAAAAGCCTCGGCTTCAGCGAGGTGCACGAGGGAGCCTATGGCGCCCAGATGATCGCCAAAAGCTATCGCGACACTCTTGACACTTCCGACCGCCCCCTCATTTCTTCCCATTGTCCGGCCGTTGTCGATCTTATCGAACGTCATTACCCGTCACTGGTCCCCAATATCATGCCGATCGTGTCACCTATGATCGCCATGGGACGCTTCATCAAAGGAGTGCTCGGCGAGGAGACCCGCGTGGTCTACGTCAGCACCTGCATCGCCGCGAAGTTCGAGATACAGAGCGAGGCTTCCGGGGCGATCGATGTTGTTCTGACGTATCAGGAAATCAATAAACTCTTCAAAAACAGAGGCATCACCCCCGGCAGCCTCGCCGAAATGCCGTTCGATGGAGTTGATCCCGGCGCGGGACGGCTGTTCTCATTGACCGGCGGCCCACTCAAAGTATTCGATATTCAAACCGATTTTCAGGACAACGAGACAATCAGCGCCGAGGGAGAGACACACACCATCGGCATTATTCGGGACCTGGCTGCCGGGCGGATATCACCGACGTTTGTTGACCTTCGTTTCTGTGATGGCGGCTGCGTCGATGGACCGGCTCGCGACAAAGAACTCAACCACTTCTTCAAGCGTAAGCTCATTGTCTGCCATAACAGCGCCAAACCCCCGTACGCTACCGCACGTCATTATAGTTCAACCGCACTTCTGCCCAATCTTGCCCGCTGCTACTCGGATAAGGCCCTGAAACTGCCGACTCCCGGCAAGGATGACATCAAGCGCATCCTCCATTCCACCAACAAGTTTACGCAGGGAGACGAGCTTAACTGCCGCGCCTGCGGCTACAATACGTGTCGCGAACATGCCGTTGCCGTTTTTCAGGGACTGGCCGACATCGAAATGTGCCTGCCCCACAATATGCAACTGATCGAAGAGGAGCGCGGGCACCTGATGCAGAAGTATGAACTTGTACAGCGTGAGCTGGACCGGCAAGCCGGTGACGACCTGATCGTCGGCAGTGACCCCGGCATCAGAGACGTCATGGAGCTTATTCACAAGGTTGCTCCAACGCCGACAACCGTGCTTATTCGCGGGGAAACCGGCACGGGCAAAGAGCTGACTGCGCGCGCCATCCACCGGCAAAGTCTGCGTAACGACAAACCGCTCATGACGGTCAACTGCACCACGCTTACCGATTCCCTCCTCGAAAGCGAGCTGTTCGGCCATAAGAAGGGCTCGTTTACCGGCGCGGTCGCCGACAAAAAGGGGTTGTTCGAAGCAGCCAATGGCGGAACGATCTTTCTCGATGAAATCGGCGATATCACCCCCAAGCTACAAGCCGAGCTACTGCGCATGCTTGACCAGGGCGAGGTACGCCCGGTAGGCGGCGTCGTCTCCAAAAAGGTGGATGTTCGCCTGATTGCCGCAACGAACAAGGATCTCGAACAGGGTGTACGGGAAGGGTGGTTTCGGGAGGATCTCTATTATCGCCTGAATGTATTCTGCATCGAACTCCCGCCACTCCGGAGCCGAGCCGAGTCCATACCTGAACTGTCCCGGCATTTCCTCGAAAAAGCAAGAAAGAAGCTGAACAAAAATATCGCTGGCATTGAAGAGCGTGCGGTCAAGGCCATGCAGCACTATCCCTGGCCCGGAAATATCCGTGAAATGCAGAATGTCATCGAGCGCTCGGCGGTGCTCGTCAAAGACGGTATCATTCGACTGGAAAATCTCCCGACCATCTTTACCGACACATACGAACTGTGCCCCGACGAAAACGTCAATCGGCGCAGAGTCTCGTTCAAGGCAGAGAGAGAGATACAGGTCGGCCGGACTGAAAAGCATATCATCAGCCGCTATCTGGATGAATCGGGAGGAAACGTGGCAAAAGCGGCGCGGCTGGCCAATATTCCCCGGCGCACGTTTTACCGGATCCTGGAAAAACACGGCATTGAAGTTATCCGGCAACCGAAATAGCATACTTGCGAGTCCCCCCTCACTGCCACTCCGCGCATCCATCTGCTGTTTCATAATAGTGTATACTTTTGGCCACACATGGGCCAAATATGGCACACTTTTCAACCCACAAACCAAATCACCCTATATTGTCCTGTTTCAACTATCTGTTTTTATTATTGTAAATATTTTTACCACCACTTGGCACGATATTGGCTAATGTATACACCATATTCGTTTCTACGAACTCGAAGTAAACCATAAAAAAGAGAGGAAGACTGCCATGGGAAGAATGAGAGAGAATCCGCGTTACAATGTAATTTCAATGAGAGTAAGTGATGAGGAGCGTGATCATCTGGAAAACCTGATGAAAACGACTCACAAGAGCGTATCTGACATCATGCGTGAGGCGATGGAATACTTTTCCGCGCACTACGAGCAAAACGGCCTGAACAGCAAAGCCGCTTAACTATAACATTCTTCAAAAACGCAAAGAGGCGGGGACTTCAGTCCTCGCCTCTTTGCGTTTTACCGCGTCAACGTCAGCAGCTCAACTTCTGCAAAGGTCAGTTGATTGCAATTTCAAATTGCTCCTGATGGAAACCGGGCTTGGCCCGCACAGTTATTCTTTTTTTAAATTTCTTTTCCAGCTCTTCAAGCCCCCGGCGCTCTTCATCATACAGAAGATCCGCAACCTGGGGATGCACCGTCACCGTCGCTTTGGTGCCCCTGATATCAAGCATCTCCCGACGCAATTCGCGGAATATTTCATGGCAGACCGTTATTTTTGATTTGATATAGCCGCGCCCTTCACAATAACTGCACGGCTCGCACATCATGCGGCTGATATTTTCCCGCACCCGCTTTCTGGTCATCTCAACCAACCCGAGTTCGGATATTTTCAATATATTGGTCTTTGATTTGTCGGCTTTCAGAGCCTCTTCCAGCGCTCCATACACCTTTTCCCGATTAACCTCTTTCTCCATATCAATAAAGTCGATGATAATGATCCCGCCAATGTTACGCAGGCGAAGCTGGTAGGCAATCTCTTTGACCGCTTCCAGGTTGGTTTTCAAGATCGTATCTTCAAGATTGTGCTTGCCCACAAAGCGGCCGGTGTTAACATCGACGGCGCTCAACGCCTCAGTCTGCTCGATGATGATATAACCACCCGACTTGAGCCAGACCTTTCTCCCCAGCGCCCGGCTGATCTCAACTTCCAGGCCGTAATGGTCGAAGATCGGCTCCTCTTCATCATACAGCTCGATCGAATATTTCATTTTTGAAGCAAAAGTAGATATAAAATGCACGATCCGGTCGTAATCAACCTGCGAATCGACAATTATCTTATCAACCTGCTCGGTAACGATATCACGCACCACTTTCTGGACGACATCGAGATCCGAGTGGAGCAGCGACGGAACAGCAGCTTTGGCCTGCCGTTTCGATATCTCCTCCCACAGGGTGGACAGGTACTGCATATCGGCAATCAGATCTTCTTCGCTCTTCCCCTCGGAAACCGTTCTGACAATGTACCCTGTACCCGGCTTTTTGAGCCGCTCAACGGCCTCACGCAGGCGCTCGCGCTCCTCCTCATCTTCGATCCGCCGTGAAATACCGATATGGTCCACCGTCGGCATATAGACCAAATGGCGGCCCGGCAGAGAAATGTGAGAGGTTATGCGGGCTCCCTTGGTGCCAAGCGGTTCCTTGGAAATCTGCACCAGCAGCTCCTGACCCTCCTGAAGCAGATCCTCAATCGGGTGCAGCGGCTTGAAATCCGGGCGGTCGTTGCCATCCGGGTCGTCAGCAGGCTCGTCATCCTTTTTACTACCTGCGTACAAGAGCGACTCATACTCCTCGATGGCATCAAAAACATCGGCTACGTAGAGGAACGCAGCCTTCTCCAGACCGATATCTACAAAGGCGGCCTGCATACCCGGCAGCACGCGGATAACCCTCCCCTTGTAAATATTGCCCACTATTCCCTTTTCACGGCTCCGCTCGATATACAGCTCGGCAATGGTGCCGTTCTCAATCAGCGCAATGCGGGTTTCGTGGGAAGCAGCATTAATTACTAATTCGGCTCCCATGGTGATTTTCTCCGTTTAACCAAGATATATATAAAATAAAAATCGTTATCTGTTGACGCTCGTCTCCTGCTGTATCAGGATTGAGCAAAGATGACTTCCAGCTTCTCAATCCGGAGGTCATCCACATTAAGAGCCTCATTACCGGTTATGGCCCGGACAAATTCGATCGGCTTGCCGCGCCGGGCAACCAGTTCGAGTGCCTGACCGTCAGCAGAAAGCGCCACGGTTTCACCCCGCAGGTCAACGGTCGTGGTCTGCCCCTTTTTGATCCGCTGAATGACAAAAGTGTCATGTGCCAAAAACTGCACACATCGCTGCAGCAACTCATCAGGATCAGCCTTGACAACGGTTATCCGGTAGCGGGTGGCATCTATCAAAGTCGAGATGGAGGGTGATTTGGCGTCCACCTCCTCTGCATCCAGTATCCGCAAGCCCTCCGGGAGCACCCCGTTGAGACGGTCCTGAACTTCCCCGGCGGCAATGCCGGAGGCAACGAACATATCCATGTACTCGGCCTGCGACTCAACCCCCACCGATGTGGCCGTACCGAAAGAAAAACGCGGGTGCGGATGGAAGCCAAGCGAAAACATAATCGGCACGCCTCCCCTGCTGACGGCACGGGTAAAAACCGTTATCAGTTCAAGGTGGCTCAAATAGCGCATAACCCCGGTTTTGCCAAAGCGAAGACGCATCCGGGCAGCCACCGGCTCTTCAGCCAGGACGTCGGGACGTGGCGGGACCGTCGCCTGTTTGGATATCCGGTTGGTCACAACCGTGAAATCACAGACACCGCACGCGCTGCAATTGCCGTCACGGCAATCTTTCGTCGCAGCTTCCGCCAGGGCCCGCTCACGCTCGGCCAACAAGAATTCACGGGTCACGCCGCAATCGAGATGATCCCACGGCAGAACCTCATCCAGTTCCCGCCGACGCAGATACCACTCCGGTTCGATGCCGCACTCGGCACAGGCCTGCAGCCAGCGCTCCAGAGAAAAATGCTCGCGCCAGCCATCAAAACGGCAGCCAAGTTCGACGGCACGGATCAGCACCTGAGCCAGACGCCGGTCGCCACGGGCAAACACCCCCTCCATGAACGAAAGCGGCGCATCCTGCCACTTAAAGCGCAGTTTGCGTTTTTTCAGATCGCAGTGGAGCTGATACTGGAGATCCGTCGTCTCCTGCATGGATATCTGCGGTTCCCATTGGAACGGTGTATGCGCTTTGGGTACAAAAGTGCTGACCGCAACGTTAACGTCACCCTGAACTCCATGCAGCTTTGCCTGATCCTTGACCTGACGCCCCAACGTCGCAATCTGGGCAACATCGTCAGCGGTTTCACCCGGCAGGCCGATCATAAAGTAGAGTTTGATCAGACGCCAGCCAGCCGTATAGATTGCCGCAGCTCCGGCAATCAGGTCAGCCTCGGTGATCCCCTTGTTGATAACCCGCCGCATCCGGTCGCTGCCTGCTTCAGGAGCCAGGGTAAACCCGGTCTTGCGCACTTTCTTGATTTCATCAATCAGTTCGTCGGACAAACTCCCGACCCGCAGCGACGGCAGCGACACCGCCACCCGATCCTCGGCATAGCGCGCCATCAATTCGGTCACCAGCGGCGTCACACAGGAATAGTCGCCGGTGGACAGGGAAAGGAGCGATATTTCATCATAGCCGGTGGCTTTGAGTGACTTATCTATAACGTTCAGGATTGTTTCGGGGGTGCGTTCCCGCAGCGGGCGGTACACATAACCGGCCTGACAGAAACGGCAGCCGCGCGTGCAGCCGCGGGCGATTTCAACGGCGACCCGGTCGTGCACCGTCTTCATAAACGGCACCACAGGGGAATCCGGATAGGGAGCCGAGTCAAGATCCGCCAGGAAACGGCGGCGGACGGACGCATAGCCGGATTTGAGCGGCTTTATGGACGTCAGAGTACCGTCAGGAGCATACTGCGGCTCAAAGAACGAAGGTATATAGACCCCTTCGATACCGGACAGGCGTTCGAGCAACCGCTCTCTGCTTTCGCCCGTTTTTTTCGCCTCCCGCACGACGCGGGCAATGTCCAGCACCGCCTCTTCGCCATCTCCCAGAAGCACGGCATCAAAGAACGGCGCCAGCGGCTCCGGATTGTAAGCGCAAGGGCCACCGGCAATAATCAGGGGAAAAGTTTCCGTTCGGTCACATGCCAGCAGAGGAATGCCGCCCAGACGGAGCATGTTCAGGATATTGGTATAGGAAAGTTCGTACTGGAGGGTGAAACCGATGATATCGCAATCCGAAAGCGGCGTGGCGGTCTCAAGCGTCGTCAGCGGTGTGCCGGAGGCACGCATCTGCGCCTCCATGTCCGGCCAGGGAGCAAATACGCGCTCTGCCGCAATCCCCGTGACTTCATTCAGGACATGGTACAATATCCGCAGCCCCAGGTGACTCATGCCGACTTCATACACATCCGGGAATGCCAAGGCAAAACGGAGATCGGCAGTTGCCTTACGGATAGAGCCCATTTCCCCGCCCATATAGCGGGCAGGTTTTTCAACAGCGAGTAGATTCATTAATATAATTCAGTTCTTGAGAAGGATTTTGAAGGTCGTGAACTATACCAAACAGGTCAGGCCAATGCAAGGGAAATAGCTGTTTTTATGACTTTTTAGCCTGTCACCTCCCCCCTTGCGCTTTTAATCAATGGTGACTATTATTAAATTATCAGGCATAACGGAGACGGTACAACGCACGAGGTCACCATGAATACGTTAAAATTCTCCACCAACCCCCAAATTCCGGAACGTGTCCACCGCCTGGAAGATATTTCGAGGACACATGATTATTAGACGCGCCGCAAAAGTCGGCACTTTCTCAGCAAATCCCCGCCAGGCAGCCTGTGAAACCCTGCTGCGCATCAAAAAAGAGGGGGGGTTTGCCGACCGCCTCATCGACAACGAGCTCTCAAACGGTGCATTAACCGGGCCGGACCGTGGTCTGTACGCTGAACTTGTTTTCGGCGTGCTGCGCCGCCAGGGGACGCTGGATCATATTCTGGCGCAATTGCTGGAAAAACCGATGATCGAACTCGACCCGCTGGCGCTGGTGATCCTGAGGATCGGCCTGTACCAGTTAACCTGCCTCGACCGTATCCCTGAATCGGCAGCCGTCAACGAATCGGTCAACCTGGCAAAACTGATCACACCCGGCACCAGCGGCCTGATCAACGCTGTCCTGCGCAACTACCTCCGCCGCCGTGATTCGATCACTTTTCCCGATATTACGGCCAATCCGGCGGCAGCAATAGCAGCCCGGCATTCCCAACCGGAGTGGCTGGCCGAACAATGGATCGAACAGCTGGGCGTCAATGAGGCCCAACTACTGGCAGAAGCATCATCGCAACAACCGCCGCTGACGCTGAGGGTGAACACGTTGCGCTCTTCCCGGGAAGACCTCCTTCTGGAATTCGAAAAGCAGGGGATCGAAGCTGCGCCGTGCCGTTTTTCGCCCGATGGCATCACGATCACGGGACGTCACGTCATCAGCACCCTGCCCGGCTTTGAAACCGGACTGTTCGCCGTACAGGACGAAGCGTCGCAACTGGCCGGTCACCTGCTTGGCGCCGAACCGGGCGAACGGATCTGGGACGCCTGCTGCGCACCCGGCGGCAAAACGGGGCATATCGCACAGCAGATGGATGATCGAGGAGAGCTGATCGCAACCGACATCTCCCGGTCAAAGCTGACGCTTGTCCAGGACAATATCCGGCGGCTCGGAATCAATTCTGTAACAACGGCCGTAGCGGATCTGCACCAGCCGGACACCCTTCCCGACGGCACCTTTGACCGTATTCTGCTGGATGCGCCCTGCTCCGGGCTCGGCGTAATCCGCCGCAACCCCGAAGCAAAATGGCGGCTTTTCTCCGGTGACATCACCCGTCTGGCCGCGGTTCAGAAAACGCTTCTCAAGAACGCTGCCGCCAGGCTGAAACCGGGAGGGACGCTGCTCTATTCGACCTGCTCGACCTCGGAAGCGGAAAACGAGCTTGTCGTGGAGGATTTTCTTTTGCACCACCCCGATTTCGTGCTGGAAAACCTGAATGATCTTTTCCCCGCCTGGAGCGAGCTCTTCGCTTTTTACGGCATGTTCAGGGTTTGGCCCCACCGCCACAACATGGACGGTTTTTTTGCCGCCCGCATTAAACGACTACACTAAAACCAAGGAGCTCCAATATGAAAAAAATTGCCCCTTCCATCCTGTCGGCCGATTTTTCGCGTCTTGGCGACGAAATCAAGGCAGTCGAGGCGGCCGGCGCCGACTACATCCACATCGACGTCATGGATGGCCACTTTGTTCCCAACATCACCATTGGACCGCTAATTGTCGAAGCCGCCCGCAAGGTCACAACCCTGCCGCTGGACGTACATCTGATGATCGAGAATCCCGATCATTATATCCCTGATTTTGCAGCAGCAGGCGCCGACATTATTGTCGTGCACGCCGAAGCGACCAACCACCTGCACCGCAGCATCCAGCTGATAAAATCCTGCGGCAAGCTGGCCGGCGTATCGCTTAATCCGGCAACTCCGCTGAGTGTCCTTGATTACATCCTCGACGACCTTGATCTGGTGCTGCTCATGACGGTCAACCCCGGCTTCGGCGGCCAAAGCTTCATCGATGCCTGCCTCCCCAAGATTCACTCGCTCAGGGCGATGCTTGACCGGCGCGGTTCCGAGGCGGAGCTTGAAGTTGACGGCGGGGTAAAACCGGGCAATATTGCCCAGATTTCACACGCCGGAGCCGATGTTTTTGTCGCCGGAAGCGCCGTTTTCGGAGCGTCGGATTATTCCGCTACCATTTCAGAAATGAAGCGCCTGGCACAGGAACCGCTGCTCTGATTTTTATTTGGATTCCCGCAGAGATAGCCGTTTTATTAATTGAGTTTTGAGGTGAGTTGGGCTAGACTCCCACGCTATGTCAAACAGTGTACTGATCATAGATGATTCTGTCACCGTCCGGGAACAGATTATCAGGACTCTTGAGTCGTTCAACCTCTTCTCCCGCTATTACGAAGCCGAGGACGGTTTGGAAGGATTCAAGAAACTCCTGTCGTCTCCCGTTGACATAATCCTGTGCGACCTGGAAATGCCCCGCATCGACGGCTTCAAGTTCCTGAGCATGCTCAAGGCGCGGCCTGATCTTCAGGATGTCCCGGTTATCATCCTCACCGGCATGAACGACCGGGAGCGAAAGATCAAGGGGCTCGAACAGGGCGCCAGCGATTACATCACCAAGCCGTTTGACCATGAAGAACTGGTGGCCCGGGTCAAGGTTCATCTCAAGATCAAGAAGCTCCAGGACGAACTGAAGCGCTCCAATGAATTGCTGCTGGAGCTCTCCAACACCGATCACCTCACCGGGCTTTTCAACCGCCGCTACATGATGGAAGCGCTTGACAAGGAAGTGCAGCGGAGCGTTCGCAAGGGCGGCACGCTCTCACTGATCATCCTCGACATCGATCATTTCAAACAGGTCAACGACAATTTCGGCCATCTCCAGGGGGACGTCGTCCTGCAAAAAGTGGCCCTGCAACTACAGAAAGAGCTGCGCAGCTATGACTGCGCCGCGCGGTACGGCGGAGAAGAATTTGTCGCCATCCTGCCCGACTCGTCGCTGAAAGAGGCCATGTTCGTAGCGGACCGCATCCGGCTGGCGGTACAGGGGACCAGGTTCAGCGGACCGCTCGCCAAGCTGGGCCTTACCGTGAGCCTGGGAGTTGCCTGCTTTTCCATGGAACACACACCGACTGTCGATGATTTTATCAAGCTTGCCGACGATGCCCTCTATCGGGCAAAAACAAACGGCAGAAACCGGGTCGAGTTTATTGACCCCGAAAGCGTAAAAAGCACCGAAACCGCTCCAGACGCTGCGGATCACAATACTACAACAGGAACCAGCTGACGACACACCATTAACGGCGTCAACTGCACCAAAGTCCATAACGCCACCTGCCATCAGCCTTTTTTTGAGCGACTGAGAGCAGGTGGCGCTTGTATATTCACTCTACGAGGAAACCATGACCATAGCACTACGACTTTTTTTTGCCTGCTTGATCCTGCTTGGCAACTGTCTCCCCGCAGTTGCAACTCCATTTGGAAAAATAGACGCTCCGCCTCTTTCCGAACGCTGGTTCGGCATTTACCTGAACAGCGAGCGGGTTGGCTTCTACCGGCAACGAGTCGAAAAAACAGACGATGGCTACCGGATGGAAGGAGATGGAAGCGTCCGGATGAAAGTAATGAGCTTTGCCAAGGAAGCCTCAATGCATGAGACCTATCTGGTTTCCAAAAACCTGGCGCTCCGCTCCTTTGATGTTGAGCAGACCGTCAATGGCACAGCGTCTCACGTAAGCGGGAGAGTAAGCGGCAGTGCCATCCATATAAAAAGCGATATGAACGGCAAAGTAACCGATAAAATGCTCAAGTTCAAAGGAGAGGTTTATCCGGGGCCGGCTCTTAATCTCTTTCCTCTGATGCGTTCAGTTGCAGAGGGAGCGTCATATAAAATTCAAGCGTTCGATCCGGAAGAGCTCAAAATAAAAGAGATACTTATTACGATTCTCGGTTTGGATAAAACCACTGAAGGTCTGCCTGCTCTCAAGATGCGCAACAATTTGTATCCCTTTGTGACCAATGATATCTGGATAGATGGACAAGGGAATACACTTGAAGAATCTGTCCGCGAAGGACTGGTAACAACGAAAGCGGAAAGCCCCAAAAATCTGGGTCCTTTTATCAGTGAGTGGGCACTTGCAAAGAAGGATCTTATTTATGACTTCAGCATGGTGCGCATACAACCGCCCATCAAAAACCCGGCAAAATTGACCGGCCTTGTGATCGAAATCAGCAACTGGAATGATTCTCTTCCGTTGCAGCAGGGTGGCGGACAACAGGCGGAAAAGATCGGTAATGGTCGGGTCATATTCAAAACCGGCTCCCTGGCAATGGCGCCTTCCGACCCGCGTGTGGAAGTATCAAGCGACGCTCAGCTGAAACCGGCAGACAAGATAGAGTCGGACTCCCCCGAAATAACGGCCCAAGCCAAACTGCTTGGCGAAGGGGCCAAAAATCAGGAGGAACTGGCTCGGCGGCTGGCGGCCTGGACAGCAGACTGGTTGAAGG
>MGZJ01000054.1:43931-59376 GCA_001802645.1 Geobacteraceae bacterium GWC2_53_11 | reverse complement strand
ATCAAGAAGCGGCAACTGCCAGACCCACGCGCGGCTCTATACCGCCCTGGCCCGCTCTGCCAGCATTCCGACCCGTTTTGTGTCCGGATTGGTATATGTTGAAGGGAAGGGTTTTCTCTATCACAGCTGGGCGGAGAGTTTTACCGGCGGACGCTGGGTAGCCGTGGATCCCACCTACAACCAGCTTCCGGCTGACCCTACCCATATAAAACTGCTTGAGGGGCATCTTCCCGAGGATATGGCTCCGATTATTGCCATTATCGGCCGGATAAAAATGACGGTGACGGAAACGCGGTACTAGGATAATCCTGAATAAGGCATTGACCATGTAAAAAAATACCGTAGAATCGTAGAACACTTCGTGAACGGGAGGAGCCGAACAATGCCTATGAAACCTGAAACACTCACTGCGATCAACATGACCGAAGAGGCCCTGGTCAAAAGCCTTATCAAAGATGTCCAGGATGTCTTCATCACGATGGTCGGAGTGGAAGATTTGATGCATCTGCCGATCCAGATTGATGTGACGACGCACTTCAAGGAATGCCTCACCGCCATGGTCGGCATCGCCGGAACCTACAACGGGCTGGTTAGTGTGCATATTCCCTGGCAGCTGGCGATCTCGTTCACCTCACTGATGCTGGGCATGGAAGTCACTGAAATTGACGATGATGTCAACGACGCCATGGGTGAAATCGCCAACATGGTGGCCGGTTCTTTCAAGCAACATCTCTCCAAAGGAGGCTCGGACATCCAGCTGTCCACCCCTTCGGTGGTCAACGGATCAGATTACTTCGTATCCTCCGGAAACAATCTGGAAAACATCACGCTTAAATTTGCAACTGACGAAGAATGGTTCATGGTTGCCCTCTCCATCGAAGATTAACAATGTCGGTCCCCCAGTCTCCGATACTGGTTGTCTCATACATTGATGAGATCCGTGCAGCTCTGACAGGGGTAGCAAGCAGGACCGGCGCCGCTATTGTTCCCTGCAGCTCGTTCTGCGAGGCGGAAAATCTGGCCCTCAAGGGATTGTACAGCGGTCTGCTGATAGACCTCCCCTCCATTATCAAATCGAAGGGAGAGGAAAAGATTGTCGCCTACACCCTGGCAAACTTTTTTCCTACGTTGCGGGTGCGGACAATTGGCGGCATGCTCGTGCCGATGACCATGCCGGGTAGCGCCAAACAGGACAAGAGCCTCGACGACTTCCTGCACAAAACCTGCGTTGAGTTTGAACCAAAACGACTGCGCGAATACCGGCGCCATCCGGTTTGCCTTTCAACCCTCACAGTGCATGACAATTTGGAATTACGTGGCTTCACGTTGAATATTTCGTGGGGAGGGACATTTATTGTTGACCTGCAGGCTGAAAAATTTACCGTCGGAGATCAGGTGACCATCCTGATACCTGAATTCAGCATCCATATTCCTGCTGAAGTATGCAGAATCATGCCGTGGGGAGTTTTGCGCCACGCACCCGGAATTGGTCTTCGCTTCTGCAGCATGGATGAAACAGTTGTTCCCGCATTATCCAGCGTCCTTAAATCAAGTAAAGAGTTTGACCGCGACCGGCTGACTACGTAACCTTACAACTTTCGGCAAACCGCCTCTCATACGCCGCCACCAACTCCCGCAACGCCTTCTTCATACCACGCTTCCACGGCCCGACTGCGACCAGGCGAAGATTTTCCGGGGCGAACAGCTCCCGTGCGGTTTCCTGAAGATCCTCAGCCGTTACCCGGCGCGCTTCATCCTGATCCTCTTCAATGCTTCTGACCACCGCCATCAATTCGCCCCAGCCATACCGTCCCCCCATTTCGTAGGCGGAATCACGGCTGAACTCCAGATCAAAAATGTAGGAATTGCGAACCCGCTCCAACTCGTCCCCGGGCACCGGCGTCACGGCAATACGAAACAGCTCTTCAAGCGCGGTTTCAACGGCATGAAGCAGTGTTTCAGGAGCTGTTGACAGGTCAAAAGCCAGACAACCGGTTTCGTCATACGCCCCGATAGCACCATCAACGGAGTAAATGATACCCAGCTCTTCCCGCAAGCGCAGATGCAGACGGGAACTGCCCCCGCCGGCAAGCAATCGCCGGAGGAAGCGCAGAGTCATAAAGCGGCTGTCGTCGCGGGCAAAACCGAGAAACGCCAGTTGCAGATTCATCTGGCTGTCGGAGTCCTGTACAGTGCGGATTTGCGGAGAAAACTGCCGCAGCGAAACCAGTCCGGCAGCGGGGATTTCCCTGTCCCGCCACTCACCAAAACAATCCTTGGCAGCAGCAAGCACGGCACGGCTCTTTACCGGACCCGATACGACCAGTACCGAATTTGAAGGAACATAGTAGTTGTTGAGATGCCCTTCCAGATCGCTCCGGTCAATGGCGGCGATGCTGTCAAGCGTGCCGATGGTCGGCATCCCGAGCGGATGCCGGGGCCAGAGCAACCGGCTGACGATGGTGTCCGGATTGACTTCCTCCCCCTGTTCATTCAGATCCTCCCGTGCTTCCTCGGCAATAATCCGTTTTTCGATATCGATACCGGTCAGCAGCGGCTTCGTCAGCATCGATGCGAATATTTCCATACCGCGCTTGAAACTGTCCGGGTGGACTCGGGAATAATAGTAGGTCGATTCCGCGTCAGTCGCTGCATTCGGAGCGCCGCCGATAATTTCGAAGGCCGATTCGATTGCCAGCGATGAAGGGAATTCGTCAGTTCCCCGGAACAGGATATGCTCCAGAAAATGGGACAACCCTTCCCGGCCCGGTGGATCATTACGGCCACCCACCTTGAGGTAAATGGCCAGTTCGGCGGAATGAAGATGGGGCATTTCGACGCAGACGACCCGCAGGCCGTTTTCAAGGGTATGGAGGGTGGGACGTATCATGACAGGGCACTCCGGATAGTTTCAATACGCAACCGGTATTCATCAGCCGGCAGGATCAGTTCTTCATGCGCTTCGGCCCAGATTGGGCGGGGCCAAAGCTGTTCGGACGCAAAACGGGGCACGATGTGCCAGTGGATATGCGGCACCATGTTCCCCAGAAGTTCGTAATTGATTTTGGCGGGGGTAAATACGGAGTAGAGCGCCTCCGCCACCGAAGAGACCTCCTCCATCAGGGCAACACGCACCTCACGGTCAAGATGGAACAATTCGGTGGCATGTAGTTTGGTGAACAGCAGCGTATAACCGGGGAAATACTGATCACGGTTCAGGATTACATAGGAATGCGGGAGTTCAATAATCCGCAGATCTGAATCCGCATCCCAGCGGCGGCACATCGGGCAGTCAGTCATGCTATTCATACCTCAGGGCATCTATAGGGTTGAGTCCGGCGGCCTTTTTGGCCGGATAGAAGCCAAAGAAGATTCCGACGACGGCAGAAAAAATAAAGGCAACGGCGATGGATTGAAACGAAATCAGGGTCGGCCAGTCAAGCATCCGCGATACAGCCGCAGCACCTCCCGCACCCAGAGCAATGCCGATCACCCCGCCCAGCATGGTCAGCAGCACCGCCTCGGTCATGAATTGCAGCAGAATGTCGTTCTTTTTGGCGCCGATCGCCATGCGAATGCCAATTTCGCGGGTACGTTCGGTTACCGAAACCAGCATGATATTCATGATGCCGATCCCCCCGACAATCAGCGATATGGAGGCCACCGCACCCAGCAAAAGCGACATCGCCTTGGACGACTGTTCGGCTACGGCCAGGATTTCCGACAGGTTGCGGGTCGAAAAATCCGGTTCCTTGCTGTTGGTAATCCGGTGGCGCTGATTGAGGAGCGCCTGGATTTCACTCTCCGCCTTGGCTATCACGTCCTCGCTTTTCGCCTTGACGATGATCGCACTGACAATCCCCGTGCGTTGCGACCTGACCAGGTTGCGCTGGGCGGTGCGCAGCGGCACAAACACCGCATCATCCTGGTCCTGCCCCTGGGGAGACTGCCCCTTGCGTTCCAGGATGCCGATTACCGTGAAGGGAATTTTCTTGATCCTGACAATGCTGCCGACCGGATCGGAGGAACCGAACAGGCTTTCAGCCACCGTCTGCCCGAGCAGGCAGACTTTGACCGCCCCATCCTCATCCTGCTGGCTGATGGGGCGGCCAGAGACGACCGGCCACTCACGGATTTCAAACAGCTCCGGCGTTCCCCCCATGATTACGGTTGACCAGTTCATGTTGCCGTTGACAATCTGTCCCGATGTCCTGACTGTACCCGCAGCGTACGCCACGGACGGGCAATCGTTCATGATCGCCCTGGCGTCATCGCTGGACAGCGTCTGCGCCCCGCCGCTACCGGTACGCAGGCCGCCGCTGGTGGTGGAGCCGGGGATAATCAGCACGATATTGCTGCCGATGCTGGCAATCTGTTGGGAGATGACATAGCTGGCGCCCGACCCGACCGCCATCATGGCAATGACGGCGGCGATGCCGATGATAATGCCGAGCATGGTCAGGAACGAACGCATCTTGTTGGTGCGCAGGGCGCGAAGGGCTATTTTGATGGTTTGCAGGAAATCCATGGCTACGCCGCCTGGCCGGTCAGATGGTCAGAAATAATTTTCCCGTCCCTGAAGGTGATCTGCCGACCCGCATAGGCCGCCACATCCTGCTCATGCGTTACCATAATGATGGTGATCCCCTGTTGATTCAAGGCAGTGAACAGGTTCATGATCTCGGCGCTGGTGCTGCTGTCCAGGTTGCCGGTTGGCTCATCGGCCAGAATGACAGCGGGATTGTTGACCAGGGCGCGGGCAATGGCCACCCGCTGCTGCTGCCCGCCGGAGAGCTGGCTGGGGTGATTATTCTCCTTGCCGGCAAGACCGACCTGTTCCATGGCCAGCAGGGCTTTCTGGCGGCGCTCTTTTGAGTGGAGACCGGCATAGACCAGCGGCAGTTCAACATTTTCGACCGCCGGGGTGCGGGCGAGCAGATTGAACCCCTGAAAGACAAAACCGAGCTTTTTGTTGCGGATGTCGGCCAGCTGGTTGGGCGTCATGCCCCCCACATCCAGGCCGTCGAGAAGATACGTGCCTGAAGTAGGGCGGTCAAGACAACCGAGAATATTCATACTGGTTGATTTGCCGCTTCCGGACGCCCCCATGATTGCCACAAACTCACCAATTGCTACGTCGAACGAAACACCTTTCAGCGCCTCGAACTGTTGGTCACCCATGGTGAAAACCCGGCGGATATCTGACAGGGAAATGACGCTGGTCATTTAGAACGGCCGCCCCATCGGCGAGCTTGCCGCCTTTTTCTTGGTATCACCGCCGACCTGTTCGATAATGACGTCATCACCTTCCTTCAGGTCCCCCTCCACCAACTCGATGCTGTTGTTGTTGGCAATGCCGGTTTTCACGGCCATAGCTACCGGTTTTCCCTCCTTGAGCAAATACACCTGTTGCCCCTTCCCTTTACCGGAGCCGCCTTTTCCGCCAGCCGGACGCTGACCGGAAGCTCCGGAGCGGTCGCCAGCGCCGGTGCTCTTGCCTTTCGCTTCATCACCCTTTGCCTTCGGCTTGAAGCGGAGCGCTGCAGGGGGAAGCATGAGCACGCCATCTTTTTTTGCCACCTCGATTGAAACATTGGCTGTCATACCCGGTTTCAGTTTCAGGTCGCTGTTATCGACAGTGACAACAACGACATAGGTAACCACATTCTGGGTGATGATCGGAGCGCTGCGGATCTGGATGACGTTGCCGCGAAAGGTCTGCTCCGGGTAGGAATCCACCGTGAATGTGGCTTTCTGGTGAAGCTGGATACGGCTGATGTCGGCTTCGTCAACACTCACCTCGATCTGCATTTTCGTCAGATCTTGGGCGATGGTGAACAGCGTCGGGGTTGAAAATGAGGCGGCAACCGTCTGGCCGACATCAACGGCGCGGGAGATAACCACGCCATCCACCGGTGAGCGGATAACGGAATAGCGCAGATTGGTTTTGGATTGCATCAGAGAGCCACGGGTCTGGGCAACGCTCCCCTCGGCAGCCTTAACCGCCGCCTTGGCCGATTGGAGCGCGGTTTCGGCAGCGTCAAAGTCTCCCTGCGAGATGATGCCGTCGCTCAGCAGTTTTTTGTTGCGGCCAAAGGTGCGTTCCGCATCGGTCTGGGTGACTTTCGCTTTTTGCAGATTGGCCTCGGCACTCAAATAATTGCCTTGTGACTGTTCCACCGAAGCGTTAAACAGAGAGGGGTCGATCTCGGCGATGGCCTGACCCTTTTTGACCCGTGAGTTGTAGTCAACGTAGAGCTTCTGAATGGTACCGGACACCTGGGTGCCGACCTGAACGGTCGTAACCGCCGAAAGGTTGCCGGTGGCAGCGACCGTCGAAACAACCGTGCCACGTTCGATCTTGGCTGTTTTGTAACTAATTTCCGGCGTGCGCTTATAGAAAAAAAAGCCGACAACGCCTCCGATAAGAAGGATACCGGCCAGAAGGATAAGGTATTTTTTCATGCGAATCTCTCGTAGCGTCGTAATGTAAACTCGGATATAGCGGCCATCATAGCAGATAACGGGTGGTACGACAAAAAAAAAGCCCCCCTGTCTGATGACAGCGGAGCTTTTTTATCTGGACGCCCGCGGCCACTCGGCGGCGGGCTAACTATGGCAACCCTCTTTGCAGTGGGAAACCGGACGAATTCTAAATCTTGCAGTCCACATTGGCAGGGTCTCCTTTCGATGTAATATTTGATTCCTAACAGGATGGTTTTTATCTTAATACTATTTGAAGACTTGTCAAGCGTGAAATTCGAATAATGCGATTTCGATTGCATTATCTGGCCTGGATGGCAAAATGACAGATATGTCGTCTCCCAAACCATATTTGGAAATAGCCTGTCAGCAGGTGCTCGAAGAGGACGCCTCCGTCTTTTCCGTACAATGGGCCGACCTGCCGATGTCACTGACAGGGGATCTTACGCCGGAACACCTTCTGGTTCGCTATCTGGAGTATATCAACAAATGCACCTTCACGGTGATTCGTCCCGTGCTGCTGGCACATGGCGTCGAGTTCCGCCTGATCGGGACGGAGCGGAGCCTGATCAGCTTTCTGCCGCCGGCGTACCCGGACGGCTTCGCCATCTTGCGCATCTGTGGCGGTTTTCTGGTACAGCCACGCCAATGTGACCGGGGCGAACTCCGCTTCGGTATTGAACCGCTGGCCGAAGGGATGCGGGTATCGCTCCAGCTCAGCGATTTCTGCCCGCTCATTCTGGGCAGCCGGTCACCTTCCCGGCTTCGTTTCTGGCTCTACCGCCTGACCCAGGCCGCCATCCATCGCCTGGTAACAATTCGCTTTCTCGCACTGCTCTGTCATGAACTGGCCGGACCGTCTGCCGGAGTCAGGATCGTAAATGTTGTCGTACGGGACGGAAAACCTGTCTGAGGCTTTGCTTGTAACCCGAAATATGCTAGTATTCCCGACCTGCCCTACTGGGGCATGACCATACAACTCTGACAATTGTGAACCTACTAAAAGGACCGCCGGAAGATGCCACATACAACTATTGAAATACCTGCGAAATTACCCTGTTATACCCAGAAAGAGACCGTGGTTTTCCCCTACATGCTGTTTCCATTATATGTCGGGGAAAAAGACGTCTCTGTTTTCCGGGAAGCGGATAGCTATGAAAAATTTGTCGTTTTTGTCTTTGAGCGGCCCGACGACCCGAAAAGCGGCTATCCGGCTGGGAGGTGCGAAATAGGCACACTCTGCAAGGTCACCCAGATAAAAAAGATGGAAGATGGCCGCTACAAGGTTTCGCTGGAGGGGATCACCCGCATCAGGATACTGGACACCGAACCTGACGGAGCGCTGACGCTCGCCCATTGTGAGATAGTCCGTGAGTTCGTGGAAAAAAACCTGGTATCTGAGGCTCTTGTCCAGAGCCTGAATGCCTTGCTGAAAATAGCTCTTTCCCACGGAAAACCGCTCCCGGATGATGTCATGAAAATGATTGATTACATCGACAACCCGGCCCGCCTGTCCGACCTGGTGGCATTGTATGTCAATCTTCCGGCCACGGACCTTCAGGAGTTGCTGGAAACCGTTGACCCGCTGGACCGCCTGAAAAAGGTGTATGTGCATCTTACCAATGAAGTGCAGCGGATGCAGATCAAGAACGAGGTTGCCGGTGAAGTCACCAAGCGGGTCGGCAAGAACCAGAAAGAATATATCCTGCGCGAGCAGATGAAGCACATTCAGGAAGAACTGGGTGAGGAAGACCCCCGGTCGGCCGACATGAACGAGTTGCGCAGCAAGATTGAAGAAGCCGGTCTTCCCGAAGATATCAAAAAGATTGCCGACAAGGAGTTGAAACGTCTGGAGCGGATCAACCAGGCTTCTCCCGAATACAACGTCGCACGAACCTACCTCGATTATCTGGCCGGAATGCCATGGAACATAAGCACCCCTGACACGCTCGACATCGTGCGCGCCGAGGAAATTCTCAACGAAGATCATTACAATCTGAAAAAAGTCAAAGAGCGCATCCTGGAATTTCTGGCGGTGCGGTCACTGAAAGAAAACATGAAAGGTCCGGTGCTCTGTTTTGTCGGTCCTCCCGGAGTCGGCAAAACGTCCCTGGGCAAATCAATTGCCCGTTCCATGGGACGGAAATTTGTGCGCATTTCGCTGGGAGGCGTACGGGATGAAGCCGAAATCCGCGGCCACCGCCGCACCTACATTGGCGCGCTGCCGGGCCGCATCATCAAGGAACTGTACCGCTGCGGCGCCAACAATCCGATCTTCATGCTGGACGAAATAGACAAACTTGGTAATGACTTCCGTGGCGACCCCTCCAGCGCCCTTCTGGAAGTGCTTGATCCGGAGCAGAATTTCAGCTTTAACGACCACTACCTTGACGTCGCCTTCGACCTGTCAAAGGTGATGTTCATTACCACCGCCAACCAGCTCGACCCCATTCCCGGCCCGCTCAAGGACCGCATGGAAGTCATCCGTCTGGCCGGCTACAGCAGCCAGGAAAAACTGCAAATCGCCAAAAGCTTCATTATCCGGCGGGAACTGGATGAAAACGGCCTGACCGACCGGGGGCTAAGTTTCGCGGACGACGCGCTGGAGAAGGTTATCGGCGACTACACCCGTGAGGCGGGCGTGCGCGGCCTCCAGCGGACCATCGCCTCGATCTGCCGCAAGGTTGCCAAAGAGATCACCCAGGACAAACCGGCCCGGAGCACGATTACTCCCGAGATTGTCACAGAACTGCTTGGACCGAAAAAATTCCATAATGAGGTAGCGGCCGAAAACGACCGCATCGGTGTCGCAACCGGCCTGGCCTGGACCGAGACCGGAGGAGACATCCTGTTTATCGAGGTCACCTCCATGCCGGGCAAGGCAGAGTTGATCCTGACCGGGTCGCTGGGCGATGTCATGAAAGAGTCAGCCCGCGCGGCACTCTCCTACATCGAGGCGCACGCCGAGGAATTCGGCATCAAGCCGGAGGCCTTTGAAAACCGCACCATTCACATCCACGTCCCGTCCGGCGCCATCCCCAAAGACGGCCCCTCCGCAGGAGTCACCATGGTTACGGCACTGGTGTCGCTCCTGACCGGAAAACCGGCGCGCCGCAACGTTGCCATGACCGGCGAAATCACCCTGACCGGCCGTGTGCTGGCCATCGGCGGCCTGAAGGAAAAGGTGCTGGCAGCGCATCGGGCCGGTGTCTGCACGGTCATCGCCCCGGAACGCAATCGGGACGACCTGGAAGACATCCCGGAAAATGTGCGCAACGACCTGCAGTTCATCTTCGTCAGCGAAGCTGCCGAAGCGCTGGCAGCGGCGCTCTGATCAACCATGAAACTTGCCATAGCAGATAGAATTCTGCTCATTTTTTTTCATGAGCTGCAGAATTATTTCATCCTGGCCGGACGCGCCGTTGCCCGCATCTTCCGCCGTCCTTTCTATTATCGTGAGTTCGCCATCCAGTTCGACAAATTGGGGTTTTCATCCCTGTTCATCTGCATCCTGACCGGGCTGTTCTCCGGCATGGTCATGGCGCTGCAGTCACTGATCCAGCTCAAACCGTTTGCGGCAACCAGCTATGTCGGGGGCATGGTGGCTGTCACCATGATTAAGGAACTGGGCCCTGTGCTTGCCTCGCTGATGGTCGCCGGACGCGTGGGATCGGCCATTACCGCCGAACTGGGCACGATGGTGGTAACGGAGCAGGTCGATGCCATGCGGGTGGAAGGCACCGACATCATCAAGCGTCTGGTCGTGCCGCGGCTTAAAGCCATGCTGCTGGCGCTGCCGCTCCTGACCGTTGTAACCGACGTGGTATCCATCTTCGGCGGTTATATCATGTCAGCCGGCTACCAGATTAACCCGGTCATGTACATCAGCGGACTCCCCCAGTTCATGGTGTTTCAGGATCTGATTGAAGGCGTGGCAAAACCGGCGGTGTTCGGTGCCATCATTGCCCTCACCGGCTGTTATGTGGGACTCAACACCAAAGGGGGCGCTGAAGGGGTCGGTGCGGCGGCCAAGCAGGCAGTGGTGCTCTCTTCGGTGTTGATTCTGGTATGCGATTTTTTCATAGCAAAAGTTTTTGTCGTTTTCAGAGGGTAATATGGCGTACTGGCTGTTTAAAACCGAACCGGGCTGTTTTTCCTTCGACGATTTGAAAAAACGTCCCGATATGACCGAGTCGTGGGATGGAGTGCGCAACTTCCAGGCCCGTAATTTCCTGCGCGATACGATCAAAGCCGGCGACCGGGTGCTGTTCTACCACAGCAACATACCGGAACCTGCCGTGGTCGGCCTGGCAGATGTCGTGCGGGCCGGCTATCCCGACTCCACAGCTTTGAATCCAAATGCCGAACACTTTGATCCCAAAGCATCGATTGACAAACCGATCTGGTACATGGTCGATGTGCGTTACCGTGAACCGCTGCAGCGGATTGTCACCCTGGAGAGCATCAAACAGAACCCGCTGCTGGCCGATATGCCGCTGGTCAAGCGAAGCCGCCTCTCCATTCAACCGGTAACGGAGTCTGAATGGCGAATTATTCTGACCATGGGCGGGATGATGGCGGGGGTAACCGTACCATGATCTCCGGCGACTCCATCCGTATGGAAAAACTCTGTTACTCGATTGGCGGGCGCAAGATTCTGGAGGATTTCGACCTTGATCTGGAGCGGGGCGTCAACCGGACGATTCTGGGGGTAAGCGGCGCAGGCAAGACAACCATCCTCAAACTGCTGCTCGGTCTCCTCACCCCCGATTCCGGTAAAGTTTTTATCGGTGACCTCTGCATCACCGGCCTGCCGGAATCGAGTTTCATGCAACCGCGCAAGCGAATCGCCATCGTTTTCCAGGGGGGGGCGCTGTTCGATTCCATGACGGTCGGTGAAAATGTCGGCTACCGCCTCTTCGAAGACGGACAACTTTCCCAGGGTGAAATAACAAAGATCGTGCTCGAAAAGCTCAGCTTCGTCGGCGTGGAATCAGCGTTGAACCTGTATCCGGCCGAACTGTCGGGCGGCATGAAAAAGCGGGTTGCCATTGCACGGGCCCTGGCGGCCGACCCGGATTACATTTTTTTTGACGAGCCGACCACCGGACTCGATCCGATCGGCGTTTTCAACATCTGCAACCTGATGCAGCGGTTACAGGCGGAAGGCAAGACCACCCTGATGGTTACCCATGATCTGACGACCGCCTTTGCAACCTCGCAGCGTTTCACCTTCCTTCACAAGGCCCGCATGCTCTTTGAAGGGACTGAAGAGGAAATGAAATCCAGCAGCATCCCGGAAGTGCGTGAATTTCTGTCACCAACGGACCGGTCGCTGTTTTATGACGTTCAAGTCACCACTGAAAAACAACAGGAACAGGCGGAAAAACTATGAAACGAAGCAATCAAATCGGCTGGGCCCAGGTACGGGGAGGTGTGTTCATCTTTCTGGCATTGGTCTTTTTTGCCGGTGGAGTTCTGCTGATGGGGCAGAAGACCAAGATGTTTGTCAACAAGGGAGCCATGCGGGTTGTCATGAGTGATGTCGTCGGCCTGAAAGTCGGCGCTCCGGTCTGGCTGGCGGGGGTCGATGTCGGACTCGTCACCGACATCCTTTTTGCCGACCCGAAGAACAGTAATGAGGTCAGCATTGATATTGAAGTCGATACCGAGGCCTTGAAGAAAATCGGCAGCGATTCAAAAGTTACCATAAAAACCCGCGGACTTATGGGTGAAAAATATGTCGATATCCTCCCTTCAAAGCAGTACTCCGACAAGCCGCCAACAGTTTTGCAGGGGACGTCGGTAGCCAAGCTGGACGATGTCATCCAAAAAGCGGGAGACGCGTTCGACAAGGTCAACGGCATCATAGACAACATCGACAAGGGTAAGGGCACGCTCGGCAAGCTGAACAAGGACGAAACGCTCTACAGCAACATTTCGCGGCTGACGGTTGAAATGAAGGATCTGGTAGTCACCATCAACCGGGGTGATGGAACGCTTGGCAAGCTGAACCGCGATCCTGAACCGTACAACAAGCTGATCGCCATCCTTAACCGGGCCGACCGCACCCTCCAGGATATTCAGGCATCAGAAGGCACACTCAATAAATTGATTTACGACAAGACGCTTTACACCAAGTTGACCTTGCTGGCCGACAAAAGTATTCAGGCCGCCGACGATGTACGAGACCTGAACAAAAAAATCATGTCGAAAGAGGGAACCGTCGGCCTGCTAATCAATGACCGGGAATTTTATGACAAGGGTCTTTCCCTCATGACCAAGGCGGAAGCGTCGGTCAAGGCCATTGAAGAGGTGACCGCCAAAGTCAAGAGCGGCGATGGCACCGCCGGTAAACTGGTGAATGACAAGGCTCTCTATGATAAAATGAACAAAATGGCCGATGATCTGAATGAACTGGTAAAAGACTTCAAGGAAAATCCGCGCAAATATATAAAGTTTTCGGTGTTTTAAGGAGCAGGAACCATGAAACGGATATTGATCATACTCACCCTGTTGGCCGCATGCGCCTCCGGAGTGCATGCCGCAACGCTGGAAGATAAAGTTGTCGAGCACACCATGAAAAACGGTATGAAGCTGCTGATGGTCGAGCGCCACACCTCACCAACTGTTTCGGCCTGGATGCGTTTCAGGGTCGGCAGCGCCGATGAACGGAGCGACGAGCGCGGCATTGCCCATCTTCTGGAACATATGCTTTTCAAGGGAACGACCACGCTCGGTACAAAGGATTTCGCCGCTGAAAAGCCGATCCTTGACAGCATCGAGCGTGTCGCCCTGGCGGTAACTGCCGAGAAAGCAAAGCGTGACAAAGCTGATGCGGCAAAGATTGCCGCCCTGGAGAAGCAACTGGCAGCTCTGGAAGCTGATGCATCAAAATATGTCATCAAGGATGAGTTCTTCGAACTGTATTCGAAAAACGGCGGCACCGGCTATAACGCCTTTACCAGCCGCGACGGCACCACCTACCTGATCAGCCTTCCGGCCAACAAACTGGAACTGTGGGCCGCCATTGAATCTGACCGTTTGCAGAACGCCGTCCTGCGCGAATTTTACACCGAACGTTCTGTCGTCATGGAGGAGCGCCGGAGATCGTACGATGCGGACCCGGAGAGCAAGTTGTGGGAAACGTTCGTTGCCTCCAGTTTCCTGGCCCACCCGTACGGCCAGCCAACCATCGGCTGGATGTCCGACATTGAAAACCTCACCCGCACCAAGGCTGAGCAGTTCTTTCACAGTTACTATGCCCCCAACAACGCCATCGTAGCGATTGTGGGAGATATTGATACGAAGAAGACCATCGCCCTGGTTGAGCGCTATTTTGGCGCCATCAAGCCGGGAAAAGAGCCGGCCCCGGTCACCGCCCTGGAACCGAAACAGGCGGGAGAGCGGCGCATCGAGCTGGTAGCCGAATCCGAACCGACCTTGATCATGGGCTTCCACAAACCGGCGATCAATACCCCGGATGACTACGTTTTTGATGTGATCAGCATGATTTTGGGGAGCGGCCGCACGTCGCGCTTCCACAAGAAACTGGTCATTGAACAGCAGATCGCCGCTGATATCGGCGTTTTTGATGCGCCGGGGAGCCGCTATCCGAACCTGTTTGTCATCAGCGCCAACCCGCGAGCACCCCATAGCATTAAAGAGGTCGAAGAAGCCGTTCAGGCCGAGCTTGATCTGCTGAAAACAACGCCGGTTGCCGAGCGGGATCTGCAACGGATCCTCAACAAGATCGAGTACGAGGAAGCCCGGCGCATGGGTACCAATGGCGGTCTGGCCCGTAATCTCACCGAGTTCGAAGCCACCGCGGGCAGCTGGCGCTATATGACCGAGCATCGCGCCAAAGTTACCAAGGTTACACCGGCTGACATCATGCGGGTGGCCTCCACCTACTTTGTCAGGGAAAACCGTACCGTCGGCTTTATCACTAAAAAAGGGGGTGACAAATGAACCAGCTTCTTCTTTCCATCTGCTTCCTGATCACCTTCATAACTTCTACGTATGCCGCGGATCAAACGCTCGCAAACCCTCGCACCATGAAGTTCCCTGAATTGAACTTCCAGATTCCCAAGGCCGAGCGGGTCGTGCTGGAGTGCGGCATGCCGGTCTATCTGCTGCGCGACACCGAACTGCCCATCATCAATATGACCGCCATGGTGAAGGCGGGGTCGGTCTACGAACCTGCCGCACAAACGGGACTGGCCGGCATGGCCGGTGCTGTCATGCGGAGCGGCGGCGCCGGCGGTATGACTCCCGAGCAGATGGATGACGAACTTGAATTCATGGCCTCTTCCGTTGAAAGCGGCATCGGCGCTGACATGGGAACCGTCTCGCTGACGGCACTGAAGAAGAATTTCAGCCGTACCTTGCAGATTTTCAGCCAGGTGCTGCTTCACCCCGATTTCAGCGAGAAGCGGCTTGAAATAGCCCGGCGGCAGGCCATCGAAGGCTTGCGGCGCCAGAACGACGACCCCAAGGAAATAGCCGGACGCGAAATCAACCGGGCCATTTACGCCGGTCATCCGTTGGGGGAAGTGACGACCTTCGCATCCATAGCCTCTATCACCCGCCAGGACGTGGTCGCTTTCCATCGCCGCTTTTACCGGCTTGACAACATGATCCTGGCGGTTTCGGGGGACTTTGACCGTACCGCGCTGCTTAAAGAGCTGAATGCCGTATTCAAAACGGAAAAGAGCCGCACGGCTCTTGCCCTGCCCGAAGTGCCGCAGCCGCAACAGCGCCTTCAAGGTGAAGTGCTCTACGGTAAAAAGGACGTCAACCAGACCGTCATCCGCATGGGGCATCTGGGGCTGAGCAAGGACTCTCCCGACATCTACGCCGTGCGTCTTCTGGACTATATCCTGGGGGGGAGCTTTACGTCGCGCCTGACCATGGAAATCCGCACCAACCAGGGGCTTGCCTACAATGTCGGCAGCCACTT
>MGZJ01000054.1:21675-43922 GCA_001802645.1 Geobacteraceae bacterium GWC2_53_11 | reverse complement strand
GCGGAATCCACCGTTAAAGCGATTAACCTGATGAAAAAGATCATCGCAGGCATGACAAAAGAACCGGTCAGCGACACGGAACTGAATGCGGCCCGGGAGTACATGATCAACTCGTTCATGTTCGGCTTCACCAGTCCCGCTTCAATTGTCACCCAGCGGGCCCGGCTCGAATACTATGGCTACCCGGACGGCTATCTGGAGCAATACCGCGACAATATTGCCAAAGTTACAAAAATGGATATACTGAAAGCGGCTCGCACCTATCTGCACCCGGATGCCTTTAAACTGGTTGTTATCGGCGATGCCGCCAAGTTCGAACTACCGCTTTCAACACAGGGATCCGTGCGGGAACTTGATCTGAAACTGAATATGCCCAAGCCCTGACACAGTCAAACTACTCAACTGAGGTACACAAACATGACAATTTCCACATGGGACGACAGTATTGCGCTCGGTATCCCGGTCATTGACGAGCAGCACAAAGCTCTTTTTGGCTGGATCGATACTCTTAATGAAGCTATCAAGAAGGGAGATGGGTCAGAGGCTGTCGGAGAAATTATCTGGAAGCTGATCACCTACGTGACGGAGCACTTCACCGCGGAAGAACGGCTGATGCTCTCCTGCAATTATCCCGGCCTTGAAGCTCATCGCAAGGAGCATGACCAGTTTGTCTTGCGCTTGCAGGAGATACAGGTCAATTACATTGATGGCCACGAAATGGGCAGGCAGATTCTGGATTTCTTGGTAGATTGGCTCATTTGCCACATAAAGGGGACAGATCAGGGTTACAGCAGATTTATCCACCAACAGGAAAAGAAGAGTTAATGCGTGGTCAGTCGCGCCGCAATACTGTCGGCAATTCTGATGCCGTCTACCGCGGAGCTCATGATGCCACCGGCATAACCGGCGCCTTCACCGGCAGGATACAAGCATTTGACACCGACGGATTCAAAACAGTCATCGCGCAGGACACGCACCGGAGATGAGGTGCGTGATTCGATCCCGATCAGCGTCGCCTCAGCAGTTACAAATCCTTTCAGTTTACGCCCGAAATCAGTAATTCCTTCACGCAGGGTATCAATGATAAATGACGGCAACACGGAATCCAGCTCCGTCTCACGGATGCCGGGACGATAGCTCGTCCTGACGGGGCCCTTACCGGGAAGCCGCATGAAATCAAGCAGATTCTGGGCCGGTGCCCGATAGCCGCCACCACCCTGTTCAAACGCCCGCTGCTCCCACCGGCGTTGCAGCCTGACTCCGGCCAACGGTCCCGGACCTTCAAAATCGTCTTCCCGCACATTAACGACCAGAGCGCTGTTGGCATAAGGAGAATTGCGCCATTGCCCGCTCATGCCATTGGTAACGACTCCACCCGCTTCGGAAGCACCTCCAACAACAACGCCCCCGGGACACATACAGAAGGAATAGGCGCTTCTCCCGCTGGTACTGTTATTCCAGGCGACAGCGTAGTCGGCCACCGGCAGGTTGGGCTGTTTCTGACTGCCGTACTGGATCCGGTTTATCAAGTCCTGCGGATGTTCAACCCTGAGCCCCATGGCAAACGGCTTTCGCTGCAGCGGCACGTGCAAACGCTCAAGGAGCTCAAACGTATCACGAGCGCTATGCCCCGTGGCCAGAATCACATGATCGCACGGCATTTCCTCCGCGTCATTCAGGGTCACAGCTGCGATACGGCCATCCCTGATAGTGAGGTTGGTCATACGGCAGCCGAAGCGGATTGAAAACCCTTTTTCCAGAAGCTCCCGGCGGATGGCGCTGATCACCGTTCTTAACAGGTCGGTACCGATATGCGGCTTGGCAAGATAACGCACCTCCGGCTGGGCACCAAAGAGCGCGAGCTTTTCCAATACCCACGGCACCAGAGGATCTTTTGAACGGCAGGTCAACTTGCCGTCGGAAAATGTTCCGGCCCCCCCCTCACCGAACTGCACATTTGATTCGGGGTTGAGAATACCCTCGCTCCAGAAGCGCTGCACCGACAGCGCCCGCTGTTCCACAGGCTCTCCACGCTCAATGATCGTCGCCGTAAGTCCGTACTCAGCCAGCCGCAGTGCGGCAAAAAGCCCGGCAGGGCCGCTCCCCACAATAATAATACGCGCTGCCGACCGTATTTTTACCGGAGGCACCGGCGCGTTTTCATCCTGCCATTCCAATGCAGGATTGTTCAACAGGAGCGGACGAACGGTATCATCGGCAGAAAAGGAAAGCGTGTAGATCAACTTGATATGCGGTTTTTTGCGGGCATCCACCCCCTTGCGAATGATACGGACATCACGCAGGGATGCGACCGGTACGGAAAATTTGGCCGCCAGCACTGCCGGCAGCGTTTCTTCGCGCTCTGATGGGGTGAGGGAGAGGTTACGGTAAATAAATGGCATGTTTTCGTTTACTGATACTTGAAGCGATCCAGGAGCTGTTCTACGATGATGACAATATCCACGGGACGGGTAGACTTGGGAATATGAACCTTGGCGCCCATTTCCGGAGCGTCGTGCTCATGCGGTGTTTCCTGAAACATGGATGTCAACAGGACAATTACGGGTGGTTTATCTCCTGCCAGACGGCCGATTTCCATACAGGTGCTGACTCCCCCCATACGCGGCATGACAAGATCGGAAATAACAACGTCAGGCAATGTTTCAAGATATGCCTTTACCCCTTCAATACCGTCATTGGCACTGAATACGGTAAATCCATTGTCACTGAAATTATCGGTCAGTACTTTCAGGAAAAACGGATCATCATCAATAATAAGAACTTTTCTGGGCGATTCGGTCATGGCGGTTACACCGGAATGGTCGTTGACAGCCTGGGCATACTACACCACCTCAGGCGTAAAAAGAAAGGGAGAATGTGTTATCTGCTGACGGGAAACTCCAGCCTGAATGTCGTTCCTTCCGGCGTCGAGGATTCGACCTCCATGTTTCCCTCGTACATACGGGCAATCCGCTGGGCAACGGGCAACCCCATTCCGGTGCCACGATTTTTTGTGCTGAAAAAGGGTTCGAAAATGCTGGGGAGAACATCTTCCGCAATGCCGGCACCGCTATCACCAACCCGGACAATGACCCGGCTGTTCTTTTCAAAAAGCTCAATCGTGAGCCTACCGCCACCACTCATCGCATCCATTGCATTGAGAAACAGGTTGGTGAAAATCTGCTCCAACTCGTCCGGATCGGCGGTAATTGGTGAGGGAATACAATGGTACTGCCGATCCACCTGAATTTTTTTTGTTTCAATCTGGGGCGAAAACGATTCAATTGCATTATCGATAACCTGATTGATCTGAACATTGGACGAGATTACGCGAGCCCGGCGGGAAGCATCAAGCAATCTTCGGATGATAACATCTATCCGTTCAACTTCTTTGAGGATTTTCGCCTGATACTCCAGTTGATCCGGTTCAGTTGTGGTCTGACGCATCAGCTGGATAAACAGGGAAATCGAATTGAGCGGGTTGCGGATTTCATGGGCCATCCCGGCGGAGAGATACCCCATTGCAGCCAGTTTTTCCGACTGGACGATCTCTTCCTGGGCATTATGAAGCGCCTCGGATTTTTCATGCACCCTTTTCTGCAGCTCCAGATTCCATTGTTCAATTTCAGACAGCAGATGTTCCTGCTGTTTTTGCAGTTCGTGGTTATGAAGTTCGATTTCCCGGATCCTCAGTACATTTCCGAGCCTCTCGACCAGATTGCGGTTATTGAACGGCTTGAGGATATATTCGGAAGCGCCGTTTTTCATTAATTCAACGGCAACTTCTTCACTCCCTTTTCCGGTAAGCATAACAACATAGGTATCGGGAAAGTGGGTTTTTATCCGCTGCAGGGCGGAAAGGCCATCCATCTCCGGCATCATATAATCGAGCAGGACCAATTCCGGAGCGTGATGGGCAATAAGGTCAAAGCCCTCACTGGCGCGAGCGGCACTATAGGTGAGAAAACCGTTCTTTGATAGGATCAGAGAGGTGAGTTCGAGGATGTTTTTATCGTCATCGATAATAACGACAGAGGCTCTTTTTTCGGGCAGGGCCGACTCCGTCAGCATGGCAAAAGATCTCTTTTCAAGATTCCCACAGGTCTCAACGTGCGACTGCCGGGAGTCTGACGGTAAGAACCGGGCAGTTTGCCGAACGCACAACCCGCTCCGCCGTACTGCCGAAAAGGATATGGTCAAGACCGGTTCTGCCATGGGTACCAAGCACAATCAAGGAGGCATCAATCCGTGAAGCCGTGGCAGTTATCTCATCGTAGGGAATACCGGTCACAATAGCTGTTGTGTAATTTTTAAAGGCCCCTAGTTTTTCTGCACAGAACGCCTCCATCATCTTGGCTGCGCCTTCCTCGATCTCTTTTTCCAGCTGTTCAAAAGAGATATGCGGGACATAGAAACCACGCAGGTCAACCGGTTCATTAATGACATGAATAATCGTCAACTCTGCGTTGAATTGAGTCGCCAGCGTAAGCGCATAATCAAAAGCACACTCGGAGTTTTCAGAAAAATCAACGGCGGTCAGAATCTTTGTAAACGGTTTCATGGCATTCCTCCAAACCTCTGACAAACTGGATGCGCGCGTTACTGCAACCTCTAACTAACTATACCACCTGCCGGTCAGACGGTCTTGAAAATTTTGTTAATCACCTTTTTGAGGTCTTCATATTTGACAGGTTTATTAATGTATTCGAAAGCTCCAAGCGTCATCGCCTCCAGATACGACTCAACTTCACCATAAGCGGTAATCATGATAACGTTGCTCGCCGGATGACTGCGGTTAAGCTCACGCAAAAACATCAAGCCGTTCATCTCCGGCATATTAAGATCGGTAATGATCAGTTCCACTTCCTTGCTGCGCAGATAATTAAGAGCTTCCACCCCGTTGCCCGCAGACGAAACCTCATACCCCTCATGGGTGAGGATTTTGGAGAGCGCCACCCGGGCGTTTTCCTCATCATCAACTACCAGTATCCTTTTATTTCCCTGTTCCACTCAGCTTCTCCTGCTCGGCTCTAAGTAAAGGTAGTCTAGCATGGAGCAGCTAACTGTCAATACGTCGAAAATATTTTTTGTAGGGGATTGTAGCTGGAATGCTTCGAATGCGGAAAAGATGCGTAAGAGCAGTTACTGCTTGATTCCGTCAGCATCAAGCTCAACATAGGCAGACTTGCCGGGGGGACCGAGCGGTTTATATGGCTTGCCGTTCAATTCCACGTCAACGCCGCCGGCATTGCTTAATTCAAGAGTTACTTTTTTTTCAGCCTTCCACTCAATAATATCACCGCTGGTAAGTTCGTACTGCTGCACGTCAGAACCGTCAACAGTGGCAGCCAGAGTTCCATTCTGCGTAACCTTGATTTTCAGGATAAAACCCTTAGCCGTATCAGCCGGGCTCTTTGGCAAAACCACACTTTCAACGAAAGACGGTTCCTCAGCTCGCTTTTCCACCTTCTTGGGGACACTCTCCTGATCAGTTTTTTTAGCTTGTACGGAGCTAAGTACCGCCTGAACGGCAGGGTTTTGCACTATCGGAGCAACGACAGCAAGCGGAATCGGTGGGCGGACGACCGGTGCCGGAGCCGGTTTAAAGAACGTGGCCGTAATCAGGATTACGGCCAACAGCACCGCCGGAAACAGCAATTTTTTCAGCGAGATCAGGCGGCGCTCTGGACGTGACGAGGTAACCGGTACGCGAACAGGCTCCTTACTCTCTCCCTGAACTCCAAAGAGCTTGTCATACATCCGGGCAATATCGTCAGAATTCAGGCCAAGATAGGTGGCATAAATACGAAGAAAGCCCTTGAGATACGCCTGATTGGCAAATTCCCGAATCAGGTCGTCTTCAAGCGCTTTCAGATGTGAAATACCTATTTTAGTGGTTTCAGAAGCTTCTTCAAGGGTAAGTCCATGGAACTCCCGGCAACGACGCAGAATTGCTCCGGGTGAACTACCGGCAGACTCCGTTGCTGATGGGAGCTGTTCTGGAACTCTGACATGACTCACTTGAGAAGCTCCAGGTAACCAAGTGCAGCGCGGCCGGGGTCGCTGTCGGGAATGATGCGTACAGTCTCTTTGAATGAAGCGCGTGCAGCATCTATTCTGTTCAATTTAAGCTGAGCCTGCCCCAGGTAAAAATAGGCAGCGCCATAATCCTTATAAATTGCCAGCGCCTTGGTATATTCAACAATCGCCTGCTCGCTCTTGTCCATGGCAAACCAGACCCGTCCCAGATAAAGCCGCACAATCGGATTAAACTGATTCTGCGCTGCAACCGCCTGCAACTCTTCCAAAGCCTTGGGATAGTCTCCTTTTCCCAGATAGGCCAGCCCCAGATTTATACAGGCATTTTCGTTGTTATCGTAAAACAGGTCGTCCTTAACGATTTTAAACTGCTGAATGGCACTGTCCCAACGCTTCAATTCGAGGTAAGCAACACCCAGGTCATTGCGGGCGACGGAAAAGTTCGGTTTCAGCGAAATGGCTTTCAAAAATTTTGCTTCGGCAAGATCAGGACGCTTTTTCCCGACGAAAGCCTTGCCAAGATTATACAGAACGTCAGCGTTCTCAGGATCAAGTTTCTCGGCTTCCGTCAGGTCAAACAGCGCTGAAGAAAAGTTACGTTCTCCAAGATAGGAAAGCCCCATCTGATAGTGATAAGCTGTCGGATCCGGCTTCAGATTTTGCCCACGGCTGGAAAAACAACCGGAAATAACCAGTGCCATGAACATTACAGCTGCTGGCTTGAATACGTTATTCATGACAGGCATGTTCTCAAACCCTCGCGTACAGTCCCTGCTCAAAGTGAAACGTCCCTGAAGCTGGTCAGGGCTTTAAAGTTGCTGAAACGGGCTTGTATCTCTTTGTACTCCAGGCGTTTCATACGATTAAGACTGAAGTCCTCCACGTTGAAAGATGCCATGACACTGCCGAAAATAATCGCCTGACGAATACCCTCTTCCGTCAGATCCCCCGTATTGGCCAGATAACCCATAAAACCGCCGGCAAACGTATCCCCCGCGCCGGTCGGATCGAACACCTCTTCCAGCGGGTACGCAGGTGCGGCAAAGACCGTATCGGCGGTAAACATCAGCACGCCGTACTCGCCCCGTTTGACAACCAGGCGTTTGCAGCCGAGGGCGATAATCTGCCGGGCAGCCTTGACAAGGTTGGCCTCCCCGGTAAACTGCCGTGCTTCACCTTCGTTGATAACAACAATATCAACCTTTTGAAGCACCTTTTTCAAGGCTTCCGGCTTGGACGAGATCCAGAAGTTCATGGTATCGCATGCCACCAGTTTTGGCTTCCTCACCTGCTCCAGCACCTGCATCTGCAGGTCGGGGTCAATGTTGGCAAGAAACAGATACTCCGCATCGCGGTAGGATTCCGGCAGTTCCGGCTGAAAATCCATCAATACGTTCAACTGGGTATCAAGCGTCTGGGCCTCGTTCAGATCATACCCATACCGGCCGCTCCAGTGAAACGTCTTGCCGGGAATACGCTGCAATCCGGCAGTGTCGATGTTACGCCCCTGAAGAAACGAGACATGCTCATCCGGAAAGTCCTCTCCGACAACCGCAACCAGGGATACATCGGTAAAAAAGCTGGCAGACGTGGAAAAATAGGTGGCAGAACCGCCAAGGACATTCTCTCCTCGTCCGAAAGGGGTTTCAACGGTGTCAAATGCAACCGTACCGACAACAACAATGCTCATTGGTTTCTCCATCAGGGGGAATAAAGGTGCAAAGTACCACGCAGTCTCTAATGAGTCAAAAGGATTGTAACTACTCGTTCCGAAGCTACTCTCCCACAACCCCCATTGACCAGAGATAATTGACTTGCGCCACGCGGAAATCGCGCTGGGCCTTTGCCAGATTGCTCTTTGCCTGGAGCAGGTTCAGCTGGGCATCATCAACTTCAAGCCTGATTTTCACGCCGAATTCATACCCCTTTTCCGCCATCTGGACCAGCCGTTCGGCCTGTTTAACCGTGCCGGAGATCGCTTTGAATATCTCAGCTGCTTCGCGGTATGAGTATTCCGCCTGACGGACTTCAAGAGCTATCGCATCAAGCAGTTTGGTCTCTTCGATCTGCTTTGTGCGCAGGTCGCTTCTGGCCTGGGCTACCTTGCCGTTTGCCCGGAACCCGTCAAAAAACGGGAAGGTCATGTACAGACCGGCATTCCATGCCGCCCCGTCCATATCGCGGGCCGGACCGGGATCATTCAAACTTGCCCAGTGCCAACCTGCTCCCGCCTTCAGGTCCAGACGCGGTTTATTGTCCGCATCAACGATAGTCACCAGTTCGCCAAAGATGCCAATACGCAGACGCAGATCAGCAAGCTCCGGACGACACTTTCCGGCAATCTTCATGGCCTCGTCGTAACCGGCGGGAAGCGAGCGATCATCCGCAGGTGCTTCGAGGTTTCCGGCCACATCGACCTCTTCGTTTTCCATGGCAAGGAGAAAACGGAGCTGCTCCCGAGCCATGCGAACGCTATTTTCAGAGCGGATCACTTCCGGCAGTGTATTTTCTGCCGACACTTCGGCTGCCAGCAAATCATAATCGGTGGCAACACCGGCGCTGAACTTGTGCTTTGCTTCATCCAGCAGCCGCTGCTTTTGAGAGCGATTTTCCTGCGCCAACCGGGATAATTCCCGCGCCAGCTGAATATCAAGATACGCCGCAACAACATCACGATACGCCGCCTGACGGTACAGCCGCAGCTGTTCATCGGCGGTTTTCAGACCAACCTCGGCAGCACGTATGGCGGCATTAAGCTTACCCCAGGTATAGAGCGGCTGAGAGAGCGTCACATCTACCGCACGGCCAAACAGACGCTGCGTCGTTCCGCTGCTCGCCCCGCTGTCATCCTTTGAAAATACCGCTGAACCGTTAAGTGACAATTGCGGCAGCGCGGCCGCTCGCTCCTCTACATATTTCCCTTGAACATAGTTTGCGTATTCGCGGGCCTTTTCGATGTCGCGGTTCTTTTCCATCGCTATCGAGATAGCCTGATCCAGCGTAAGGGTCTTGGCCCCGGCGACAGCAGGCAATAACATCACTATCAGCAGCAATACTTTTTTAAACACAACTCTATCCTCCTGATGAAAACTGCCCGTTTTTATTCATTACCGGAAACTGACCCGCAGTTCATCGTTCATATCGACCTTCATGCCGGGAAGATTCTTGATCATTTCCATGGCTGCGGCCTGGTCTCCCGGCTGCACCGCCGCCATTTTTGCCAGGACATCCGGTTTGTCAAGAATCTTGCCAAAATCAACTTCCGCCATGGTTATTGTCGAACCGCTTCTGTGCGTGGCGTTGGAATCCAGGATTTTCCCCTTAATAATCAGGGTTGTCGAAACGCGCAGGCCGTCAAACATCTGTCGCACCATTGCCAGTTCTTCAGCACTCGTTTCCTTGACTGGAGAAACCACTCCGGGAGCATCTCCTTCGGTGTTTGCCTTCTTATGCTGCTTCACCACCAACGTGGCAGTTTTACCGGGCGTAAAGATGAACGCGGTACCTTTCGGCGTCGCTTCACCCGCCTGCCCGGCCTGACCCGGCATTCCCGGGTTACTCTGATCGAGTCGCAACGTATTGATATTTTTGAACGAATAGAGCGCCTTGTACCCCTCGAACTGTTTATTGGACAAACGCTCCATTTTAACGAAACGGACATCTGTGCCGAAGTTTTCAGCCCGCTTCCTGATTTCATCATCCTTGAAAAAACTCTGCTCTTTTTTCGGGGCTTTGTCGGCCCCCTCGGCTCCCGGCTGCTCACCCATGCCACCGGTCAGGGCTGCCATGGATTCGGCAATCTTGCGGCTGATCATAAAGGTTTCCTCCAGCGTACCACTGCCATTAGGCGAGAGAGTTACCACCTGATCAACCTGAAAGCATCCGGCCAAACCACATGAGACAACCAGCACAATCACCATCTTCAGTAAGTTCTTCATGATTTTAACTCCTTTTTCTCAAGGATTGCTGGGCGCCAGCCGCGCACAGAGTTAATCAGCCACAGCTCTTCAGCCCGTTCAAGATCGTCGGGATAGAGCACCTGTTCGGATAGTGTACCATGTTCAAGCAATTCCGCCCGCAGCACACCGGGGAGCAGACCGCAGGAAAGAGGGGGCGTGACAAGCTTTCCATCCAGCTTCACCACCAGAGAATGATAGCTCCCTTCGGTAACCTGGCCATATTCGTTGAGGAACAGCACCTCGTCACAAGCAGTGCTGTCTGAACGGGCAGTATCAAGAAGCTCACGACGGGTTGTTTTGTGATAGCGCAGGCAATCACCGGAAGAAACCCTGACCGGGCTGACCGCGACGCGCAGTGCCTCCTGATTCTCCGCAAGCGCTTCCGAGGATACGTCAAAAGAACCATCTGCCGCCAGAAGCAGGCGAACCTTACACAGCCCGGACATGCGCGAAGCATGATCCGCCAGCCCCTTGCGCAGTTGTGTCAAATCACAGCAAAATCCGAAATACCCAGCCGAAGCGGTCAGCCGGTCCAGATGTCTCTCCAGCAGCGTATATGCACCATGTTCCAGCCGAAGCGATTCGATCAACTGAAAGGAGGAGAGCTGCTGATTGACAAATACCCCTTTACCCAGACACTCGGAGTATTCGGCTGCCGCCTCCGAATCCCAGGTAACGGCACTGCCAACCCCCATCGTGACGCTATCCGTCTGCGTATCGTGCAGCAGGGTGCGGATCGCCACGGAAAAGAGTGCCTCCCCGCCCGGAGCGACGCATCCGATCGCCCCGCAGTACACTCCACGCGGCGATTTTTCAAGTTCGGCGATTATTTCCATGCTGCGCCGTTTGGGGGCACCGGTCACCGAACCGCACGGAAACAGAGCCCGGAAAATATCCGTCAGACCTGTTCCGGTGCGCAGATGCGCCGACACCGTGGAGGTCATCTGGTGGACCGTCGGATACGTTTCCACCTCGAACAGGGCATCTACCGTCACGGAACCGGTTTCCGCCACCATGCCGAGATCGTTGCGCAACAGGTCCACGATCATCAGATTTTCGGCCCGCTCCTTGGGGCTGTTCCTCAACTGTTCAACAGCATCGCGATCTTCGGCCAGCCAGCGGCCGCGGCGGGCGGTCCCCTTCATCGGACGGGTGGTAATGACGCCTTTCTTCACCGCAAAGAACAGCTCCGGCGATGCCGAGAGAATCTTGAATCGCCCTGTATCCAGATATGCACAGAACGGTGCCCGTTGCGCGGCGCCCATCCGTGAGTACAGCGTGCTCAAATCCCCCTTGAGGTATCCTCGCAGCGGAAAGGTATGATTGACCTGATAACAATCACCAGCGGCGATGTAGCTGCGGATACGTTCAACGTCACCGGCATACTCTTCGAGCTCTTTCACCGGATCAAGCGCAACAGCAGCAACAGAAGCGGTGCCCCCCTCCCCAGAACCAACAGCGTACCGCTCCCGATAGAGGGCAAACCATGCCAGCGGCAACCCGTCAACAGGCGGCACAGAAGGGAGATCAGGGTTTAGTGCTGAAGCGGCTTCATAGGCAACAAAACCGACTGCATACAGGCCATCAAAAGCCGCCCGTTCTACCTGATTCAGCACCTCGACCATCTCATGGCCATGGTAGGCACTGACGGTTTTGACATAGCCGCCGAAGCGCCATGAAGAGGCAAAGCTGTTGCCACCAAAGGAATCTAAAAAACACGTGTTCAATCAGTAGGTACCGACGAGATGGCATCTACAACCTTTGAAACTTTTTCCACTGCAGTTTTCCCTTTCCACTTCCGCTTCAGCCAGCTCCCGAAGTCGTCCATCAGCGTGTACATGACCGGCACCACCAGCAGGGTCAACAGGGTGGAGGTCAGGAGCCCGCCAACCACGGCGCGGGCCATGGGAGCGCGTCCTTCGGCACCGGCGCCGATGGCCAGGAAGAGCGGCATCATGCCGAAGATCATCGCCAGCGTGGTCATAATGATCGGGCGCAATCGGGTACGGCCGGCCAGAATGACGGCCTCCCGACGTGCCATGCCGTCACGGCGCTGCAGTACCTTGGCGTAATCAACCAGCAGGATGGCATTCTTGGTCACCAGCCCCATGAGCATGATCAGGCCGATCAGCGACATGATATTGATCGTGTCGCCGGTCAGTTTAAGCATCCCGGCCATGCCGACGATAGAGAGGGGCAGGGAGAGCATGATGGCGAGCGGTTCAAAGAAGGATTCGAACTGGGCGGCCAGGATCAGGTAGACGAAGAGCACCGCCAGCAGCAGCGATTCACCCATGTAGCCGAACGATTCGGCCATGTCTTCCGCCTCACCCGACAAGTTGATGTAATAGCCCGGAGGCATGTTGATTTTTTTGGAAGCTTCCTCGACATACTTGGCCGCCGTCCCGACCGGCAGCCGGTCGAGATTGGCGCTGACGGTGACCTGACGTGCCAGATCGCGCCGATTTATCTCGGTCGGAGAAGCCGCCACCACCGTACTGGTCAAGCTGGAGACCGGAATCAACTTGACTCCGCCGCTGCCGTCCGGTACCGACACCTTCAGGTCGAGGATCTGGGACGCATTCTGTCGCAGATTCGCTGGAAGACGCACCCGCAGGTTGACCGCATCGCCATCTTCATCCTCGTAGGTAGAAATCGCTTCGCCACCCACCAGACGCCCCAGTGCCCCGACGATATCGCTGGTGGCAACTCCGGCTGACAGCGCCTTGTCCCGATCAACCCGCATGCGATATTCCGGGATGTCGTTCTCCAGGGTCATGGAAATATCGACAATGCCGGGCACTTTGTACAGTTCCTCCTTCAAGCGGGCTCCGAGCTGTTTCAGAACAGTCAGATCGTCACCCTTGAGGTTGACGTTGAGCGGTTTCTGCGCCCCGCCGATCTGCCCGACCTCCTCTATGGAAAAGGTAATACCCGCTACCTTCTGCAAACGTCCCCTCACTTCACGCTGCAACAGGAACTGGTTCTTGGTACGTTCGCTCCGTTCCTTGAGTTTCACATACAGGATACCATCCCGTACCGTGCCACTGTCGCCGGCACCGATGGTGGCATAGGTGTGATCAACCTCCGGCGCGACTTTGACCGCCGCAATGACGGCATTCATACGGTCTTCAGTTTCAGAAACCGAAGCATCCGGCGCAGTCTTGAAAGATATCTGAAATTCTCCCTTGTCCTCGGGAGCCATAAACGAAGATTCAAGAGTACTGAAAATCATGATCCCGGCCACAAAGGCGGCAAAAGCCAACCCCATGACACTCTTGCGGTGATCGAGAGCCCAGGCAATGGCACCGCGGTATTTATCGGCGGTTTTGTCAAACCAGGCATTGAACATTTCCAGATAGCGGGCAATGCCCTTGCGATGCCCTTGCAGGTGAATCGAGGGGTCATTCCAGCGGGAAGAGAGCATCGGGTCAAGGGTGAACGAAACAAACAGTGACACCAGCACGGCAAAGGCGACACTGATACCAAACTGGTAGAAGAAGCGCCCCACAATCCCCTTCATGAACGCCACCGGGATAAATACGGCAATGATCGACATGGAGGTAGCGAATACCGCCAGCCCGATCTCCGAGGTGCCGAATCGGGCCGCCTCCATATGATCCTTGCCCATCTCCAGGTGGCGGACGATATTCTCCCGCACGACAATAGCATCGTCGATGAGCATACCGATGGCCAGGGAGAGCGCCATCAGGGTCATAACATTGAGTGTCATGCCGAGAGCATTCATGACGATGAACGAGGAGATGACCGAGATCGGCAGCGTTACGCCGGTAATGACCGTCGAGCGCCACGAGTTGATGAAGCAGAACACAATCAGCACGGTCAGAATCCCGCCGATAAGCAGGGTTTCCTTGACGTCGGCCAGCGACTCGCGGGTCATGATCGAGCCGTCGCGCACCAGCGACAGCGTCACGCCGGGCGGGAGTTCCTTCTGTACCTTGACCATAACCTTCTTGACCGTATCGACCAGCTCAACTTGGTTGCCCCCCGACTGTTTGTAGATATCAAGACCGATGGCCGGTTTGCCGTTTACCAGCGCCAACTTGCGTTTTTCTTCAATGCCGTCACTGATCCGGGCAACCTCTCCCAAGGTGATCGGCCGCCCGTTGCGCTGGGCCACGGTCATCTGGCGGTACTGGTCAGCCCGGTCCGGCTTCCCTTCTATACGCAGAGGGTATTCAGCCGTTCCTTTGGTGATACGTCCCAGCGGGGTGTTGGTGTTTTCGGAGCGAATACCGGCAACGATATCGTTTACTCCCAGCTTGAGCGCATCCAACCTGGCCGGGTCGAGATCCACATTGACTTCACGCTTCTGGCCGCCGACCATATCAACCTTGCCGACACCGGCAACACTCTCGAAGCGTTTCTTGACCTTTTTTTCCACCAGCGTTGTCAATTCACGCGGCGACAATGACGTAGATTCCACCGCCAGTGCGGCAATAGGCGCGGCATTGAAGTCAAGTTTCTGGATAATAGGTTCGTCGATGGCCTCCGGCAAGGTGCCGCGAATCGAGGAAATCTTGGCCCGGACCTCCTGGGCGGCATCGTTGACTTTCTCCTCCAGGCGGAACTCAACCACAACCGTTGAAACGCCTTCGCGCGAGGTGGAAAACACATGCTTTACCCCGGCAATCTGATTGACCGCCTCCTCAATACGCTTGGATAGCTCGCGCTCAACCGTTTCCGGCGAAGCGCCTGAAAACGTGGTCACAATCGAAACGATCGGAAATTCGACGTTGGGAAACATTTCGACCGACAGACGACGGTAGGAAAAGATGCCGAGCACCACGAGGGCCAGAATCATGACCGTGGCGAAGATCGGGCGTTTTATGGAGGTATTTGAAAGAATCATGATAGTTCCTTTGTGAAGGTTGAGACGATACTGCAGCTATCCGGAGAATTAGCCCCTTTTTGCCGTGATGAGTTGTTTCAGTTCCTCAATGCTCCCGCATGAATTAATCTCGGCAGCCGAGATCCACAACTCCGGCGCATCTGCCTGTTTGAGAAATATAGCCGGAAGCTCCGTACCGGTTATGCCGTACCGCTCGGCAAGCTCATCCCGGTGCAAAAATTCCATATCGTTGTCCAGCGTTTCAAGGAAGCTCTTCCACTCTTCACGCATGCCGAACAGACCGAACGTAATCGCGCAGAGGTTGCACGAATAGGTATCCGGCGCAAGTGCCTTGTGAGCTATGTCCGTTAAGGTGTTGAACAGGCCGCTGTCGGCATTATAGACAAAGACAATCGTCGCTCTCATGGCACTTCCTCCCAGTTACTTTCCGGCAGGTGCCACTTTCGGCACGTCTGCAACGGCAACCTTGTCACCATCTTTCAGGTTGAACCCGCCCCGGACAACATACTGCTCACCAGCTTTGAGCCCCGAGGTGATCTCGACCATGTCACCATTCACCGAACCGCTAACAATATCCCGTTTGTGCACGGTCCCGTTTTCCGTAATATACAGGCTGCCCTTCTTTGCCACGGTGTCAAAGCCATTGATTGCACTGCGCGGGACCTGAAGCACCTGCGAGCGCGAGCCGGTGACGATGCGCCCTTTGGCGAAGAGCCCGCCTTTGAGGGCTTCCGGAACATTACGTACTTCGGCAATAACTTTCAGCGAGCGGTCCGTTGACGAAAGCTCGGGATTGATATACATGACCTTGCCGGTAAACGTGCGTCCCGGCTGGGAATCAACGGTAAACTCCAGGGGCTGGCCAACCTTGATCCGCCCGGAATCGGTTGAAGAAACATTCACCGTCAGGTTGAGCAGGCGATTATCCACGATCCGGAATATCGGCTTGGCAGCCGCCGCATCACTGGCCAGATCACCGACATTGACATCGCGCAACGCAATGACGCCGTCAATCGGCGCGACAACCAACCCCTTGGCTCGACGGGCAATGCCCTGACGCACCTCTTCTTCGGCAACATGAATCTGAGCCGACGCCACCCCAACTCTGGCCCTGGCAGCTTCTACCTCGCTACGGGCATCATCAAGCGCCTGCTGGGTTGCCAGACCGGATTCCTTTAATTTGAGAATTCGGGCCAGCTCCCGTTCGGCCCGGTTCGCAGCCACCTGCGCCTGGGTGTGGTTTGCTTTTGCCGAGGTAATACCAGCCTCCGCACGCTTTACCTGAGCCTCGGTTTCCGCAACATCGATGCGCACCAGCGGCTGCCCCTTCCTGACATGGACCCATTCAGAAACCATAACCTGCTTGACCAGACCGGGAATCTGGGTTTTGACGTCCACCGAGAATTTAGGCTCCAGGCTACCGGTTATCTCAATTCCGTCCGAGACGTTCGAAGGTGTTGCTGGACTTACGTCCACGGCCACCGGCGGTTTTGACACTTGAGCGGCGTTTTTTTGCGCATCACTCTTGCCACAGGCCGTAACGCCTGCCAGCACAGCCGCCACCATAATAACTGCCATCAGCTGTTTCATCTCATGCTCCTTGTAATGCTATGTTCGTGCATCGTTCCTGTGCTATGCCATCAAAAATGAGATTCAGCATGCGGGTCATCGACGCAGCATCTGTCCGTGGTTCATCATGACAAAGCTGTTCTTCGATGGCAAAGCTGAGACAGGCCATAATAGTACACGTTACGTCCTGCAGATCCACTGCCCTTAATTCTCCCTGCGCAATCCCCTCTCCGGCAAGCTCCGCTATAACCGCCATCATCCGGGCGTAATAGGTATCGAAATTGAATGGCGGCGCTCCCTGTGGCGTGCCGTAGTAGATGGAATAGATCAACTTTACCAGCGGGAGCTGTTGAAGAGTGCTCTGAAAGATTCCCACACAAAAATGTACCACCCGCTCGCGAGCGCTCCCCTGAATGCAACTGAGATCGGCAAGCGTGGCCTCAAACTCAACGTAGGATTCTTCCATTAATTGCAGATACAAACCTTCTTTGCTTTTAAAATAATAATACAGCACCGGCTTTGTTACGCCTGCGGCCTCGCAAAGCTCGCGAACCGAGGTGGCCGCGTATCCGCGAAGGGCAAACTGGTCCAATGCTGCAGCCAATAGGCGCTTTCGCGCTTCAACCGGATGGCTTGGTGATAACTCTGTTTTCATGGGATCTCGATCTGCGGGGGGATACCTACCTATCGGTAGGTATATAAAATAGAGCAGGGTCTGTCAATAGGTTTATCGGGAGACAGAGCTCTTTCCGCTTCATTCCCCTGCCAGACAACAGGGGGAATGAAGCGGTCAGATTTTCCCCTTCAGCTTGTAGACGTACGCCAGAACCTCGGCAACAGCCGCATAGAGAGTTTCCGGAATCGGCTCGTTCTCCTTGACCTGGTCATACAGTTCACGGGCCAGAAAGCGGTTTTCCACCAGCGTAATGCTATGCTCGCGGGCTATTTTCTTGATCGCCTCGGCCATGGTATCCATCCCCTTGGCAAGGACAACAGGCGCCGCCATCTTCTGACGGTCATATTTAAGAGCAACGGCAAAGTGAGTCGGGTTGGTGATAACCACATCTGCCAGAGGGATAATCTTTGTCATCCTGCGGCGAGCCATCTGGTACTGCATCCGCTTTATTTTACCCTTTATCTCCGGGTTACCGTCAGATTCCTTATGTTCATCCTTGACTTCCTGCTTGGTCATCTTCAGGTTTTCGATATAACGCCACTTGATATACAGCATATCAAGCAGGCCAAGAACAATCATAATGCCACAGGTATGGGTGACTATTTTGAAGGCGATGTGGCCAATAAAATTGAAAATGGTTTGTATATCAGCTTCAGCCAGAAAGGTAATATTCTGCATTTCGTCGCGCACAACGCCATAGGCAATCCAGCCAACAACTGACAATTTGAGCAGCGACTTCAGCATTTCAACCAAAGCGTCCTTGTTGAACAGGCGGCCAAAGCCTTTCTGGGGACTCAGTTTGCTGAAATCTACTTTCAGACGTGACATCCTGAACTCAAGTTTGCCGTTATCCTGAACCAGACTTGAAAGAACCGCCGTAGCGATAATCGTGACAATCAGCGGGGCAAGAAGCAGTACAACCGTACCAAACAGTCTGAGGACGAGAACGTAGAGGTTTGCTTCCGTCAGCTCAAAGCTGCCAAGAGTCGACAATATTTTAACCGTACTCTGTTTAAGGCCGTCCATCATGAAACTACCGAAGATATAGAGGCTGACGATACCCGTAAGAAGGGTAAGTGACGACGTCAGCATCTGACTCATCGGCGGAGGACCGTCTTCACGCGACTTATCGAGCCGCTTGCTGGTAGGCTGTTCGGTTTTGGAATGTTTATCGGTATCTTCGGCCGTAGGTCATCCCCCCTTTGCCATCAAGCGGTAGAGCACTTCGATCTGGCCTTTAAGATTCCCGAACGAGATATTCAGAACATGGAAGAATATGGTCAGGGTCATCCCCATAATCACCAGCCCAAGCCCGATGTTAAGCGGCAGACTGATCATAAAGATGTTCATCTGCGGAAAAGCGCGGGCCATGATGCCAAGCGCGACTGTGGTAAGAAGCAGTGCGGCCATGACGGGAGCGGCCAGACGGATGCCGATGATAAAAATGTCGGCCGTGCGTATGACCAGGAAATTCACCAGCTCTCCACTCAAATGCCACCCCCCGAGCGGGATCACTTTGAAGCTGTCCATGATAGCACGGATAAACATGTGATGAATATTCAGCGATAGGAACATCAGCGTGGCAAACAGTGTCTGGAGGACCGACATGGTCTGCGTCTGGGTACCCTGCGACGGGTCAATAATTGACGAAATAGTCAGTCCCATCTGCATACCGACAATCTGACCACTGAATTCGACGGCGGCAAAGATGATCTGAGTAATGAATGCCAGCGTCAACCCAACCATGACCTCACTGATTATCAGCAGGGCAAAACTGAAGGCATTGGGCGGCACCTCAGGCAGTGCCACCGAAAGTGTCGGAAAGCAGACCAGTGTAATCATGAAGACCGTAATAAGTTTGATGCGAAGCGGAATAGTGCGACCGCCAAACACCGGCAATGCGGCAAAGATTCCGGCAACGCGGCTTAACACCAGCATGAAAAAGATGACTTCGCGGGGGGATGGAAACGGGAGGAGCGGGAACATGGGAGGCTAACGCCTCATGGTTGCAATAAATGAATAAATCTCACGGGTAAAGTCACTCATGTAGCTCATCATCCAGGGAAAAAAGATGATCATGGCAACCATGACAGCAACGATTTTCGGGGCAAACGCCAGCGTTGCCTCGTTGATGGACGTAACCGCCTGAAAAATACTGATCAGGAGACCAATTATCAGACTGGCGATCAAAAGCGGCGCTGCAAGCATGAGTGTTACTTCAAAACTGCGCCGGGCAAGTTGTACAACTAATTCGGGTGTCATGTTTCTATCACCTAATCCGGAGAATCAGGATAGTTCGTTTACGAATATATTTTCTACCAAAACAGGCAGAAAATATATGCTAACTTACTAACCAAAACTTTTTACGAGCGAGCCGATGACCAATCCCCAGCCATCAACCAGGACAAAAAGCAGAATTTTGAACGGCAGGGAAATCATAACAGGCGGCAGCATCATCATACCCATCGACATGAGAACCGATGCCACCACCATGTCTACGACAATGAACGGTATGTAGATCAAAAAACCGATCTGAAACGCCGTGCGCAATTCGGAAATCATAAATGCGGGAATGATCGTCAACGTCGGGATGTCTTCGGCATTCTTCGGCCTCTGAAGCTTGGAGAGACTTACAAAAAGCGCCAGATCTTTTTCACGGGTCTGGGACAGCATAAACGTACGAACAGGTTTCACTGCCCGTTCCGCAGCCTGTTCCTGTGTGATCTGCTGCGCTTTCCATGGCTGGTAGGCATCTTTGTTAATCTGCTGCCATACCGGGGTCATGATGAAGAAGGTCAGGAACATGGAGAGTGCAATAATAATCTGGTTGGAAGGGGCCGCTTGAGTACCCATGGCTGTGCGCAGAAAAGAAAGCACCACCGAAATACGGGTAAATGACGTGGTCATGATAAGGAGCCCCGGTGCGAGGGACATGATCGTCATCAGCAGGAATATCTGAACCGTTACCGCAACCTCATTCGGCTTGGTGGCCGTGCCGACGCCGATATTGAGCGATGGAATCACAATGGGCTCCGCAAATGCCACGGCGCAGGACACCAGCATCAGCAGCAGGCTAAAAACAACGGTACGTTTTGTAAATATCCTTGCGGTCATGGTGCCTGTCTCAAACGTGTCAGTATCGCAGCGAAACTGCCCTGATTCTTATTTTCTTCAATAACTTCTATTTCTTCGAGCATATCGATTTGTTTGATCAGTGAAAGGCCGGAATCACTGCTGGAGAGCAGGAGGTATTCTCCCCCAACCTCAACCAGCAACAGGGCTTTCTTTGGCCCCAGATAACGGGTCTCTACCAGACGGATATGTTTGGAAATCAACTGCTGACCTACCGGCAGCCCTCTCATTAATTTTCCGGAAAAATGCCAGGTAACCAGGATGAGGCCGACGACAAGGGCAAGTGCTGCCATCATCTGCACAAAGCTGGCGAGAAAACTGAATTCCTGTCCGGCACTGTCAGTCGCCGACGCAAGGGAAGGAAGGAAGAGAAGAAGTGCGGAAACCGCACCTTTCACAGAATTTTCTCCACCCGTTCATTGGGAGTTACAATGTCTACCAGACGTACACCAAACTTATCGTTGACCACGACCGCTTCGCCGCGAGCCACCAGTTTGGAGTTGACAAAAATATCCAGAGGTTCGCCGGCAAGCTTGGTCAGCTCGACAACCGCGCCCTGATTGAGCTGCAGGATATCCTTGACCAGCAACTTCGTCCTTCCCAGCTCGACAGTGACCTGGAGAGGAATATCAAGGATAAAATCGAGGTTTTTCTTGTCAAGCGACGTATCATTCCCTTCAGGCGTATCACTCACTACTGCCCCCTATTGTCGCAAATCTTGCTGATCTGAATTGCTTTATTGCCATGCTTGATGCCGGGAACACCGAAATATTTAGGTATCCCCTCAACTTTGACCACCATTTCGCTTGAACAGGCCTTATCGAGCATGATGGTATCTCCCGGAGCCAGGTCCAGAAGTTCACGCAGTGTAATGGTGGCATTTCCCATCTCGACCGATGTCTCCATCGGCGCTTCCATGATCTCCGCCGAAAGACGGGACGACCACTGCGGATCGATCGCCATCAGGTCAAACTGCATGCCGGTCTTGAGCTTGTCCCGAATCGGATCAATGGTCATGAACGGCACGGCAAACATCATATTACCGGAGACGTCATCAATCTGGATCTTAAGCGTCATCGTTACGATCTGATACTCAGGAGGCACGATATTAACCAGACGCGGGTTCATCTCCATGCGCAGCAGGTTCATATGTGTGGCATAGAGCGGTGCCCAGGCTTTTTCCAGATCCTGCAGGGCATCTCCGACAATCTTCTCCATCAGGCGCACTTCAATCGAGGTAAACATGCGGTTGGCAACCGGAACTTTTGCACTTCCGGTCCCCCCCAGGAGGCTATCGACAAGTGACAGTACAAGGGTGCTGTCGAAAGAGATCAGCGCAGCGCCCTTCAGCGGCTCAATCTTGAAAATACCCATGCAGACCGGGGACGGCAGCGTCTGGAGAAAGTCATCGAACTTGTAGGAACGGGCACCGATTTTCTTGATTTCAACCGACTTGCGCAAACGATTGGAGAGATTGACGCGGTTGTAGCGGATAAAGCTGTCATAGATGATGTCAAGATTCGGTACAAAACCCTTATGGGCGTCCGAATTGACCAGGTCATAGGTAGCAACCGCTCCCTCTGCTTTCGAAAGTTCCTTTTCGGGTTCAATGCGACCCTCAAAGACTGCATTGAGCAGCGCCTCGATCTCCGCTTTTGAGAGGATTTTTTCCATTGCTGCCACGTTGGTACCTATTGAACCACGAAATCTGTAAAATATACCTTGGCAATTTTTCCGGGTGGAATATTCTTGTTGATGGCCCCCAGAATTTCATCCTTGAGGGTATTTTTGCCCTGAACATCCTGAATATCCTGAAGAGTTTTTGCGCTCAGCAATATCAGGATAGAATCGCGAATCGGGGCCAGACGTCCTTCGATTTCGCCTTTTATGGCAGGCCCAACCATCTCCAGCTCAACCTTGACCTTGAGATAGCGTAATTCCTGGCCGTCGTAGATATTTACAATAAATGGCTCCAGGGGGAATATATTGGCCGAAGGAC
>MGZJ01000054.1:0-21654 GCA_001802645.1 Geobacteraceae bacterium GWC2_53_11 | reverse complement strand
AGCCGGGGCGCCGTGGCCGCCTGCAGCAGCCGCACCTTCGGCCTGAGCCGCTTCACCCTCTTTTTTGGCCTTTTTATCACCATTGCCCAGCATCATAAAGGCGACTACCCCTAAAATCAGCGCAACTGCAACAGCAGCACCGATAATGATAAACAGCTTTTTTTTGCCGCCGCCTTCGCCTTCCGCTTCCGGCGATGTCTGTTCTTCTTTGGCCATAGTATCCCCCGCGAATCGATAATGAATTCAATGGATTAATAATTGACTGCATTATGTAAAACGAATTCACTGTTTTTGCAACAATTTAAACAGGTACGGAGGCGTGTCCCGCGTTATCGGGACACGCCTCCGCCTTCACTGCCCGTATACTTCCGGATTACCTCTTCAGATTCAGCACTTCCTGCGTCATCTCATCTGCGGTGGTAATCGTCTTGGAATTGGCGGAATATGCCCGCTGAGTCAGGATCATCTTGACGAACTGCCCGGCCATATCGACGTTACTTTGCTCAAGCGAATTGGAATACACTTTTTCAGTTGTACCGTTCGCCGTGTTTGTAGCAAGTGTAAAGGCACCAGTGATCCCGGTTTCAGGAGTGTACTGGAACAATGTTCCGCCAATCTTGTCCAGTGCTCCGGCATTCGGAGGATTGATGACCGCAATTTTATTTTCGGCACCCGTTATTCCGGCGGAAGTTACAGCTCCAGCTCCGGTACCGGTATAGTAGAAGGTATTTCCCTGGACATCCACATAGGTTATCAGGCCGGTACTGTCGATTTTGGTTATCTTGGCAAAATCACCAGCGGTGGCGCCGTCAACATGCGAAAACAATATAGGATTACCGGCTGTGTCCAGCACCTGATACCCGTCCGGATTGACTAAATGAAACGTCCCGTCCACCCGGAATGCGCCCGCCCGTGTCAGTACTGCTTCGGTCTGGGAGGTAAGCTGCGTGTTGCCACCCGGCTTTCCCAAGGCGAAGAAACTGTTGCCCTGCATGGCAAGATCTGAAACAAGCTCGGTACTTTCAAACGAACCCTGACCAAAAACGTTGTCAACTTTCTGGATCTGGGTACCGCGGCCGATCTGGGAACTATTGCCGATATTGACGGAAAGCATGTCGGAAAACAGCATACGGCTGCTTTTAAAGCCAACGGTATTGACGTTGGCGAGGTTGTTGCCGATGACGTTGATTCCTTCTGCATTGGCCAAAAGACCTGTTACGCCGGTAAACATTGCGGATGTAATACTCATTGTGTTGCCTCCTTGTTCGTGTGAGAGAGTTTAATTAGTGAAACGCGTCAATCGGTCGGCGTTTCGGGGCTTCCTCTCGGAGGACCAGCCCGCTACGATGTTAAATAATTACTGCTGAATCGATGTTGGTAAAAACATTGCCTTTCATCTGAGTCCGGTCCATGGCTGTTACCACGGTGCGATTCCTGATACTGACTACCAGCGCTGAATCGCCCATCATGACCAGCGATTCCTTTCCACCCTTTTGAGCCACACTGTTGACAGCTCCTTCAAGACTGGCAAGATCCGCTGCGGAAAAATGTATGTTGCGTGCCCGGAGTCGATCCTGGGCGTGCTGTGAAAACTTGACTTCCCCAGCCGGGAGTTTTTGATCCAGAACCCGTGCAAACGGTGAGTCGGAAGTCGGGCCGGAGACCGGTTTCTGCTGGGGACGTTCAACCCTGCCCGGCTGAACCGGATTTGGGATAAAGATCTGATCTATCATGTTTTGTTACACCCCCATACTGATAACATCGGACAATGCTACGGAAGTAGCTCCGATGGTCAGCTGTGGCGTACTGCCTGAAAGATCGACACCATCAATCCGTCCCGTGGTGTAGGTGCTTGCCGATAGAGCGCTGCCGTCCGCTGCCGTGGCGGTGATGGCAAACGTATATGCCCCGGCGGGAAGCAGTGCTCCGCTGTTATCGCGGCCATCCCAGGAAAAGGCCTTATCGCCGGCGCCGCTTGAGCCGAGCGCAGCCGTCCTGACAGTTTTCCCCGCTGCATCTGCTATCGTAATTTGTGACGATGAGGCTGAAAGCGGCAGACTATACTCCAGTGACGTTGACGAACTGCCATCAAATTGTGCGCTGTTGCCATGTGCCTTGACATCCTTGCCAATGAATGAAACTGCGGTCAGGCTGATGGAGTTATTTTGTGCAGTCAGCAGATTATTCAGCGATGTGTTGCTGTTGTATGACTGCTCTACCAGAGACAGCTGAGAAAGCTGATCCAGCATTGCACTGGGGTCCTGCGGTTTCAAAGGGTCCTGATACTGCAGCTGCGCAATAAACAGCTTCATGAAGTCGTCCTTGTTCATTCCCAAGGATTTCTTCATAGCTGCTGCTGTTGCAGTTGCATCAGTTGCTGTTACGGTACTTACCATGTAATTTCACCTCGCTTTCAATAATGAATGTCGAGCATCGAGTTCCCCGCCTGTTTCATATACGCCACATTGCCGGAGGGGAGATCAGCCTGCGCTGCGGCATAACCGCGAGTCGAAGTCCAGAACTGCTGTTGCTGCTGTTTGGCCAGTTCACGCCAGGCATTCTGATTCTGTCCCTGATTTCCTGAACCTTTTCCGCCTGTGGTAACATCAAAGGATTCCATCGTGATATTTTGCCGTCCCAGAGAATCCTTGAGTGCATCGGCATGTTGAACAATAGAATCACGTACCACCTTGTTTTCGGTTACTATTTCCACCGAAAGTTTTTGTCCTTGAAGATTGAGGTTCATTTTCAGCTCACCAAGACTGTCGGGTGAAAGCGTCAGCGTAATCTGCTGATTTCCCGGTTTCACCTCATGCTGCCCCAGACGCTCTTTGACCTGTTGCACAACCTGTTCCGAAATGCTCTCGCGAAGCGGTTCGGCTGAAACCTGCTTGGCTGAGACTGATGCAACTTTCTGATGCTCCGGTTTCAATTGCCCGCGCATATCCTGCACTGACATCACATTATCGGAGGCACCATCAGGCTTCCCCTGATTACCGTCGTCGCTGCGTGACGGACCAGAACTCACCGCTATTTCTTCGGATGCTGCACCTGCTTGTTGAGAAGAAGCCATTTCTTTGACAACACCCTGTTGCTGTTCAGGGTCAGAAATTTGTCGAGCTGCACGTGTTTCCTGTGCCGATGCTGCAAAGCGATTGTCAGTGGAAACGTGCACCGCTGTGGCCCGTACGGTAATCGGCCGGGGTTGGGAAAGTTGTATCTCGACGTCCGTTTCCGGTGTCGATACGGGAGCAGATACAGCCTGATCAACTGGCGTCATTTCGCTCTGAAGCCCGCTGGAGACTTGTGACGTTTTGCCGGTCAGTGTCGCATGAGCATCGACAGCTGTAGTTCCCTGCGGCGGCAGATCACTCTCTGCTACAGCAACTGATGTCTTTTTTTCTGAAAACATTATGGCTGTTTGTACAGCCGTCACCTGCGCTGCATCGGCAACTGACTGTGCATCCTGGGTTCTATCAGGTGCAGAGGTAAGAAGAGCCGGTTTAATAATTTCCGAGGCTCCGATGTGCTGATTGTCGCCGGGAAGTGTTGTCAATGTACTGACAGCCGACATTCTGTCAGATTGCACCGGTTGTGATGATGGTGAAGCTGTTTTCACCAGGGCTGGTGGCCTCTCCGTTTCCGGAACCCCGCTCTGTAGCCTGTCAACGGGAAGTGGTACCGGAATTTCGACATCCGGCATTCTGCCAGATTGTACTGCCTGAGTTGAATACGACGCCGCCGGTTCATCGTCAGAAGAAGTAATTGACACTGTTTCTGCTGATTTTGTTGAAGCGGTTACCTGTTCCACCCGGTTTTCAGCCGGTAAAGCAGCAACTACAGGCGGTTGTTCTGGTACGGCGGCCACGTTCTGCAGCCTGTCAACGCTCTGTTGTGTCGGAACATTGACTTCCGGCATTCTGCCGGGTTGCGAATATGCTGCCAGCACCATCTGCGCTGCCGCAGGTAATGCTGCACTGCCCAACGGTACCGGATTGATGAGAACTTCTGCTTTTTCCGGTTCCTCCGACCGCTGCACAGCAGGTTCTGATACAGGGACGATCTGTGGCACATCATGAATCATTGCCAGCAGTTCAACGGCTTGGCCCTCTACTACAGTATCACGCCCAAACGGCTCATTACTGTTCCTGATCTGAGGCTGCTCTGTTTGACCGGAATCAGGGGAGACCTTTACTTCTGTTGTTTGAGATTGAATTTCGCTCAACAATCCGGCAAAAGCTCCGGCATCTTGCGGTATACCATCCGTTGACGCTGCAACCGGCACAACGTGGTTCATTACGGTCATCTGCGCCGTAGGTGCCACTGTTACTGCATTCAATTGTCCATTAGTCATTATTTTTCACCTCCTTTCTGTCTGGATTTTTTATGGGGAGGACGTATAGCTGTCCATAAAATCAAAATCATCTTTCCTGCATATTGTCACTAATCCACTTGATAATACGCGGCTGGCTGATAAACGGCGCCAGCTTGGCAACCGTCTTCGTGTCCAGTCTTGTTAAAAGCGCAAGTGCAAGATCTTCCTTCAGCGAGTCAATCATCCTGGCGGACTGCTCACTGCGCATGGTCTTGAACAGCTTGACCATCTTCGCCATCTTCTCATCCTGCTTTTTCTTCTGAGCTTCCGACTGGAGCTTCATGCTGTCGTCAAGCCGTTTTTTACTATCTTCAAGTGCTTTAACTTGTGCTTCTATTTTTGCACTCAGCTTTTTCAATTCCTGCTCTTTTGCAGCCAGGACGGCTTCTCGGTCGGCCAACTGCTGGCGCCGGGCGTCCTGAAGAGCCTTTTCTTCACGAGCAGCCCGAGTCGCATTAACCGGCGGCTGGACCGCTGCTTCATTTTGAACGGCGGTACCGGCAAACACGGAGGGGAGCTGATACTGCACCAGAACGCCAATCCCCAGCACCAGCGCCACAATAAGGGTTTTTTTTAGACTCACTTCGGCTTTACCTTTTTCTGAATAGAAATTTCGTCGAGAAAGTTTCGCTCCTTGGTTGCCATCTCCTGGCGAAATTCATCGGCTTTTTTCTCTTTTAACGACTCAAGCACTTTTTTTTCCTTACTTGCTTCCAGCAAGTCAGACCTTTTTTCGTTCACGACCTGGTCCAGCTCCTCTATCCGCTCCTTCAACTGCTTTATTTCATCACGCTTGCGCGCAAAAAAATCCGAATACATGCGCATATCATCAATACAGCCGATCTCCTGCTGACAGTGCTGAAACTCTTTTGCCAGCAGTTCCACCAGTTCTTTTTCCCGCACCAACTCCTGATCAGCCTGTTCCAGTCCCTGCTTTGCCGCGGCAAAATCCTGCTTACGGAGTTTTTCCATCTCGCGGCGATAGGTCAGCACCTGTTCCAGTTCAAAAGTTTTACCAGCCATCGCCCGTTACTCCAACCAGCTACCGTAATCAGGATGCAAACATCATTTTCAAATCACGGACCGCTTCATCCAGCAGAACCGGATCATGGACAGACTGTTTCATGAACTCCTGCATTTGCGCAATATGTGCAACAGCATAATCTATACCGGAATTGCTCCCAGCCTTGTAAGCACCTATATTTATCAAATCCTCAGACTGACGATAGGTTGCCAGCGCTTCCTTGAACTTTGAGGCCACCTCCAGATGATCTTTCGTTGCCACGTCAGTCATGACACGGCTTGCGCTTGCCAGAACATCAATGGGCGGATAGATGGCACGGGCCGCCAGATCACGGGACAGCACGATGTGCCCGTCCAGAATACTACGCATGGCATCGGAGATCGGCTCATTAAAATCGTCACCCTCAACAAGAACCGTATAGAGAGCCGTAATGCTCCCCTCCGAAAAATTGCCCGTTCTCTCAAGCAGTTTCGGCAACGCTGCAAAAACGGACGGCGTGTACCCTTTGGTGGTAGGGGGCTCGCCTATGGCAAGACCGACCTCACGCATTGCCATGGCAAACCGGGTTGCCGAGTCCATCATCAGGAGAACCTTCTTCCCCTGGTTTTTGAAATACTCCGCTATCGTGGTGGCAATGTAGGCGCCCCGCATCCTGACCAGCGGAGGCTGGTCGGATGTTGCCACCACCACAACCGATTTTTTCAGCCCCTGTTCCTGCAGATCTTTTTCGATGAATTCTCGCAGCTCACGGCCACGTTCACCAATCAGGGCGATGACGTTCACATCAGCTTCCGTGTAGCGGGCAATCATTCCCAGCAGGGTGGATTTCCCCACGCCGGAACCTGCCATTATGCCTACCCGCTGCCCCTGCCCGCAGGTCAGCAAGCCATTGATACTGCGGATGCCGAGATCCAGCGGCTTGCGGATCGGCGGCCGTGACATCGGGTTAACCGGCAGCGCATAAATCGGATACTCTTCCTCAACAGTGATCGGCCCTTTATCGTCGATCGGATTGCCCAGACCGTCGATGACCCGCCCCAGCATAAGGGGACCGACTCCCAATGTTGCATTGTCACGCCGGACAGAGATCAGGCTGTCGAGTCCGACTCCCCGCAGCTCTCCAAGCGGCATCAGCAGGGTTTTGTTGTTACGGAACCCGACAACTTCCGCCGGAATCGGATCACCCTCCACCGGCTTTATTTCACAAATAGCGCCAACTGAAGTATCAGGGCAATACCCCTCAATAACCAGTCCGACAACCTGGGTTACTTTGCCATGCAGCCTGACCGGCTTAGCGGATGCAATCGCAGCACGGTACTTGTCAAGATGGGGCTTTATGTCAGGCATGTCGCGGCATACCCGGTTACGCTTCCTCAGCGCCCGGAGCGGTACGCTGCTCAAGGAGGCTTCGATAGATCTGTTCCAGTTGGCCTTCCAGGGAGGCATCAACGGTGCCCATAAGCGTATCAACCAGACAGAAGCCGACGGTTACCGTCGGGTCAGGCTTGAGCAGGAGGCGCTCACTGAGCAGCTCATTGAGCTGTGCGTTGTCACGCCCGGAGGTGGCCAGTTGGTAGTCCTCCGGATTGATGCGTACGGTTATTTCTTCCCGTGCCGATAAGCCGGCGAGTGCATTATTGACCACACCGGCGAGAATAGAACGATGCTGGGTTACTTCCTGAATGATCACCTTGCGGGCGACCAGCATGACGAGATTGATTACCTCATCCTCGGCTTCCCTGAATATTTTGTCTCTCAGGTTATGTATTGTTTCACTTGAGGCACGCAGCGCCTTGAACACATTGAAAAGACCCCGCTCCGCCAGATCCTTCCCTTCTTTGAGGCCATCATTGAATGCGTCGCTGATTTTCCGGTTGAGATCCTCTTCCGATATTTCAATGGGTGGCGGTCCGGTATCAACCTCCTCTTCTCCAGACACGTCCTGCTGGTCAAAACCTTGAAACATGCCCATCGGCACAAAACTGTCCGCACTCTGAACCGCAGCAGGCGCCATGCCGGCCTGACCGATGTTCCTGAAACTGAATTCGGAAATACCGCTTCTGTCCAGGTTTCCCAATTTTATGATCTTAGACGAGGACATCTTCACTTCCTCGACCGGCAAGAACAATTTTACCTTCCTCCTCCATCTTGCGAACGATCTTGATAATCTCGCCCTGCGCCTTCTCCACATCCGAAAGTCGCACCGGCCCCATGACCTCCAGGTCCTCTTTGATCATGTCTGCAGCACGGCTTGAAATATTTTTGAAAATTTTATCCTTGACCTCATCCGGTGAAGTTTTCATGGCCAATGTCAAGGTATCGTTCGAGACTTCGCGCATGACGGACTGGATACTGCGGTCATCAAGGGCAAATACATCCTCAAACGTAAAGAGGTGTTTACGGATTATTTCCGACAACGGAGGGCTGAGGACGTCAAGCTTGTCGAGAATCTGCTTTTCCTTGCTGCGATCAAAGTGGTTGAACATATCGACTACTTTATCAATACCGCCGACTTTGTAACGCTGCGTACCCCCCATGGATTTGATCTCACGCTTCATGACCTCGTCAATTTCCTTCAGAATTTCCGGGGACACCTGTTCAACATCGGCGATGCGCAACACCACTTCAGCCTGCAGTTCCTGCGGCAGGAGACTGATTATTTCGCTGGTCTGCTTTGATTTGAGTTTGGCAAGGATGACCGCTATGGTCTGGGGGTGTTCCTGTGACAGGAAGTTCGCAATACTTTTTGCATCCATGTTGGCCAGGATATCAACCAGATCGCCATAACTGGATGCCTGCAGCTCATCCATCAGCATCTGGGCTTTTTCCGGTCCGAGAGCTTTTTCCAGAATTTTAAGAACGAACTCATCCCCTTGCGAGAATATGCCCGCTTCAGGGTCAATTACCGTCGTAAAATCACCGACCACAGACATGATTGTTTCGCGGGAAACATGCCCGAGCGAGCCCATGCTCTTACTTATTTTCTTTATTTCGGTATCATCCAGATGCTCAAAAACCTTGGCAGTTACATCGTTACCAAGGTAGAGCAGCAAGATGGCAGCTTTTTCTGAACCTGTCATACGATCCCTTTATGAACACAAAAAATTGAGCGGGTTATTTATCTTCCGACACCCAGTTCTGTAATATCTGAGCTACCTGATAGGGGTCTTTCTTGGCCTGCTCGATCAAGTTGGCCTGTTCCGCCATCTGGGCGTTTATCATCGCCCGTTCGACGGTTGTCAACTGTTCTCCACCTGTTCCGACCGCCTCAAAACTTTCAAGAGTCGGACGCCTCCCGATGCGCAGTGAAGCGATAAGCGGGCGGATGACAAACAGGATCAGCACCAGAAACCCGACGCCGATCATCAGGTTTTTTGCCAGCGACATGAAAAACGGGTTTGTCCACCAGGTAGCAGTTTCACTGCTGCCTGCTTCACCGGTATCCTGAAAGGGGATGTTCTGAACCGACAGCTGATCGCCCCGCTCAAGATTGAACCCGACGGCACTTTTGACCAGCGTTTCAATTTTCTGCAGTTCATCAGGCGAGCGCGGGATGTATTTTGCCTTGGCAGGCTGTCCTTCCTTGACCGCGGCGGGCGCTTCATACTTGCCGTCGACCAGAACGGCAATGGATATTTTACTGAGCGCCCCGACCGGCTCAATAATCTTGGCTGTCGAACGGCTTACCTCGTAATTGAGCGTCTCATCGTTTTTGGAACCGCCACCTGCTGTTGCACCGGCTCCGGCATTGGTACGCCCGAGGTTCGTCTGCACGCCCGGAACACCGGAACTGCTGGTAGTTGACGATCCTTTCTCTTCTGTCCTCTGTTCACTGCGGACTGCAATCGATTCGGGATCAAACTTTTCCTCAACCCGTTCAACCTGCTTGAAATCAAAGGCAGCGGTGACACGAGCCACCGTTTTCCCCCCGCCGACAATCGGGTCAAGCAGGGACTGGATCCGCTCCTCTACATTCTTCTCATACGTACGCTGCGTTTCCTGCATGGCAGAAGTCATGCGGGCTGTCGGGTCGCTGCTCCCCCCCTTGCTCAGGATTTTGCCGCGACTGTCAAGAATGGTAACATGCTCCGGATCCATCCCCTCAATCGAAGCCGAGACCAGATGCACAACACCCTGCACCTCCGAGTCCCTCAAGGCGCGGTTTGACTTCATCTTGAGAACGATAGAAGCGGTAGCCGGTTTCTCATTGTCTTTAAAGAGCGATTTTTCCGGTATAACAAGGTGAACGCGCGCTTGTTCGACTCCAGTCAGCTGGGCGATTGTCCGGGAGAGTTCCCCTTGCAGAGCCCGCTGGTAATTGAGTTTCTGAACAAACTCCGTCATGCCGAAGTTTTTCCGGTCGAATATTTCAAAGCCGACGCCACCGCCCTGGGGAATGCCCTCTGAAGCCAGAGTCAAGCGCAGCTCATAGACCTTGTCAGACGGCACAAGGACACCCTTGCCGTCAGCAGTGATCTGATACGGAGTTTTGGCGTCCTTCAGTTTTTTTACAATTTCCCCGGCATCTTCAGACGTCAGATTCGTGAAGAGCGGCTTATAATCGGTGCGGTTTGCAACAAATATCAGAATAGCAAATGCGGCGGCAGACAGAAAAGCCACGGCAGCAATCAACATCTGCTTGCCCGGTGAGAGCGCAAGAAACGGCTCTATAAGTCTACGAATTCCTTCTGGCATTGGTGATATTCACATTCCTTTCAAAATGGCGTTGCTTACCAGATTACAGCGTTACGATGCTACACCTGCATCCGCATGACTTCCTGATAGGCTTCAATTGCCTTGTTGCGTACCTGCGACATGAACTGGAAGGAGATGCTTGCCTTCTCGACGGCGATCATAACCTCATGAAGGTTTTTGTTTTCACCACTGGCAAGCGCCTGAACCGATTTATCCGACTGCACCTGAATATCATTCACTTTGGAGACAAGCTCGCTGAAAAACTTGCCTGCGCCATCTACTGTTGATGACGAACTGTTCTTGCTTACTTCCGGAAAGGCCTTTGATAGACCGATTGCGCCTTCAATACCTGTAATTGTCATACGTCATCTCCTCTTCCTGTCGCAATCCTGCTCACGGTTATCTGCCGATTTCAAGCGTTTTCAAAGCCATGCTTTTTGCTGCCTGTACGGCGGTTACGTTTGCTTCATACGTCCGGGTGGCGCTGATCATGTCGGTCATCTCTTCAACGGTGTTGACGTTCGGCATGGCCACATACCCCTGCGGATTGGCATCCGGATGACTCGGATCATACTGCAGGCGCGGAGGATTCTGATCTTCAACAATTTCAGAAACGCCGACTGTACGAACCTGCTGGGCTGTCGCACCGTCAAGAACCCGACTGAACGGGTTCGCGACAGGAGTTGCAGCAAAGACGGCGTCCTTGCGCTTATAGGGTCCTCCCTCGGGAGTACGCGTCACATTGGCGTTGGCAAGATTGCTTGATATCAGGTTCATGCGTGTCCGTTCTGCGGAAAGCGCCGACGAGCTGATGTTCATAGAGCTGAAAAAATCCATTTACAGAGCTCCTTTGATTGCGGTCCGCAACCCTTCAAACTTCTTGTTCAACATCTGTACCGACGCGTTGAACATAATCTGATTCTCAGCCAGCTTGCTCATTTCACTCTCCAACTCCACCGCATTGCCATCTTTACCCGGTGTAGCTGCCGGAGTTTCTATGACCTTGCCTGATACCGATTTTATAGAACTGCCACCAGCACCCCGGATGGGGATATGGCGTTCGTGTGGAGCTGCAGACGGACGTTGTCCGTTTTGGCGGTTTTTGAGAGCGCCCTGCAACTCCTGCTCAAAAGCCAGGGATTTGGGCACAAAGTTGGGAGTTTCAGCATTGGCGACATTGGAAGCGATCAGATTCTGATTCTTGGCGCGCAGATCAACACTTTTCTCCAGAACGCCCATAGTACTATTGAAAATACCCTCGATTTGCATAGCAGCAGCTCCTTTAGAATCGCTTTAATTGCAAAAAACGTACCACACAGGACACCAACACGGAGGGCTTGAAGCCGGAAGGGACAGCCGCTCTGGTGAACCGCTTCAGGGCCAAATGCCAACACCGCCAACAGCACGCCACCACAGGCATTTTAAAAAAGTCCTCTGCTTATCACCTCTCTGGAATCATGCATTTCGGCCACACTATATCCCGGCACATACATAAACACCGCCACACAAGCAGACATTAATGCGCAGAACTGGCAATGTTGGTGCCATTATTTTGACAAAGTCAATATACTGACTTGTACCTATTTATTTTTGCAAGAGGGAGCTACTTCGATTCGAGAGAAGCCAGGGCCTGCTGGGCAAGCTTTTGCCAGTCGGGATCCTTGCTGTTTTTTGCCAGATGGCCAAACAACGCTCGCGCACGTCCGGCATTACCTTCCAGGAGATTGATCTGTCCCGTCTTGTACATGAATTCGTCGCTACGCTTGTTATCCGGCACTTTGAGCGCTGCTTCAAACAGTTTCAATGCCCCTTTGCGATCACCCAGACTTTCGCGGGCAGACCCGGCTACAAAATAGGCGTCCGGCACAAGTTGCGGATCACGCCCCGTACGGGAGGCAAGAAACAAATCCATCGACTTGGCCGACTGGGCATACTGGTGGAGTTCCCAGAGCGACCGCCCCAATTGATAATAGCTTTCGGGGCGTTGGGCATGTTCTCCCTTGTTGAGCAGCCAGAGGAGAGTGTCCTTGACCTGCTGATGCTTTTCTGAGGAGAAATACAGCGCGCCAAGACGCTCTTTCATCAGTGGCACTCGGGGGGTGGCGGGGAATTTCAGCAGATACGCTTTAAGTGTCCGTTCAGCAGTAGCCGTATCTCCGATCAGCTCGGCATTATCGACAATGCTTGTATAAAGTTCCGGAGCTATAGACGCCGCCCACGAGCGATCCACCAGAGAAGTCAGCAGCTTGACAAGCTCAATGGGCCGGCCGGCCTCATTGTATGCATGGGTAACAGCCGCGAGAAACCCAGGCTGTTCAACACAACTGCCAAGATACTCATGCTGTTCCTCCATGAACCGCAAAAGCGCGGGAGAATCCTTGCCCCACACCGTGCGACGGTAGACTTCGGCGACCAGCGCTTCCCGTATGGTCCTGATGACTGCCGCGTACACACCACGCGGGAACTTTCTCTGAAAACCGGTCACCAGTTGCAGCGCTTCACCTGCATCACCATGAATAGACTCAAGCAGGACATGCTTGAAATGCGCTTCTTCGCGCATATCAAGATCACCGCTCTGCTGTGAGGCATTGAGGTACACATCACTGAGGGGCCGGTAGTTCCATGGAGTTGAATGCAGAAACTCACTGTCGGCAGACCGCATGAGCGCCATTTTGCTGGCCTTATTGTCTTTGAAAAATTCGGCGACATTATGATAGATAGCACGGGCTTCGCTCTCATGTCCCTGGCGGGCCAGAATGTCTCCAAGCCGCACCAGCAGCGCCGGAGCATACGTTTTGTCTGCAACACGGGCGACCAGTCCGGCAAGCAGGGCACGCGCAGAGGCCAGCTCCCCGCTCCGGGCGATGGTATCGCCATAATAGAACGTCACCCCGGGGTTAAGACCGAGATAGCCGGGCCACAGCCGCTCTGCCTCACGAAAGGCCGACAGGGCCTGGGGATATTTTTGCAGCTTGTACCAGGTTTCCGCCAGGCGATACAGGGCAAGAGGGCGAATCGGTACTTCCTTTGCTGAAAAACGGGTGAACAGCTCCTCAGCTTCGGTAAGTCGTCCCTTATAAAGGGCGGCCTCCGCTGCCATGAAATCTTTCTGATCATTTTCGGTCAGAAAATTATTCAGCACCTGGCGATCGGTTGGTGAAAACGGGATTTCCGATTTCAGCGGTGGATCGAAGTCCCTCACGAGCTTTTCAACGCCAGTCCATATTTTTTCCCGGCCGGCAAGAGAGGGCTGAGGAGTACCCGGCTTGAATGGTGTGCCTATGTCAATAGTCACAGCGCTGATATCGGGCCGGGTCAGATCCCGCCATCCTGCCTTTTGTGAGACCTGAAAGGTCACCAAAAGATTCTCTCCGCGCCTCTTCAGCATCAAGCCACCGATGTTTTTGTCGGAATACCGGCGATACTTTTTGAACAGGGTGCCGCCGGTGTCCTGGATAACAAGGCGGAGACGATTGCCGGGGATTGATGCCAGCGAATACTGCGGGGGACCTGCTAGGCGAACGGTAAGCCGGGTAAAATCTTTTTGCGGGCGGATATCTATGCGGTAGAGGCGATTCGGAATTGAGGCATGGGCGCGGTCAGGACATACCGCAACCGCAAGCATCATCAGCAACACTCCTGCAAGGAGTGTACGGAGGATACGTGCCGGTATTGTGAGAGTTTCTGGCAATTGAGCCATTATCGGACCCGCATAGAAATTACACTGACGCCAGTTTACAGTAACGGCGAACCTTGGAGGTCACATCTTCGGTGTTGAGTGGTTTAATGATAATATCCCGCGCACCGTATTTGAGCGCCTTCAGGACGGCTGTTCTCGTCCAGCATTCCGCGCTCATAATAATCGTCGGCGGAAAATCCTGACGCATGGCATTAACTTTTATACAGACCGCAAGTTCGCGATCATCCGCATCCTGGGAGCCGATAATGACCAGCTTGACGTTTCGACCGGCAAAGAGCTCCTTTATGTCTGCATTAAGCGTGCCTTCAGCCACCTGATATCCGGTAAATGAAAGCATCTCCATCATCAGCTGGCGCTGTTCCTCATCGTCATCCAACACGACAATGCTGTCAACTCCGGTTGGCTCCGATACAACCGCTTCGGCACTTTCACCGGTTCCAGCGCCTGCATCGCCACCGCCGGCCTCTTCTGCCTCAACGACAACATCGACGGCGGTCTCGGCAGCTACAGGCTGCGGATCAAACAGGTTCGCCAGGGCAACCGGTATCAACACATCCAGATGGTTCATCTCCTGACCCGGCATCTCCAGCTTGGAGCGGAACATCAGGAAATCACCATCCGGAAGCGGTTCTTCCGGAGTCAGCGGGTCAATTTCGGGGATATATTTTTTGGGGGAGAGCAGTTTAAGGCGGACTTTGTTGGGAAGCGTTCCCTGAAAAACGGTATTGAGCGCTCCGTTTACCATGTTGGCAATTTCGGAGAAAGCATCAATATCGTCATTTTCGATGATGGAGAGCCGCTTCTTTTCCTGAATACGAGCAGGAGGAATGCCAAGCAGAATACTGCTCATGACAATAGCGTCACGCAAGGAGAAAACGAGATAGAACTGCCCGCCGTAGGCTTCTCCCGAATCAACGCCCAGGACAAAGCAACCGTCGTCAAGCCCGCCGAAGTAGGACGTTTTACTTGTCGAAAGCGAGTCTAAAAGAGCAATGGAGAGTTCCTGCCCCAGCAACATGCCGCTCTCTTCGCCGGCCTGTTTCAGGGCTGTTTCCAGCATTCCGTATAATGTTGTGTAACCATCCATCAGATAATGTCTTCCGGTTTCCGTTCAGTTTGACAGCCGCGCGCAACGGCAGCCGAAGTACTTCTAATCTTCCTTCTTCAGCGTAAGACCGACCAGCAGCGTCATCTCTTCCACCGTAAACGGAACAACTACACAATCATTATCGGACAACGAGTTTACCGTATAATCTTCTCCGGAGATAACGGTCGGAATCGACAACTTGACATCCAACCCTCCCTTGGAGAGTACCTGCTTGACGCTCCCCCCCAACATGTTGGCAATTTCACCGATGGCATCATTCAAATCTTCATTAATCTCATCGCATTCCATACCAAGCATATTGGAGGTAATCTTCAATGCCAGGGCAACCGGGCAATGGATTGAAATAACGCCGGAGTATGTCCCGGCAAAGCCGACCATCCCGGTAATACTGCATTTGAAGCGGCTGACCGGCTCCTTGAGCGGGAAGTCATCAACCACATCCATCATGACCATGGTTGAAAAGACCTCCCGGGTTGCATCAATCACGTAACCAGCAACCAACTCTTCGGTCAGACTGGTTGACTGGGAGATGCCCTGGTTAAGGCTCATATAAGGCCTCCCAGCTTTTCCTGGAGCTGATCGGGAGTAAACGGCTTTTTAATGCTGTCGCTCGCTCCGCTCGACATTGCTTCGGCAATGATTTCTTCGCCGCCTTCGGTGGTAATCATGACGATGGGAGTTGAATTGCCGTTGGCCCGCACCGCTTTGACAAATTCAAGACCGTCCATGTTCGGCATATTGATGTCGGACAGGATCAGCTGAATAGACTTGCCGGAAGCGATCACACCAAGGCCTTCGATGCCGTCGCCTGCCTCGAATATCTCGTCTACGGCAAGACCGGCCTGACGGAGAGATCTCGAAATGATTTTACGCATGGTGGATGAATCATCAACAATCAGAATATTTGCCATAGTAGTGTGCTCCTTTTAGTGTGTTTTCCATAGCTGTATGGATAAAGTTCAATACATTGTGTACGGTACGGCAATAACGAACCAGCGCGCAGGATTATAACCGTTTTTTTCGCCAGTGCAACCGTGTAGTGACTATGTCAGTATAAAATATACCAACCAGACGTCAACCGGCAATCATTGCCGCCTGACGCAAAAACCGTTCAACCTGATCACGTGATCGAGCTTCACTGTACAGCCGCAACACCGGTTCCGTACCGGATGGACGGATGAGCAGCCAGTCACCGCTTTCAAAAATGAATTTAAAACCATCGCTGAAATTGGTCGCAGCCACCTGCTGACCATCGATCACGGTCGGGGGTGCGGAGCGAAGCCGGGCAATCAAACGTTCTTTGTCTTCATTCTCGATGCGCCGGTCTATGCGTTGATAATAAAAATGACCGATTTCATCCATCGTCTCGTCAAGCAACTGCCTGAGCCCCTTGCCGCTGACCGCGACCGCCTCCAGCAGCAGCAGACCGAGCAGAATTCCGTCCCGCTCCGGGATATGCCCCTTCACTCCCAGCCCGCCGGATTCTTCCCCCCCCATAAGAATGTCGCGCTCCAGCATCAGCCCGCAAATATGCTTGAAGCCGATCGGGGTTTCAAAAAGTTCCAGTCCGTATTTTTCAGCAAGAAGATCGACCATGCGGGTCGTCGAAACAGTCTTGACCACCGCTCCGGTCAGTTTTTTATGCTCGATCAGATGGCGCAGCACCACGGTAAATATGCAGTGGGAGGAGAAAAATTCACCATGTTCGTCAACGGCACCGATCCGGTCGGCATCACCGTCCAGTGCCAGACCGACCCGGTATCTGCCGCTTTTCAGCAGGGCAGACAGTTCCTGAAGGTGCTGACCGATCGGCTCGGGCGCCTGTCCGCCGAAAGATGGGTTTTCACTGTTATGAATTTCGTCAATCCCCGGCAACAATCGCGGGATATAACCGCAACCTGCCCCGTACATAGGATCGACCACCGCAGCAATTCCGGCCTTGGCAATCAGGTCCAGGTCAACGTAGCGGCTGATCTGGTGGAAATAGCCCTCACACGGATCAAACAATTCGATTGTTCCTTTTTTCACCGCCTCGTCATACGGGACGGCAATGATACGCCGACCGTTTTCCCGGTTATAGGCAACGATTTCTTCGAGAATTTTCGTGGTCGCCGGAAGCGCGGAACCGCCAAACGCCTCCTTTACCTTGAAGCCGTTGTACTCGGGCGGATTATGGCTGGCGGTGATCATCACCCCCGCTCCGGCACCGGTTTCATGCACGGCCCAAGAAACCGCCGGGGTCGGGGCGTAATCCTCCGTCAAGCGGACATTGATACCGTTGCCTGCAGCAATTTCCGCCACACGCCGGGCAAAATCACGCGACATGAAACGCCGGTCATAGCCGATAACCAGCCCCTTGTCCCCCAAACCTGAGCGATTCAGGTAATCCATGGTGGCCTGTGCCACCCAGGAAAGATTTTCAAAGGTAAAGTCGCGGGCAATGACACCACGCCAGCCATCGGTACCAAACTTGATCTGCATTGTTCCCCCTTACGAAGTAGTATTCTGCTGACTCTCCAGCCACTGCAGCCACACCAGAATCTCGGCAACGGCCCGGTACAGCTCCGGAGGAATGTACTGGTCGGTATCAACCTGCATCAACAACCTGACCAGCTCGGGCGACTCATGAACATACACGCCGGATTCATGGGCACAGGCAATAATCGCTTCGGCAACGACCCCTTTTCCCCTGGCAACGACCACCGGGGCATAATATCCCTGTTTGTAGGAAAGTGCCGCCGCCCGGCGGTCGTCATCATCACGCACCGGCATGGTTAAAGTTCATCCCCGCCGGAGTCAGTCCGGCTCCTTCCAACTGTTCGGTCAGTCGGACCCTGCCCGACTCCAGAACCGGAATTGCGGAACTCTCTTCAGCCACCACCGTAACGACGATGCGGGTTCCGTCAAGCGAAAGCGATGCCGTGACCGGACCGATGTTCGGCAGTGAAATCGACACACTGGTTTCCCAGCTCCGCTCACGCTTGCCTGACGTATCGCGCCCCGCTTCCCGCTCGGCTACGCTCCACTCAAGATGCTGTCCCGGGAAGAGATCGCCGCGAAACACCAGCTGTCCGTTCTGGAGCGTGGCCAACTGCTGGTTGATCACCGGCAGCGTACGCTGATCGGCAATCCCTTCATGTGCCATGCTGGAGCCGACCTTTTTGAAGACCGCCTCCATGATCTCGGCCGAGCCGGTCTTCACGCTGGCACGGACAAGCTCATCAGCCAAAGGCGCTTCCTGTGGTACGGCGGCTTGGGCCAGACGGGGAGACAGGCGCCCTTGCGGCTCCTTGAGGATATCTTCCAACGGGAAATCACCGCCAAACCAGCGAGCAAGATGAGACTCGTAAAACAGACCGCTTTCGCGAAGCCCCTCTTGCAGCGTTCTGCCAAGGAGCGCCGCATCAGTCGGAGGCCCGGACAACAATGTCCGCAACAGGCCCAGAGTTGCCTGGGCAGGAACCTGCCCGGCCGTTTCGCCCAGAAGAGTGCTCAGCCAGCGGCCGGTGTCACTGACCCTCGCGGCGCCCGGATGGCCAAAACGTGCCAGCAGAAAGGTCTGCCTCGGTTCGTCGGCAATAAAGAACAGATTGATGTGGTCACCGCGCCTGATCCCTTTCGGCATGACAAACTCCAGCATCTGCCCCCCCACCTGAACCATGAAGCGGCCTCCCCCCAATGCTGTCAACACCTCCCCCTTCAACTGCTGTCCCGGCAGAAATGAGCCCGGCTGTGTCTGCTGGCTGAGCGATTCCAGGAGCGCCAAACGGTTCCCCTTGATGACAGCCTGAAGAAGTTTAGCCATGTCATCGCTCAACACAACACCGTTGCCGGATGTAACGAAAGCCTGCTGAAGCCCCTGTGCTGAAGCGGCTGGAAGAGAATCTGTTCCCGGAGACTGGCGTGTACTTCGCTGATAGGTACGCGCATCATCGTAAATTGCACTAAACGCAGGCGAATCGTGGGGGAGGCTTTTCAGGACCGTGTTCAGCTGATCAAGTACATAGGCCTGCTGACGGGAAATCCCCCCCTCACTGTGTTCCAGCACACTTAACCATCGCCCCGCCTCGCTCAGTAACGGAGGGGCGCTTTCGGGAATCGTGCGGGAGAGTGCAAAGCTGGGTTTGGGATCTGACGACAGGTAGGTGAGCCGCAGTATTTCGCCAGCCACCGCCTTCTGAGGGAGCAGCAGTTCAAGTCTCGTACCGGCTATTTCGACAAAAGCTTTGCCGCCGGGAAGGGTCCCGACAACAGTCGCGTTGACCTCTTCTCCCGCTACCAGCGGCAGTGGTGCAGGGGGAACATTGGCTGCTTCTATCAGAGTAAAGCGGGAACTCTGGGCAATATTCTTGAGTATCTGGGCTGCATTCGTTTCAAAGGTAGCCAGGCGGGCCTGGTCAGCGGTCGGGCGAGCCTGGCCAGCAGATACGCGACCCGCCGCAAGCTCACCGACCGCTCCCTTCGTGGCAGCAGGCGAGGAAGAAGCAGCTTCCCCCTGACGGGAACCGTACAACAGCGCATCGTCCAGCAGGTTGGCCAGTACGGCGCTTTCATCGGATGCCCCGCGCAACATGGTGCCGATACTCTGCAACGACGCACGGAGCGACGGATCGGAAATCTGCTCACTGGAGATCAGCAGGCTTAACAGGCGTGAGGCATCGGAAAGGCTTACCGGAGGAGTGGCTCCCGGCTGGCGGGCTATGGCAAAGGTTGAACGGGGATCGGCAGAGACGAACGTCATCTCCAGAGTCTGGCCCGTGCGCACCGCCATCGGCAGGTCAAGGTTGAAACGCTCGGTGCCGATTCTGACCTGGACCCGGTTATTGAGTGTTGACAGCACTTCGGCGGCTACCCGCTGGCCGGGAGCCAACAGACCGGCGCCGCCCCCCTCCTGGTCCGCAGTGACAAACGAGATGTTGGAGGCGCGCGAAAGCAGGTCGAAAACCTGCTGCTGAATGTCTGCGGCTACAGCCATACTATCCCCAGATCAAGTAGCCCGGCTCATAAATGGTTCCAAAAACAGCGTGACGCGGAATGATCCGCAGCATGAAGCCGTGCCTGCCGCAAAAGCGGCATTCAAAGGTGCCGCCGAACCGGTAGACGCCCCCGCCGAGGTCACTCTGCATTTCCAGGGTCACGGTTTCACCCCCCTGGATGTTGCCGGTCGAATCAAGAACGCCGAAATACCCCTCTACGGCAACCTGATCCGCCGGAATATCGCCCAAAGCGATCCGGGCCGACACCGGAACCAGACTGCCGACCACGACCGAATCCGTCGCCTGCGCTTCGGCCTGCTCAATGCGAATCTGGGGCCAGGCCTTGAACATTCCTTCCTTCCAGCGTGCCAGATCAAGCGCCAGCGCCAGGTCATTATCAACCAGACGCTTCCACTGGGCATACGACGGCGTATAGGAATGGCCGGTGTACTCCTGCACCATCCGGTCGGTGGAAAAAACCGGGCAGAGGCTCTGCATGGAGGCCTTCATCGTCGCGATCCACGAACGCGGCACACCGTCGCTCCCCTGGTCGTAGAAATGGGGAATAACCTCTTTTTCCAGCAGATCATACAACGCGCGGCCTTCGACCTGATTCTGGTATTCGATATCCTCGTACACCTCGCCCTTGCCGATGGCCCAGCCGTTGTTCCCCTGGTACCCCTCGCACCACCAGCCGTCCAGCACGCTCAGGTTGAGGCCGCCGTTAAAGGCGACCTTCATGCCGCTGGTACCGCTTGCCTCCATCGGGCGAAGCGGGGTGTTGAGCCAAACGTCAACCCCCTGCACCAGATGACGGGCAACCTCCATATCGTAATCCTCGATAAAAACGATGCGGTGGCGAAAACGTTCCTGTTGCGCGGCCTGCACGATCTGACGGATCAGCTCCTTCCCCTCCTGATCCTGGGGATGTGCCTTGCCGGCGAAAATGAACTGCACCGGCATGGCAGGATTGTTGAGAAGAGCCGCCAGACGGTCAAGATCCCTGAGCAGCAGCGTGCCGCGTTTATAGGTTGCAAAACGGCGGGCAAAGCCGATAGTCAGCACTTCGGGATCGAGAACCTCCTCGGCCGTGGCAATCTCCTTGGTCGTGGCGCCGACCTTGATCAGCTGTTCCTTGAGGCGTTTGCGGGCAAAGTCAACCAGCTTCTCGCGGCAGCTCTGCCGGGTACGCCACAGTTCTGCGTCCGGGATTTTGGCGATCCGGCGCCAGACGCTATGATCGGTCGGGTCATCCAGCCAGCGGGTTCCCAGGTAGCGTATCAGCAGGCTGGCCATGTGGTTCGACATCCAGGTGCGGGTATGAACGCCGTTGGTGATCGAGGTCAGCGGCAACTGTTCCTCCGGCAGTTCCGGCCAGAGGTTCTTCCACATCCGGCGCGACACCTCGCCATGCAGCTGGCTGACTCCGTTGGCGTGCCCGGCCAGCTTGAGCGCCAGCACCGCCATGCAGAACGACTCCTGGCGGTTTTTCGGATTCTGCCGCCCCAGGCCGATGAATTCATCGTGGCTGATGCCGAGTGCCGGGAAATAGCCGGCAAAAAACTTGTCCAGCAGTTCCGGCGCAAAGTGGTCAATGCCCGCCTCGACCGGCGTATGGGTCGTAAAGATGTTGCCCGCACTAACGATTTCACGGGCCTCGTTAAAGCGGATGCCCCGTTTTTCCATCAGCAGCCTGATGCGTTCCAGCGCCAGGAATGCGGCATGCCCCTCATTCATGTGGCAGACGTTGGGAATAATCCCCAGCTTCCGCAGCGC
>MGZJ01000053.1:16157-38453 GCA_001802645.1 Geobacteraceae bacterium GWC2_53_11 | reverse complement strand
CGACTTTTCCACGTTCCACGTGATTATCTTAACGGACAACTTAGGTGCGGTCTGAACGCCGGTGGCTCAACAATCCCGTGCAGCGACGTTAATGCACTGCAACCTGGCCACGCATGTAAGCACTGGGAAACATGCATATCCCCTGTTAACTCCCGTAGGGTAGAAGCCCATCTGACGGCGCGTCAACGACCATTCACATAATTTCACCATATTGTCCTGCCCTAGCCCTTAACCGGATGGAGTTTCCGGAGGGGTTCTCCTGTCGCCATTCAAACCCGATTCGGTACGTTGTAAGTGGGCTTCGCACCAGGTACACAGCGCGTACCAAGCACGCCACCTAGGGCGCTGAAGGGGATACTTCAGGTGCTTGAAAGAAGTTGTGTAGGTATATCAAGCACATATAATCACGCGACATCGTGTCGCGATTAACGGCTCGGGCCTTGACCCGCGCCGGGGCGCTTCTCAGCCCCGGTCGGTGTCCAAGGGCCTGGTTGAACCTGCACGGTTTAGCCTCATGGCCTGAAAAACATCAACGGCTTTGGTCGTAGCCATTTTCTTAATCTTCTGAAATGCATATTCTCCGGTCTGGCAAGGAAAGTCTCGTAGTACTCAGGGATGGCAAAAATCCAATTGATAATTAGAAACCAGCGCCAATTGCTTTTATCATTCCCTGACAGATTTTCATTTTTGGTTATGCCAATCATGCAGTAAATAAACATCCCTACAACCACGAATGTTCCTATATCCGTCAATGCATATGTTGCTTCTCTAACAAGAAGGAAGCCTGACAAACCGAATGAATTCGATGTAATAGCAGTAGCAATGGTAAGAGTAATGACTAAGAAGAACACAAGAAACAGGATGACAGACATGTAGCTAAAAATTAGCAGCACCCATTCTCTCAGAGGCATTTTCATGCTTGTCTCGTGTGATTTCTCTAACTTGTGGTTCATATTTATCCTTTGGGTTCACCGGCTTGGGAGAACAGCTGCGGTTTAAGGCCGCTGCTTCGTTGCTATCACTCCAACAGCGTCTCCTCGGTTTTTTTGGGTTGTCCTCGCCACTGCTGGTGTCTGCGGCACTTCTTCCTCCGTTGTTTCATGCCGTTTTTTCTCTTTTCGGTAGAAACCTTGTGAGAAGAAAAATGATGGTTGGAGGTGAAACTAACAGAATTGCTGTAATAGCTTTTCCATTCATTCTGGTGTCAGCGATCAACCACCACAACCCGATATCCACAAATAGATATGAAGCGAGGATGTACTTGAATTTTATCAATGTTACCGAAAGCAGGATGAACCCCGCAAATGCTAAGTGGTAAAGAAATAGTCCAAAAGCCGCGTACAGAATCCTTACGTCGCCGTGAGCAAAGGCAACACTTGGTATGCACGTCAGCAATACCATTGATAACCATGATAAGTGTTTGTTTGGGTTAATCATCTTTTCTCGGTTCAACTCGCTTATAATGGGTTTCCGTATACAAGGAACTTGTTCCCTATATACGGAATTAGCAGCCTATATAGGGAACCGCAAAATTCCTTATATAAGCAACTTTTGCGGTTGGTTCCTGTTATCAAAAGTTGCTTATATAGGTAACTTTGGGCCGGTTTGCCGTCGTGCTACTCATTTAAAATCCTCTCAACCAACTCGGCATCATTCCTGATGGCTCCGAACTGTACCCGCCAGATTTTCTCTTCCGGATTCCATCGTCCGCCAGCCGCCTTCAGCTTGTCCCGAAGAGCTATCTTTGTGAACGGAACCATTACCGCGACAATGTCCCTGTCACGATGCCGCATGTTGGGGTTGCACGGTCGTTCGTCAACAATGATTTCGGCTGTTTTTATTCTGACCTGCCGGATTTCGTCATAGCGGTACCGAACGCACAGGAGTCTTTCCCCGAACTGCTCCACTAATCGTCTGGTACCCTTCTGACCCGGTTTCAGGTGGCTATGGGCTTTCATGTCCTTCAACATGGGAAACCTCGTGACTGTAGGAAATTTAAAATGAATGCATTCTTACGTGTTTGTACTGATGTTTGTCAAGGTCTGAGGTGTATTATTCTAAAAATATACTTACAAAAAAGCCGCGCTACCTTTGCAGGTAAAGCGCGGCTTTTTTGCCGTCAGCTTATTTTGAGGACTCTACGTTATTTGCCTCCGCCGAGCGTTTTGTACAGAGTCACCAGACTGGCCAGACTGGCCTGGCGTGTGCTGATAAGCCCCTGCTGGGCGCCGTAGAGGGAACGCTGGGAGTCGAGCACCGTCAGGTAACTGTCCACTCCTTTGTCAAAGCGTGCACGGGAAAGCTTGTGGCTTTCGGATGTGGCGTCAGTCAGCGACTGTTGGGCGGCAAGTTGTTCATTGATGGTACCGCTCTGGGCCAGGGCATCGGCAACTTCACGAAAGGCGTTCTGAATAGCCTTTTCGTACTGGGCGATTGCGATGTCACGATCCACTTCGGCCACTTTCAGATTGGCCTTGTTGGTGCCTCCGTCGAAGATGGGTATGGAGATGCGGGGGGCAAAGCTCCAGGCGGCGGAGCCGCTTTTGAAGAGGCCGGAGAGTTCGTCGCTGCCGAAGCCGACCGACGAGACCAGGGTTATCCGGGGAAAAAATGCCGCCCGGGCCGCGCCTATGTTGGCATTGTACCCTTTAAGCTGACTTTCGGCCTGCAGAATGTCTGGGCGATTCAGCAGCACGCCGGATGGCAGACCGGGAGTAATATTTTTAAGCGATGTCAGCGATTCGGACAGTGTCTGCGGCAGTAGGTTCGCCGGGACGGGCGAGCCGACCAGGAAGCTGAGCGCATTTTCGTCCTGAGCTACCTGCGCTGTGTAGCGGGCAATATCGACACGGGCTGCATCAAGAGTGGTTCGGGCCTGATTCAGCACAAGAGAGTTGGAAACGCCGGCGTCGAAGCGGCTCTTGATCAGCCGGTATGCTTCCTGCTGGTTGGCAAGGGTATCTTTCGCCAGCTGCAGCCTCTCGCGGTCGGCGGCATAGGCAAGCCAGCTTGAGGCAACCTGGGAAACCAGCGTGAGCTGCACACTCTTCTGCGCCTGCTCCGTGGCAAAGAACTGCTCAAGGGCCTGGTCTTTCAGGCTCTGCACCCGTCCGAACAGGTCCAGTTCATATGAGATCAGCCCGGCGCTGACATTGTACTGTTGGGCGTCCCTTGCCTTTCCCGTGCCGGAGAGTGTTTCGGGAATGCGCTGGAAATTTGCTCCGGCAGCAGCCTCAAACTTGGGGAGCTGGTCGGCGCTTTTGATCTGGTACAGCGCCCGGAAACGCTCGATGTTGAGCGCTGCAACCTTCAAATCACGGTTGTTCTTGAGGGCCTGCTCAATCAGTTTGTTCAGTTTGGCATCGACAAAAAACTCCTGCCACGGAATCGTTGCCACCTCTTTTTGCGGCGGCCCTGCGGCGTCAGCCGGAGCCGCCGCGGGAGTCTGCCAGGCGGCGGGTACCGGTGCCGCGGGTTGGCTGTATTTCGGGGCCAGGGTGCTACAGCCGTTAAGAAACAGTGCCGCCCCCAGCGGGAGGCAGAGTGCTGTTGTTATCCGTCGAATCGGTGTCATGTCAGTGTACCTCCACAGCGGGTTCCGCGTCTGGCAGCTTGGCCGTCTTCTTGGCAAACATCTTGGAAATCAGCACGAAGAAAAACGGAATGAAAAGCAGGTCGATAAAGGTGGCCGAGAGCAGACCGCCGGTGACGGCGGTGCCGATGGCATTCTGGGCCGCAGCGCCCGCGCCTTTGGTCAGCGCCAGCGGCAGGGTACCGAAAAAGAAGGCCAGCGAGGTCATGATGACCGGGCGGAGCCTGATCTTCACCGCAGACAGGGTTGCCTCCACCAATTCGTGTCCCTCAAGCATCTGCTGCTTGATGAACTGGATGATCAGGATGGCGTTCTTGGTGGAGAGCCCGATCGTGGTCAGAAGCCCGATCTGGAGATAGACGTCGTTGGGGAGTATCCGCAGCGACACCGCCGTAATGGCCCCCACCAGCCCCAGCGGCAGCATGAGCAGGTTGACAAACGGGATGGTCCAGCTTTCGTACAATGCCGCCACCGCGAGGAAGACCACCAGTAGCGAGATGGCATAGAGAGCTGGCGCCTGAGCACCGGCATTTTTTTCCTCATAGGAGAGGCCGGTCCATTCGTAGCCGATTCCCGGCGGCAATTGGGCAGCCATCTTCTCCATCTCTTTCATCGCCTCGCCGGTGCTGATACCGGGCGCGGCCTGTCCCATGATCTCCACGGAGGATATGCCGTTGTACCGTTCAAGACGCGGCGAACCATACTGCCAGCGGGCGGTGGCAAAGGCGGAGAACGGCACCATTTCGCCTTTGTTGTTGCGCACATACCAGCGGCCTATGTCTTCGGGCAGCATGCGGTACTTTGCCTCGGCCTGCAGGAACACCTTCTTGACCCGGCCGTTCTGGATGAAGTCGTTGACGTAGGAGCTGCCCCAGGCGGTTGCCAGAACATTATTGACGTCGGCGATTGATACCCCGAGCGCTCCCGCCCGCACATCATCGATGTCGAGCTTGAACTGGGGGGAATCGTCCTGGCCGTTGGGGCGCACCGCGACCAGTTTCGGATTTTTCATGGCCATGCCGAGCATCATGTTGCGGGCCTCCATCAGCTTTTCATGCCCGATGCCGCTACGATCCTGCAGCATGAAGTCAAAGCCGTTGGCCTGCCCCAGTTCAACAACCGCCGGTGGTGAAAAGGCAAAAGCCAGGCCGTCCTTGAAGCGGGAGAACGCACCCATGGCGCGCCGGGCAACCGCCGGGGCCTTCAAGTTCTTGTCCTGGCGAAGGTCCCAGTGTTTGAGCCTGACAAAGGCAAGTCCCATGTTCTGGCCGCGACCGGCAAAACTGAAGCCGGCTACGGTGATGACCGCCTCCACCGCTTTTTCCTCCTTCTCCAGGAAATGCTTCTCCAGCTGTTCGATAACATTCAGGGTCCGATCCATGGTGGCACCGGCCGGAAGCTGAACCTGGCAGACGATGAAGCCCTGATCCTCATCCGGCAGGAACGAGGTGGGGAGCCGCAGGAAGAGGAACACCATTCCCGCCACAATGGCTCCGTACACGAACAGATAGCGCAGCGGTTTGCCGAAGGAGCGCCCGACAATCCCCTCGTACTTTGTCCGGCAGAAGTCAAACAGCTTGTTGAACCGGCGGAAGAACGGGCAGAACCAGCCGGTCTCGCACGCCTCATGCCCCTTTGCCACCGGCTTGAGCAGCGTCGCGCAGAGGGCGGGCGTCAGGGTCATGGCCACCAGCACCGAGAGGATCATGGCGGAGATGATGGTGATGGAAAACTGGCGGTAGATGACGCCGGTAGAACCGGGAAAGAAGGCCATGGGGAGAAAGACCGCCGTCAATACGGTGGCAATGCCCCAGAGGGCGCTGGTAATCTGCCCCATGGATTTGATGGTCGCTTCCTTGGGCGGCAGTCCCTCCTCACTCATGATTCGTTCCACGTTCTCGACGACGACGATGGCGTCGTCAACCAGCAGGCCGATGACAATGACCAGGGCGAACATGGTGAGGGTGTTGATGGAGAAGCCGCAGGCGTAGAGCACCCCCAGGGTGCCGAGCAAAACGACCGGCACGGCGATGGTCGGAATCAGGGTGGCCCGGATGTTCTGCAGGAAGAGGAACATGATGACAAAGACCAGGAACACCGCTTCGAGCAGGGTTTTGACCACTTCTTCAATGGATATCTTGACGAACGGCGTGGTGTCATAGGGATAGACGACCTTCATGCCGGCCGGAAAATAGCGGGACAACTCTTCCATCTTTGCCTTGACCCGGTTGGCGGTATCCAGGGCGTTGGCGCCGGCTGCCAGGCGAATCGCCATGCCCCCCAGCGGTTTGCCCTTGAAACGGGCCTGGACATCGTAGTTCTCGGTGCCGATTTTACATTCGGCCACATCCTTCAGCCGCACGGTAGATCCGTCGCTGTTGGTTTTCAGGATAACGGCGTCAAACTGTTCGACCGTCTGCAGCAGTGTCCGCGCGGTGATGGTCGCATTCAGCTGCTGTCCCTGGGCCGACGGCTGGCCGCCGAACTGGCCGGCAGAAATCTGGGCGTTCTGGGCCTGGAGCGCGGCGGTCACATCGCCGGTGGTCAGGTGGTAATTGTTTAGTTTGGTCGGGTTCAGCCAGATGCGCATGGCGTTCTGGGAGCCGAACATCTGCAGCTCGCCCACCCCTTCAACCCGGCTGACGATATCCTGGACATTGGATACCGCGTAGTCGGTCAGGTCGTAGCGGCTCATGGAGCCGTCTTCGGAGACCAGGCCTATGATGAGCAGGAAGTTCCTGGTGGATTTGACCACCTGAATCCCCGAGCGCTGCACGATCTGGGGGAGAAGCGGCACGGCCAGCTGCAGCTTGTTCTGCACCTGCACTTGGGCGATGTTCGGATCGGTGCCGGCCTTGAAGGTCAGGTTGATGGCCACAGCACCGGCGGAATCGCTGGTGGACGACATGTAGATCAGGTTGTCGATGCCGTTCAGCTTCTGTTCCACGATCTGGGTAACCGTATCCTGCACGGTCTGGGCCGAAGCCCCCGGATAGACGGCGTTGATGGTGATCTGGGGCGGTGCGATCGGCGGATACTGGGAGACCGGCAGCGACTTGATGGCCAGGAGTCCGGCCAGCATGACCATTATGGCGATCACCCAGGCAAAAATCGGGCGATTGATGAAAAATTTAGGCATTGAGCAGCTCCTTTACTTTTTGGCTGGCGCAGGTTGTGGGGCGGCGGCAGGTGCTGCCGGAGCGGGAGGTGCTCCGAAGGGAACTGTCTTTACCTGCGTTCCCGGCCGTGCTTTCTGGAGGCCTTCAAGAATAATGCGGTCGCCCGCCTTGAGCCCTTCACTTACCAGCCAGCTGTCGCCGACCGTCCGTACGACCTTGATGGGGCGCGGCTCAACCTTGTCTTCGGCGCCCACCGTCATGACCATGGCGGCTCCGGCAGGATTACGGGTTACACCGCGTTGCGGAACCAGGATGGCCTGGTCAACGGTTCCTTCCTCCAGGATCGCCCGGACGAACATGCCGGGCAGCAGGGTCTGTTTCGGGTTCGGGAACACCGCCCGGAGGGTGATGGAGCCGGTACTCTGGTCTACCGTAACTTCGGAAAACTTCAGGATTCCCGGCAGCGGATACGGCGTGCCGTCTTCCAGGATCAGCTTGACTTTTGTCTGTGCCGCGCCGCCTTTTTTCATCATCCCGCTGGCCAGGTTCTGCTTCAATTTTAACAGGTCGGCGCTTGACTGGGTAACGTCCACATACATGGAACCGAGCTGCTGAATCGTGGCCAGGGCCGACGGCTGGCTGGCGGTTACCAGCGCGCCGTCGGTTACGGTGGAGCGTCCGATGCGCCCGGAAATGGGAGCGGTAATTTTCGTGTAAGCCAGGTTGATGCGGGCGGTCTCGACGGCCGCCTTGGTGGAGGCTACATCCGCCTCGGCCTGCTTGAGCGAAGCCTGTGCGTCGTCGTTATCCTGCTGGCTGACGGCGTTGATCTTCACCAGTTCCTGATACCGCCCCGCCTTGAGCCGCACCGAATGAAGATTAGCTTCGGCTCTGGCTTCCGCCGCCTTGGCGCTGGCAAAGGCCGCCTGATAGCTGGCCGGATCGATCTGATACAGAACCTGTCCCTTGCTGACTTCCGAACCCTCGGTAAAGAGCCGCTTCTGGATGATGCCCCCCACTTGCGGCCGCACTTCGGCAAGCAGCTGAGGTGATGTCCGGCCCGACAGTTCCGTGGTCAGCGAAGCTTTCTCCGGCTTGACGACAATAATCCCCACTTCAGGAGGACCGCTTGGCGGCGCTGCGGGTTTCGGTTTGCTGCAGCCGGCGAGCAGCAGGCCGGTGATGAGTGTTCCCGTGATGACGGCAGTAAAACTTCTGAATGACTGGTGCATGTTCATACCTCGATGCGTTGGAGTATTGAAAACGGTGAACTGAAAGAATAGTTATTTTTTGATGCCGTCCCAGCAGGCTTCGATGATCCGGGTAATCAGATCATCATCAAGGGTGACGAAGCCGAGGATGTGGTCGCGAGCTGTTGATACCAGGGGGCCGAAAGAAAGGGCGAAGAGCAGTACCAAGGGGAAATCCTTGATGATTTGCCGTGAAACCCCTTCCTCGAAAAGATCGCGGAACTCATGGCACCCTTCCTTTTCGCCCAGAATCTTGTCGCGGCGATGCTCCACGCCATAGGGGGAGTTGTGGAACTGCTCCAGATAGCGGAAATCAAGCGGGTTCTCGATGAAGTAGCGCAGCAGCCCGGTGCCGAGGTGGATAAAACGTTCCCGGATCGGCTTGTTCAGCTCGTACCCTTCACGGATGACGGGGAACATCTTCTCCTCAAGATCCCGGTAGAGCTCGGTGATGAGGATGTCCTTGTTCTCAAAATACCGGTAGATGGTTCCGGCACCGACCTTGGCATGCTCGGCAATCATGGCCATGGGAGCGCCATGAAAGCCATGCTCGGCAATAAGCTCCATGGCGGCCCGAACGATTTCTTCCCGTTTATCCTGTTTTGACATGACCTGCTCCTTTGTTTCCCTTGTTTGCTGTGCGAATGTCGTCGTACTGCTCGGTACTTGCCCTGTATCACTGATAATTTTCATGCTGAGTGAATGTTCATTCCGTTTTACACATTCCCTTCCGGTTAGTCAATAGTTGTATTTAGGTTCGTCGTATCTATGTTGGTTTACGATGTTCGGTATGAGCGGCTTTGTTTTAAGAATAAAAAAAGCCGCACTTCCCATGGAAAGCGCGGCTGTCATTTGTGACAAATTGACGTGCAGTGCGACGCTCACCTTAAGCCGAAGGCGAATCATCCTCAAAGAACTCGACTTCAGGAGCGAATTCCTGGGTTAGCAGGGTGTCGAAGGTCGGCAGGTCGCGGGCGATCAGGATTCTCAGGATGATGGATTTAAGAACGCTCTTCTGCTGGTCGTCGCAGGTGCGGAAAAACATCCTGATCAGGGCTTCGATGGATTCAATCGGGTCGCCCTTGATCTCGGTGATCTTTTCCTCGCTGGTGAGGGAGAAGATGGCCGGATAGCTGCCGTCGGCGTGGAACATGCGCATGGTCTGGCGAACGCTCTCTTCGCCGATGGTTTTCCGTACGGTTTCGACAATCTCATTCAGGCCGTCAATCAGCTGGGGCATGGTATCTTCAAAGGTGGTGATGATGTCGAGGCCAACGCGCAGGTTTTCCATCTGATCGAGGAAAAACGGAATGTCCTCGGTCCTGATGATCGAGCCATGCTGCGGAGCGATCATCAAGGGTGCCGGCTGAAGTTCGCGAATCCTGCGGACGGCGAGGCGTATCGCTTCGTTGCTCGGCATGTAGAGCTGGTGGAATGCCTTGACCCCCTGCCAGTTGGCGCGGGTAGCGTAGAGCTGCGTACAGGCAATGCCGCCCAGAAAGTCGCCGGAAAAGAGTATGCGTGATTCCAGGTCGTACATCATGCAGGCGCCGCGAAAATGGCAGAACGGTGTCGGCACGAACTGGATTTTGTGACCGGTGGGAAGCGAAATTCTCATGTTTTTGAATCGCTCGACCGCCCTGAATTTGCTCGTATCAAGCCCGGACAGGCAGACGAGCCGCCAGGTGTCTTCTGTGGCCAGCATGAGGGTGTTGGGGTTTGATCTGCCCAGATAGGGGGCGTTGCCGACAACGTCCGGATCCTGATGGTTCATGAAAACCATATTTACTTGGGATACCGAGCCGATAACGTCACTGACCTTGCGAATCAGGACATCAAGATCGACGGCAGGGCCCGGGTCGATGATCATGGCGTTTTTCTTGCCGGAGCCGTTGTAGATGCGCAGATAGGCGTTTCTGCTTAAAAAGTTCTTGGTGCCGGTGCCGACCCAATGAATCCCGTCACTGATTTCAACAGCCTTTGATAGATCGATTTCTGACATCTCTGTAGCCCCCCATTTCGGTTTCCATACCTAAATTCGCCGGCGGAACAAATACGGTCGAAGTTGTCTTGTGTTAATACAGCATAATATTTAGGTAGTCCAGTCAATTATGGCGATACACGGAAATCAAGGCTGACGGTCTGTCCTGGCAGAGTGGATTTATACGAGTAACGTTCCGGCTTCAATGATGATCTGCTCACTCTGGTCCGCCATAATCGCCGTCAAGGTAGGTTGATAGAAAACATAGTCCTCGTGAAAAGGTGCGCTGACCGTGCCGCCGAAACCGGTGTTGTCGCCCAGGGCTATGTGGATAGTGCCGAGAATCTTTTCGGCCTCCAGTACGTTGTCAGGTCGGCTTGCTTTGTCGTTGGTGCCGATACCCAGTTCGGCAATGTTGCGGCAGTTGACGTTTTCGGCAAACTTTGCCTCCAGTCGGCTACGGTGGGATTCGTCTCCTTCCATCTTTACAACAATTCCCTGCTCGACCGTAAGTCGCAGCGGGTGGTCGAGTTTACGTGTCGGTCCCCATTCGATCACCATGACGCCATGGCTCTTTCCTTCCAGCGGCGCCAGATAGGCTTCGCCGGCCGGCAGATTGCCGAAACTTCCCGGTGCGGTCAGCAGGCCGTCATCACCTTCGGCATGGCGTCCCACCTTGCAGATATTCATGTCCGTGCCGTTCGGGGTGGTAACCCGTATCCACTCCGCCCGGTTGACGGCTTCGACAAGACGGGCGGTGCGATCGGCCAGGGTGCTCCAGTCTACGGTCATGGATGTATGAAACATCTCGGGGTCGAAGTGGGGGAGGCTGGCAAACCGGCATCCTGCCGCGCAGGCAAGGGCGCGATAGCGGGTGTGGCTGGTGGAATTGTTCGACAGGGCGATGATGATTCCGGCAACATCCTCACGGTGTTCAAGGACACTGTTTTTTGCCCGGTCGATCTCGTTGGGTGTTGCTTTTTTGGCCAGCAGTTTCTCCAGCAGTCCGTCCGACTCCAATGCAGAGATGATGCGTTCTCCGAAGGTTGCCAGCCAGAGTTCCCGGGGCGGTTCCGCTCCCGAGGCGGGAGTAGCCGGAAATTCCACAAACAGACCACTGCCGAATTCCCGCTTCGCGAAATCCGCGGCGGCACGGGCCGTTGCATTCAGGCGTGTCCGGCGATCCCTGTCAGACTCCGTTACCGCTTCGTCGGCACGTATGTTGTCGCTGAAAACCAGTATCCGCTCCGCGGCTGTAGATGTAATGCCCATGTTGGTAACGAAGAGTGAGCGGAATGCTTCATAGGTGCTTTCTGAGTTTGTCATATATCTGGTAGTGCTCCTGAAATTGAGAATTGGTTACAACCACGTACGCATATAGCATATCACCCAAAAAGATAAAACTTAAGTTGGAGTTACAGAGATAATAATTAACCGTTTTTTCCTTGATTTTTAAGGTGTTATTGTGATAATCATGCATACTGTATACAATTCTCAAAGCGAAATTTATTCAATAATTGCGAGTACTTAACCCCTGAAAAAGGGGTTGGTTGGTGGAGGTTTTTGTGGCACAGGTCGTCTTTTCCACGTGGGGCGGAACTACCGTCGATAACAGGAATATTTCCGGAGAACCGCAGGCGGTCAGTTACCGTCTGCCGGTTGCATTTGATGGCCAGCGTCCCCTGCGGGCGTTTATGGGGTGGGACGGGATTATACTGTTTGACAAGGACGTCGATGTCCCGGCTATGACAGCCGAGTATATGAAACGTGTTCAGACGCTGTACTGCTGCGGAAGATGTACGCCGGGCAAAAAGGGCACCAAGGTCCTGATGGACCTGTTCCAGAACGTTCTCGCCGGCAAGGCGACGGACGCCGACCTGGATACGGTTGAGGATCTGGCCGAACTGCTGAAAAACTGCAAATGTACGCTCTGCCAGAGTGCGACCAAGCCGGTTTTTGATGCGGTCAAGCATTATCGTGAAGATTTTCAGGCGTATCTGAATCCCCAGTGCCGTCCCAAAGTGTACCCGGCGCACTACATTCACAAAATTACGGCCCCGTGCATGGACAAGTGTCCGTCCCATATCGATATACCCAAATACATTGAAGCGATCAAAAATTATCAGCTGGATCTCTCCCTTGCCACAATCCGGGAAAATATGCCACTGGCCGCGGTCTGCGGACGTGTCTGTCCGCATCCCTGCGAGAGTGCCTGCCGTCGCAAAAACGTCGATGAGGCCATCAATATCATGGTGCTGAAGCGTACGGCGTCGGATTACGAGCGCCTTCACAACGCTGTTCCGCCCATGGTTCCCAAGGCGAAAAAAGAGAAGAGTGTTGGCATCGTCGGAGCCGGACCTGCCGGCCTGGCTGCTGCATATTATCTTGCGCTTGAAGGGTATCCCTGCACCATTTATGAAACTCTGCCTGAAGGGTATGGCGGAGGCATGGTCGCGGTCGGTATTCCTGCCTATCGTATGCCGCGTGCCATTTTGCAGCGCGATATCGATATCATCCAGTCGGTCGGGGTTGAGATCGTTTATAACTGCCGGGTCGGCACGGATATTTCCCTGGCTGAACTGAAGCAGAAGCACAATGCCGTCTTTATCGCTCCCGGTGCCCACACCTCGAAGCCGATGGGGGTTGCGGGTGAGGAAAAAGGGTACAAGGGCTTTTTGACCGGCGGAATAAATTTCCTGCGTGATGCCTATCTGGGCAAGCCGACCGGCATGGGTAACAAGGTTGTGGTTGTCGGGGGTGGCAACACCGCCATTGACTGCGTTCGTGTGGCACTGCGCGAAGGGGCTGAGGTCTCATGTCTCGTCTACCGTCGTTCACGCAACGAGATGCCTGCCGATGTCTGGGAAGTTGACGGTGCCGACGAAGAAGGGGTCAAGTTCGAATTCCAGGTGCTTCCGACCAGAATCATTGCCAATGACAAGGATGAAGTGACCGGTGTCGAGTGCGTTCGAATGGCGCTCGGGGAGCCTGATGCTTCAGGGCGCCGTCGTCCCGAGCCGATGCCGGGCAGCGAGTTTGTTATCGAGTGCGATACGGTTATTCCGGCCATTGGCCAGGATATGGATTTGAGTTTTATCCCGGCTGAGATGGGCATTGATATTACCAAGTGGAATACGGTCGTTACGAAATACCTGCCGCTCAAGGATGCTGCCGGTAAGGATCTGAAGGACAGCATGGGCAATCCGTTGTCGCGTACCCTGATGACCGACTGCGAGGGAGTGTTTGCCGGAGGGGATGCCGAAATCGGTCCGCTGACCGTCGTGGCGTGTGTCGGCAATGCCCATCGGGCTGCTTCGGTTATCCAGCGCTGGCTGGAAGAGGGAAAGGCCTATTTAAGCGAGCAGGACATCTTTGACGACCTGTTGACCTATCTGGGAGTTTACGACAAGGGTGAGCAGGTGCCATGGCTTGACTCTGCAACCAGAGCCAACCAGAAAGAAATTCATGGCAGTGCCCGGGCCGCCAAAGGGAATTACCGCGAGGTAGAGCTTGGTTTCAGCGACAGTACGGCACAGGCCGAAGCTGACCGTTGCCTGCGTTGTTACCGCATGGCACTGGTTGCGCTCTAGTTTTTTGATACGCATTCATAGATATTTATTGGAGATATACGGGCATGGCACATACTGAGTCCAGTGATACAAAAACGACGGCAACATTAACTATCGACGGCAAACAGGTAACGGTGCCTGTCGGCACGACCATTCTGGATGCGGCGGCGGAACTTGGCATCAAGATTCCGACCCTCTGCTGGCTGAAAAAAGTTTCAACCACCGGCGCCTGCCGAATCTGTATCGTCGATGTCGAAGGGGTTGAACGCCCCATGACCGCGTGCAATACGCCGGTTAAAGAGGGGATTTGCGTCACCACGTCTACTCCCAAACTGGAACAGGCCCGCAAAAAGACGCTGGAGTTGATGCTCGTCAACCATCCGCTCGACTGCCCGGTCTGTGATGCCGCCGGGGAGTGTAATCTCCAGGATGCCTGCTACTCCCTGAAAGTTGACAAGAACAACTATAGTGCCGATCTGGAACGCCTGCCGATCCGTTATGATTGGAAGCTGCTGGAAAGTGATCCGAACCGCTGCATCCTTTGTGAAAAGTGTGTCAAGGTGTGCCGTGAAGTTGTCGGGCGTGAAGCGATTGAGGTTGTTGATCGCGGCGATAACACGATCATTGATACCATGACCCGTCAGCAGCTCGACTGCGATTTTTGCGGCAATTGCATCGGCGCCTGCCCGACCGGCACGCTGATCAGCAAGCCTTTCAAATTCAAGGGACGTCCCTGGTCGTTTAACGTGACTCAAAGTGTCTGCGCGTTCTGCTCGTCAGGCTGCCAGATAGAGTATCATGCCAAGGATGGCCGGGTTGAACGGGTGACCAGCTCCGACGATGGTTTCAACAAGGGCAATCTGTGCGTCAACGGCCGCTTCGGCTATGCCGCATTCAATTCATCCGCCCGTATAACATCACCGTTGATGAGAGACAGTTCCGGTGAGTTGAAGAAAACCACTTGGGATAACGCGTTGGGTACTGCTGGCGAAAAACTCAAAACGTTGGTGAGCGTCGCCGGCGGCACCGCCATTGCCGGTATCGGTTCACCACGGGTGACCAACGAAGAAAGTTATCTGTTTCAAAAATTTCTGCGCGGCGCGCTTGGCAGCAACAATATTGATTCCGAAGCCCGCCTCGGCTATCTCCCGGCACAGGTTGTCCAGTGGGAAATGCTTGGCTACAGCGGCGGCACGTATGCTATGGATGCCATTGAAAAGGCTACGGCAATTATTGTGATCGGAGCTGACCTGAAGGCGGAGTCGCCTGGGTTTGCCTATCGGGTCATCCAGGCTGCCACGAAAAACGATGCAAAATTAGTGCTGGCCGGCAGTCGTGCCAGCTCCATGAATAAGTTTGCCAACGCGTTCCTGCAGTGTCGCCCCGGCAGCGAAGCGTGGCTGGTCGCCGGTCTCAACAAGGCAGTGCTGGCTGAAGGGCTTGCAACAAAAGAGACAATTGCCGAACTGGGGGCGCTTTCATCTTCGCTTGACGCACTTTCGTTCGAACAGATTACCGGGCAGACCGGAATAACCGAAGCACAGCTTCGCGAGGCCGCTGTTCTGATCAGCTCCGGGGGACGTACCGCAGTGATTTACGGTGCGGATGTTGTCCGTTCGGCCGACCTGAAAAACGCCGTTGCCGGAACCGTCAACCTGGCGCTGCTGGCCGGTGCCGTGTCCGAAGCAGGAGCCGGAATATATCCGCTGGATGAAAAAAACAATACCCAGGGAATGCTCGACATGGGTGTCTGCCCCGAGTATCTGCCCGGTTACCACCCCGTATCTGGCCACGCCGCCACCGCGTTCGCTGCGGCCTGGAATGCTGCGATACCTGCGATTCCGGGTAAAGACCTGTTCCAGATAATCGATGCCATTGAAGCCGGTCAGATCAAGGCTCTGTATGTGATGGGCAGCGATCCGCTTCATTTTATACCGAACCGTTCGCGCGTTCTGGCGGCTCTCCAGAAACTGGAACTGCTTGTGGTACAGGATGTCTTCCTGACTGATACTGCCAAATTAGCGCACATTGTCCTTCCTGCAGCAACGGGCGCTGAAAAAGCCGGTTCGTTCACGTCCGTTGACAATCGGGTGCAATGCTTCAGCGCCGCAGTGAAGCCCGCCGGTGAGTCGCGTAGTGACGCCGACATCCTGCTTGCGCTGTATGAACTTGTTTCCGCAAAACCGGCAGTAACGTCACGTGATGCCGTGCATAAGGAAATTACCAAACTGTCCGGTCTTTATAGTGATGTGTGTGATCATGCCGGGTGCCGGATGGGACGTAGTAAAAACCGTACGGCAACGTCGGTGTGCGCGCCGTTGTCACCAAATGCAGCATCTCCTGCAGCCCGCCCGTTTGCCCTTACTGTTGGTCCGGTGCTGCACCACAACGGTTCTCTGACAACCCGTTCGGAGAGCAATCTGCTGGTTGCGGGTGAGGCTTACATCGAACTATCCAGCGAAGATGCCGCTGCGATCGGCGTCAAAGCTGGGGATCTAGCGGCGGTTACGTCGGATGCCGGTCGTATTACCCTTAAAGTGCGGTTGTCAGAGCAGCTATCCCGTGGCGCCCTGTTTGTTCCGTCGCATTTCAGGGAAGCCGTAACCACAACAGTAACTGCTTCTGCGTCCTTTCCGCAGTACGTTTCACTGGCCAAATCCTGATTGTTTCCACCGTAGTTGGATATGCTTAACCGAACGCCGCTCCTTGCGGCGTTTTTTTTTGTAGTTCTTGAATCTTGCACTAATCGTGATATAGTCGCCGTCTCGTTTTGAAGGAGGATGGTCCCATGAAAAACAGTTTCATCATGTTGCTGCTTGTTGTGCTTACGGCCTGTGCAGCCGATGTGAGTCAGAACGGCGCCGTTCTTCCCGATAAAGAGCCGGCCGAGAGCCGGCTCCTCTACCCTTATGCGCCATCAGGTCAGTGTAAAGGGTGCCATGCCGATCAATATATGCAGTATGAGGAATCAATGCATGCGAAAGCGTTCACAAACCCTCTGTTTAATACGCAATACTTCAAGGATGTCGTGCCGCGTGCCCAACGTGATCCGGCGCTTGTTCAGGAAGCCCGGAAGTGTATCGCCTGTCATGCTCCGACTGTTTTCATGAATTATACCGGCCTTGTCTCGACTCCGGAGCAGGCAAATAATTTTGAAACCGGGGTGACCTGCGACTTTTGCCATACGCTGGCCGGGTATGCGGACAACGGCGATTATCTACAGAATCCGTCAGGCAAGAAGCAGGGGCCGTTCCAGATAAGCGGCGCGGCAAGCCACCATTCGGAGTATTCAGGCTTCATGCAGCTGGGCGACTACTGCGGCCGCTGTCACAATGCTACCAACCATGTCGGTCTGGAGGTTAAATCCACGTATTACGAATGGCGTGAGAGCAGTTACGGCAAACGCGGTTTTGCCTGTCAGGAATGTCATATGAATAAGAACGGATTTCTTCGGGATGGCAATGCCGAGTTTGATAGAGGACAGGCTGCCCAGATGAATCTCGGGCTGCATAACAGGAAACAGCAAGAGCATGAAAAACTGTATAACCACGCTTTTCCCGGTGCTCACAGTATAAGCGAGTTGCAGGATGCCCTGCTGCTTGACTTTAAAGTTGGAACACGGGCGCCCGACGAAGCGGGGAGGTTGCATTTTACCCTGGTTGTCAACAACGAGCGATCGGGACACAAAATGCCGAGCGGAAGTTCTGACCTGCGCTTTATGTGGCTTGTGGTGAACGCAACAACAGCAGATGGGGCAACTGTTCCGGTCGAGCTTTCTGTTTCGGCGTCCGGGAGCGCGAACGATTATTCAATTGCCGGTGCGTCGTCTGATGATGCAGCCATACTTCAAAATGATGTGCCGAAGGGAGCGCGTCTGTACCGGACGGTACTGATAAACTCTGCCGGACGCCAGTCGCTCTATCAGTATGATGCGGTGGAAAATGTTTTCGATAATCGCCTTAATGCTGCCGAACTCCGCAAGGAACGCTATTATCTGAAACTTCCGGCACTTTATTCAGGCAAGATAAAGCTTGAAGCCCATCTCTATTATCGGGCTGCGCCGAGCTCCTTTACCAAGCGCCTGCAGATCAAGGATTTCAGTCCGGTACTCGTCGCCTCTCAGAAAAAAGTGCTGACAATTGAAATGCCTCATGCAGCGCATTAATCGTGGGAGATGGCTTCTGCACCACGTAGTCATCGCAGTGGTTCTACGGTAATGAGTTACACTGTCCGGAACAGGAACAGAGCGCTGCTTGCCGCGGAGACCCATCTTCATCCGCAGGGACATGTCGGACAGTTGTCCATATGCCTTGTCTATCCAAACCGCTATCGAACCGGCATGAGCAGTCTCGGCTTTCAGGCTGTCTACTCGCTCCTCGCAGGTTCGACGGGAGTACGGTGCGAGCGCGGCTTTCTTCCTGAGCGGGAGGAGCTTGAAGAATGCCAGCGCAGCGGAACTCCGCTTCGTTCGCTGGAATCATCGACCCCCCTGGCTGATTTTGACGTGGTTGCATTTTCCACCTCGTTTGAACCGGATTATCTGAACATCCCCCTCCTCCTCAAGCTGGCGCGTATTCCTCTCTACTCCGGAGACCGCACCAAGTCAGATCCGCTAATTATTGCCGGGGGCGCGGCATTCTTTATCAACCCCGAACCGGTGGCAGACTTTTTTGATGCGATCTGCATTGGCGAAGGCGAGGATGTCATACCCGCCATAATTGCTGCGCTGTTCTCTCCCGTTGATAACGGCAGGTTGGGCTTGCTGAAGGCTCTCAGTGCCATTCCGGGCATGTATATTCCCGCATTTTATCGCCCCGCTTACCGTGATGGCGTGCTGACCGGGTATGATGCCGAGCCCGGTATCATGCCGGTCATGAGAGAACCGGTCTGCCTGGAGCGGCACGAAGCTTCCTCGTCACAAATTCTCACCGAAAATACCGAGTTTGGTGACATGTTCCTGGTTGAAGTCAGTCGCGGCTGCCCGCGTGGCTGCCGTTTCTGCAGCTCGGGCTTTATTTACGGCGCTTTTCGCCAGCAGCCGTATGATCACATCGTTGCGCTGATCGATCAGGGGCTTGTTCACCGCAGCAAAGTCGGCCTGGTCGGGGCGGCCGTATCCGATTATGCCGAGATCGGCCGACTCTGCCGGTACATTGTCGAGAAGGGGGCAAAAGTATCGGTATCATCGCTGCGCATTGACCGTATTGATGCCGATATGCTTGACGCCCTGATAGCCAGCGGACACAAGACCATTTCTCTGGCTCCCGAGGGCGGCTCTCAGCGGCTGCGCGACCGGATACACAAGAACCTGACCGAAACGCAGATTCTCGATGCCTGCGAAATGTTGATAAGCCGGGATATCCTCAACCTGAAGCTGTACTTCATCATTGGCTTGCCCGGAGAAACCGATGCAGATCTTGATGAGCTGATGCAGTTGGTCGAAACGATCCGTGAACGGGTTATTGAGCGGGCCCGTGCCAACAAGCGGCTGGGAGAAATTACCCTGTCGGTTAATCCCTTCATACCCAAGCCGTTCACCCCCTTTCAGTGGTGCGGCATGGAGCCACTTCCTTCACTGGAGCGTAAAGTCAAGCAGCTGGAGAGCCGGCTGAAGAGGCTGTCAAACGTCAAGTTGAAGGTGGAGAGCTTGCGGGAATCGTATCTGCAGGCACTTCTGTCGCGAGGTGATCGCCGGCTGTCTCCGTTGTTGATCGAAATGGCAGAAGGTGCCAGTCTGAAAAAAGCGGCACGGTCCTGCGGTATTGATACCGATACCTATGTGGAACGAACAATTGGGCGAGATGAAATTCTGCCCTGGAACGTAATCGGTACGGCGGATCAGGACAGACTGCGCCGGGAATATGACAGGGCTCTGTCCGGGGGAGATGGGTAGCCATGAAGGTTTGTTCAATGTGCGGCAAGGAGTTTGATGAGGCTGCTCCACCGACGCTGTATTCCGAGGCAGGTGAATGGCTCGCGGGTGAAGTCTGGAAAGACGCCGGGGAATTATGTCAGCTCTGTCTTGAAAACCGGGCCCGGCTGGTGATGATGTATCATCATGAGTATAATTCGTAGGGTTGTTTTAGAAAACATACAAAAAAGAGGCGAGCTTCGTGCCCGCCTCTTTCTGTTTCAAATTATGCTGTTCTCGCTGCTTACGGTCGGGCAATAACCGCTTCGGCAGCTGCGCGGCCAAGCGCTTCGCACTGCTCCAGCACTTCGGGTTTAGGTGAGAAAATGGTGCGTACCGTGTCTCCAACCATTTTGAAACCAAGGCTTTTCAGGCGATCTTCCGCCATCTTGCATGCTTCGCCGCTCCAGCCGTAGCTTCCGAAAATCCCCGCCAGGTTGGTCTTGAGTTTTACGGTACTCAGGTAGGCCAGTACTTCCCACATCGGTTTTGCGATGTCCCGGTTAAACGTCGGGATACCGAACAGCAGCGCATCCGACTCTTCCATCAGATTGCGCAGTTCGCTGGCATTCAGGCTGTTGATATGGTAGCTGATAACTTCCACGCCATCCAGAGCCGCGCCTCGTGCCACGGCGTGAGCCATCTTCTCCGTGCTGCCGTGGGGCGAGAGGAACAGAATAACCACCTTCTTGCTCTGCGAGGTCGGTTTGCTCCAGTTTTCAAATTGCTGGATAACTTTCCATGGGTCGCGCCGGATGATCGGTCCGTGACTCGGGCAGATCATGTCAATCACATCGTGCCTGATTTTTTCGACCGCAGACAATACCTTATCCTTGAAAGGACGGAAAATGCAGTCGAAATAGAAGTGGCGTGCCGAGGTGAAATCGTCTACTTCGTCGTTGAAAATATGACCGATCTGCCAGTAATGAGCGGCAAACGCATCACAGGAAAAGAGGATGTTATCCTCCTCCAGTCTCGTGAAAATCGTGTCGGGCCAATGAAGAAACGGTGCTGAGATAAAGCGCAGTGTGCGCCCTCCCAGATCCAGGGTGTCGCCATCCTTGACGGTCTGGCAGGTAATTGGTTTGGGGAGGATGTTGCCGAGAAAGTTTTTAGCGGCAACCGAGCAGTAGACAACTGCCTGAGGAGCCTGCTCCAGCAGATAGGAGAGCGAGCCGGAGTGGTCGTGCTCGGTATGATTGACGATGATATAATCGATGGTTTTCGGGTCTACCAGTGACTTGACCTTGTCCATGTATTCGTCAACAAACTTCTCTTCAACAGTGTCGATGAGAACGGTCTTGCCGTTTCCTTTCAGGAGGTAGGCATTGTAACTTGTGCCGTGCTCGGTCGGAAAGAGATCGTCAAAAACGCGCAGGTCCGGATCCTCGGAGCCGATCCAGTAGAGTCCGGGTTTTATTTCTACAGGTCCCATCATAGTCAGTGTTCTCCTTGTGTGCGTGCAGCGGGCCGCAACGTTGAGGTGGCTGTATGCTGTGCGGTATTTCAATATGTTGCCTGATTCTTGAGCCAATATATCAGAAACAATATCTTCTGCACAAGGCGCAATTGCCCAATTAGGAATTGTTTCATCGGCCTGTTTCTGCTACATGTACCGGTATGAAAGAAAGAGTCCGTTCACGAATAGATGCCTTGCGTCCGTTGCTGAAAGATCTTGTGCCGGGGGTCAGAATCGCCGCCGCCGAGGCCATAGAAAAGCTGGAAGCGGTTACTGCCGTCGATGAAATACTGGCAACTCTTAAAACCGGTGCTATGGGGGCCCGCATCGGAGCCATCTATGCTCTTGGCGAGATCGGTGGCGAGAAGGTGCTGCCGCCGCTGGTCTATTGTGCCCGTCGTCAGGAAGTCGATATCCGGTCGGCAGCTGCAGCGGTATTGGGGAAGCTGGCATTACCGGCGGCTTTACCCGTTCTGGTTGAGTTGCTTGACGATGATAATGCAACGGTTCAAGGCCGGGCGATAGAAGCGTTGTCACATTTTCCGGCTACTCCGGCGATACTCGAAAAGCTGCGCACCTTTCTGAATGCGAACGATGGCATTCTGGAAGCTGAAGCGGCGCTGACACTTGCCGGACTTCAGGATCCATGCTCGCTCAGCCAGATTCAGACGCTCCTGGCCTCATCTCATGCTTCCACCCGGCAGGCAGCTGCTACGGCGCTCAGCCTGCTTCCTCTTCAGTAGTGCCCGCTTGCGATAAACCTTCCTATATCGATGTTTTTTAACAACGGATCAACGACGGTGACTATCCGGGCGTAGCACGACCCGTCGGGGCCTATCAGAGCCTGTTCCCGAGGTGCCCGCAACCGGTTGCCGTTGCCGTCGATCAGGATTCTTACCAGCGGAGCGCTTTCATCCAACGGGTTCGGGCGATACACGATCGCAACCTCATTGGTGTCAAGGCGTACCAGCGTACCGACCGGATAGTTGCCCATCATTTCGACAAAGCGCTGGACGATGGTTCCGTCCAGGATGGTGTTCTCCAATTTCTGCATTTCGTTCAGGGCGGTTCTCGGGTTGACCGGATGCTGGTAGACGCGCAGCGTCGTGATGGCATCATAGGTGTCGGCGATGGCGATAATGTCAATCATCTGGTTGAACGGGAGCTTGCTTGCCCATTCCGGGTAGCCGCTCCGGTTGTAATGCAGGTGGTGTCCCAGCACAACGGATGAGATATGCGGTGCCAATCCTTCCATTTCGCGGATGATTTTGGAGCCGAGTTCCGGATGCCGTTTCATTTCGTCAAATTCGTCGCTGGAAAGTTTCCCCGGCTTATTGAGTATTTCCTTCGGAATCATCGTCTTGCCGATGTCGTGCAACTGCCCGGAAATCCCCAGGTCTCTCACCGATATGGCA
>MGZJ01000053.1:0-15917 GCA_001802645.1 Geobacteraceae bacterium GWC2_53_11 | reverse complement strand
TCTTCTCCGTGGCGCACCAGCCTGATTGCCGTTATCCCGTTCTCTGCCATGTGGCCGGAAAGTTCATCGAAGCGGACCCCCTTGGCGGAAAACAGTTTGATAAATGATTCCAGTTCTTCAAAGGTGAGTGCTGATGTTGCTTCGATCCGGCCAACCTCCTTCTCCAGCATCCGGTTTGTCAGGTCGGAAATTGCCGTCGAAGGTGCAACGAAAAGGTGATCGCCGAAGAACATGATGCCGTCAACCAGTCCCCAGGAAATCTGTCCTTCAATGCTGAGAGCGGTCGTCAGAATCTTGTAGAGTTCCATGAGCGGCTGTCTGATGGCCGGGTGCGAAGCAGGGTAGAACGCCATCCCCTTGATTGCCCCGGAGAGGAGTGAGATCAGTTTGAGTGCGCTTGTTTTATCAAGAGGTGCCATGAGGTCGTCCTTCCATTTTTTCAATCAGTGCAACTGCATTCGTACACACGGAACCAAGTTCGCTGCTGTCGGCCGCCAGTTTTGCAAGGGCCGGCAAAGCCCTGGGATCGCCAAGCCTGCCAAGGCAGGTTGCTACGGCAATCTTTAACTCTCTCCCGCGTGCTGCTGCCAGAAGGTGGCGCTCTTCAAGAAGATGTATCAAATGGGGCGTTACCTGGCGGTCACCGATGAGGGCAATGGCAGCCAGTGCTTCGACTTTGAGGGATAGGGTCTTTAAAAACAGGTCTCGTGCAAAAGCTATTTTCAGAAGCTCGGGCAGGGACCTTTTGCTTTGCATGCCTCCCAAGGACGAAATCGCCTGAGGATGCAGTGCCGAATCCAGGCCGCGCAGAATGCCGATGATGGCTGTTTCAGCTTCAGGCCCGCTGAGCTGCGCCAGGCTCCGGACCGCTTCCTTTCTTACCCGGAGATCCTGATGGTGCAGGCACATCGTCAGTGCTGAGAGTGCTTCATTGCTTGCGATAACCCCCAGGATGGCGCAGATATTCCGGACAATAAACCAGCGCGAGTCGCTTATTAAACTCAAGAGGGTGGGCACTGCTGTTTCACCCAGTTCGCCCAGGGCGGTGGAGAGAAGTTTTCGTGTTTTGAGGCTGCCGGTGCGGCCGATTAGTTCAATTGCCGAGGTGATGGCGATAGCGCCGCCGGCCCTCAATACAGCAAGCAGAGCATGTTTGGACAGACCGCCCACCTGTCCGGTGTGTTCAATAACCCGTTGGAGAAGATTGCCCGGCGCGAGCAGTTGTTCCGTGGCAAATTGCGAGCAATCGCGCATGTTTTCGCTGCGCGTCGCGTCATCAGAGTGGCTGGCAAGCAGTTCGATAAGGGGAAACAGAAGGGGCGGGTTGTTGTGCGCGTCGAGAAGGTCGGCGCAGGCCACGGCCTGACGGACAAGAATCAGATAGCTGTCATCATCGGTACAGGCTGCTAACCGGCCAAGCAGCGCTTGCAGCAGTTGTCCGGGAGCGATCTGATCCTGATCCCGTGATTGCGGCTCGACGAAGGGCGCGGCATCGTCACCGCCTTCCGCCTCATCAATTCCCGGCGGAACAATACCCCTCTGTTCGATGTCCTGACGTTTACTGCGTATTGAGGCCAGGTCAAATTCGTTGACCCAGATGGAGCGAATGCCGCGTTCGGCCATAATGTTATCGATGCCGCCGAGACTTTGAATCACGTCCGGTGAGAGGCATAAAATCCTGAACAGCTCAAGCAGGTCTTCCTGAAACAGGTCATGAAAAAAGGTGATTTTCTGAACGCGGCGGATAAACAGTGCATGGGAAAGCGCCGCTGTCGGGCCGGACTCATCCTTGAGCACTTCTCCATCCGGGAAGCTGAAGCCGGTACGTCCGCAGGTGAGCAGCAGCGTGTTGCCGTCCAGAAGCTGTGTCATCGCCGTATAGGCCTGTTTCAGGCTGCTGCGGCGGGTAGGGTGTCCTTTCGGATAAAACTGCCAGGCGCGCAGGCATCGATACATGCATCCGAGCGCTTCAAGTGTTCCCTGGGTTGTGGGTGGTCGGTAGAAATCCATTGGCATTCCTTGTATTAGGGGCCGAAATTATGCCATACTGCGGCCGAAAAGTCTTTCTCAAATAAACAGCATTTGTCCGGAAAAGTCCACGAGGGTGTATGAAGCAAAAAACGATCTTTACCTGCCAGAAATGTGGCAGCCAGTCGCCCAAATGGCTTGGCAAATGCCCTGACTGCGGAGCGTGGAACAGCATGGCGGAAGAAGCCGTCATCAAGGCTACCCATGCGGCACGTTCGACCGGAAGCGCCCATCCTATCCCGATCTGTGATGTCCCACCGCAGACGGAAACCCGCAGGCCGACCGGTATCGGCGAGCTTGACCGGGTACTGGGAGGAGGAATTGTCCCTGGTTCGCTGGTGCTGATCGGCGGCGATCCGGGTATCGGCAAGTCAACACTGCTGCTGCAGGCGATGCATACGCTGGCCGAAGAGACGGGGAAAGTTCTTTATGTTTCCGGAGAAGAGTCCGCCTCCCAGACTCGGCTAAGGGGTGAACGGCTTGGTGTCTCAAGCAAACACCTGCTGATTCTGGCGGAAAACTCCCTGGAAGCTATCCTGGCCCAGGCCGCAGCTCTCAAGCCGTCCGTCATGGTTGTGGACTCTATCCAGACCGTCTGGACATCCGCGCTGGAATCGGCGCCCGGCAGCGTCAGCCAGGTGCGGGAATCAGCCGGCAAGCTGATGCTGCTGGCCAAGGGGAGCGACATCCCGATCTTCATCGTCGGCCACGTGACCAAGGATGGCTCGATTGCCGGTCCGCGCGTGTTGGAGCATATGGTTGACACGGTGCTCTATTTCGAGGGGGACGGCAGCCATCCGTTCCGCATCCTGCGTGCGGTCAAGAACCGTTTCGGCTCGACCAACGAGATTGGCGTCTTCGAGATGAAACAGGAAGGGTTGTGCGGGGTGGCTAATCCTTCGGAGCTGTTCCTGTCCGAACGCCCCCTGGGTGTGTCCGGGTCGGTGGTTACCACCTCACTGGAGGGGAGCCGTCCGCTGCTGGTGGAATTACAGGCGCTGGTTACGCCGTCGTCCTATGGAGTCCCCCGCCGCACCACTATCGGCGTTGACCATAACCGCCTGGCGCTGCTGGTTGCCGTGCTGGAAAAGAAAGTCGGCCTGCACATGGCCGGACAGGATATCTTTTTGAATGCGGCGGGCGGTGCGCGGCTGAACGAGCCGGCAGCGGACCTGGCCATGATCATGGCGGTTGCCTCCAGTCATCTTGACAAGGCCATCCCTCCGGATACGGTTGTCTTCGGCGAGGTCGGTCTGGCCGGCGAGGTGCGGGCGGTTACACAGCCGGAACTGCGCATTGCCGAGGCAGAAAAGCTTGGTTTCAAGCGCTGTATCATCCCGTCCGGCAGTCTGAAACGCCTGAAAAAACGGGGCATCCGGCTGGAAGGTGTTGCCACGGTGCAGGATGCCATGGATACGATCTTTGCTTCGTGAGCAGGGAACATATGTCTGATATCGCACGTGAATTGCCTGCCCCTGCCGACCCGTTCATTTTTGAAAAGGTCTACACTGTACAGTCCTATGAAACCGATCAACGCGGTTTTGCCCGTCCGGTTGCACTGCTTAACTACCTCCAGGCGGCGGCGGGAGAGCATGCGTCACTGCTGAAGGTTGCCGTGGCGGACTTGCGCGCAAGCGGGCATACCTGGGTTCTGTCCCGCATCCACCTCGCCATGGAACGCTATCCGCGCGGCGGGCACACTGTCCGGCTGAGGACCTGGCCGGCGTCACGGGATACGCTCTTTACGGTGCGGGATTTCGAGCTGTATGACGGCAAGGACGCCATGATCGGTCGGGCGACGACCTCATGGGCGGTGTTGAACCTGAAAAGCAGACGTCCGGTAAAGCTGGCCAATGTGTTGCCCATGTATCCGATACATGCGGAACGGGCCCTTGACGATCCCTTCAGTACGCTCCCCTTGTGTGAAAAGCCTGAGTATGAATTGTCCCTTCCCGTGCTGCGGGGGGATCTGGATCTTAATCGCCACGTAAACAACACCGTGTATGCCGGGTGGGCGCTGGAGACGATCCCGGAAGAGGTCGACGGTTCGTGCTGGCTTGCCGGTATTGAAATCAGCTTCCGGGCCGAGGCGCTGTATGGCGACACCATCGTTGCCCGTTCTGAGCATGCGGACGATGAGCGCTGTTTCCTCCACTGCATAGAAAGCGGGAGTGACGGGCGCGAGTTGGCGCGGCTCCGGACACGCTGGCTGCCGTTGTCCGGTACTTTTAGTTGACCGGACGCCAACTTGCCTTTATTGTAAAAAATTGCTCCGGTTGCCTGACGGAGGATGTTTTTGCGTATTTTGCTGCAAAGAATATATGAGATTCAACAAACAAGGAGCGTAATCATGTCACAGGATTTTATCGTAGCAGACCTTAAACTGGCCGATTGGGGCCGCAAGGAAATCAGAATTGCCGAAACCGAAATGCCGGGTCTGATGGCAATCCGCGAGGAGTTCGCCGCGAGCCAACCGCTCAAAGGGGCCCGCATCACCGGTTCGCTGCATATGACCATCCAGACCGCCGTACTGATCGAAACCCTGACCGCCTTGGGAGCAGAGGTTCGCTGGGCTTCCTGCAACATCTTTTCGACCCAGGACCACGCCGCTGCCGCCATTGCTGCCTCCGGCGTGCCGGTCTTTGCCGTCAAGGGCGAATCTCTGGAGCAGTACTGGGATTATACCCACCGCATCTTTGAATGGAGCGACGGCGGCTTTTCCAACATGATCCTGGACGACGGCGGCGATGCCACCCTGCTGCTGCATCTGGGTGCTCGCGCCGAAAAGGACCTGTCCGTGCTGGCCAAGCCCGGTTCCGAAGAGGAAACGATTCTCTTTGCCGCTATCAAGGCCAAGCTGGCTGTTGACGGCACCTGGTACTCCACCCGCTTGGCACAGGTGAAGGGTGTTACCGAAGAAACCACCACCGGTGTCCACCGCCTGTACCAGATGCATGAGCGGGGCGAACTGAAGTTCCCGGCCATCAACGTCAACGATTCGGTCACCAAGTCAAAGTTCGACAATCTTTACGGCTGCCGCGAGTCGCTGGTGGACGGCATCAAGCGCGCCACCGACGTCATGATCGCCGGTAAGGTCGCCCTGATCTGCGGGTATGGCGATGTCGGCAAGGGGTCCGCCCAGGCCATGCGCGCCCTGTCCGCCCAGGTGTGGGTCACCGAAGTCGATCCGATTTGCGCTCTTCAGGCCGCCATGGAAGGCTTCCGCGTGGTGACCATGGAATACGCCGCCGACAAGGCCGATATCTTTGTCACCTGCACCGGCAACTACCACGTCATCACCCACGACCACATGATCAAGATGAAGGATCAGGCCATCGTCTGCAACATCGGCCATTTCGACAACGAGATCGAAGTTGCGGCGCTGGAAAAATACGAGTGGGAAGAGATCAAGCCCCAGGTCGATCACATCATCTTCCCGGGCGGCAAGCGCATCATCCTGCTGGCCAAGGGCCGCCTCGTCAACCTCGGCTGCGCCACCGGCCACCCGAGCTACGTTATGTCATCCTCGTTTGCCAATCAGACCATTGCCCAGATCGAGCTGTTCTGCAATCCGGGCAAATACCCGGTCGGCGTTTATGTCCTGCCAAAGCATCTTGATGAGAAGGTTGCCCGTTTGCAGCTGAAGAAGTTGAACTCGCAGCTGAGCGTGCTGACCGACGAGCAGGCCGCCTATATCGGCGTACCGAAGGAAGGGCCGTACAAGTCGGAAATGTATCGCTACTAAGTTCCCTCCCCCCTGGCGGGGGAGGGTTAGGGTGGGGGGAAGGTGCTATGAAATAGGCATGTCGCCTATTGCTGCTTCACCCACCCCCTAACCCCCTCCCGTCACCAGAAGTAGGTGCCTTTAGGCAAGGGAGGGGGAATAAGCAAAACGGGGCCGAATCAGATGATTCCGCCCCGTTTGTAATTCTTCAGGAGATTAACGAATATGGAGTGTCGTGTGGGGTGTGCCGCCTGCTGTATTGCGCCGTCGATCTCTTCGCCGATTCCCGGCATGACTGCCGGAAAGCCTGCGGGTGTCCGCTGCATCCAGTTGACGGAAGACAACCGCTGTCAGCTCTTTGGCCGTATCGAAAGACCGGCTGTGTGCGGAAGTATTCGGCCAAGTGAGGAGATGTGTGGCGCCGGTTCATGGGAGGCGCATGAGCGTCTGACCGAGTGGGAACAGCTGACACGCCCGGAATGCCGGGAGAAGATTACTTCTTCTGCTCTGCCTGATTGAGCGCCTTGATCAGCACGTCGGTAACATCCTGCGCTTCCACAGTGCTGCCGACGTACAGCAGTTCTTTTTTGATGACTATTGCGGCAAAACCATTGGTTTTGCCGTAGGCGCCCGCCGCTTTCTCCACCGCTTCGTACAGCTCCTTGCTTTCCTTGTCCTGCAGGGCAAAGAGTTCTTCTTCCGATGTCTGGGCAAATTTCTGGAGTTCTTCCACCTTCTTCTGGAACTCTTTTGACTTGGCCTCGCGCTGTTTCGGGGACATTGTTGCAATCTTCGCTTCAATTGATGTTTTCAACTTTTCGACCTGTTTCTTTTTCCCGTCAATTTTTCCCTGAAGTTTATCTTTCTTTGTGGTCAGCAAAGCCTTGAGAGCTTTGCCTCGCTCCGATTCCGTGGCGATGCGGGTAATATCCACAGAGCCGATGCGAGTGGCCTGAACTGCTACAACCGGTTTTTGCACCGTTTCGACCGGGGCTGATGTTGCGATTTGTGGAGGAACGGCAGGTTTGGTTTCAGGCGTGCTATCAACGGCAAAGCCAAGGGCGGGCAGGGCAATGAAACAGGCGATCAAGATGCTTTTGAACAGGGTTGGCATGGGGGTTCTCTTAAATGTGGGATGATGGAACATGAAGTGCGGCTTGATCTGCATGGGCAAGAATTGTACTGATGCGGCGCTGTCGTACAATCAGTGCGGCAGTGCCGAATACAATCAGAAACGCAACAGAGTACAGGGGGTGAATAACTGCCGCAACCAGCGGTATCAGTGCCATGCGTGTCATGCCGCGCAGAAACGGGTGACGGGCGATGAAGTCGGCCATCGGCGGGCTGCAGTGATAGTACAGGGCGACAAACGAGCGTCCGGCGGCATTGGTCAGCAGGTATCTGTCCCGGAAATGCCGCAGCCCCTGAACGTGCGGATGCAGGTAGCTGCCGTAGGCAGCCGTGGCGATAAAACAACCGCTGCCGCCGGATACTGATGATGACGGCGTTGCCGGTTCGGTCACTTCTACGAGTGAGCCGTCGGTGCTGAAATTGGCGTTGTGACCATCCACACTGGTCGTATTTGCAATAAGAAGGACCACCTCGTCAGCTGTGCCAAGGCCAGTGGTTGTGTAAGTTTCTGTGGATGTGCCATCTGAATTGACTTTTACCTCTTTGACTGTTACCTCACTGCCACTTTTATACAGTGCCGTCTGGATGCCGGTGCTTTTGTTGATATAGATAGATAACGATGACACCCCGGATGTTGGGGTGAATTTATAATAGGCGAACGAGTAATGAGGAAGCGTAATTTTAGGAGATGCAGGGTTTGTGACCGTAATATTAATAGGATATGTGGAGTACGTGGCTATAGGCATGTACGCGTGAATTCTTCCTATATCATATGAATGGTCTGTCCAATTCCTTTTATAGATACGTTTTGCAAAATTGAAGAAGTCTACACTGAGTGAAGTCCCATAATTGTTTGTAAGTACGTTGTCTATTATGGGAACCATTGCTATTTCACAAACATTGGGATTTGAACAAGGTGGGCTAGTTTGAGCAAGGGTCTCCCAGAAATTGAGAATGCTTGCAGCGGTATGTTGTTCCGATAGGTAGCGATTGAAAATCCATCTGCCGTATTCGCTCCGACCGCCAATAGGCATGTCGATGTTTTTTTGCGTTACCGCAAAGTAGTTGGGAAGATAATTGTAAAGCTGATTTACGTTGTCGTATAGCTCATCTTCCATCCATGTGGAAGTCGCCTCTGCATACCACGTTTCAAAGAATACGTTGTAGCCGAATTGAATTGCGTGATGGTATTCGTGAGCAGCAGTTATCTGCAAGCTTTGAAGCGGAGAAAAAGTGTCAGGTAAAAAACTGCCATCAATAAAACTGCTATCAAGCTCCATCGAGCTGGCGACGCCATGTGGGTAGCTACTTGAGGCTACAGACGAGCCGTTATCGACTGTTCCGTAAAATCCTCTGGATGCCAGGTCGTGAAGATATATATCGTATGGCGCTCCCCCGATAGTCGGAGCAGTTTGGTAACCTAATGAAGAGTACGTGGCGTAAACATAATCAAATGTGTCTGCTACAATTTTTATCCATTCGCCAACATTGGTTAAACCAAGTCCTGTGTAATGGTTGATAACGCTAATATTTGGAGCGTTCACTCCACTCAGATCATAATGTATTTTAAAGTGACCGCTGTTGGATAAATATTCATTACTCAGAACCGGTAGCACCAGCATCTTCGTAAGTGTTTTCTGGGTCGACGGCTCAAGAAGTGTCCAATCACGGCGGAGGGAACGTTTGAGCGGCATGCCACATTGCGCCGTTACTTCTGATGCTCCCGACAGCACCGCTTTTTGAAGCTGTATCGACTTTGCTTCGCCGAACTGCTGCAGATAATAATCATCAAGAGTTCCGGCAGAGACAATCGCAGTAAACTGAAGCAGTAAGATTACGACCACAGCCAGGCGATTATAAAAATGCCCCATCAGTCTACCATCCTTTTACCGGCCCTGAGCGGCACGAGTGTTGTTATGCCCCGATCAACGGTAATCTCAGCCGCGAATGGCCCGCTGCCGACTGAGTAAGTCCCGGCAGGGAGAACTACCACGAAATACCCCTGGTCATCGGTCTGCACGGAGACAAACTCCTTGCCGCCCGAGGATATTTGCAGCGGCACACGTGTATAGGGTTTGAACCCGCTGCCACTGCCCAGCTTGCCGCCGGAACTTTGCAGGTAGCAGATTCCGGCAATTACGCCGGATTCAGCAGGAAGGAGGGTTTGCTCAATAGTTGCCGACGGTGATGTCAGGATAACCGGCCGTGCCTTTTCCCGAACCGCTATAAAAGGGCTGCCATCGGCAGCAGGACCGGATACGAAGGCGGTCCCGTCAAAGTGATAAAAAGTCCAGATGTCAACCGGGCGTTTGCCGGCGGCAGAAACCGACACAGGTAGCAGTGAGCAGAGGAAAAGTGCCAGTAGAAGGTGGATTGTTCTGAGCATGGAAGCCGTCCTCACTATCGACATGGATTATAATAGCATACTGCCCAATTCAACTCCATGAAGTCAAACGGAATAATGGGTTGGCGCCTCTTCACTTGACAAATAATCTATCTGACGATACTTTCAACGATCAATTTTTTCACAATAAAGTAGATAAATATAGAACAGGGAGGAGTTTACCACTATGGCTGAAAAATTCATCTTCACATCCGAATCCGTTTCTGAAGGGCATCCGGACAAGGTTGCCGATCAGGTTTCTGATTCGATTCTTGATGCGATTCTTACTCAGGATCCAAACGCCCGCGTGGCGTGTGAAACGATGGTCACCACAGGAATGGTGGTAATTGCCGGAGAGATAACCACCAATGCCGTGATCAATTATTCCGAAATTGCCCGCCAGACTATCAAGGATATCGGTTATACCGACTCGGAAATCGGCTTTGATGCCGATACCTGCGCGGTGCTTGTTTCAGTTGACCGTCAGTCACCGGATATTTCCCAAGGCGTTTCCGAAGGCGAAGGGCTGCATAAGGAACAGGGCGCCGGCGACCAGGGGCTTATGTTCGGGTACGCCTGCAACGAAACCGCTGAACTGATGCCGATGCCGATCCAGTTGGCTCATCAGTTGGTTGAAAAGCTTGCCGAAGTGCGCAAGTCCGGCAAACTTGATTTCCTCCGCCCCGACTCCAAATCCCAGGTCTCGGTTGAATATGTTGACGGCAAGCCAAGCCGCATCGATACGGTTGTAATCTCAACCCAGCATACTCCTGAAGTTACCCACAAGAGAATTGAGGAAGAGGTTATTGCGGAAGTAATCAAAAAAGTCATCCCGGCCCATCTGCTTGATGACAAAACCCGTTACTTCATCAACCCGACCGGCCGCTTTGTTGTCGGCGGTCCCATGGGCGATTGCGGACTGACCGGCCGCAAAATCATCGTCGATACCTACGGTGGCATGGGCCGTCATGGCGGCGGTGCCTTTTCCGGCAAGGATCCTTCAAAAGTTGACCGTTCCGCCGCTTATATGGGGCGCTATGTGGCAAAAAACCTGGTCGCCGCCGGCCTTTGCGACCGTTGCGAAGTTCAGGTGGCGTATGCCATCGGTGTGGCCCAGCCGGTTTCGATCATGGTTCACGCCTTTGGTACCGGCAAAGTGACCGAAGCCCGCCTGGCTGAACTGGTTCGTGAAACGTTTGACATGCGTCCGCGAGCGATCATCGAGCAGCTTGATCTGCTCCGCCCGATTTATCGCAAAACCGCAGCGTATGGCCATTTTGGCCGCGAGCTGCCGGAATTTACCTGGGAGCGGACCGACAAAGCCGCTCTGCTGAAGCAGAAAGCAGGTCTTTAGAGTAATGAAGGGCGGTGATTGACACCGCCCTTTTTTTATTACCGCAGTTGGATTGTGTCATGCCAAACAGCCCGATTGAACATAACCCGCTGCTTTTCGGGCATGACGAGCGCCCGGCTGTTATCGCCGTGGAACCGGTCGGACATTTCATCCGCCTTTTTTTCCGGACAAACGGGCGAGTGCATTTCCATGATGAGCCGTTTCAGCCGTTCATTCTGGTCAATGATCCGGGAATGGTTTCCGGATGCCGTGTGCCGTGTGCCGTCAGGGAATTAACCGGTGACGATTTCTTCCGATTCCAGCTGTTGTTTGATTCCTGGAATGAGTGCCTGACTGCCCGCGATTTTCTTGCTGTCAAAACCGGTAAAAGCTATTCCTCAACCGATGCCCCCTACCTGTTCCTTCCGGACCTTTCTCATCAGTATATGCTGGCCAGCGGCACGACGCTTTTCAAAGGTTTCGAATTCAGCGAGTTGCGTTGCCTGGCGCTCGATATCGAAACCGGGTGCGCCGAGGGGTACGGCTTTTCGAACCCGGAGCGGGAAGAAGATCGTATCATCTCCATTGCGCTCAAAGATTCGCATGGCGAAGAAATTGTCCTGCGCGGCGATCAGCTGACTGAACCGGACATGCTGCGGGCGCTTAACGAGGTGATACAGCGGTGCGATCCCGACGTTGTCACCGGACACAATATCTTTCGTTTCGACCTGGACTACATCGGCCGCCGGGCGCAAAGGCACGGCATTCGTCTGACCTGGGGGCGTAACGGTTCGCAGCCGCATGTAACCCCGCATGCCCGATGGAATCTGGCTGAGAAGGCGCTCGAATATCCGCGTTGGGACATCTATGGCCGGCACATTATCGATACCTATTTTCTGGTGCAGCATTACGATGTCGCCGGTCGCAACCTTGAAAGCCACGGGCTGAAGGCCGTAGCCCGCCATTTCGGCATCGCTGCCGATGATCGGACCTATCTGGCTGGCGCGGCGATTTCAACCGTTTTTCAACATGACCCGGAACAGCTCTATCGTTACAACCTTGACGATGTCCGGGAAACTCTTGCCCTGTTCCGGCTGCTGGGGTATCCCTGGTTCTTGCAAAGCCGCATGTTTCCCTACTCATTCCAAAACTGCGTCATTCGCGGCAATGCGACACGCATTAATGCGCTGTTTCTGCGTGAATATCTGCATCGAGGTCACGCTATTCCTCTTCGAACCTCAGCAAGCGTTCCCTTTGAAGGCGGCTACACGGAGTCATCCATTCAAGGAGTTGTTGCTCCGGTTGTACATTGTGACGTGGCATCGCTCTATCCGTCGTTGATGTTGACCTATAATCTTGCCCCTGCCAAGGAGAGTTTGGGACTGTTTTTGCCGATGCTGGCCGAGTTGCGCCGTTTCAGGTTGAGAGCCAAGCAAGCGGCGCGGGAGGCGACTGCGGAGGCGGAGCGTCACTACTATGACTCGTTGCAGCAGGTGTTCAAGGTGCTGATCAATTCATTCTATGGCTACCTGGGCGCTGCACAGCACAACTTTTCCGATCCGGCGGTTGCCGCAGAAGTGACGCGCCTCGGGCGGGTAACGATCAGGAATATGATCGACCTTCTTCTGGCTGAGGGGGCGCGTCCGGTGGAAATTGATACCGATGGTATCTATTTCAGGCCGCCGGAAGGATGTGCAACGGCGGAGGCGGAGCGGGAGTTGGTGCAGCGAGTTTCGGAACAGTTTCCTGAAGGTATTGCGGTCGAGTTGGATGGTCGCTACCAATCGATGTTTGCCTATAAAACAAAAAATTATGCGCTTCAGGAGTATGATGGCAGAATTATTATCAAGGGAAGCGGACTCCGTTCCCGGGGAGTAGAGCCTTACCTGCGTGAATTCATGAGGGATGTCATTGAGCTGTTGCTGGCAGGAAAAGCCGGGATGGTGGAACGGCTTTATCAACAGTATGTCAGCCGTCTCAGGACGAGAGGGGTGGATGTTGCCTGGGTGGCTCGCAGCGAGACGCTTAACGAGTCAACGGAAAGCTACCAGGCAAAACTTCGCTCAGGCAAGCGCAATCGTTCCGCTGCTTTTGAAATTGCCGTGGCTTCAGGTAAACTGCATCATTCAGGTGATCGTGTCAGCTACTATGTAAGCGGCTCGGGCAAGGATGCTACCGCGTATGAAGCCTGTCGGCCGTTGTCGGCATATGATCCGGCGCATCCGGATATCAATGTAATGTACTATGTCGAAAAGCTGCGCCACGTGCAAAAACGGTTTGAACCGTTTCTGCCGCAAGAGCCGACTCTTTTTGACCTGTGATACTTGCATGCGCAGTTTCTTTGTGGTAAGAGTCTGAAAAGAAATGAATATATAGTGGAATAGCGTGCCTGAAAAGGAGACTATATGAAAAGAATCATGTTGCTGTCAGCGGTGTTGTTTGCTTTTGTCGTGATGGGGCCGGGACTGGCGAGCGCCGATCAGCAGCCGGAGATGATAGCGGAGAAGATGGCAATCAAGCTTACGAGGGGGATCGCCAATGCGGTGACCAGCATCGTTGAGCTGCCCAAGCAGACGATTATCACCGGGCGGGATATGGGGCCGGTCGGCTATATTATCGGACCGATCAAAGGGGTCGGGATGACATTCTACCGTGGTGTGATCGGAGTTGCTGAAACGCTCTTTTGTATGGTCCCGCAGCCGGGATATTACGATCCCATGATGGATCCGGAATTTGTCTGGCAGGGATGGGAGCCGAAAAGAGATACGACCAAAGCGATCACCGAGGAAAAGTAACACCCCGTGACCGGATATGAACCAAAAAGGCGAGCCCCCTGTGCGGCTCGCCTTTTATTGTATGAATTGTCCAATCTGTCGTCAGGCTAATCGTGCCCGCAGATATGCTTCGAATTCATTGCTGAACTCCTTCCGTTTGAGCGCCATATCAACAGTCGCTTTCAGAAAGCCGAGCTTGTCGCCGCAATCGTGCCGCAACCCCTCAAACAAACAGCCGAATACCTTTTCTTCTTTTGACAGTGTCAGGATAGCGTCGGTTAGCTGAATCTCTCCACCTTTGCCCGGTTCCTGATTCAGGAGAATCTCGAAAATACGTGGAGTCAGTACGTAGCGGCCAATGATCGCCATGTCAGATGGAGCCTCATCGCGCGCCGGTTTTTCCACCATATCGGTTACCTGGAAAGTATGTTCACTCAATTGATTCGCGGCGACGCATCCGTATGATGAAATGTTCTCCAGCGGCACTCTTTCCAACGCAAGCACCGAGCCGCCTTGCTGATCAAAGACATCAAGCAGTTGTCTGAGGCACGGGCGCTCGCTGTCAACGATGTCATCACCAAGCAGCACTGCAAAGGGTTCGTTGCCGACAAAGTCCTTTGCACAAAGGATGGCGTGGCCAAGCCCCAGAGCCTGGCGCTGACGTACGTAAAAAATATCAACCATTTCGGCGATTTCACGTACCCGTGAAAGCTCACGATCTTTCCCTTTGTCGTAGAGATGCGCTTCAAGTTCGACGGAAATATCGAAGTGATCCTCAATGTTATGTTTGCCGCGTCCGGTCACAAACAGGATCTGTTCAATGCCTGACGCTACGGCCTCTTCGACAACATACTGGACCAGTGGCTTGTCAATCAGCGGCAACATCTCCTTGGGAGATGATTTTGTCGCGGGGAGAAATCTGGTGCCAAGCCCGGCAACTGGAAAAACGGCCTTTTTTACCTTCATGGTTGAACCTCGTTATTGTATTGGACCTGTCCCGTTATTTGCTCAATGTCTTGAGCAACTTACTGTAAATATGCAGTTTTGTGTATGTATTGCGGGAAAACTTTATGTTGACGGAGTGGTTTTTCAGAGTGTATACGTATGCAGCATTACCTCTCCGAAAAGGCAAAACCAGGGTGACCTGGTGACGCAAAACCACGGGTCCTGCCAAGGATAGCCGGGTCACCGAAAAGAGGGCAAATTCGACTTCTGAATTAACGCCCTTAGTTTCTGCTTCAGGAAATAAGGGCGTTTTTTATTGGAGTTTTCGGTCAGCAGTGTCGTACGGAGACAGAGATATTTAAGCCGCGCAGCAGCCGCCACCGGCACAGCCGCTGGGTTTTGGGGCTTCGGTTTTGGGGCAGTAACCGGAATTGAACCATCCGTCACCCTTCAGGCTGAAAGCACTCGCAGAAATCAGCTTCTCTACCGCTGCACCGCACTTCGGACATTGGCTGGCAGGTGGATCGGAGAATTTCTGGCGTAGTTCAAATTGGTGGTCGCAGCTTGTGCAGCGATATTCATACATCGGCATAACGGTTCCTACTCCTTTTGCATGGTTGTACTTGCTATTGTCACTATAATAACCATACGACTGTTTTGTCAATGTCAGGGCTGAATTCCAGAAAAATAGTAGAAGGTGATATTCCGGATTGAATTGGTTTGATTTATGCTTTGTTTACTACTCACCACGTTCGTGTGCTGCTTAATGTCGATAAACAATGGGGTGTGCATCACTTATAGGTGCGGTGTTTGATGTTAATGAAATTGGCTGTTTTACACGCGTTGCCTTTTTAGCTGCTGTGTCGGTTGTTACGCGTAAGATGTGTGGTTTTTTGGCGTAGATGGGTTGCGCCGCTCTTTTTTAAGTTTATATGAGTTCGTCAGGTTGACGTGAACAGAACTTCTGATATCTTTTAGGCTAATGTGGTTTTTGAAACAGGGTAACAAAGAAAGGAGCGATAAATCAGGTCTTTCCTATTTGAATTTCAATGCAAAGTATTGGCTCGAAAGAACGATATCTTCCGGAAAGGAGGGAATATTTTGAAAAATAATCACACGAAGAAATTTGGGTTCAGCAATCTGGCCCTCGGAGCAGGCTTGTTATCGCTTGCTTCAACAATGTTCTGGTCCGCACCGCTTATGGCATATGACTATTCTGTTTCTGGAGAAGCAAATACCATTTTTCGCATGAGAACCACCACGGACGATAAAAAACTTTTCCCGGCCTATGAATACCTGCGCCTCAACATGACCGACAACCGCAGCGACGGATCCGGGGTTTCGTTCTACCTCGGAGCGTGGGGACGCGCCGACTTTGCCGACAAGTCAACCGTTAACCGGACCGACGGCGACCTTCAGTACGCCTACCTCACCTATCGTGCTCCTAAAAACAATACCGCCGTCACCGTCGGCCGCCAATTTATCAGCGAAGGTATCGCCGCCGACCGGGTTGACGGCCTGTATCTGCGCAGCGACTTCGATTACGGAATCGGCGCCTCGGCCTTCTACGGCAATTCCGTTATCACCGAAGCCAACTAT
>MGZJ01000052.1:23656-30347 GCA_001802645.1 Geobacteraceae bacterium GWC2_53_11 | reverse complement strand
TGGCGGTCGCGCCGGAGTTAAACTGCTTGACCAGAAGCTGAAACTGGGAGGAAGCTACATTCACGAAGGTCAGGGCGTCCGGATTGGCAACCTGTACGGCGTGGACAGTTCGCTGAAAATCGGCACCGGCACGAAACTGCGAGCCGAATTTGCCACCAGCGACTACAGCGCCGGAACCGCCAGCAAAAACGGCAACGCCTGGCTGGCCGAAGCCGTACACAACAGCAAACTTTTCGACGTCAAGACCTACTACCGCGAGCAGGGCACCGGCTTCGGGCTGGGGCAGCAATCGGGCGGCGAATCCGGCACCCGTAAATTCGGGGCGGAAGGTACCTACCGTTTCAACCAGCAGTTCAGCAGCAATGCCAACGCCTATCGCCAGTACAACCTTTTGGCCGGAGCAACACGGGATGTGGCCGAAGGCAAGGTCAGCTATAATGATCCTCATTCCGGGCTGTCGCTTGGTGTACTGCATGCCAATGACCGCCTTGGCAACGGCAGCCGCCAGCAATCAACCCAGTTGACCGCCGGGGGCAAGGTGGTAACGCTGTATGACCGTTTGACCCTGACGGTTGACCATGCCCAGTCGGTGGGGGGGAACAGCAATAGCGACTTCCCGACCCGCACCTCGCTCGGCGCCGAGCTGAAGGTTACCCGCAACCTGACCCTGCTGGCCGCCCAGGAATTCACCTGGGGCAAGACCGCCGACACCCAGAACACGCGGGTCGGTCTGAGGGCAACACCATGGAAAGGGGCGACCCTTACCAGCAGCGTTGAGCGGCAGTTGGGCGAAAGCGAAGAGCGGGTCTTTGCCAACGTCGGCCTGAAACAGACCTGGCAGATCAATGACGCCTGGAAGGCCGACGCCGGAGTGGATCGCAGCCAGACCCTGGCCAGAAGCTCCCGCTACCAGTTCAACACCAACGTGCCCCCCGCATCGGGCGGCAACGAGAACTTTACCGCCATTTCCACCGGCGCAACCTATCAGGTCAAGCACCTGACCTGGGACAACCGGGTCGAGGGGCGTATCGCGGAAAGCCAGGACAAATGGGGGCTGCTGAGCGGCATTGTCAACGAGGTGGATGGCCGCTGGGCCTGGTCGGGACGCGTCCAGGTCTACCAGACCTTTGCCGCCACCGGCATTGATACGACCCAGGCCAACCTGCGCTACGGTCTGGTATTCCGTCCGCCGCGCACCAAATGGATTCTACTCAACCGGCTCGATTACTTTATCGACACCCAGAGCGGCACAGCCGCCGCCGATACAACTTCGTGGCGACTGGTCAACAACCTGAACGCCAACTACCGCCCCTACAAGCAGCTCCAGATTTCGTTGCAATACGGCGCCAAGTTTGTCAAAGATACCATTGGCGGCAGCTCTTACAGCGGCTTCACCGACCATATCGGCGTCGAAGCGCGCTACGATATCACCAAGAAGTGGGATATCGGCCTGCGCGGCAGCGTGCTGCATTCATGGCACGGCGGCCAGTTCGCCTACAGTTTTGGCCCGTCAACCGGCTACAACATCGTCGAAAACGCCTGGATCAGCCTCGGCTACAATGTGGCAGGCTTTGAGGACAAGGATTTCGCCAGCGCCGCCTACACCGCGCAGGGGCCGTACGTCAGGTTCAGGATGAAGTTTGACCAGCAGAGCGTGAAAGATGCGGCGGGATGGCTGAATAAGGAATGATCCAATGATTTAGCCCCCCTCCTGTTTTTAAGGAGGGGCTGGGGGTGGTCAGATTTTGGCTTTTGACTTCGTTTTTATCCTTAAGATTGATGAGAATCAAAGGCGACCACCCCTAACCCCTCCTTGAAAGGAAGGAGGGGGACAAAAACGCAAAACCAAACTGACAACTCTGAATAAGGAATGATGATTTTTGTATTTGAGGAAAAACAATGATGCGCACCTTCACATCTATATACGTCATAACATGGTTGCTTGTTACAGCGCTCACAACCTCCGCCATGGCGGCGGTCTGCTCAAATCCGGGCGTTGACGGCCCGGCTACCATCAGCGGTATCGTCAACAGCTATTACCCAGGCGTAGGTACGGCATCCGCCGGTTCCACCTCCATCTCCGTCAGCGTCGCCGGTAAACGGGGCGCGGCAAACAGCATCGTCGCCGGTGATCTGATCATGATCATGCAGATGCAGGACGCCGATATCAACAGCGCCAACAGCTCCACCTATGGCGGCAGCTCCAGCGGCAGCGGCTACACTTCGCTCAACAACTCCGGGGTTTATGAATACGCGGTGGTGTCAGCCACCTACACAACCGGCACGAGTCCCATAACCATAACCGCGCCGCTTTCAAACAGCTACCGCACCACCTCAGCCAGCAGCGCAGCGGGGCAACACACCTTTCAGGTCATCCGGATACCGCAATACTCTTCAGCCACCCTGACCGGGACGGTAACCTCCGCGGCATGGAACGGCAATTCGGGCGGCGTTGTCGCCTTCGATGTGGCGGGAAATCTTTCCTGGAGCGGACAGAGCGTCTCTGTTTCAGGACAGGGCTTCAGAGGGGGCGGCGGTCAGTGCAGCAACAGCAACGGCACCGGCGATACGCTTGCCAACACCGACTACCGGACGCGGCAAGGCGGCGGAACCATCAATTTGGCTGCCACGGCGACAACCGGGCGCGGTTCTGTGCCGAACGGTTCAAAAGGCGAAGGGGTTGCCGGAACGCCGATGATTTATTTTGATGGCACATCCGTGGTTAATTCCGGTGTTGGCGGTTATCCGAACGGCTCCGCCAGCGGCTATGATTTCGGGAGAGGCGCGCCCGGCAACGCCGGTGGCGGCAGCACTGACGGCGATTCGGCTGCCAATGACGAGAACACCGGTGGTGGCGGCGGCGGCGCGTACAGTATCGGCGGCATGGGGGGGTATGGTTGGACGGGCGGCACCCCGCCCGGCTACCAGACCGGCGGTTTTGGCGGATATTCCATCCCCATGGGGCCGGGTCTGCTGACCATGGGTGGCGGCGGGGGCGCAGGCAGCTCCAACAACTGCACCGGCGGCAACGGCCATGCGGATGCCTCCAGCGGCGCTCCGGGCGGCGGCATTGTCATCATCAGAACCCGCACTGCCAGCGGCAGCGGTACCATCAGCGCCAACGGCACCAGTGCCAACAGCAGTGTCACCAACGACGCCAGCGGCGGCGGTGGCGGCGGTGGAGCGGTGCTGGCTTTTGCCACCAACAACAACGGCAGCCTCGGCAGCCTGACCATTAGCGCCCGTGGGGGCAACGGCGGCGTCAACACCGGCAACGGTTCTCCCCACGGCCCGGGCGGCGGCGGCAGCGGCGGTTTTATCGCCATCACCACCGCTTCCGGCATCACCATTGATGTTTCGGCAGGAACCAACGGCACCACCGCCACCAGCCCGACATCCACCGCCGAATACGGTTCAACCGCGTCCTCCGGCGGCTACCAGATCTACTCGCTACAACCGGTTGATATTCCCGGCGCGGGAGCCAACGCGCTCTGCTCGCCGCTGCTGACCGTCAGCAAGACAACCGCCAAGGCGGAAACAGTCCGGGGGGGAACGACCAGCTACACCATTACCGTGACGAACACGAGCGGATATGGCACGGCTACCGGCGTCATTCTTTCCGATACGCTTCCCGGCTTACCATCACCGTTCACCTACGCCTCCACCGATAGCGTCACCCTTTCCGGCGGCGCAACACGGACAAGCACGTCAAACCCGGTCAGCGGAACAACCGCGCCGTCATGGGGGTCATTCTCCATTCCGGGGGGCGGCTCGGCCACCATCAGGTTCACCGTCAACGTGCCTGGCGGCACGACACTTGCCACCTATCAAAACTCCGCCACGGTTGTCTATGACGACCCGACCCGCACTTCCACCGGACAGACCGTCACCCCCGGCGGAACCTACGCCGGTTCCGGAACAGTTCCGGGAAGCAATTATGCTTCCGGTTCATCGACGCTTGAGGATGTGACCGTCTGGGCTCCGGCAACTATCACCAAGTCATTTTTCCCCGCCAGCATCACCTCCGGCGGAACCAGCGCGCTGTCAATCGTGATTGCCAACTTGAACAGTGTCGCCATGAACAACGCCGCCTTTACCGACAGCTATCCAGCCGGGCTGGTCAACACGGCATCACCCAGCGGCGCTATCAGCGGAACCGGCTGTTACGGCACGGTCACGGCAGCAAGCGGCGGTTCGTCCGTCGCCCTCTCCGGCGGGGTTATCCCGGCGGGGGGAAGTTGTACCGTCTCCGTCAACGTAACCTTTTCAAGCGCCGGAAACTTCATCAACACCATCCCGGCCGGGTCGATCACCAACAACCGCAACATCACCAATACATCGCCAGCCAGTTCCACCCTGAACCAGACGGCGATTCAGCCCCCGGTCATCGCCAAAACGTTTTCTCCCGCGCAGATCCAACAAGGTGCCACCAGCACCCTTTCCCTGACAGTAACCAACGGCGGCACTACCGCTCTGTCGGGGATAGCCTTCAGCGACAATCTCACCAACATGCAGGTGGCCGCGACTCCCGCTGTCACCAACAGTTGTGGCGGCACGGTAACGGCAACTGCGGGTTCAGCCAGCATCATCCTGGCAGGCGGCGCTCTCGGCGCGAATTCCAACTGCGCCATCACCGTGCAGATCACCAGCAACACCATCAGCAGTGCGGGCGGCCATGTCAACACCGTCACCGGCGTCACCAGCACCCAGAGCGGTGCGGGGGCAAACTCCAACACCGCCTATCTGGTGGTGGCCGGAACGCCGACCATCGCAAAGGCGTTTACCGCAGCCACAGTCGCCCCCGGCGCAGCCACAACCCTGACTTTCACCATCACCAATCCGGGCAATATCCCCCTGACCAGCGCGACCTTCAGCGACAACATGGGCAACCTGAAAATAGCCGCAACCGGCGCGGCTGGCGGGAGCTGCGGCGGCGCGGCGGGCAACACACTCAACGCCGGAACCAGCAATATTGTCTTTTCCGGGCTGACCATCCCGGCGGCGGGCAGTTGCACGGTGACGGTTCAGGTGGCCGGTACCGTTTCCGGACAACAGAGCAACATCGCCAGCGGCGTTTCCAGCACAGAAACTCCGGCTCCCGGCAGCCAGTCGGCGCCTGCAACGATCACGGTTCTCTTTCCGCCGCAAATGGCCAAGAGCTTCTTTCCCGGCATGATACAGAGCGGCGGCGCCTCCACCATCACCCTGACGCTGACCAACCTCAACAGTGTCCAACTGGATGGCGTTGCCTTCACCGATACCTTGACCAATATGAAGATCAATGCCGCTGGCGCAGCCGGAGGAACCTGTAGCGGCGCTTCCGGCAACAGCTTCACGGCGGCTCAGACCGGTCTGCTCACTTTTTCCGGCATAACGATTCCCGCCAGCGCTTCCTGCACCGTAACCTTTGTGGTGACCAGCACCGTGCAGAGCCCGGCGGGCGGGCATCCCAACACGGTAAGCGGCGCGACCAGCACCCAGACCGGCACAATAATGGCCGGGCCATCAGACACGGCTTACCTGAGCGTGTTGCTGCCGCCAACCATAACCAAGGATTTTTCACCGCCATCCATTGCAGCCAACGGCACTTCAACCATTATTTTCACCCTTGCCAACCCCAATTCAATACAACTCACGGGGGGCAAATTCACCGACACCTTCCCCACGTCGCCCGGCCAGATGAGACTAACCAGTATTGCCCAAAGTTTTATCGGCGGCTCACGGGGCACCTGCTTCGGTTCAATCCCCAGCGCAAATTCAGCATCGAACCAGCTAACCGCCATAACCTTGTACGGCATTACCATTCCGGCGAACGGCAGTTGCACCATAATGGTTGATGTCACAAGCTCCACGTCAGGAAACTACAGCAACGCAACCACCGGCATGACAACCGCCCAGACACCTACGGCAGGTCCGGTGTCCAACACCGCCACCCTGTCGGTCGGAAGGGTCGGCATAAGCAAATCATTTTCCCCGGCCACGATTGGCGCGGGCGGCACTTCCGATATAACCTTCACACTGGATAACGACTCCGGATCAAACCAGACGGCCATGACGTTTACCGATACATTTCCCGCGCTCAATTCAAACGCCATGACCGTTGCCCAAACCACGCCGGTCACCGGAACCACCTGCTCATACACTTCGTTGCGCAACCAAAGCAACACGGCGCTCGCCGTGGGCTCAACCGGTATTCGCGTAAACGGTATTTCTCTGACCAATGGTTCATCCTGCAAATTAATATTAAGGGTAAAAGTTGTGACAGCGGGCAGCTACCCCAACACCACCATCGGCGTGACATACACAGTTCCCTCTACCAGAACGGGTCCGCCAAGCAATACGGCGACGCTTGCCGTGCTTAATCCTCCAACCATGGCCATGGCTTTCGCCCCTTCAAGCGTTGATGTCTACGACACCTCCGTCATGACGTTCACTCTGACCAATTCCAACAGCCAGGCCATGACCACGGTCACCTTTACCGACACCCTGACCGGATTCAAGGTGGCTTCGCCAGCCGTTATCGGCGGCACCTGCGCCGGTGTCACCAACAGCCCGGCTCTGGCAGCCGGAGACACCAGCCTGAGCCTGAGCGTGCCGAACCTGCTGCCGGGCAGCTGCACCATTACCATACCGGTCACCAGCGCAAACGCCAATACCTACAGCAACAACGTCAGCAGCATTACCACTACCC
>MGZJ01000052.1:0-23642 GCA_001802645.1 Geobacteraceae bacterium GWC2_53_11 | reverse complement strand
CGTCAACCGGCTGCCGCTGCAAGTCACCAAGGTGCCCAACGTGATGTCAGCTTCTCCCGGCACCCTGGTCGCGTACGACATCGGCTACAGCAACCCCAATGCGACCACTTCGCTGCAAAATGTGGTCATCACAGACCCGGTTCCGCTGTATACCGCGTACGATTCCGCATCATGCGGTTCGCTGCCGTCCGGAATCACATCGTGCAATGTTTCCTTTACCGCACCACCAGCCGGGCTTGGCAATGGTATCGTAACCTGGACGCTTGGCGGAAGCCTGCCTGCCGGTTCCTCGGGCACGGTGCGGCTTTTTGTACGCATTCAGTAACCAATCCTGCCATACACAAAAAGAGGCTGCGGTCACCATGACCGCAGCCTCTTTTTTATTCATACCCGCTTTCAATTTATTTGATTCGTATACCCACATCATCCCCCGGTCCGGCAACACAGGGCGAGTCATTCAATGTCTGGCTGTTCACCGATGTATCAAGGCAACCGTTCGACCCGGCGGACACGATCCAGACAGGTTTTACCGCATCGGCAAAATTGGCGGCATTAACGATATATTTGTGTCCCCAAGGGTCAGGTTTGTCTTCCATCAAATAAGTTCCGGCCTTATTGTTATAGCATGGCTGTGTTATCGCCGGAGTTCCGGGCAAATTCAGGATAAGGCCAAATGTGACTTCATCAACATTAACCCCCCATGCTCCAGTCGTATTGTCCGTTGGGTTGCTTTCCGGGACACCAGCAGTTTGAATAGTCGTATAATAGGCGGCACAAGCAGGATCATCCGGCATCAGATACGGCCACTTTCCCGTCTCCTTCCGGAACATGAGTATTGCCGACGAGATCGTTTTGCACTCGGCCTGCGCCCGGGTGATCCTCGCCTCATCAACCTGGTTAAAGATCACCGGAACCAGAATTCCGGCCAGAATGGCGATGATCGCCGCAACGACGATGACTTCTATCAGCGTAAAACCGCGGCATCCTCTCATGACAGCTCCCCTCACACCGGCACCTCAATAAAAACATGCATATCGACGCCATGTTATACACTATCGCCACGTCGTTGTCTTGCTATTTTCACCGGTTAAAACAGCGCTCCCGCCGCAAAATTCCCTCCCGCCAGCCGCCAAGTTATGCTATGGTTACGCAATTTTTCACAAAGGACACTTATCATTCATGCTGATCCCCAACACATCCCCCACCTTCCTCCCCTGGGAGGACAATGACCCGGCTCCTCAGTGGGGTTCTATTTTTGGCAACGACAACCCGCTGGCTCTGGAAATTGGCTGCGGCGTGGGTGATTTTGTCGTACAAATGGCTGTCCTGCACCCGGAGTTGAATTTTATTGCGCTTGATTTCTACAACAAGGGGTGTATCAAGACCTGCAAACGGATCGACAAATCCGGCCTGACCAATGTGCGCGTGCTGCGGGCCGAAGCCCGCAGTTTCATCGAAACCTGCATACCGGCGGGATCATTGCGCATGACCATCATCAACTGCCCCGATCCTTGGCCCAAACTGCGGCACCGGAAACGGCGCCTGGTCAACAGCGGTTTTGTCGAGTATCTGTCGCGTTTTCTAAGGCCGGACGCCGATTTTTACTTTGCCACAGATTTTGTTGACTACGGCCTGGATGTGGCGGAATTCATGGCGGTGCAGTCCGGCTTCGTCAACCAGCTTGCACCAGATACGTTCCGGCACACGCTGGAGCGGTATCCGGGGTCAAAATATATGCGCCGCTTTCTGGATCTGGGGCAGCCGATTTATTACGTTCATTACCGAAAAGCACAGAACACAGGATAGAGGGACACCATGGGCGACACATCTGCACAGAAGGATTCCGGCTTTTTCAGGCCGCGCGGAAAGGCCATGCGGGGCGAGGTCCGTCTCATCAAATGGATTTTGTCAGGGTGGCTGGCAGCTATTGTCGGATTTCAGCTGTTTGCCTATTTTCTGGAGGCCAGCTATTCCAAGCTGCTGCTTCAGGATCTGACATTTTTCAACCTCCCAATCCAGTTCTGGCTAACGGGACAGTTCCTGCCGCTCTGGTTCATTATCCTCTGTGTGCTGTTCAATGTCTGGATGGATCGTAACTCGACACAAATGCAGGAAGAGTCGCTCAGGTTCCGCATCAAGCCTGCCAGCGGGGAGGACGAATAATGGCATACGGCATAGTACAAATGGTGCCATTGGCCATCGTGGCTGGCATGTTTGCACTCTTCATTCTTTCCGGACTGCGCAGCGGTAAAAAGCAGTCGTCCGAGTACGGTTTCAGCGGCAGCTATACCGGGCGGGTCGGCATCGGCGCGGGGATCGCCAGCAATTGGATGAGCGCCGCCAGCTTTCTCGGCCTGGCCGGAATGTTTTATCTGAAAGGCTATTTTGCCATGGCCTACGTGGTCGGCTGGACCGGCGGCTATGTGCTGCTGCTGGTGCTGATGGCCACCCAGATCAGGCGCTTCGGCAAGTTCACAACTCCCGATTTTGTCGGGTTCCGCTATGAGTCGGATACCGCCCGGACCCTGGCGGCACTTATTTCAATCATCATCACGATCATCTACTGTGTCGCCCAGTTTCGCGGCATCGCACTGCTGGTTTCCTGGCTGTTCGGGATCGACTATATACCGGCCGTGATTGTCGGCACCTCACTGCTGGTCTCTTTCGTGGTCATCTCCGGAGCTTTGGGCTCTGTCCGCAACCAGAAGCTGCAGTATTTCGTCCTCATCACCACCTTTATCCTCCCCCTGATGCTGCTGGCCCGCAAACTTGGCTACTTCTGGATACTGCCCCAGTTCGGCTACGGAGCGGCGATCGGTGAACTGCAGCAGCAATTCGGCGTCAACTGGTCCGAGCCCTTTGCCAACACGTCGCTGTTCGAATGGTTTGCCCTCTGCTTTACCCTGATGTTCGGCACCGCAGGGCTTCCGCATGTGCTGTCCCGTTTCTATATGGTGCCCGGCATACGGGATGCGCGCTGGGGGGTGGTGTGGGGGCTCTTTTTCATCGCACTGATCTACTGGTCTGCTCCTGCGTATGGCATACTGGCCCGGTTGTTTGAAGCGCGGGCAGGCCTGCCGTTCAATGCAGGGAATGCCGATGCGGCCGACATGATCGTTCTCTCGGCCGCCGGCCTGGGAGGGCTGCCGGTCTGGGCAATCGGGCTGCTGGCCGCCGGAGGCATGAGCGCCGCCTTTTCAACGACCTCCGGACTGATGATGACCGGCTCGGCTTCATTCTCGTTCGACATCTACCCGCGCCTGATCCGTCCGGGCGCTTCGGAGCAGGACAAAGTCTACGCTGCGAAAGGATTTTTCCTGCTTCTGGCGCTGGTTGTCATGGTGCTCACCTTCCAACCCTGGGGAATGATCGCAGAAATCGCCGCCTTTGCCTTTGCCCTCGCCGGCAATACCATCTTTCCCGCCTTCCTGCTCGGCATCTGGTGGCCCCGGGCGAATTCCGCCGGAGTTATCTGCGGAATGCTGACCGGCGTCGTCATCAGCTTTGCCCCGCTGTTTATCGGAGCCTCGCTGCCGCTTTTTTCGCACCTGTTCCCGCTGACCTCTTCCGCCTTTATCGGGGCGCCGCTGGTGATGATCATCATGATCGTCATCTCACTGCTGACCGCCCCCCCATCACCCGGCATCAGGCATTTCATAAGCCGGGATGTGCATGACTGTCCTGAAGAATGAAGAATATTCTCTTGTCAGCAAAGGGGGGCGATATCACCGTCTGGCGGGCAGCCACCGATTTTGCGACTGCCTATCGGCAGGCGCTGCTGGACCTGGCAGCATCGGATCATGACAGCAGCTCTGAAACCGTTTTTCAAAAAACGTGTACGCTCCTTGAAACAGCCACGCAGGATCATAACAACCTCCTGGAACATCTGAACGGACAGATACGGGAGATGGCAACAGCACCGCCACACTGCCGGAAAGAAGTGACCATCACCTTTTACAACTATCTGTATCGCCATTTCAGTCATTTCCGTTCGGTTCCGATTTTCTATGAGTTGAGCATGGCCTTTCTGCAACAGGCAAGCGCCGCTATCATCGCACAGGCCAGGATTCAGCTCGGCGATTCAGCCTCGGCTCTTCCGGAATTTGCCCTGATTGCTGTGGGACCTGCCGGACGGCATGAGTACTCCCCTTTTTGCGCTCTCCAGCTTCTGATCGTTCATGACAACACCGGAACAGAAGGACTCCGGGCCATCGGCCTGTTCAGCGAGAAACTTCATGACGGCTTTGAAGCTGCCGGACTGGCTCCGGATCAGGAAGTCACGCCACGCAACCCGGAATGGCGGGGGACTCTGGCCGAATGGCGGCTTCGCTGTGAAGCGGAAGAGGAGCACATCAACCCGTGCCGGCTTGCCGACCAGTTTTCTCTCTACTCCGGCAACCACTTAGGTGACGACCTGAAGCAGATCAGCTGTGCAACATTGCGAGCAAATTCTTCGGCGGTGACCAATCTGGTTCATCGCATGACGGCACTTTCAAACGGCCTGGGCATCATGGGGAGACTGAAGCTGGAATACGGGTTGTTCAAGCTGCTGGACTATGGCCTGCTGCCGTTCTCAGCTTCACTGTCCACGCTCTCCCTGATCAAAGGCAGCTCCTCGGTCAGCAGCAGCGGACGAATCTATGACCTGCTGATGCAGCAGGTACTGGACGTCGAACTGGCCGAACGGATGCTGGCAACCTGGCATGACCTGCACAATCTGAGGCTGGGTCTGGAGCAATTCTTCGAGATTGATCGAAAGAACGACCAACTGCTGCACCTGAATCCGAACGAGCTTTCGCCTGAACAGCGGCAGTCACTGAAAGAGGCTCTTGAATCGGTTGCCATCATTCAGCGCCATGTTGAAATCATATTCTCCGAAATGGGAAATAGCGCGCCATGATTATATCCCTTTCAACCGGAAGCCTCTTTACCCTGCCTCTGCAGAGGGTATTCGAGCTGTCGGCTGAATCAGGTTTCGACGGAGTCGAACTGATCATCAACCAGGATTTCCAGCGGGTCAACTGCGTCAAGCTGATACGATCGCTGCAGGAAATTACCACGATCCATTCCATCCATGCCCCGTTTATGGAGCTTGACGGCTGGGGCGGGCCCATAGATTCGCTCAAACTGTCCGTGCAACTGGCGGCTGAATGCGACATTCCCCTGGTCAATTTCCATCCGCCATCTTGGATGGGCTTCGAAATCGGTTTCTGGCGCTGGCTCTACAGCATACATGACTATCAGCATGAGCTCGGCCTGGGGGGAAAAGTGGCCATTGCCATGGAAAACATGCCGTGGGTCGGCAAGTGGAAGATCAACCCGAATATCCTCTCCAACACGCAGCGTCTGGTCGATTTTATCCGGGACCACAATCTGTACATGACGTTTGACTGCACCCACATGGGATCGGGAAAAACAAATTTCATCAATGACTTTTTTCTCTGTTACGACTCGGACCGCATCCTTAACATCCATTTTTCCGATTATGGCCATGGACGTGAGCACCTGCTGCCGGGGCACGGAATTCTGCCGCTGACGCGATTCCTCAATCACCTGCGCAGTACGGAGTATCAGAGCACGGTGACTCTTGAGCTTGACCCGAGAGAGCTCCCGAAAGCTGAACACAACATCCTTGACAGCCTGAAAGAGATTCGAGCCTTCCTGCGCACGGAAACCGCTCCGCAGACGGATTCGCACCGCGAGTACACACAGGAAACGGTACAAATTCCTTCTCCTCATTGAGATTGAAAAACCAAACGAGAAATGACCGCAGTTCAACTGCGGATTGAAATGACTGTCCTCCATGCCTGATCGATATATTGAAAAATCATTCCTTGTATTACTCTGCATTTCTCTGCTCCTGCACGCGGGAGTATTCGCAGGGCTCTATTTTTTCCCTCCCGTACGGCCCGAACCTCCCAAAGAGCCTGTTTTTATCGACCTGCAGCAGATGCCGGAGCTGAAGCAGCCGGAACAGCGGCAGCAGGAAACCAAGCGGCGCTCAGAGCAGCGCACCAGAGCTGAACAGGAGATGGCACCACGCGGCGATGCTCCCAAGGACTCCCTGACCGTCGAAAAGAAAACTGCTCCAGCTCCGGGACGCCAGCCCGCCCCCGCAGCACGGACACCTCAGACACCCGCCACGCCGGGGCGGACTCCCGCTGCCCCCGGCTTTTCAGCGGCCGGTCTTCTGAAACCGAAAGAGCAGATTGCGCGACAGCAGCTGACAACGGCAAACCTCTTTCCCGGAGCAAACCGGCTGGCGAAACTTGAGGAGAGCTACCGCCGCAAGTTCGAAAATGATATCGCCGAGGGTGACACCCGTTTTCTGAACAGTGACGACATCGTGTTCGGATCGTTTCTGCGCCGCTTTGAAGGAGCGGTCTACGGTGTCTGGCGCTACCCGCAGGAAGCGGCCCTGAGGGGGATTGAGGGAATTACACCGGTCAGGATCACCTTCAACCGGCGCGGCGAGATCACCAACATCCAGCAACTGGAGAGCTCGGGCGCCCGGATACTTGATGAAGAGGTCCTGCGCACTCTGAGAGCCATCGGACCGGTGGGAGGATTCCCCAAGGGGTATGACAAGGAAGAATTCCATCTGATTGCGTTCTTTCAGTACGGCGGAGCAAGGAGATCATTGCGGTGAGCGTGATGAATGGTTTTCTGATATCAGCCCCCCAGAGCGGCAGCGGCAAAACGACCGTCAGCCTGGCGATCATGGCGGCCCTGACCCGGCGTGGCCTGGCCGTTGCCCCCTTCAAATGCGGACCTGACTTTATCGATCCCGGCTATCACCGGGCAGTAACCGGACACCCTTCAATCAACCTTGACGCCTGGATGTGCCCGGAAGAGTTTGTGCGCAGCACGTTTCAGATCAACATGGCGCATTCGGCCGCCCCGGCTGTTGCCGTCATCGAAGGGGTCATGGGGCTTTTCGACGGCATCGCCGCATCCAGCACCAGTGGTAGCAGTGCTCAAATTGCCGTCATCACGGGAGCTCCGGTGGTGCTGGTGGTCAACGCACGGGGCATGGCGGCCAGCGCCGCAGCGCTGGTCAAGGGGTTTGCGGGCTTTGACCCACAGGTCAGAATAGCCGGCGTCATCTTCAACAACGTCGGCAGCGACTCCCATGCCACATTGCTCAAGGAAGCGCTTGCAGGCTATTGCCCGGACATTGTCTGTTACGGCTGCATCCCCCGCGACGAGAATCTGGCCATTCCGTCCCGCCACCTGGGGCTGGTGACTGCCGAGGACAATCCACTTTCCGGTGAATTCATCGACGGCCTTGCGGATATGGCCGAACGCTGCCTGGATCTGGATCGATTGGCAGGACTTGGTTTTAACTCGGCACTTCTTTCCCCTTCCCCTTCAACTCCGCTCAGGGAACGGAAGTGCGATGGCGGAATGGCGAGCAGCGACCGGTTGGTGAACGGAGCCGAACCACCGGTCAAAATTGCCGTGGCCCGCGACCCGGCCTTCTGCTTCATGTACGAAGACAATCTGCGCCTGCTGCGCGAAGCCGGGGCTGAACTCACCTTTTTCTCACCACTTCACGACACCGGTCTTCCTGGCGATATACAAGGCATCTACCTGCCGGGGGGCTACCCGGAGTTGTACGCAAAGCAGCTTGAAAGCAATACCGGCATGAGAGACGCCATAAGAGTGGCAGTGGCAGCAGATATGCCGGTCTATGCGGAGTGCGGAGGTTTTGTCTATCTGGCAAAGGGGATCGAAGCATCGGAACTGCAGGAAACAGCTGATTTTGCGGGTATTTTTCCGGTACGCTGCCGGATGCTGCCGCGCCGCAAGGCGCTTGGCTACCGTCAAACAGAGTTGGCGGCAGATGTCAGCATCGGCGCCAAGGGAGCTGTGGTCCGGGGGCATGAATTTCACTATTCGGAGATCGGCGCAATGCCGGAGGAAGTGGAGCGCTGTTACCGGGTGTCACGACAGGGAGTTACGCTGGGAGCGGAGGGGTTCCGGATACGAAACTGTCTTGCGTCGTATATCCATCTTCATTTCGGCAGCAACCCGGATATCGCTGGGGCGTTTATTGCGGCATGCAGAGGATAATAACAGAAAACCTTAAACGGCAGTCAAGCCACAGAGGCACAGAGACACAGAGGAAAAAAGATCTAACCTTTTAAGGGTTTTCTCTGAGACTCTGTGTCTCTGTGGCAAAAATCATTCTTCCTCCGGCAGCACCATCTGTTTCTGCAGCCGTTTATAGTAAAAGTTCTGCCCGTAGAGGACGGCAATCGGGTTATGGCCGGTCACGCGGTCCTTGACAATTATGGTGGATACCGGGGCCTTCGAATGCTTGTTGAAGAGCATGTCATGACCGACGCAAAGACCAACGATTAGGTTCATGTCGGTTCCCATCCTGTTACAGATCTCAGCTTGGGCAATCGGATTGCACGCCGGTTCGAAGGTGCCCGGCCTGACCTTGTCCGCTTCGGACAATCCCAATTCAAGCTTGTCAATACTCCCTGCCTTGCAGCAGACACTAACCGGTTCAAACCCCTGGGCCGTCAGAATTTTTGCCAAACGCTCCGACTCATCCAGCAGACCGATACAGGTCGCCATACCGATCTTTTTGTACCCCATCAGCTTTGCAAAGGCGACGGTGTCCTCAACCCTGGTCCAGCGGGCGTTGACGGCGTCGCTCCCCGGCACCGGCTGGTAGCAGAGGCCTTCGACCCGCGCCGCCACAAAGGCTATTTTCGCATCCTCGGTCACGGTCCGGTAGCCGTCAAACGATTTCTTTACGATCTCTTCGTACGCTTCCGACGGGCAGTTACCCGGCTTCGGCGGCGCCTGATCCGGATCGCCGCTCCAGCAATTGGTGGTTCCGCGATTCTGCCATACCGAACTGCACTTGGAACAGGTTACCGAAATTTCTTCTGACATGGCCACATTCTCCTAGCCCTGATAAACAGGATACGTGCGTTAACGAAGTTATTTTCTGCCAGAAAAGCGCAGAAAATAACTTCTAACTTACTAAGCAGTCATGGTGTTAAACAGCAGATCGACCTCATGGCTGATGTTTTCATACTCTTCATCCAGATCTGACAGAAAATGTTCCAGACTTGACGGAAGCCTATCCTGGGCAAGCTGTTTGAATACCTTCCAGGCATTCTCCTCCGACACCCCCGGAATACTTGCCTGGGCAACGCTGTCAGACGTGCCGTGCGACAGACAGTAAAAGTCCGCCAGCGAGATAATTGATGTCAGCAGGGGATCCTCGGTGGCCATTTCCGAGGAGTGGTGGTAGGAGATAACATCACAGTACGCAGAGGGGAAATTCCACCGCTGCGCCAGACAGAGACCCACTTCGCAATGGGTCGTGCCGAAAAATTCATATTCGGCCTCATAGGTGGTGTAGCTGGTATTTCTGATGCTGTTCAACATTTTTCCATACTCGTCATTACAGTAATGCCCGAGAAAAACCTTGCCGATATCATGAAGAATACCGACCAGATACGCTTTCTCCACATCCGGGTAACTAACCAGAGTGGCAATGCGCCGTGAAATGGCCCCCACACTGAAGGAATGCATCCAGAACATTTTCATGTCAAAGGGCTGTTCCTTCTGTTTGAAGCCATCAACGAAATAACTGGTCAGAATCATCTCCCGGACGCTTTTGAAACCGATGAAAAGCAGCGCGCGCTTGACCGATGAGATTTCACTATTTGAACGGTACAACGGAGAATTAACGACCCTGATTACCCTGGCGGCAAGCACCTGATCAGACAGCATCAGGTCGGCAATGTCATCCGGGCTGGCTTCTTCGTTGTCAAGCAGGGTTACAACTTTGGACACGATTGCAGGGATGGTCGGCAGGTCACTGATATCCTTGAAAAGCCTGCGGGCCTTGATCATCATTGTTACTTTTTCCACTACATATTCCTCTCGTCAGGGGTTTCCAGAAGGTTCAGGAACTCGTCTTCGCCAAGAATGGCAATCCCCAGTTCACGGGCTTTGACCAGCTTGCTGCCCGAGTCTTCACCAGCCACGACATAATCTGTTTTTCGCGAAACCGATCCTACCACATTCCCCCCCTGATCCTCTACCAGTTTTCGGGCATGGTCACGGCTGAAACGGGTCAACGACCCGGTAAAAACAAAGTTTTTACCGCTCAAGCGGCCGCCAACCGTTTTGGCAACGGCTGTCGGATTCACACCCAGTTCCCGCAACCGGCCAATAACAGAACGGTTATCAGGGGTATTGAAAAAAGTGAAAATACTTTGGGCCACCGTGGCCCCGATATCGCGTACGGAAATCAGTTCATCAAACGTGGCCGCCTCAAGGTTTTCAAGACTGCCGAACGCCTGGGCAAGAGCCTTTGCCGTACGTTCGCCCACATGACGGATTCCCAACGCAAAAACAAAGCGGGACAAATCGCATGCCTTGCTGGACTCCAGCGCCGCCAGCAGGTTTGAAGCAAGCTTGTCTCCCATACGGTCAAACTGCATGAAATCGTCTTTCGTAAGACTGTAGAGATCTGCTACCGTATGAACCAGGCCAAGGGCAAGAAGCTGCTCAACAACCTTCTCCCCCAGCCCTTCAATATCCATGGCGCCTCGCGAGGCAAAATGCCTGAGTGATTCACGAATCTGCGGAGGACAGGAAATCCCCATGCAACGCAGCGCCACTTCATCGGCAATCCGGACGACGGCGGAACCGCACTCCGGACAGACGAGCGGGGGCGGCACCATCCGTTCAGATCCGGTGCGTCGATCGACAACGACCCTGACCACGGCCGGAATGACATCACCGGCGCGCTCAACTACTACCGTGTCGCCCACCCTGATATCCTTGGCAGTCAGTTCATCCCAGTTATGAAGCGTCGCTCGCGAGACGGTCACCCCGGAAATTTCAACCGGCTTCAACTTGGCAACCGGCGTAATGACTCCCGTGCGGCCAACCGAAAGCAGAATATCCTCAAGCTCTGTTTCCGCCTGGCGAGGCGGGAATTTGCAAGCAATCGCCCATAATGGCGAGCGGCTCTTTTCCCCCAGTTCACGCTGCAGCTGGAACGAGTCCACCTTGACAACTGTTCCGTCAATTTCATAGGGGAGCGATTCCCGCAATTCCTGCATTTCATTGTAATAGGCAACGGCGCCATCAACATCTTCGACCAGCCGGGCCAGCGGATTGACCGGCAGTCCCCACGTTGAGGCAACGCTCAGAAATTCGTGCTGCGACGAAAAAGTTGCCCCTTCAACCAGCCCCGGAGCATAGCAAAAGAGCGACAGCGGACGGCGGGCCGTTATGCGCGGGTCAAGCTGACGCAGAGATCCGGCGGCGGCATTGCGGGGATTGGCAAACGGAGGCTCACCGTTTTCCTCCCGGTCCCTGTTAATCTTCTGGAACGCTTCCAGCGAAAGATAGACTTCGCCGCGAACTTCCAGCAGCGGCGGCACCCATTCGCCCGCAAGGCGTAGCGGCACCCCCCGCATCGTCCGGATATTCGGGGTAACATCTTCTCCGGTTATACCGTCCCCGCGAGTCGAGGCAACTGTCAGCACACCCTGTTCATAAATCAATTCGACAGCCAGTCCGTCCATCTTCGGTTCGCACATATAGGACACGGCAGAGCTCTCCGCAAGACCAAGCTCTTTCTTCACCCGCGCATCAAGTTTTGCCCTTATCTCCTCGTCATTCACCGCATTTTCCAGCGACAGCATCGGCAACCTGTGCACAACCGTCCGGAAACGGCCTGTTGCCGCCCCCCCCACACGCTGGCTGGGCGAATCGGAGGTCACCAGATCAGGATAACGCTCCTCTAACGAGGCAAGCTCGCGAAACAGGGCATCATATTCCGCATCGCTGATCTCGGGAGCATCAAGCTGATAATAACGTTTATTGTGGTATTCAAGCTGGATACGGAGCTCTCTGACCCTGTTTTCGGCAACCTGCCGGGGGTCGGAACTCTCAAGAAGTGACAACTGCATCTGGTTCCTCGCGGGATTAATTGACTTCGCGCCAAGGTACAGTATTATACCGACAATATCAATCTCAACGGAGTCACCCGGCCGCATGGAACAGACAGATCTGGATGAGCTTTATTCCTGGTTCGACACCTATGTTGAACCGTTTCTTGAAACCGACGAAGAAGGCGCGCGAAATATTCAGCTAAAAATCGAGCACACCCGCAAAGTATGCGAAGCAATGGCACAACTCTCCGTTGGAGAACGGCTTTCGGAGAACGAGGCGCGCGTAGCATCCGCCGTCGCCCTGTTGCATGATGTCGGCCGTTTCCCGCAGTACCGGCGCTGGCGTACGTTCCGGGACAGCGATTCCGACAACCATGCGCGACTTGCGGTGGAGGTGATCCGCGAGCAGAACATTCTAGCCGAGCTTGACTCTGCCGAACAGCTCCTTATCGAAGAAGCGGTACGCTTTCATAACCTGCTTGAGCCTCCCGCCACAGTCAAATCGCCTACCAGGCTGTTTATCAATCTGATCCGTGATGCGGACAAGCTGGATATCTGGCGCGTATTTGTCGAACTGCTGGCGCAGCCACCGGAGAAGAGGGCTTCGGCAGCGACACTCGGACTGCCCGACCTTCCTGATACGGCTTCAGGCGCCTGCGTTGCCGCACTGGATTCCGGCTCAATCGTCCGCCTGGAGACCGCCACATGTTTCAATGATTTCAAACTTTTACAAATTTCATGGGTCTACGATCTTACGTGCAGCACAGCCCGGCGCATGCTGCGTGAGCGCGGCTATATTGAAACGCTGGCTGCCTCTCTGCCGCAAAGGTCCGAAATCAGGGAAGCGGTCTCAAAAGCCGTCCTCTCGCTTTCGACTTGACATATCGGCACCGGCTTTACACAATGACATTTTGAAAATTTCCCAAGGAGCCCTTGATGCCCAACAGCTACCTCATACCTGCCGAGAAATTGCGCTGGAACTGCGATCCGGATCTTCTTGACTTTGAAACAACGGCAGAACTCCCCGATTTCAATGATGCCATCGGACAGAAGCGGGCGCTCCGTTCCATCGAATTCGGCCTGGGAGTCGATGGCTCCGGATTCAACCTGTACGTCTCCGGGGAAACCGGCACCGGCCGGACATCAACGATTGCCAGCATCCTGAGCAAACGCGCCATAACCGAACCCCGTCCCCATGACTGGGTGTATGTCAACAACTTCAAGGATAACGACTCGGCAATCTCGCTTGACCTCCCTGCCGGAAAAGGGAGTGAGCTTGCCGCAGATATGAAGGAACTGATCGAAGCGTTTCGCAAGGACATCCCGAAGGCACTGGAAAGCAGCGAGTATGAAAACCGGCGGGCGGAACTGCTTGAAAATTACCAGTCCGCTTCAAACGATCTCTTCCAGGAGCTGGAAAAAGCGTCTGAAAAACTCGGTTTTTCGCTGCAAAGAACCGTCTCCGGCCTGGTAATCGTCCCCCAGAAATCCGGGCGTAACTATACTCAGGAAGAGTACGACGCCCTCAATGAGAAAAAACGGCTGAAGCTGGAGAAGCAGGGCAAGGAGTTGACGGAACAGCTGAATGAAGTGCTGCGTCAGGTGCGCGATCAGGAGAAAACGACCAAGGAGGCCCTGGCACAGGCGGATCGTGATCTCGGCATGTCCTGCCTGGGTCATCGTCTCGATCCCTTGCGGGAAAAGTATGGTGAACTGGATAAAGTAATCAAATATCTGGAATCCGTGCAGGAGGACATCCTCAACACTCTGGACGACTTCAAGCCGCAGTCAACGCAGCCGCAGATCCCCGGCATCAAGATGCCGCGCCAGGAACCAACCTTCGACCGCTATCAGGTCAATGTGCTGGTGGACAACAAAGAAACAGACGGCGCGCCGGTGGTGTTTGAGTCAAATCCTACCTACAACAACCTCTTCGGGCGAATCGAGCATGTCATGCAGTATGGCGGCGTGGCGGTTACCGATTTCACCATGATACGTGCAGGCGCCCTGCATCGCGCCAATGGCGGCTATCTGGTTATCGATGCCCGTGAAGTCCTGATCAATCCGTTTGTGTGGGATTCCCTAAAGCGCTGTATCCGCAACAACGAAATACGGATCGAAGATGTTCTGGAGCAGTACCGCTTCATGACCATGGTCTCGCTCAAACCGGAACCGGTTCAGATGCGCTCCAAAATCATCCTGATCGGAACGCCCTGGATTTACTACCTGCTCTTTCATCTCGACCCGGATTATCGAAAGTTTTTCAAGGTAAAAGCCGAGTTTGACAGCCGTGTGGCCCGGACACCCGAAATCATGCGTGATTACTCGCTGTTTGTCGCCAGCCACTGCCGGGCCGAAGGACTGCTCCCCTTTCATAAGAGCGGTGTCGCCGCCCTGCTGGAGCATACAGCCCGCATGGCAGATGATCAGGCCAGGCTCTCGTCACAGTTCATGGAAATTGCCGATTTCATCCGCGAAATCAGCTTCTGGGCGACGAAAGCCGGCCGCACCATCATTAACGGCGATGATGTCCGTGCCGCCGCCGAAGAGAGCCTGTACCGCGTCAATCGCATTGAAGAGAGGATGCAGGAACTCTACGATGATGGTATCATCATGGTTGATACCACCGGTGCCGTGACCGGCCAGATTAACGGCCTGTCAGTCATGAGCCTTGGAGATCATACCTTCGGGCGTCCGACCCGCATTACCGCCACGGTTTATGCCGGACAGGCGGGAATGGTTAATATCGAACGTGAAGTAAAGCTGTCAGGCCCGATTCATGACAAGGGTGTCCTGATCCTGACCGGTTATCTTGGAGGAACCTTTGCTGCGAAACGGCCGTTGTCGTTGTCTGCCTCCATCTGCTTCGAACAGTCCTATGACGGCATTGAAGGAGACAGCGCCTCTTCTACCGAACTGTATGCACTTCTCTCAGCGCTCTCAGGCGTTGCCATCAAGCAGGGAATTGCGGTAACCGGCAGTGTCAACCAGCGCGGAATCGTGCAACCTATCGGAGGAGTCAATCACAAGATTGAAGGATTCTTCGCGGTCTGCAGGGCGCAGGGATTGACCGGCAAACAGGGGGTCATGATACCCAAATCAAATGAACGGCATCTTATGCTGCACGAGGATGTAATTCAGGCGGTTAATGATGGCCGGTTTCATATCTGGAGCGTGGAAACGATCGAGCAGGGGATTGAAATCCTCACGGGGATCAAGGCGGGACAGCGGGGCAAAAACGGGAAATTCGCCAAAGGCTCTATTTACCAGCTGGTAGATGATCGCCTGCAGGCCATGGATGACCAATTGAACGCGCAAAAACATAAACCGAAAACGGGAAAACGGGACGTTTCAAAAAAATTGGCAAGCTAAATTAGTACGGAGGAGAAAACACATGGGAATCGAATGGAGAGAGTCGTTGGCCATCGGCGTAGATGCCATTGATAATCAGCACAAGGAATTGCTGCTTCGTTTTGACAAATTGTTAAACGCATGTCAGGCCGGCAAGGGGATTGAAGAACTTAAGACTTTGATGGCGTTTCTTGAGGAGTACGTAATCACACATTTCAGTGATGAGGAGGGGTTGCAACGTCAGCATCGATATCCGGACTATGAATCCCATCACGCCGAGCACCTCTACTTTATCGATCAGATAAAAAAACTGAAAAATGAAACAGAGGAAGAGGGCGTTTCCACTCACCACGTTATAGAAGCCAACAACATGCTCCTGAAATGGCTGTTGAACCACATCTCAAAAGTTGACAAGAAGCTGGGAGCGTTCATCAAATCCGGCACCCCCTAACGCACAAAAGCGGGGTGCGTACATACGCGCCCCGCTTTACGTCCCTCGCAACCTCAGTTACAGTCAGATCGCCACAAGCACTCCGCCTGCCCGCATTCTGAAGCCTTACCGGTATCAAAACAGGCGTCATTCTGTTCAGCGGCCTGTATGGCGCGTACCAACTCCGCCTTTTTCATTTTTCCTGCCTTGATGTCGTGCTGTTTTGCGATCTCTTTGATTTCTTCTAGTTTCATTTCAGCTCTCCTGCGTGAAGTGGGCCATCAATTGTTTACCAGTAGGTTACCGTACAACTATAATTTGTCAAGACATCGGGCAAAAAAAAAGAGGCGGGATAGCAAGCTCCGCCTCTTTCCTGTCTTTAAAAAAGACGTTTATACCGTTATTCCGGCAATCTTCTGAAGCGCCTCACGGTATTTATCGGCCGTCTTGTCCAGTATTTCCTGCGGCAGTACCGGAGCCGGAGCGCACTTGCCCCAATCCAGGGTTTCCAGGTAATCGCGCAGGAACTGTTTGTCAAAGCTCGGCTGCGCTCCACCCGGCTGATACGCATCCTTCAGCCAGAACCGGCTTGAATCGGGAGTCATGCATTCATCGATAATGATCAGTTCCCCTTCAAAAACGCCAAATTCGAACTTGGTGTCGGCAATAATTATGCCCTTCTGGTCTGCCAGGTCGCGAGCTCTGGTGTAGATTTTCAGGGTATAATCCCGTGCCTTCTCCGCAAGATCACGGCCACAGAGCTCCACCATCTTTTCAAAGGTGATCGTCTCATCGTGAGCGCCCAGATCTGCTTTTGTCGATGGCGTGAAAATTGGCTCCGGCAGACGGTCCGATTCTTTCAGCCCTTCAGGAAGCTTAATGCCGCTTATTGAACCGGTTGCCTTGTAGTCCTTCCATCCCGAACCGGAAACATAGCCGCGCACGATGCATTCTACCGGAAGAGGAGTCGCTTTTTTAACCAGCATTGAGCGCCCTTTGAGAATATCGGCGTAGGGCTGGCATTCAGCCGGATAGTCGGCAACATCAATTGAGATTATGTGATTGGGAACGATATCTTCCATCTGCTTGAACCAGAAGGCGGAAATCTGGGTTAATACGAAACCTTTATCAGGAATCGGTTCGTTCATAATGACATCAAAAGCAGAGATTCGATCTGACGTCACCAGCAGCAGGGTTTCGCCAAGATCATAAATATCACGCACCTTGCCGCGGGCCATCAGTTTCAAACCAGGAAAATCGGTCTGCAGAACTAGTTTTGACATATCCATCTCCTATTTATCGGCGATCAGCGCCTGATTGATCTCTATCTTGGCCTTTTCCCGCAATCCTTTTGTCCATTCAGCCAGTGCATCATCCTGCTTTTTGGGAAGCATCTTTTTCTTCAACTCTTCCTTGGCAGCATCAAACTGAGCCTTTGGCGCTTCTGTCCGGCTCTTTACCCGTACTGCGTACCAACGGTTGCCAACCTTGTACGGCGCAGAAGGAGCCTGACCCGCAGTGAGTTTAAAAACAGCTTCCGCCATTTCGGCAGAAGCCCCGATTACCGGAATTTCGCCTTTGGCGGAAAATCCGAAACTGCCCGTAGTCTGGGTCTTCACAGCAGTATTGGCCGCCAGCTGCTGAGCAGCGGCTTCCGCTTTCGTTTTGGCCAGTTCGACAGCTTTTGCAGCTTTTGCCTTTGCCTCGACAGCACTCTTTATCTCTGCCAGCGCCGGAACGACAGCCGCCTTGCGCTCTTTAGCCTTGAGAACGTAAATTCCCCGGGCAGTTTCAACCGGGCCGCCAAGCTCTCCCTGCTTCAGCTCAAGAGCCTTTTTGATAACAGCAGCTTCTCCTGCCAGGGCAGGGACCGGTGCATTCGCTGCAAACAGGCCCGTCTCCTGAACTTTTTGTTTCAAAGTGCCCGCGATCAGGCTCAAATCACCTGACTTGATGTTTTTGAACAGGGTGTCGGCGGCCAGTTCATACATCTGCTTGGATGTCTTCTGCTTGATCGCTTCGGCCTTGACCTTCTCCTTCACATCAGCCAGTGGCTGAATGCCGTCCTTGCCCTGCCAGCGGTCAATGTTTTTCTGATAGAAGGTCTGAATCTCTTCTTCTGTAACTGTCGTCTTTGCAGCCTGGGAAGCTGGCTCAAGCAGAATATAAGAAAGTGCTACTTTTTCCGCAGTTTTGAAATCATTGGGATTTTTCTGCAGATACTCATTCAGATCAGCGTCGCTCAGTTTAATCTCTGCCATCACATCTGCCGGAGCATAGGCAACATACTCAAGCTCCAGTTTGTCGTTTTCCTTTTTGTACTGTGCCAGTGCATCGGCATCGGTAACAACAGCCTTATCCTTAATCGCTTGACGAACTTTTTTGAGGGTGACTTCCGCTTCCTGGCCTTCTTCGAAATCCTTGGCGGTCATACGATTCGACTTCAATACCTGCTGGTACTGGTCAAAACTGAATTTTCCGTCCTTCTGGAACATCGGCATGGCTTCTATTGAATTGGCGACGTCATCCTTTGACACCTCGATGCCAAGCGACTTGGCCTCTTTCATGGCAAGCAGGTTGTCGATCAGTCCATCAAGTGCAACTTTTTTGAGGTTCAGCATTTTCTCCATTTCAGGAGGAATAGACTGCCCGTAAATCTGCTGATACATGTTTCTGATGCGCTGATAAGCATTCTGGTAATCTTCAAGAGAAATACGCGTGCCGTTTACCTTGGCGGCATACCCCCCGCCCCCGCCCATACCGTCACTTCCCTTGCCCCACACCAGAAAAATGGTGCCCACAAAGGAAAGGACAATAATGACAAAGACCAACTTGATGATAATTGATTCTTTCTGCTTTCGAATGATACTCAGCATGAATTGGTGCTCCTTGAGGGGGGGTGAATGTACGTAAAACGCCGCTAAAGGCGGCGGGAGCGTCATACTACTATACGTACACCCTGATTGCAAGCCCTTGTTTTTTAACATTCCTAATCTTTTGGGTAGACATTGCCTGAATATATTCTTGAGTTTATGGGGCCATTCAGGTACGATTTTTCGTTGTGGCATGTAGTTTTCTTACCAATTGAAATACGTTACGGGAGCTCTATGAGTACAGAATTTGTTCCGAAATGGATTGCGTGGGAAACCACCCAAAAATGTAACCTCCACTGTGTACACTGCCGTTGTTCCTCCGACCTGACATCTTCAGAAGGCGACTTCACAACTGCTGAGGGGAAAAAACTCCTTTCGGATATTGCCGCATTTTCCAAACCGGTTGTGGTCCTTTCCGGCGGCGAACCTCTCATGCGCCCCGACATTTTTGAACTGGCAGAGTACGGCACATCTCTCGGCCTGCGCATGTGCATGGCAACCAACGGCTCACTGGTAACGGATGAAATCTGCCAGAAAATGAAAAAGGCCGATATAAAAATGGTTTCGCTGTCACTTGACGGTTCGACCGCAGAAGTACATGACAATTTCCGTCAATCACCCGGCTCTTTTGAAGGAGTTGTCCGGGCAGCAGAGATATTCCGCAGAAACGGCCAGAAATTCCTGATTAACTCTTCATTTACCAAACGCAACCAGAGTGATATCGCCGCAACATTCAAGACGGCAAAAGGACTGGGTGCCACCGCCTGGTACATGTTCATGATCGTTCCGACCGGGCGCGGCGAAGATATTATGAGCGAACTGATCTCGAAAGAGGACTACGAGGAAATTCTGGACTGGCACTATCAGCAGGAGAAGATGGAAGACGACATCCTGATGCGACCGACCTGCGCTCCGCACTACTACCGGATCGTGCCCCAGAAAGCAAAAGCCGAGGGGACCAAGTTCGAGCGCCGCTCCCTGACCTTCTCTACCGGCGGGGGCAAAGGATGCATTGCTGCACAATCCATCTGCCTGATCGACTGCTTCGGCAACGTGAAGCCCTGCTCCTATTTCCACCGCACCGCCGGCAACGTCAAGGAAACACCATTCCGGGAGATCTGGGAAAAATCCGAGCTGTTCAACGACCTGCGCGACTTCAAGTCATACAAGGGAAAATGCGGCCAGTGTGAATACCTCAACGTCTGCGGCGGCTGCCGCGCCAGAGCCGATGCCGTGTACGGCGATTACATGGAAGAAGAACCGTTCTGCAACTATGTACCGATTAAAATTCAGCGGGAAAATGCCAAGTAACACATTTTCCTGTTGACAGCAGCAACCTGAGACGTTATAAGAGAAATCCTTTTGCCCAGGTAGCTCAGTCGGTAGAGCAGAGGATTGAAAATCCTCGTGTCGGCGGTTCGATTCCGTCCCTGGGCACCACTACTATCAAGGGGTTAGCATTCATTTGCTAACCCCTCTTTTATTGCTCTGCGTAGTTTTGGTGTAATCGGGTCAAATCTTCTAAGCAGCACTACCAAACCTCTTTTCCAGCCGATCCATCTCCTCTTGTATGTTCTCCTGATTTGCGTGAGCATACTTCAAAACCATTGCAAGTGTTTTATGCCCTGAGATTTTCATAACTGTTGTAAGTGGAGTTCTGTTGTTTACCAAATGAGTTACAACCGTATGCCTCATTGTATGGCGGTTGATTTCTGATACAGATTTGTTATGATGCCATGTTCTTCGGCAATTCCGATTCGCCCAATTGTCATGTTATGAAAATACAGTTTCATCTGTTTGCATCTCCCTGGCAGCAGTGCTACTTCGTGTCGCGATTGTAGATCCCACTCTTGCCGCCTTCCTTGAAAAGCAGCTTTATCTCCCCGATAGTAATCGACTTGTCGCTCCCTTTACACATATCATAAATCGTCAGGGCCGCCAGACTGGCTCCTGTCATGGCCTCCATTTCAACACCGGTGCGTTCATATGCCCGCACGGTACATCGTGCTGTTATCAGCCCGGATAATTCATCTATTTCAAAATCAACAGTGACGTTATGGATAGCAAGCGGATGTGAAAGCGGGATCAAATCCGGAGTCCGTTTTGCCGCCATTATGCCTGCAAGCCGGGCAACACCCAGCACGTCTCCTTTGGCGACACCACCAACCGTGATGGCTTTTAATAATTCTCGTGAGAGGCGAACTTCAGCTGCCGCAATAGCAGTTCTCATGGTCGGTTGTTTGGCACTGACATCAACCATAATTGCGTGGCCGCTTTCGTCAAAATGATTAAAATTCACGCGTAGCCTCCCGGCTCTCATAACCTGGAATTATTTGCCGTAATCAACTGGTTATCGTAGGCACTGAAACACCCCAGTGCACCACAGGCAAGAACCGCACGGAACATTTCTGATGTGGCAATCCTGCTGAAAATCATCCGTCTGCACATAGTCACACGGAGCCAGACCGCAACCGGCACAGGAAGGATAGTCATAGGCAAGTACGTCGGTGCGGAATGACGTGAATTCCGGACTGTTCCAGATATGCACCATATCGCTCCGGGAGAGGTTGCCGAAGACCTTCGGCTTCACCAGCTGATTCCAGCCGCTTGCAAAGCACTCAAAGCGATGCCAGAGAAAGTAACAGGGGGAGATGTCGCCATTCCATGAGACAAACGCGCTTCCCTCCTCTACGAAACTACATTTCCGCTGTTCCTTGAGCGCCAGCGACGGCAAGCGCAGCTCCAGCCCGGTCCTGACGGCGACCTCTTCCGCTGCGGCAAAGATATCATTAATTTCATCAAGCCTCTGATGCTCCAGCTGGAGCAGCTTTTTAATATCAAGCATGATCCCCTGCTCTTCCGCGGCGGCCTTCATCCCTTCAACCATATCAACGATTGCCTGCTCGCCCGCCGTTCGGGCGTATTTCCAGCGCACTTCAGCATAGCGCTGGACATCAATACCGGCGCTGATTGCCTTGCGGCGCCACGTATTGTACAGCGCAAGCGCCTGGTCGGTAATATTGCAGAACACGGCTTCATGGGCGTGAATCTCGTCGTAGGGGAGTACGTGGGTGACAATGGCAAAACTCGCCCCGCGACCGGCCGCCCATTCAAGCGTTGCCGGAAGTTCCCTGATGTTGCTTTTCATCGCTACAAACTCGATGCCGATCTTGACGTCCGGTCGATTGCACAAGGTTCTGGCATCTTTCAAGGCCGACAAGGCCCTGTCCACGGCATCCACTTCGCCACCCTCGCGCAGTTTTCTGAACTGCTCGGGAGCAATGGCATCCACGGAGATACAGACTTTGTCCAGCCCGGCATCAACGAGAGACACGGCACGGAGATGTGTCATCAGGACACCATTGGACTGGAAGCCGATCCAGCCGGTTAGCGGCATCAGTTTTTTGGCTCTGCGTATGAACGATTCAAGATGGAGATTCAGCAGCGGTTCGCCGATGCCGTTGAGAATAAGTGCTTCAAGGTGGGGGAGAGCGGATTCAAGCCGCTCGAACAGTTCGGGTGACAAATCACCTTCGCTGACGTCGCTGCCGCGGTTCTGTTTGACACACATGAAGCAGTTGAGATTACAGCGGGTCGTTGTTTCAACGAACAACTTGGAGGGAAACACGCGGGCGGCTGCACCGACCGAATCTGAATCGGCGCTATTGCAAGGACGAGCTTTTTTCATGTCATCTCCCTCAAATGCATCCGGTAACCGATATCCGGTCTCACCATGTGCAGGGCCATTCTCATGACATCAGAATAACGCTTGATGTCCAGATTTGACATTATCTCATCTATCCGCTCTTTTTCGCTATCGGAAACACGCACGGTAATGACCGTTGACATAACCGGTTTTCCTGATTTCCCGCGCCGCTTCTTCGTACTGTTCTGAGCAATCTTTCGTGCTGTAGCCATTTAATACTCCATCGGCATAGCCTTGACCTGAGTGGCGGTAAAAACCGGGCCGTCCTTGCAGACGTACACGTTCCCCACATTGCAGCGGCCGCATTTGCCCAGGCCGCATTTCATCCTGTTTTCCAGCGTCGTATAGACCTTGTCGCTGCTGAAGCCGAGCTTTTCCAGCACCGGCAGGGTAAACTTGATCATGATCGGCGGGCCGCAGACAAGGGCGATAGCGTTCTCCGCGCTCGGCGCCGCCTCTTCCAGAACCGTCGGCACAAAGCCGACCTTGCCGTCCCACGCCGGACTGTTGCCCCCCGGATCAACCGTTTTGACCAAACGCACATCGCTCCGATCCTGCCATTCCTGAAGCTCCCGTTTGTAGACCAGATCCGCTTCCGTTCGGGCACCGTAAACAATGGTGATGTCGCCGAACTTGTCCCGCAGGTCAAGGCAGTTCCAGATCAGGGTTCTCAAGGGGGGCAGGGCAATGCCGCCGGTGACGAACAGCAGGTTCTTGCCGTAGAATTCCTCAATCGGAAACGAGTTACCGTATGGCCCGCGTACTCCCATGGTGTCGCCGACTTCCAGGCGGCGCAGCTCTTCGGTTACCCGTCCCACCGCGCGGAAGCAGCATTCGATGTATCCCTTTCTTGTGGGAGAGGAGGCGATGCAGAAGGTGGACTCACCGGCGCCGAAAGCCGAGTATTCGGCGAACTGTCCGGCCCGGAAGGCGAAGTTCTCTCGGAGTGCTTCATCCTGGAAGACCAGCTTGAGGGTGCGAACGTCCGGGGTCTCGTCGATAACTTCAGCGACGGTAGCCAGGTACGGGAGGTAGATGTTTTTGTTGGTGTTATCACACATTTGTTAAACCTTTTTTGCCACAGAGACACGGAGACACAGAGAAAAAACAAAATCTTTTTTAAGGGCAAGACCAAAACCTAACAACATTATTTGGGTTTTAACCTGCTTTTTGTTCTGCTTCTCCCCTTCGTTTCTCGCCTTTGATTTTCTCCGTGTCTCTGTGTCTCTGTGGCAGATATTGTTCAGTTATTTTTTACTTATCTCTTCAACTATCGACGCAATATCGATCCCGACCGGACAGATACGCACACATCTGCCGCAGCCGGTACAGAGCGTCTG